>JAZTZW010000042.1:0-36702 GCA_045637685.1 Eubacteriales bacterium | reverse complement strand
GAGTTCAGGTTTTACCTGTACATTGGACTCACCCTTTCTGTGTCTTTATAATATCACAGATCAATGGTTTTTTCAATACACTATTTTTACAAAATGCACTACAAAAATTTATTCAAATAGCAGAAATATATTCGATACGTCAATTTTTCGTTGACATTAAAAACGTATTATGTTATACTAAATACGTTAGGGCGCGAAATTCGCGCCCCTTTTTTGTTTGTTATTTGCTCGATTTTACGGTTATGCGGCTTCCGTCGGTTTTTCCGCATGCGATGCATACATTGTTTTCGTAAACCGCATATTCCTCGCCGCTGATTTTTATGTCGAAGCAGGAATTGCATATACGTATCTTTTCGAGTGTTAGATTATCAAACCCGCTCGGTATTGCCGCAACGAACGAAAAGCTTTCTAACGATTCAGGCATAATTCCGAACAGCCCTTCGGTGATAACACGTACAAACAGCGCGCTTTCGCCCGAAAGGTGACGTTTTTCTCCTTCGGGGTAGGCTTCTACGGCATAAGGGACGCGGTCGCACACCAAGCGCTTGTGGCAATAATCAAGAAGCGGCTTTGTCATTCTGTCGCTTTCGCCTGCAAGAAATGCGCATTTCATACCGTAAAGCGTGCTTCTGTCCCATATAGTGTCGCTTGTATTTTCGCTCGAACGCTCGCAGGTAAGCATACCCTCCTCAGTCCATAAATAGGGCGAAAGCATCGCATCGAGCGTCGCCTTTGCGCGGGTGCGAATGCCCATACAAGGCGGCAGGCATATCCACGCGCGTAAAGTGTCAAAGCCCTTGGAATATCTGTATGTTTCAAACCCGTGAAGAACAGCTCCGAAGTAATTTTCGATAGCCTTTTCGAGCTCCCTTGCGCGTTCCTCGTAAAGAATTGCGGTGTCCTCCTCGCCGAGCGAGCGTGCAAGCTTAGCCGCGTTTATCAAGCCGCCGTAGCAAAGGCTCGAGGTCGAAAGATTTGCATATCCGTCGGTGGGGAATCTGCCCTCTAATTCGTCCGAATCGGAACCTATGACGCCCTCGGGCGTTTTCATTCTTTCGCAGTATTCGGCGCACCATGTTATCGCGCCCCAAAGCTCGCGCGCGGTTTTTTCGTCGCCGAGATTAAGGCAAAACAGCGAAGCTCCGTAAAGATACATCGCGGCGTCACCTCTGTCGCCCGCGCCCTCCCATATATCAAGCCCTTCGGCGATTATTGAGGACGGCAAGCGCGTAAATGCATCCGACATAAACGGAATATACGCCTTGTAAGCGTTTATCGATGCTTCGATAGCCGTCTTGTCTGCAGTCATCGCAAAATGCGGACCTGCGTATTCTATTTCATCGTTGCACCATATCGCGGCGTAATAGGCGTGCCCGCCGGGGGAATGGTATTTGCCTGTAAGCGTTTCGAAAATGCTTTCGCCTGCGCGAAGCTTTGCAAGACGTGTCATCGTGTCGAGCTCGGCGTTGCCGCTGTGCAGAATAAGCGAGTTGTCGCAAAGCTCGCTAATGCGTTCTCTGCGTTTTTTAAGCTCGCGCCTTCCGTCTGGAATAAGCGGGATTTCGCTCGCAAGCAGGGAGGAATAGTAAATTCCAAAGGTTATGCTGCTGTTTTCTTCAAGCCATAAGCCGTCACAGCAATCGTTGCATATACGCGAAACGTAAACGCCCTTTGTTCCTCTGCCATAGGAATGAATGTGCCCGCTTTTGTACGATAATTCAAGCTCGACATCGCGTTTTGCAAATACGGTTATCAGCTCTATGCAATCCTTGCTTTCGCTTGCAGGGAATATACTGCGTTCGGTTGAAAAACCGAAATCGGTATCGCATTTTATCGTAAGAACACCGTCGAAAATAAACTCCTTCGGATATTCGTCAACCGCTTTTCCGTTGCAAATAATTCTCGGTCGCTCGGAATCAGAAACAGCAAAGCAATAGGTCGCGTGGGTGTTGTTCGGAATGGTGCGCAGCGTGGGGAAATACAGCTTGTAATCAAGCGAAAGCAACCCCTTTTCGTTCACGCCGTATTTTGTCCAAAGGTCGGCAAATGGTCCGCTCATTTCAATATCGTCGGAATGCACCTGTCCTTCGTCGACACGCCAAACCAAACCGCCGTTTTGAATACTCCAAATCTGTTCTGCCATATTTTTTCACCGTTCCGCTTTACAAAAGTTTCTGTTGGGTGTATTATATAATACAACAGTATTTTAGTCAAGGAAAAAGCCGTGAAACACACCATAAACTCGCTCGATGAACTAAATAAAACAATAAAGGAATTCGGATTCCTGCCGTTTTTCAAAAATGTCGTGAATGGATTTTCGATAGAGGAATTCTGTCCGCCGAATCTTTGGTTTTCGCCCGATGTCGACGGCCCGTGGGAATGGAAGGGCCCCGCGATTCGCACCGATGAATGCATTTACGGTAAATTTTTCGGCGGAAAGGCGGGCTTTGTCAGCCGAGAATGGATACCCGATTTTCTTAATCTCCGCCGCGATGGCTACGATTTCGATTCGCGTTGTGATGATGGGCTTGTCTATTTTAAGGACAAGGAGATGTTCGAGGCAATAAACGAAAATTCGCCCATTCTCTCGAAGGAATTAAAAACACTTTGCGGGTATATTAAGGGCGGCAAAAAAGGCTTCGAAACGGTAATAACGCGCCTGCAAATGCAGGGGTATATTTGCGTTGCTGATTTTGTTTATATGCTCGATAAAAAGGGCAATCCCTACGGTTGGGGCGTTGCCGAATACACCACCCCCGAAGCGGTGTTTGGCTATGCCTTTACCTCCTCTGCCTATAAGCGCAAGCCGCTTGAATCAAAAAAACGAATTCTTTCGCATCTTAAATCCATATTGCCTCAAGCTACCGAAGCACAGCTCGAAAAATTAATATAAAAAATCCTTGGAAGCGGTTGCGTTTCCAAGGATTTTTATGTTTACTCAGTCTTTTGCGGCTTCAACCGCTTCCTTTAAATCGTCGTATTCCAAAGCAGAGAAGAATACGTTTGTAATTCTGCCCTCGCTGTCTATAACAACCGTGTAGGGGTAGGTATCTCTTCCGCCGAGTGCCGAATAATAGCTTTCGTTTTCTCCGTCGCAGGCAAACGTTATCTTACTGTCGGCATAATAATTACCGATGTATTCGGGCGCGGTTTCGGAAATCATATTCGTATGTACCGCAATAACCGTAACAGTTTCGCTGTATTCGCTTGCGATTTTGTCGAAATACGGAAGCTCGTTCACGCAAGGCGTGCACCACGTGCCCCAGAAGTTAATAATCGTTATTTTGCCGGTTTCGGTCGGGTTGATCTTATCGTCGCTAATGCCGCTCGCGGTGATAATGTTAAGCTCCGCACCGTAGCAGAGATCGCCCACCTCGTTGCCATATTCGATAGCAACGCTTTCGTCCTGCGAAGTTGAGCCAACGTCTTCCTTTTCCTTGCCGTCGTTCCAATAGAAAACAAACGCACCTGCAAGAATACCGATAAGCAACAGACAGGAAACGGCGCGCGTTATCGTCCTTGCCTTGCTTCTTTTGGGTGTCTGAGGCTCTTCTATCTCGTTCTTTCGAATAAAAATCTGCGAGCCCTTCCAAGTAATCGCCTTTGTCGGGCAAACGTCGATACATTCGCCGCAGGAAATGCATTCGGCATCACCGACCTGCTTAATGTCCATTTTACAATGAGCGATACAACGGTTGCAGTCAACGCATTTCGGTGCTTCAACCTTAACGCCGAAGAAGGAAATTTTGTTGAACAGTCCGTAAAGCGCACCAAGCGGACAAATAAAACGGCAAAACATTCTGAAAATAAACACGCAGGCGACGAGAATGCTTACCATAAGCGCGAATTTCCAAGTGAACAATGGCCCCAGCATCGAAAAATAGCTTTCGTTTACCTTGTTTGCAAGCAGGCTTACACCGCCCTCTATCGTGCCTGCGGGACAGATGTATTTACAAAACGCAGGCAGGGGAGTATCGCGGAAAGCGTACATTATCGGGACAATGAATACAAAAAACACCAAAACAACGTATTTGAAAAACGATAAAAGCCTTGTCGCCTTGCTCTTTTTAAGCTTGGGCGTTTTTGTTTTGTATAAAAGCTCCTGAATAAAGCCGAAGGGGCAAAGCCAGCCGCATATCATTCTGCCAAACATAATGCTGTATATCAAAAGTATGCCGCCAACGTAGAAAAGCGTGCTCTTGTCTGCAGAAAATGAGCCCTGAAGCGACCCCAACGGACAAGCTCCGACAGCACCGGGGCAGGAATAGCAATTAAGACCGGGTACACAGACCTGCTTGGTGGCTCCCTTGTATATATTTCCCGATATAAACCCCTTTAGGTTTGCGTTGAAAAGCAAAGCGAAATATAACTGCATCAGCTTTCGCTTGCTGGGAATAAGCGCCTTTAATTTAACAAAAAAATTCGTCATCGCCTATCACCCCAATCCTATGCATTCGGTGCATATATTAATCGCTTTTGTCATCACGTCGGCTGTTCCGCCAAAGACGTATCCGTAAATAAGACAAACCAACGCGACAACCAAAATACTGAATCTTAACGCGGGGATAATGTTTGCGCTTTGCTTTTGCTCGCCTTTTTCGGTTTCCGACTTTGCTTCCGCTTGCTTTAAAAGCGCAATTTCACGTTTTATGCTTTTTTTGTTCAATATTTCGGTAACAAACGCAAGCACAAAGCTTACGAAAAGGCAGGGGATAAGCAGGTACATCGCCTTTATAACCGAGGTATTTATATCGGCGCGGTCAAAGTTACACGCGTTCAGGGAATAAACCAAAAATACCGCCGCAGCGGCAAGCAAAACCGCCACAAGCACAGCTTTTCGCAATTTTCTTGATTTGCGTTCCTTCAAAACCGCCTCGTCGGCGTTTTTGATTGCGGATAAACGCTTAAGCGTTGCCGAAGACGTGTCGGGCTTCTCGTCCTTTTTGTGCCAAGCGGGCAATAAAAGCTCTGCAATAAGTCCGATTGCCGCAAGAATAGGGCAAAGGCAGACCGCAACGGCTATCGGCGCAAAGGCTTCCGAAACTAAATCCCGCGAATATTCGCCCTCGCCGAAATATATCGAAAGACACCCCGCGATAAGACAAATTCCCGCAATAATAACCGAAATTGCGGTTAAAATTCCTATCACGCGGCGTATTATCAACGCGTTTTTATCGATCATAGCTTTTCCTCGTGAAAAAATAGATAATTAATTATAACACACCCATGCGCGAAAGTAAATGAATATTAACAAAAATTAAATTATTTCAAATAATTGTATAAATTAATTATATAAATATATTGCAATTTAGCCCGAAATAGAGTAAAATAGATTGGTTTTATATAATATTTATGTAAATAATTATCACAAATAAAGGAGAACTCGCGAAACCATGAAGAAAACAAGGCTTTTCAAGACGTTCAGAACGGCAGTTTCGGCAGTGATGGTGCCTCTGCTTTTGGTAGGCTCGATTATTGTCCCCGCGATGCGTATCGGTTCTGATGTTTTGGCAGACGAAAACAACGGGTCTTATATCGAAAGACTCAACCAACAGTTCGGATATTCTCAATATCTCGACAATTCGGTAATGTTTGAGCTCCCCGAAAGCATCGGACCCGAACAGGAAATTTCGGTTATCGTAACCGTCGATAATATCACCATTCTCGACGCATACGAAAAATCCGATAAAACGATGAGCTTTACCGACTATGCGTTAAATAGCGAATCTGCGGCAGATATTAAAAACAATATCGATGCAAAAAAGCAGGCTTTGCTTAAAACGCTCGAGGAAAAGAATATTTCCTACGCCGAGGGCGAGGAATATTCTACTGTCCTTAGCGGCTTTGAGCTTATTATAAAGGGCAAGGATTTTAAAAATACCTGCAAATCGCTCGAAAACGGTATGGGCGTTATCCTCGGCGAGGAATACGAACGCTGTGAAACAAAGCTTGTCGAAAACGAGGTAAATGTTTTCGATACCGGTATTTTCGATAGCTCCAGCTCGGGCTTCGACGGCTCGGGTGTGGTTGTGGCTGTTCTCGATACAGGTCTTGATTCAAACCATACTGCGTTTTCTCCCAACAACTTTACCTCGAATAAGCTCGGACTCACCTACGATGAGGTTGCCGCTGTTATTAACGATACCGTGGCAAGCAAGCAGGTAAGCGGACTTACCGTTGATGATGTTTATATCAACAATAAGGTTCCCTTCGGCTTCGACTATGCCGATAACGATTCCGACGTTTATTCCACACATAACGAGCACGGCACTCACGTTTCGGGTGTTATTGTCGGTAACAACGATACTATCCGCGGCGTTGCCCCCAATGCACAGCTCGTTTCGATGAAGATTTTCTCGGACGTTATGGATACCGCAAGATCTGCGTGGATTCTTTCCGCGCTTGAGGACTGCGTTGTTCTCGGTGTCGACGTTATTAATATGTCTATCGGTACTGCCTGCGGCTTCTCGCGCGAAAGCGACGAAGAAAAGCTCAACGGTATCTACGACAGAATCCGCGCGGCGGGTATAAGTATGGTGGTTGCGGCTTCCAACAGCTATTCCTCGGCATACGGCTCGGAAGCAAACGGTAACTTGGGTCTTACCTCTAACCCCGACACGGGTACCGTCGGCTCTCCCTCGACATACGAAGGCGTTATGTCGGTTGCTTCTATAAGCGGTGTCGAAACCCCCTATATCCTTTACGGCAACACGATTGTATATTTTATCGAATCCTCCGATGCATCGGGCGATGAAAATAAATTCTTCGATACGCTTTTGGGCGATAAGGATACGATAGATATGGAATACGTCGTCATTCCCGGCGTCGGCAGAAGTGCAGACTATACGGGTATGGACGTAAGCGGCAAAATCGCGCTTGTGCGCCGTGGCTCGAATACCTTCGAGGAAAAGGCGATGATCGCGCAACAGCAGGGCGCGGCTGGTATCATCATTTATAACAACGTTTCGGGTGATATCAAAATGAACGTCGGCGATGCAACCCTTGCGGTTTGCTCTATCTCGCAGGATGATGGCGAAATGCTTGCCAAAGGTAACGGCGTTCTTAAAATCGGCAGAAGCCAGACCTCGGGTCCCTTCATTTCCGACTTCTCCTCTTGGGGTCCCACTCCCGACCTTCGCTTAAAGCCCGAAATCACCGCACACGGCGGAAGCATTCTTTCGGCTGTAACCGGCGGCGGTTACGATAGACTTTCGGGTACCTCGATGGCGTGCCCCAACCTTTCGGGCGTTGTCGTGCTGTTAAGACAGTACGTTGTCGAAAACTTCCCCGAAATCGCGAACGATAACGTTAAAGTAAATGCAATGGTGTTCTCGCTTATGATGTCCACCGCGGATATCGCGCTCAACACCAACGGCTTGCCCTACTCGGTAAGAAAGCAGGGAGCAGGTCTTGCGAATCTCCTTAATTCGATAAACACCCCCGCATATATCACCACACGCGATAAAAACGGTAACGTTATGGATAAAGCCAAGCTCGAGCTCGGCGACGATCCCGAAAAGAGCGGCGTTTACGAAATGACGTTTACCGTTAATAACTTCGGCGATGCAACCGTTTCCTATGACCTCGGCGCATACGTTATGACCGAAGGCGTTAGCGAAACCAAGACCGCCGCAGGTAAAACCACCGTTACCGAGGAAGCATATATCCTCGACGGTGCAACCATCACCCTTACAAGCAAGGATGACCAAGGCGGCCATATTAAGGGTAAGGAAGTGACCGTCTATGCAGGCGAAAGCCTTGAAGTGACGGTTACCGTAACGCTCGGCGATGAGGATAAAAAGTATCTCGACGAATCCTTCAAAAACGGTATGTACGTCGAAGGCTTTATCACTCTCACCGCAGACAGCGGCACCGATATCGATTTGAGCGTGCCCTATCTTGCATATTACGGCGACTGGACAGTTGCTCCTCTCTTCGACCTTACCTATTACGATACCAATGCCGACGAGCTCGATACCGGTATCGACGAAGAGGATAAAACCAAGGCGGACGCTTATGCGACCCGTCCTGTCGGTGGCGTAAGCGATGACTATGTAAGCTACCTCGGCTCCTATTACTTCCTTCAGGATTCGAAGGATATGGTAATTTCGGCAAACGAAAACTATATCGCGCTTTCCAATCAGGAAGGCTCGGTGCATTCGCTCCGCTTCGTATGGGCGGGTATGCTCCGTAACGCCGCGAAGATAGATATTTCTATCACAAACGCAACAACGGGCGAGGTAATATTCACCCGCACCGAAACCGACGTGCGTAAGTCTTACAGCGATGGCGGCGCGTCGATATATCCCGCGAATATTAAAATCGAATTCGATACCGCCGACTATAACCTTGCAAACAACAGCGAATATATCGTAAAGCTTGTCGGCTATGTCGATTACGGCGATGGCGGACTTGCAACCAACGAAAACAACGTGTTCGAATTCCCGATGACTATCGACTTCGAAGCACCTACCGTAACAGGAATCGAATACTACTACAAATACGATAAAACTCTTAATAAAAACCGTCTTTACGCCGATGTGCTCATCTACGATAACCATTATTCGATGTCGTCGCAGATAGGCTATGTAACACAGGGTGAGGACGAAAACAGCAATCCCACCCCCGAATTAAAGGCGTTCGAGCAGTATATGACCCCCGTTTATTCCGAACGCAACAGCACCACCCGCGTAACCTACGAGCTTACCGATTATCTCTATGATATAAAGAACAACGCTACCAACAAAAACAGCTTTGTTCTTACGGTATATGACTATGCGCTCAACTATGCAACCTATGAAATAGGACTCCCCGACGATTTTACCGAATTTTATTTCGAAAGCCTCGAGGATGGTCTTACCCTCTCTCCCAACGAGGTTTACACCCTTTCTCCCACGGTATTGCCTTATACCGAATGGTCGGAGCTTCTCGAATATGCTTCCTCGAAGCCCAGTGTTGCAAGAATTGTTAACAACAAAATCGTTGCGGTTTCCTCGGGTAACGCTATAATCAAGGCGCAAGACCCCAACACCAACGAAAGCGTTACGTTTACGGTAACCGTTCTCGATGAAAACGACGAAGGTTATCAAAGATTCGATAAACCCGTTGTCGATGTATTTACTCTCGACGGCTATGAAACCATAAAGGCTTATTACGTTATCGATAACGCTGAAAAGGATATAGGCGATACGGGAAATATTAATTTCTTCGAAGGAAACTTCAACCTTTCGCTCTATCCCTCGGAAGCTGTTCGTCTTAACTATTCGCTCGACGCATATTATCCGAAGGAAACCTCGGTGGTGTTTGAATCGAGTAACGAAAATATAGTTAAAATCGATGCAAGCGGACTTGTAACCGGCGTGGGCGAAGGCTTCGCCTCGGTAACCGTTAAGGTGCTGCTCGATGATCAAAGCACCTATTACTCCGAAACCGTTTCGATAGAGGTAAAGGATCCCTATATCACCACGGGTGCAAGCCTTACCCATTACTACGGTAACGGCGGCTCGGTAGTAATACCCGAAAGATTGAACCTGCGTGAAATCGGACAGTTCGCGTTCTCGAACTTCGAATACATAATGAAAACACCCGAGGAATTGGCGTTCGACGACGCCGAAACCTCAAAGGCTTGGTTTATAGGCGATAATACCGTAACCAAGGTGGTTATCCCCGAAGGCGTTGAAAAGATCAACAGCTACGCGTTCGCAAACCTCACCGCGCTCGAGGAAATCGTTCTTCCTTCGACAATGCATTCTATCGAATATGGTGCGTTCTATAACTGCGTATCGCTTAAAAAGATTACCTTCAGCGGCGAAAACAATCTCCAAATAATCAGCCAGAACGCTTTCGAAAACTGTAATTTAAGCGGCTCGCTTGATTTGAAATCCATCTGCGTTATCTCCGATTACGCGTTCGCGGGTAACAAAAATCTCGAAAATATCACCCTTCCCGAATCGCTTCTTTCTGTGGGGCAGTATGCATTCGCGGGCTGTAAAAAGCTCCAAAACCCCACAATCAAATCCGATAAGGTGAAATACGGCGCGTATGCCTTTACCGATTGCGAATCGCTCACCGAATTCTATGTAAATTCCGCCGTTCTTCCCGAAGGTATGTTCTATGAATGCGAATCGCTCACAAAGGTAACCATCGGTCCCGACGTAAAGGATATCGGCGCGTTCGCGTTCAGAGATACCAAAATAAGCGAATTCTCGGTAGCATCGGGAAATACCGCTTATAAGGTTCAAAATGCAAACACCGTTGTTTCTGCAGACGGAAAAACGCTTATAGCTGTTGCTCCTACCGTAAACGGCGAATTTACCGATGCTTCCGTAACCGTTATCGGCAAGGGCGCGTTCTCGCACAACCGAAAGATAACTTCGGTGGTAATGAATAACGTAACCGCTGTGGGCGATTACGGCTTGGCATCCAACGAAAGCCTTGCTTCGGTAACGCTCGGCAATTTGGAAAAAATAGGCGAATACGGATTCTTCGAAACCTCGATAACCGTTATGCCCAAAATTACTGCCGAAACAAAGATAGGCAAATACGCCTTCTCGCATACCAAGCTCACCGAAGTGAATATCCCCGATAACGCGGTTATCGAAGAGGGTACGTACAGCGAATGTATGGATCTTGCAACGGTAGTTATCGGAAACAACGTATCTGTCGGCAGATATGCCTTCAGTATGAACAAGGATAATGCGTTTAAGGTATTGCAATATACCGAAAACGAGCAAAAGCTCTTCCGCTATGAATTCTCTTCGCCTCTTACCTCGCTTACAATAGGCGAAAACGTAAATATCGGCGAATCGGCGTTCCTGAATGCCGCAAGCTTGGAAACCGTAACGCTCGGAAGCGGTGCGGTGCTTGGCAAGCAGGCGTTCTATAACGCATCCTCGCTCAAGAATATCGACCTTTCCAAGGTGGTATCGATTGGCGACTACGCTATCTCGGGCGACGTATATTACGCCTGCCTCGATGAAAATATGACCGTTTCGGCAGTAAGCCCCGAAGGATTATATATATACACCTACCACGCACCGCTTGTCGAAAGCATCGACGTTTCCTCGGCGGAAAGAATCGGTGAATATTCCTTCTCCTATTGCCGCAATCTTGTAGACGTAACCTTGGGCGAAGCGATAACCGAAATTCCCGAATACGCTTTCGCGGGCTGTGCATCGATCAAGAACATCAATCTCGAAAAGGTTGAAAAAATAAACGACTACGCGTTTATGGAATGCGGATTCGAAAATATCGATATTTCGGGTGCGACCGACATCGGTAAATATGCGTTCGTTTCCAACAGACTTCTTGCAAGCGTTAAGCTTAATGCCGAAGCAAGCAAGATAGGCGAAGGCGCGTTTGCATACTGCGATCCCCTTGCAAGCGTCGAAAACCTCTCTGCTGTCGAAAATATCGGCGATTATGCGTTTGCATACACCGCAATTACCGAAGCAGACCTTTCGGGCGCGGTATCGATAGGCAAAAATGCCTTTATGAAGGAAGAAATCACCCCCTTCAAGGTCACACTCGGCGAAAAGCTCGAACGACTTGGCGATAACCCCTTTGCGATGTGCGAAATCGAGCCCTTCTTCCGCAATACGGTCGAAGAGGTCAACGGCCACGAGCTCGATGCAATCACCTACACCTACGATATAACCGATAAGGTCAAGGTAATCGAAGGCTCGCTCTATTACAAAAACGTAAACGGCTACGAGCTTATAACCTATGCGGGAACAGACCACGGCGATGCAATCGTAGCAGACGATACCGTACGTATCTCGGCACTTGCCTTTGCGGGCAGTAAGGTCGAAAGGGTAAAGATGCCCTACACCGCTACCGCGATAGGTCACAAAGCGTTCTTTGCCTGCGATGAACTCGAAATAGTCATCTTCGGCAGCTATAACGCTCCTATATTCGAAGAAGAATTCGACCCCGCATATTACGAATCTCTCGAGCATATTCCCGGCTCGGGCGATTACGGAACCTATGTTGATTATGAGGGCAACGAGGTTGCGATAAACGGTATGGGTCTTGTGCCTTACTTTATGTGGAACGCGACAGGCTCTATGTATTCCAACGTGTTCTACGGCGCAAACTTCGTTGATTATCTCGGCTACGTTGAAGAAAAGCTTATAATGGTACACCCCGTAAACGGCGTCGGCTATGATTCCTATATCTGCGACCAGTATTTCGATTACCGTATCGAAGGACCTGCCGCACCCGATAAGATTACCGTCGCGGCGATAAATGCAATAAAGCTTATCCCCGAACGCGTAGCTTATGAAGATAAGGCTACTGTTGAGGCGGCACGCGCGGCTTACGATAAGATAGCAACTGTAGAACAAATGGCGCTCGTTACCAACTACTCGCTCCTCGTTTCGGCAGAACAGCGTATCGCCGCTCTCGCACCTGTCGAGGACGCTTCCGATGCTAACACCGAAAGCGGTGGCTCGGGCGGCATAATAGCAATCACGCTTATATGTATTGCGGCATTTGTCGGCTTCGTGGTTTACCGAAACCGCAAAGAAAAGAATTAAGGAGGACAATGTTTCAATATAATGAAAATCAATAAAAAGAAGGCATTGTTCGCCGTACTGTTTCTGCTTACAGCCCTGCTTCTTGCGGGCTGTAAGGCAGAGCCTACACCCTATGAAAAAAACAATGCCGAAAACTACACCGTAAGCGTCAGATACGATGCAAACGGAGGAATCTTCACCACGAACACCTCGTCGATAGTAGATTCCTACAACCTTTCCGAGCTTCCCGTTAATTCGAAGGGAAATGCGGAAATAGCGCTACTCTCGCCCGATAACTCGGCAAGAGGAAACGATGCGTTCTCGGCTGTCAATAACGGATATTTCCTTGCAGGCTGGTATTCCGAAAGAATCGAAAGCACCGACGGCGAGGGAAATACCATCTACACCTATTCAAACAAATGGGATTTCGAAAACGGCTTGCTTGAGGTTGATAAAGCAAAGCAATATTCCGCCGAAACCCCTGTGCTCACGCTTTACGCGGCGTGGGTACCGCTGTTCGAAATCGAATTTTACTCGGTCGGCGGCGAATATCTCAAAACCTATTCCTACGACCCCACCGCGGTAAGCGAAATTAAACTGCCCGAATGGAATACCGAAACGGGCAGGGTGGAAATGTATGAATTTCCCGAAAAATCGGGCTATACCTTTAATAAGGCGTATCTCGATTCCGCAAAAACGCAAGCGATCGAAGCCGCAACGCTCAGCCACAGCGGGGAAATAGATTACGCCACGGGAACTGCAAAGAACAAAACGATGAAGGTCTATATCGATTGGACCGATGGCGAATGGTTTCGTATCTATAACGCAGATCAGTTCCTTGATAATGCGACCCTTAACGGCAATTACGAAATATTTGCAGACCTCGATTTTGAAGGCAAGATATGGCCCACCGCATTTATGTACGGCAATTTTGAAGGCAGTATCAAGGGCAACGGCCACACCTTCAAAAATATCGATATAGTTCAAACCAATAATTCAAAGGTAAACGCCGGTCTTTTCGGCAACGTTACCGAAAAGGCAAGCATTTCCGATATTACGCTTGAAAACCTTTCATTCACGGTAAAAGCGGGTACTCGCGTGGTCGGTACAAGCTACGGCGCATTCGCGGGAACTATTTCGGGTAATGCACAGCTTTCCGGCATAAAAATTATCGGCAGTACCTTGAAAATCGATTCCTCCTGCTATTTCGGCGCAGACGATTATTCAATAGGCTTGGTTTGCGGTATGGGCAACAGCGAAGCCGTAGAAACCGCCGAAATAAATTGCGTTGCCGTAGGTGATGAGCCCGAAAAGCTAATTATCATCGTCGAAGGCAACGAAGTTACCGTCGAATTTAAAGAATAAAAAATAAATTAAATAAAGGTGCAAAAAATGAAAACAAGAATTCTTTCGCTCATCCTGTGTGCGTTTATGTGCATAGGCGTGTTTGCGGGATGCTCCGGCAGCGGCGCGAACGCAGATGCATTCGTTATTATGACAGAACAGCTCGACGGCTTGTTCAACCCCTTCTTCTACACCTCCGCACCCGACGGCACCATTGTGTCGATGACACAGATAGGTATGCTCGGCTCGAAATATGAAAACGGCGAGGTTAAGGTCGCATACGGCGAAAACGAAGCTGTTGTTGTAAAGGATTACGACGTTGTAGAAAACGGCGATAAGACTGTTTATACCTTTGTTGTTAAAAACGGCATTAAGTTTTCCGACGGTCAGCCCCTTACTATGGAGGATATCCTCTTTAACTACTACGTATATCTCGACCCCGTTTACACCGGCTCTAACACCCTTTATTCTACCGATATCGTAGGTCTCGCCGAATACAGAACACAAACCGTCGGCTCTGCCTCCGATGACAGCGATAACCTTATCGCTTCTCAGGCTTCCTCGCGTGCAAACGCACGTATCAACGAGCTTATCAACCTCTTCAACTCCGAAATCAGAGCTTCCTCTACCAAGGAAGTAAGCTATGAAGCTATGAAGAGCGCGATCGCCTCCTATTCGGTAAGCAACGGCTATAAGACCGCTATTTCCAATAATCCCGATGAGGTTTCCAATAAGAATCTTTTGGAAGACTACGAATACGCGCTCAAGCTTTTCAAGGAAGAGCTCGAAACCGACTATACCGGTGCGCAGGAATCCTATATCGACGAGCCCTATAAATCCCACGAGGAATTCAAAAACGAAATCTTCTGCTTTATGTACACCGAAGGCTACGTTGAGGTTAAGTATGCCGAAGGCGCAGACGGCAAGAAGGATCACACCCAGATCGAAAGCCTTACCCCCGCGTATCCTGCTTCTATCACCACCAAGGAAGCGGCTATCGACTATATCTATAACGATAAAATCGCTCGCGAGCTCAATATAATTCTTCAGTATTGGGCAACCGCAGCTACACTTAATACCGAATTCACGGCAAAGGCAAAGGAAGTTATCCTTCACGAAAACGTTGCGGACGATGGCACCCTTGCGGTAAAGAACATTTCGGGTATCGTTTCGCTCGGTCATACCGATAAGGCCGGCAGCACCGTTACCGTAAACGGCAATTCCTATAAGGTTGCATCTGCTCATAACGCAGACGGCACCGTTGTAAACGCAGACGAATACGACGTTCTCCAGATTACCATTAACGGCGTTGACCCCAAGGCTATTTGGAACTTTGCTATCACCGTTGCTCCTCAGCACTATTACGGAGAGGGAAGTAAGGTCGGCGTAGATATTGCGAACAATAAGTTCGGCGTTGAATTCGCAAGCTTCGACTTTATGACCGATATCATTCAGTCCACCAGAAATATTAAGCTTCCTATGGGCGCAGGCGCATACAAGGCAACCAACACTCAAAACAGCGACACTCCCTCCGAAGGCGACTTCTATACCAATAATGTTGTTTACTTCAAGGCGAACAACAACTTCAATACCGTCGGCGAAGGCATCGAAAATGCAAAAATCGAAAAGATTCGCTATCAGGTAGTAAGCTCGGCAAACGCTATTGCCGCTTTGGAAGAGGGTAACGTTCACTATATCTCTCCCGCACTTACCCCCGATAACTTCGAAAAGCTCGGCGACCTTTCCTCTAAGGGTATGGTAACACTTACCGAGGATCAGCTCGGCTACGGTTATATCGGTATCAACGCCGCAAAGGTAAACGATATCAATCTCCGTAAAGCAATTATGTGCGCGATGAACACCTCGCTCGCAATCGACTACTACCGCGCAGGTACCGCAGAACAGATCTTCTGGCCTATGTCCAAGGTAAGCTGGGCGTACCCGAAGGGAACCGACGCGACCGATAACGGCCACGATTATCCGCCTCTCGGCACCTTCAGCGAGGATATTGCAAAGAAAAATATCGAAAAGTATATGCAGCAGGCGGGCGTAAGCGCAGGCGACTCTGCACTTAAGGTTAAGTTCACTATTGCAGGCTCGAGCCTTCAGGACCACCCGACCTATAAGGTATTCCGCGATGCAGCGGCGCTTCTTAACGGTATGGGCTGGGACGTTGAAGTAGTTTGCGATACTCAGGCACTTACCAAAATCAATACCGGCTCGCTCGAGGTATGGGCGGCAGCTTGGTCCTCCGCACTCGACCCCGACCTTTATCAGGTATATCACAAGGATTCCACCGCTACCAGCACACTCGCTTGGGGCTATAACTACTTAAAGACAAGCGGCACAGCCGAAGAAATTCAGATTCTCGACGAATTGAGCGACCTTATCGATAAAGCACGTGAAACCAACGATCAGTCTGTCCGTGCAAACCTTTATAAGGATGCTATGTCGCAGATTCTCGATCTCGCAATCGAGCTTCCCGTATATCAAAGAAGTGTGCTTTATGCATATAACTCCAAGGTTATTTCTTCCGAAAGCCTTCCCGCAGAATCCGAGCTCAACCCCTACTCCTCGCCGCTCGACCGTATCTGGGAAGTTGAATTTGCAAAATAAAACGGAGTAGCAAATGCTTAAATATATTATAAAACGACTGCTTATGTCCGTTCTTATACTGTTAGGCGTTTCGATGATAATTTATTTCCTTATCCGCCTTATGCCTGTCGATTTTATTCAGGATAAAATCAACGCGATTAACCAAGGCGGCGCAACCGTAAGCGAAGAAACGGTAAACGCTATGTATGAAATGTACGGATTGGGCGACAACAGCTTTTTCGGCATTTTAAAAGGCTATTTCAGCTGGCTCGGCGCGCTTGCTACCTTTGATTTGGGTACGAGCTTCGTTTATGCCCGCCCCGTTGCCGACGTTATCTTCGAGCATATGGGAATATCCTTCGCAATCGCACTTATCGCAACCGTGTTCGAGTTTTTAATAGCGATACCGCTCGGTATCACGGCGGCGACACACCAATACAGCTTCCGCGACTACCTTGTAACTGTTCTCGTTATGATAGGTATATCGCTCCCGTCGTTCTTCTTCGGGCAAATGCTAAAAGACGTGCTTGCTCTAAAGCTCGGGTGGTTTCCCGCGTCGGGCTTGGTCAACGCGACGGCTTCAAATACGGGAATGGCGCTTTTGCTCGACTACGCAAAGCATTGCTTCATTCCGATATTGACGATAGTTATTCTTTCTATCGGCGCGAGAATGAGAATGACAAGAACGAATATGCTGGAGGTTATGAATTCCGATTATATCCGTACAGCACGCGCAAAAGGCTTAAAGGAAAGCGTGGTTATCAATAAGCACGCTTTCCGCAATACCCTTATTCCTATGGTTACTTCGCTTGCGGGGCTTCTGCCTTCGCTCTTCTCGGGCGCGATTATTACCGAACAGGTTTTTGACTTACCCGGTATCGGTAACATCGCACTCGACGCGATGAACCGCGGCGATATTCCGTTTATAATGGGCTACAATATGTTCCTTGCGCTGTTAAGCGTTATCGGCGTATTGCTTGCCGACCTTATGTACGGTATCGTCGACCCCAGAGTAAAATTAGAGTGAGGAGGCATTAAAAAGTGGAAGAACAAACCAAAAAAGAAGAGCTTCTCGAAACAGAAGACACCGAAGTGCCTCTCGATAAAAAAGTAAGACTTATGTCCCCGACCCGTATGGTCGTCCGCAGATTTTTCCGTTCCAAGCTCTCTATTGTAGGGCTTATAATGGTAATCAGCCTTTTTCTGTTCAGCTTTGTCGGCCCGTTGGTATATACCCAATGGGGCGAAATCGAGCTCGATGAAAGCGGCAAGACCGAATATTCGGTATCTCAAACGACCTATACGGTAAACGGCAGGGAATACGTGGTTCGTCAAACCACCGAAAAATCCCTAAAGGATAATTTCCTTGCGCCCCCTTCCGCAGAACATATCCTCGGCACCGATAACGAAGGCTACGATATTTTCGTAAGACTTATGTACGGCGGCAGAATATCGCTTATAGTAAGCTTTATCGCGGTATTTCTTATCACAATACTCGGCGTGCTTATGGGCGGTATTGCGGGCTTCTTCGGCGGCGCGATAGATAATATAATAATGCGTCTTTGCGACGTGCTTATATGTCTGCCCGGCATTCCTATATTGCTTATTATAAGTACGATATTGGATGCCTCGGAAATAGACGCGAAATACCGCATCTATCTCCTTATGATCTATCTTACCTTCATTTCTTGGCCCGGCACGGCAAGACTTGTAAGAGGTCAGATACTCTCCCTGCGCGAGCAGGAATATATGGTTGCGGCAGAGGCTATGGGCTATTCCGCACCGCGAAAAATTTTCAAGCACCTCGTTCCCAACGTAATGCCTCAGCTTATCGTGCAGATGAGCTTGAGCTTGGGTAGCATGATTCTTTACGAAGCAACGCTTTCCTACCTGAATTTGGGTGTAAAAGCGCCCTATGCCGCTTGGGGTACGATGATAAACATTATTTCCACCAATCAGGACATTTTGCAGAATCATTTGAACGTATGGGTCCCCGCAGGTATATGCATAGTTATTGCCGTGCTCGGATTTAACTTCATCGGCGACGGTCTGCGCGATGCTCTTGACCCGAAAGCGAGGCGTTAGGCTATGAGTAAAAAGAGCAATCATCTTTCGGGTAAAGAGGTACGTGCTATTGCCAAGGAAAACAAACGCATAATCAAAACCTTGGAAGCCTACAAAAATCGCAAGGCAGAAGAATCCGAATACCTTGGTCACATGTCCGACCCCAACAATATTCTCGAAATCGATAACCTTCACACCTATTTCTTCACCGAGCAGGGTGTGGTAAAGGCTGTTAACGGCGTTTCCTTCAACATTCCCAAAAACACCACCGTCGGCGTGGTGGGCGAATCGGGCTGCGGTAAATCGGTTACAAGTATGTCCGTTATGCGCCTTATTCAAGGCCCCGCAGGTCAGATATTTTCGGGTAGCATCCGCTTTAATGCAAAAGACGAAGCGGGCGAAACCAAGGTTTACGATATCGCTAAAATGCCTATCCGCGATATACATAAAATCCGCGGCAACCAGATATCGATGATCTTCCAAGAGCCGATGACAAGCCTTAACCCCGTGTTTACAATAGGTCAACAGCTCGATGAGGTCAGCTTTATTCACGATCCTAACGCAACAAAGGAATCGGCAAAGGCAAAATCGATCGAAATGCTCGAGCTTGTCGGTATTGCGATGCCAGAACGCGTTTATAATTCCTTCCCGCACGAGCTTTCGGGCGGTATGCGCCAGCGTGTTATGATATCTATGGCGCTCGCGAGCAATCCCCGCTTGGTTATTGCCGACGAGCCCACCACCGCGCTCGACGTTACTATTCAGGCGCAGATACTCGACCTTCTGCGCGACCTTAAAACAAAAATCGACGGCTCTATAATGCTTATAACCCACGACTTAGGCGTTATTGCCGAAATGGCAGATTACGTTGTCGTTATGTATGCGGGACGCGTTATCGAAAGAGGCCCCGTGGACGAAATATTCCATAACCCTCTGCACCCCTATACCGTAGGTCTTCAAAAATCAAAGCCTACGCTCGATTCGAACAGCGAAACGCTGTTTAATATTCCCGGCAACGTGCCCAACCCCGTAAATATGCCCAATTATTGCTATTTCAAGGAAAGATGCTCTCAATGCACCAAAAAGTGCTCGGGCGATTACCCCAAAATGATCGAGGTAACCCCCAATCACTTCGTTGCCTGCCATCTTTACGGAGGGGAGGAAGAATAATGTCAGAAGAAATCAAAAACCAAAACCCCGATCCCGAAGCAATACTTGAAGTGCGTAATTTGCGTAAATGCTTTCCGTTAAAGAAAACCGTAACCGGTAAGGTGACGCAGGAATTGATTGCCGTTGACAACGTTTCATTTGCGCTAAAAGCGGGCGAAACGCTTGGTATTGTCGGCGAATCGGGCTGCGGCAAAACCACCTTGGGCAGAGCTATACTGAAATTGCATCAGCCCACAAGCGGCAGAATTATTTTCGAGGGTAAGGATATTACCGATTATAATTCCAAGCAAATGCGCGAAATACGCAAAAAGATGCAGATAATATTCCAGGACCCCTATTCCTCGCTCCCTCCGCGAAGCACTGTCGGCGGAATACTTTCCGAGCCTGTTGAGGTACACGGAATCGTACCGAAGGATGAGGTAAAGGATTACGTGCTCGACCTTATGACAAAATGCGGCCTGCGCGATTACTATTACGAACGCTATCCCCACGAATTTTCGGGCGGACAAAGACAGCGTATCTGTATCGCACGCGCGCTTTCGGTAAAACCGAAGCTTGTTATCTGCGATGAGCCCGTGTCTGCGCTCGACGTTTCTATTCAGGCACAGATAATCAATCTGTTAAAGCAGCTTCAAAACGAGCTTAACCTTACCTACGTGTTTATTTCTCACGACCTTTCGGTTGTTAAGTTTATTTCCGATAAGATAGGCGTAATGTATCTCGGCTCTATGGTCGAATTCGGAAGTAAGGAGGATATCTTCGCAAATCCCCTTCACCCCTATACAAAGGCGCTTTTCTCGGCAATACCTCACCCCGATCCCGACGTGAAAATGAATCGTATTATACTCAAGGGCGATATTCCCTCGCCCGCAAATCCTCCCAAAGGGTGCCGTTTCCATACGCGTTGCCCTCACGCAACCGATATTTGTAAGGAACAGACCCCCGAATACAAGGATTACGGCAACGGCCATTGTGCTGCCTGCCATTTGCTTGGCTGATTTTTATATGATAAGGTAGAAAACCGATGAGTAAGAAAAAAGCAAAAAAGGAAAAAATAACCTATATCGACGACGGCAGAACAATAGCCGATATGTCGAACGTTCAAGGCGGGAGCAGGTGGTATAAGCAAGGCACAAGCTCAAGCATAAAGGATATTTGGCAAACCTATTGGGGCGCAACGAAAATGATGCTTAAACCAACGCTCGTTGCGGTCGGGTTCCTTGTTGCCGCATTTCTTATTATCAGTTTGATATTTTGGTTGATATAGCGGTAAAGGCGCTTGCACTTCCGCTTTAAAAGCGATCCTTAAGAATTATTTAAAGGAGACTCAGTTATGAAAAACAGAAAAACGTCCTTCAAAAGACTGTTTCTGAATACGCTTTCGTGTATTTTGGTTGCGGTTATGCTCGTTTCCTGCCTCGCCTCCTGTAACGGTGGTACGACAGAAAACGAAAGCTCCGAGGAGCAATCCTACGGCGAAACCACTACATATTCCGTAAGCGTTCAGACAGCGGGCGGTATGGTAATGTCGGAGCTTGACGTGTATATTTACAGCAATTCCGAGCTTACCGATATGAAGGATTTTGCAAAAACCAATGCCGAGGGTAAGGTAACCTTCAGCCTTCCTCAAAACGATAATTACGCGATAGTTGTTTCGGGTGCACCGAAGGGCTATAAAATAAACGCAAGCTACGGCTTTGTAGGCACAAACGCAACAATCGTTCTCGAATCGGAGCTTATTACCGATGGTGAGCTTTCAAGCGCAAATATCGCGCTCGGAAGCGTTATGTACGATTTTACGGTTATGAAGCCCGACGGAAGCGAAATTACACTTTCCGAGGTTTTAAAGACCAAGAAAATGGTAATGCTTAACTTCTGGTACACCACCTGCACGTGGTGCTTGGAAGAATTTCCCCTTATGAACGAGATATATGAGGATTATAAGGATGAAATCGAAATTATCGCACTCAATCCGCTCGAGGATAACAATGCGGTAAAGGGCTTCCAAAGCCAACACGGCCTTACCTTCCCGATGGCGGCATGCCCCTCCTCGTGGTCCAACACCTTTGCGGTAACGGGTTATCCCACCTCGGTGTTTATCGACCGTTACGGTACCGTTTGCCTTATCGAAGCGGGTGCAATAACCAGCAAGCGTCCCTTTATTTCGGCATTCGATCATTTCACCGCCGACAATTATAAGCAAACACTTTGCGTAAACGGTATAGGCGATCTCGTAACACAGATAACCCCCACCTACGAAATGCCCTCGTCCGAGGAAATCGGCGCGGTTATAAATAACGGCGATATCGAAGTAACCTACCATCCCGAAACCGAAGACGAAAACGCAGAATTTATCTGGCCCTTTATCACCGATAAAAAGCTCGATAAGGATTGCATAAAGGCTTCGAATATCGGTATCGATTCCTCTTACGCGATAATTTATGCCGATGTTACCCTTAAAGCAGGTCAGGCACTCGGCTTCGATTACCTCGCGTCGTCCGAAAGATATTCCGATATCCTTTATGTTATCGTAAACGACGACGATATCTTCCAAATTTCCGGCGCAGATGCGAACGAGGAATGGAAGACCTGCTATCCCTGCGTTGCAGAGGAAGACGGCGTTTACGAGCTTGCGCTTTGCTTCTTAAAGGACAGCGACACCGCAGAAGGCGACGACACCGTGTATATCAGCAATATGCGTGTTGTTGATACCGACGATATAGATGTCGACACCTATCTCCCGCGTGAAGTGGCAAAGAGCGAAAACGGCTTCGATTACAGCTACGCAGAAATCGTATTCAACGAAAAAGACGGATACTATCATATAGGCTCGGCAAACGGTCCTCTCCTTCTTGCTAACCTTATGAATTACAGCCAATTCAACGAAGAAGAATCGGTTTACGATATCGTTTATAACGGTAAGGCAGATAAAGACGGTATTAGCCTTTACAATAAAGAGGATGGTGGCAAGGGAATGGTCGATTACTTCTCCTATGCTTCCAATTCGTCGCTTAACGGCGTTTGTACCGTAAACGCAGAGCTTGCCGAAATGTTAAAGCAGGTTGCAGAGGTTGCGGGCTTTAATGCCGAAGACGAAAACGAATGGCTTAAAATTTGTATTTACTACGAAGCATTCGGCCCCAACGGCACACAGCTTCAAGACCCCATTAAGGGACTTGCAACCTTCTCGGCTTACGAAACCGTGCTTGGCAAAAATAAAACCGAAAACTGCTTCTATTACGACAGAGCGATAATTCCGCGCGGACTTCTTTCGGAATTTATTCCCTCTAAATCCGGCGTTTACCGCTTCACCAGCAAGAGCGATTATAAAGACGGTATCGACGCTTGGATACTCAATGCAAACCGCGAGGTTATCTATACCTACGAGCACGATGAAAGAATGTATAACGATGACATAAACTGCTCGATCGTATATTATATGGAAGCGGGAACTCTCTACTATATCAATATGGCGTTTTGGGATGTTTACGCGACGGGTGCGATCAATTACGACGTTGAATTTTTAGGCTCGTCCTATAAGCTGTTCAGACTTTGTGCTCCCGGCTACTTCACCTACGACAGCGATGCAACCGGCGACATTATGTACGATATTATCTCCGGCGGTATCACCCCCGTGCTCAAGGACGGAAAATATTACGAATCCGAGCACAACAGTCTTATCTATGTCGATTTCACCGGCATCACTCCTGTTTTTGACCGTTCGATAACCGAATTGATCGAAATAGGCGGATTTGATTTCAGTAAGAGCGAAACCGACGGCGAAATACTTGCATATCTTGCACAGCACAATAACGATGTCGAAAAGACCGACGAATACTTAAGAAAGCTCTGGGGCGACGAATACGACGCTAACGTAGAACTTTATCAGCTCGAAGATGTTTTTGCAGGCCGTTATCACGGCAAGGGCAAGGATTATACCGAAGCTATGCGCGCATATACTTCGAAGATAATCAAATCGAGCGATGAGCGTCAGGGCTGTGTGGAGGTTGATGAGGAATTGGCTTCTATGCTCCAGCTTCTTATGGATAAATATACCTTCGAGGGAGTCGAAAATTCCTGGATCAAGCTTTGCTACTACTATGACCACCTCGGCGCGTAAAAAATACGGCGAAAGAAGGTAAAAACAATGCTTAAAAAAATTATTTGCCCGCTTATGGCTCTTGCGCTTGTGTGCACAGCCCTAATGCTCGGCAGCTGCGGCGGTGGGGAAGAATCCTCACCTGCCGAGCTTACATATAAGGTCACCGTGAAGGACGCGCTCGGTAATCCCTGCGCAAGCGGTACCGTTGTAAAGTTCATGCAAAACGGAACACAGGTTGCTATGCAGCTTTGTGATGAAAACGGTGTGGCAAGCAAGCTTCTTGCGGCCGGCGAATATACGGTAGAGCTGGGCTTTACCGATTCTGCCGAAGCCTACCACTACGGCGAAAATATCACGCTCAACGCAGAAATCTCTGAAATCGAGCTTCTCCTTTCAAAGAAGATTGGCGGCGAGCCTGTTGTTCTCTTTGTCGACGGCGCTGAATTCGATGCTTATGCCGTAACCGCAGGCTGTACCTATACAGAGCTTTCTACCGAAAACAAAAGCTATTTCCTTTTCAGTCCTACCGAAGCGGGTACCTATAAGATATCGCTTTACGGAAATGAAAAGGCTACAGTTGGCTATTACGGCGCGCCCCATTTCGTGCAAACGCAAAATATCGCCGAGCTTGCGGATAACAGCTTCGAAATCTCGGTAAGCACATCTATGATCGGTACGGGCGATACAGGTACTTCCACATACGTTATCGGTATCGACCTCGAAAATGCCGATAATAAAGAATGCATACTTTGTATCGAACGCACGGGCGATTATCAAAAGACTATTGAGGATGAGCCTTGGACTATATACAAAAAAAACGTCGAGCTCACCGAATATAATCTTCCCGAGGGCGCGGTTATAAAGGAATTTGATCTTACCGCTTCAACCGATACTTATAATTTTGTTTTCAACGAAGAAGACGGCTTTTATCATCTGAACACCGCAGACGGTCCGTTGGTGCTTATGCGTCTTGCAGAGGATTGCGATTATATCGCTTGCTTCAAAACCATTCTCGACCGTTCGGGTGTAAGCAGATACTTCTATGATGAAGACGGAAACTTCACAAAGAGGGAAAGCTATTCCGAATGTCTGCTCGAGTATATCGAATATGTAGATGCGGTCGAGGGCGTTTATCCCCTTACCGATGATCTTAAATATATCGTAACACAGCGCGGCGAATATGTCGGCTGGTGGGATACCGAAAACCCCGGATATATTTTCAAGGACGGTAACGGCAATAACGATCTTACGATCAACACCGAGCTTGCGTGGCTTTTGATGTGCTGTTATGTGGAGTAACGGTATGAAGCTTAAAAGACTTTTGCTATGTTCGCTTTGCATGTGTATGCTTCTGTCGCTCGCTTCGTGCGGAGATGAATTTTCGTTCTTTTACGAAGCTTTTGAATCCGAAGATGCAACCGAAACCGAGCCGATTGTACAGGATTATATCATCAAAGTAGTAACAGAGGGCGGAATGGCGCTCGAAGATATTACCGTGATGGTTTATGAGGACAGCAAAAAAGACTCGCTTGTGAATGCTGGAACGACAGATGAGGACGGATTTTTTAGCTTCGCGGCGTATCGGTCCGAAAACTACGTTGCTGTTCTTTCCTCCGGCCTATCCGAAGGCTATATCGCCGAAAACGAATATCCCATTCGTTCAAAGGATAACGAATTCGTTGTGAAAACCGCGCTTACGGGCGATACCGTTCGCGGAGCAGAGCTTTCGCTCGGAGACATCGCGTTCGATTTCGAAATAACCGATGCGAACGGTGCACCCCACAAGGCAAGCGAGATTTTGAAAACAAAAAAGGCTATCGTGCTTAATTTCTGGTTCGAAAACTGCGGTCCCTGCAAAATGGAGTTTCCGTATATGCAAGCGGCGTATGAAGGATACAGCGATAAGCTCGAAATCCTCGCGCTCAATCCGCTCGACGGCACACAAAGCAGTGTTAAAAAATATGCCGAATCGCTTTCGATCACATTCCCTATGGCTTCGGTCGGCGATGAATGGCAGACTTCCGTCAAGGGACTTTCGGGTTACCCCACCACGGTAATAATCGACCGCTACGGAATGGTCGTGTTTATGCACATGGGTGCGATTACCAATAAAGAAACCTTCGAAAAAGTATTCGCTTATTTCACCGCCGACGATTACGTTCAGAAAACGGTAAGAAATTTAAGCGATATTAAATAATTCAAAAAGGAAGAAAATATTATGAAAAAAATACTTACAATTTTTCTTGTGCTCTCAACTCTTCTTTGCCTTTGCGCATGCGGAGAGGGAAGTGAAGCATCGCAGCCCGAAAGCAGTGCGGCAGATGCAAGCAGTCAGGTAAGCACAGAAGCAAGCGAAGTCGAAAGTAAAGAAGAATCTGTCGCAACCGCAAGCTTTAAGGTGACCGTCGTCGATGCAGACGGTAATGCCGTTTCGGGCGTTATGTTACAGCTCTGCAAGGACACCTGCATCCCCGCAAAAACCGGCGATGACGGCGTTGCAAGCTTCAATGCCGAAATTACCGAAGGCTACAAGCTTTCCGTTCTTTCCTGCCCCGCAGGATATACCTACGAGGGCGAAGCCGAGGTTTATCTCGAAAGCGGCATAACCGAATATACCGTAACACTTAAAAAGGGTGAATAATTATGTCGGAAATAAATAAAAAGACCTCACGCATTTTCAAAAGCGTTGTCGTTTCCGCGATTTTACTTGCGTTTATGCTTTCCGCACTTGCGGGCTGTAACAGCGAAACCGAAAATTCTTCTGCGGCAGAGGTAAGCCAACAAAGCCAAACACCTTCTTCCTCTGAAGTGAGCGAAACCGTATCGGGCGAAGAAAGCTCTGAAACCATTTCGGAAGACAGCTCGGAAGCCGAAAGTGTTGACGAATCGGACTGGGAAACCGAATCCTCCTCCGACGAAGAAACCTCCGAGGAATCCGAAGATGAATCGCTCCCCGAGGATGAATCCTCTGAGGTAAGCGACGAAAGCATCGAGCCCGAAATTCTCGGTACCGGCACAAAGACCGATCCTTATCTTATGATTCCCACCGAGGATAAAACCGTTACCACATATACCATTCCCGCGGGCGAATCGCAATATTACAGCATCTACCGCGTGGGCGGCACGGTGCTCACTATCGAAAGCGAAGACGTTTCTCTCGAATACGACGGCGTTCCCTATATCGCAAAGAAGGGTAAGGTTACCGTTGAAATAGAATACGCTCTCGCGAGCGATGCTATACTGTTCGAAATCTTTAATGAAGGCGATAGCGACGCAACCTTCCTTCTTCAATTCGAAAACCCCGAAGGAACTATGGCAAATCCCAAAAAGGTTACCGATATTTCGAAGGATAATAAGGTTTCTATCCCCGCGGGTGCAGAAACCGGCTATCATTACAGCTATGTTGCCGAAAAGGACGGAGTGCTTCGTTTCTATAAAACCTCTTCTGTGGCAAGCGTGCTTTCTGTAACCAACAACAATACATCCGCAAACCGTACAAGCGATGAAACCGAGGAAGAATACGTTGAGCTCGAGGTAAAAGCAGGCGACGAGATTGTTATCGTGGTCGGCGCACAACGCGATAAACGTAATAATCTTCCTGCGGTAGATATCACTTGGAATGCAATTTATGCATAAATTTATAAGGAGAAAAATAACGATGAGAAACATAATAAAAAAAGCGTTCGCACTCGTTCTTGCAACCCTTATGCTTGCTTTTTCGCTCACCGCATTTGCAGAAGGCGAAAATTATATCGTTGATGAAGAAATGCTTATTGCTGTCGGCGATAATGAATGCGAATTAAACAGCGAATACGAATATACCGTTTTCACATTCGCACCCGATGAAATCGGCAAATATACCGTTACGATCGACAACGGCGCTATTGCTATTGTAAGCTATAACGGTATGTGGGTAACCGTCGAGCCCTCTGAAGAAACCGTTACCGAAAGCACCTTCACTTGGGATTGCACAGGTGTAGGTCAGTCTATCTGGATTGCCGTTATAAGCGAGCAATCGACAGTTACTCTTGCGGTAGAGTGGGCAGAGATTATAATCGAAACCATTCTCGAAACGACCTATACCAATAAAACCACTCCCGAAGCATTCACCTTAAGCGGTAACAAGGCTTCCTTGCAGTATGTCGATACCTTCGATGACGTTGAAAACTCGGCAGTTCTTGGCGAAGATGGCTTCTATCACCTCGACAGCGAGGAAGGCCCTATCCTTTACGCAAAGCTTAACGATTCTATGCTTTCGCTCGCAGATGCAGTTCAATACGGCCGTGTTGTTGCGTTGATATATGACGAAAACGGCAAGGCTATAGAAAAGATTGACTATAACGAAGCATTCAATGAATACCTTCTATGCTCGGATGATGGTGTGTATCCCCTTACCGAGGATATAATCACCATTTACAAGGAAATGGGCAGAACGAACGAATGGTATGGCGAAGACGGATGGATCGGCGGCGCAGAAGCAGACGCTTGGATGTTCGCTTGCTACTATCTCTCAGATTCCAACGGCTTGGGCGATGTTAACAGCGACGGTGCAATCGATCAGTACGATTACATTCTCGTTAAACGTCACTACTTCGAAACCCGTTATCTTACCGAGGAAGAAATGGCATTAGCCGATGTAAATGCCGACGGCGAGGTCGACCAGTTCGACTATATCCTTATCGCTCGCCACTATTTCGGCACCTACGTGATAGGTTAAGATATTTATAAAAAATTACGAGAGAGGAGCTCATTAAGCTCCTCTCTCGTTTTCTTTTTTGGGAAATTTGGTTTTAAATAATCGGCGAATTTACTGTATCATTATCTTTACTATCTCGTGGTCCGTCGGCTGCATACCCACTCTGCCTATATGCCCCACACAGCTTATCGTTGCGCCTGTGTCGTTTTGCAAAATACCCGTGTTCGAAGCATACGCCTTGCCCTGCATAGCAAGCGAATGTGCAAATAACGCCGCATCGAGCGCAGAGGATATCTTCGCCGCGCAGGATGCCTTCGCGCCGTCGCAAATAATCCCAGGTATGTCCGCAAGCGTGTTGTCGACAGTATCTTTAATCTGAGTCAGCGTTCCGCCTACCATATAGGTTATCGCCGCGCCTGCCGCACAAGCCGCCGAAACTGCACCGCAAAACGCAGAAAGCTTGCCGATAAATTTCTTTTGGTAAACCGTCAAAAGGCTCGAAAATACAAGCGCACGGTGCATTTTTTCTTCGTCAATGCACTTTTCTCTGGCATATACGATAATCGGTACTGTTGATGTAATGCCCTGATTGCCGCTGCCCGAGGTAATTATAACAGGCATATCACAGCCCTCCATACGTGCCTCGGATGCGGCGGAGGCATAAGCGCGCATACGCGTGTAGGTGCTGTCGGGGTAGGCAGCAAGTATCGCCTTACCGATACCTACGCCGTAATCGCCCTTCATACCGCGCTCGGCAATAGCCATATTGCAGTCAATTTGGCTATCGGTAAAGCGGCGAATAATATCAAGCTCGCATTCCTCGGCAAATGCATAAATATTGTCTATGCTAAGCTCGCTTCGGTCGGCAATTTCTGTAATTTCTTTTAAATCCTCGGCGATAAATAAAATCTCACCGTTTTTTTCAATGCGAACGATATTCGTGTGGCTGTGGCGCACCTCAACAGCAACATAGTCACTACCGCAATACTGCTCGATAATAAAATGCAAGGGAATGGTTGATTCGAGAAATTCGATATCGCAAAGGCCGTTATCCAAAAAACGCACTGCCTTTTTCAAGCCCTCCTGCGTAACGGCTTCAAGCACCTCCATATTCCGTTCGGCATCGCCCGCAAGCGCGCCCAAAGTGCAGGCGGCTTCGATACCTGTCATACCGTCGGAATTTGGTATGCGCACGCAACGGACGTTTTTAATAATGTTGCCGCTGCATTTTGCAATAATACGCTCGGGCTCACAGCCCAAAACAGCTCTGCCCTTCGCCGAAGCGAATGCAAGCGCAATAGGCTCGGTGCAACCCATAGCAGGGCGAAGCTCCTCGCCGAGTATTGCAATAAAATCCTGCTTTATCTTTTCATTAAGCATAAACGCCTCCAAAACGGAAACTTACAGCTTATTATATACTATTTGTCGTCATAATTCAATATAAAAATACAATGAATGAAAAAACAAAGCCGCAGAATAACTGCGGCTTTATATATTGAATCTTATAAAAATCCGCGACATGTGCGTGGATTTTTATACCTTAGATGTCCGCGAGCGGTGAGCGAGGCGCGAGCGCACGGGCATCCAAAACCGACCAAAATGCTTGGCATTTTGTGTCGAGAGCGAAGCGAAATTAAAGCTTGGGACCTGCTTCTACAAGTGCCTTACCAGCTTCGTTGCCGGTGTACTTGTCAAAGTTCTTGATGAATCTGGAAGCGAGATCCTTTGCCTTTTCTTCCCAATCAGCAACGTTTGCATAGGTATCTCTGGGATCGAGAATGCCGCTGTCTACGCCGGGAAGTTCGGTGGGAACTTCGAAATCGAAGTAGGGGATCTTCTTGGTGGGAACGTTAGCAATGTCGCCGCTAAGGATGCCGTCGATGATACCGCGGGTATCCTTAATGGAAATACGCTTGCCGGTGCCGTTCCAGCCGGTGTTTACGAGGTAAGCCTTTGCACCGCTTACTTCCATCTTCTTAACGAGCTCTTCAGCATACTTGGTGGGGTGGAGTTCAAGGAACGCCTGACCGAAGCATGCAGAGAAGGTAGGAGTGGGCTCCTTAATACCGCGTTCGGTACCTGCAAGCTTTGCAGTGAAGCCGGAGAGGAAGAAGTACTGAGCCTGGTCAGGAGTGAGGATCGAAACAGGGGGAAGTACGCCGAATGCGTCAGCGGAAAGGAAGATAACGTTCTTTGCTGCAGGAGCTGCAGAAACGGGACGAACGATGTTGTTGATGTGATCGATGGGGTAGGAAACGCGGGTGTTTTCGGTTACGCTCTTGTCAGCGAAATCGATAACGCCGTTTTCGTCGAGAGTAACGTTTTCGAGAAGAGCGTTTCTCTTGATAGCGTTGTAGATATCGGGTTCGGAATCCTTGTCAAGGTTGATAACCTTTGCGTAGCAGCCACCTTCGAAGTTGAATACGCCGTTGTCATCCCAGCCGTGTTCGTCGTCACCGATAAGGAGACGCTTAGGATCGGTGGAAAGGGTGGTCTTACCGGTACCCGAAAGACCGAAGAAGAGAGCGGTGTTTTCGCCGTTCATATCGGTGTTTGCGGAGCAGTGCATGGAAGCGATGCCCTTGAGGGGGAGGTAGTAGTTCATCATCGAGAACATACCCTTCTTCATTTCGCCGCCGTACCAGGTGTTAAGGATAACCTGCTCGCGAGAGGTGATGTTGAATACAACTGCGGTTTCGGAGTTGAGGCCGAGTTCCTGATAGTTTTCAACCTTTGCCTTGGAAGCGTTGTAGACGATAAAGTCGGGTTCAAAGGTTTCAAGCTCTTCAGCAGAAGGAGCGATGAACATATTCTTAATAAAGTGAGCCTGCCAAGCAACTTCAACGATGAAGCGAACAGCCATTCTGGTGTCCTTGTTAGCGCCGCAGAAAGCGTCAACAACGAAGAGTCTCTTGTTGGAAAGCTCTTTAACAGCGAGGTCCTTCAATACGTTCCAGGTTTCGACGGAAGCAGGGTGGTTGTCATTCTTGTATTCGTCGGAAGTCCACCAAACGGTGTCCTTGGAGTTTTCGTCCATAACGATGTACTTGTCTTTGGGCGAACGGCCGGTGTAGATACCGGTCATTACGTTAACTGCGCCAAGTTCGCTTACCTGACCCTTTTCAAAGCCTTCGAGCTCGGGCTTGGTTTCTTCTGCGAAAAGTACTTCATAGGAAGGGTTATGAACGATTTCGGTAGTGCCGGTAATACCGTACTTGCTAAGATCGATGTTAGCCATGTTTAAAAAACCTCTTTCTTAATTAAATTCCTTATAATGCCATTATTATAATACAATAACTTTTGCACAAAATCAATAATAAGAATTATAGATTTACACATTTTTTGCACCCGTTTTTTATGCAAAATAATAAAAACACGCGCCGCTTATTGAAAAATATCCTTCCCGCTGGTATAATATATTATCACTCGCGGCAAAATTATACCGCAAACCACGGTGTTTTTTGCAATCTCTATGCCCGAAAAATAATATGGAACAAATGTAGGGGAAATATGAAAAAAGCTTTTAAAATTACATTTCTTGTATCGCTTGCCGTTATTGTATTGCTTTCTGTGATTATTGCCGTTTCGGTTGTTTCTGCGGCTGAAGAACATACAAGCTCTGTCAGTATAATCGGCGGTGCGGATGGACCTACCGCAATTTTTATAACGCGCACGCTCGTGTTCCAAAATCCCATCTTTATTCTTCTTTGCGTTTCGTTTGCGGTCGTAATCGTTTCAGCTGTCGGCTGGGCGGTATCTAAAAAGTGAATAAAAGCATATCAAAGCAGGGCAAATTTGCTCTGCTTTTGTTGTTGAAAATACAAAAACACTATTGAAAATCTATCCAAAATAGTGTATTATTAAATTAACGTACTACAAGGAGGAAAACGCCGATGAAAACCATCAAAAAAATCATTTCGTTACTGCTTTCCGCATTGTTTGTAATTACACCGCTTTGCGGTATCGTGACCTTTGCGGAAGCCCAAGCGCAAATTTCAATTTCCTTTAACATTCATCGATATGATTACGTAACGCCAGACACAGTTATAGAGATTGATTATGAATCCTACGGCGTTGCGGGTATCGCCGAATGCGAAACACGTCTCGAAGGAGAAACTATATCTAAAGCCACCTCTGTTGCCTTCACTCCTGCCGAGAAATCGCTCGCTAACGGCGTTTATACACTCGTTGCAGAGGCAACAGATACAAACGGTAATAAAGCGTTCAAAACGCTCACCTTTGTTGTTGTCGAAAAAATCGATGTTGATTTTCGTTATAACGAAGATGAAGATATTGTTTCGAATGCTCCCAACGCAACCGCAGAAACATATACAGTAGAATCGCTGCCGTATTCTATCGACTACGGTACAACTTCTGACGGAACTATCTATGTTGAATCTGCGCTCTCGTACAGCGATTACGATATGTATGCGCTTAAGTATTTCAACGAGGCTCTCGAGGTTAATTCGGTCTCGGGAATTCCTTACCAGCTCTTTAATGTCGACGTAAGCGGTAAGACCGAAGGGGAAGTAGTGATCCGCTACTCGGGCTCTACCTATGCGGGCGAACGTATCGCGGTTAAGGTGTATAACGTTAAAACCTCCGCTTGGGATACCGTCAGCACAATAACGGGCACGGGCTCGGTTTCGGAAGCTGTTGATATTGCAACCTATTCCGATAACGGCACCGTTCGCGTTGCGGCTGTTCTCGATTACGTAACCAACGGCGCAGATACTATGATATGGTCGACAGACCCTCAGCACTACACAAAGTTTGATGACCTTAACGAATATTACTACAAAATTTATCAGTACGCGGCTGAAGAATATGTAAAGGGCAACGTCGGCTATATACTTACCACCGGCGATATTGTCGACGACCTTCCCAACACATCTGCCGCTATCGAGCAATGGAAGGTTGCCGATAAGGCGATGTCCTATATCGAAGAAGTAGGTATGCCCAACGGTATCGTTTCGGGTAACCACGACGTAAAAACCGTCAAACAGCCCGATTATACCGCGGGCGACGCGAACGTTGATTACTCCAAATACCTCGAATACTTTAACGCTTCGCGCTATAATACCGAAGCATGGTATGGCGGAAGCCTTAACAACAATATTTCGCACTACGACCTTGTTACAATAGGCAACATGGATTTCATTATCCTCTTCCTCGGCTATGGTGTCGAGGCTACCGACGAAACTATCGTGTGGGCAAATGAGGTGCTTCAAATCTATTCTCACCGCACAGCTATCGTTGCCACTCACGAATATCTCGATGCAACCGCCGCGATACATTCGGCACAATCCCGCGCGGATTTGATATTCGATAAGATTGTCGACCCCAACCCCAACGTGAAAATGGTGCTCTGCGGCCACGACGACGGCTCGCTCTGCCTCGAGCGTACCGCATCCGACGGACGCATCGTTTACGAGGTTCTTTGCGACTATCAGTTCGTTGAAGCAGAGGACGATAGCTTCTATGAAAACGAGCACTACATCGGCTCTGTTCCAGAATGCTGCGGCGATGGTTATATCCGCCTTCTCACCGTTTCGGGCGAAACCCTTACCAGCATTACCTATTCTCCCGTAACGGGCAGATATAATCCCTATGGCGACCGCGAAAACGTAACCATAAATCTCGATTGCGGTGCGCCAAGTCGTTTTATTACCACGTCGGTGTTCAGCGCATACACACTCGGCGAAGTAAACGAAGAACAATTCCCTTCGAACGAAACGGCAATCGTTATCACCGATGCAAACGGCAACAAGACATATCACCACGTTTCGTATGTCTTGTATCCCGAAATCCCCGAGGATAGCGAAATCATCCCCGTAGACCTTCCTGCTTTTAACGCACTTGTAGCAACCGCAAGTGATATAGATACCGCGCCCTATACCGAAGAAAGCATCGCGGCACTCGAGCTCGCTCTTCAAAATGCTTATGAGGCAGACGATGCATCGGAAGACAGCATTCAATCTGCTTATACAATGCTCGCAAACGCAATCGGCGCGCTTGAAAAGAAAAAGGAAGTTATCGACCCCTCGACGCTTTCCTCTGTTTATGTTTACGACCTTACTACGTCGAAATGGACTACAAGCGACGTGGCGATGACACAGCTCGACCCGATTGGTATATATATGGAACGCGCAGAGGGGAACAATAACGGCTGGGCGTCCATACAATACAACGGCAACGCATATACCATAAAGCCCGAAAACGGCAAGATTTATATGAATCTCGATATCGAAGCAAACTCTGCTTGGTCTATCTATATCGAAGCAAGTCAGGCAAACCTTACAACGCCGCTCCGTATGAACTTCGCTATCGATAATGCGTTTAACCGCACCGATGCCGATAGCTACAACGGTAACTATCAGGGCGTTTACGATGTAACCGAGGCATTTGTAGCCGCAGGCTTCGACCCCACGGCGTCAATTACCGTAAACAGCACCTATCTCTTTATCGTTCCCGGCGACGTAAGCTACAAATATGTAGAATATCTTACCGATAAAGCATCGGGTCAGCCCGATAAAGCAAGACTCGAAAAGGCTATATCGGATGCCGAAACGCTTGATTCCTCGCTTTACACAGTAGGCAGTTATGCAAACGTTACCGAAGCTCTTGCAAAAGCAGAATCGGCGCTCGCGCTTACCGTTCAGGCAGATATAAACCTCGCCGCAATAATGCTCGAGCAGGCGATAGAAGGGCTTAAGCTGCTTTCCGAAATCGTTCCCGAGCCCGAAGGAAGCTTGCTCCCCGCAGACGAAGGCGAATGGAAGCAGAACGTAATCGGCACAATGAAAATCTTCCGCGATGAAGATAACTATACCGTGCTTCAAAATACAAACGGCGAATGGCCCAGCGCAGACCGCGTGTTTAACCCCGCGCTTACTACCACCACAAAGGATAAGTCCATTTCGGTAGATATCACCGTAGCGGGCGACGCAAGCTTTATTTTAAGCATCGACGGCGAATGGGTATATCTTAACGAGCATATCACCTCGAACCGCGATTCCGCTTCGGGCGATATCAAAGCAGGCAGCTATACCGCTGAAATCCCGCTTTCCAAGCTTTCCGATAAAGAAAATATAAGCATCACCACCTTGCGCGTCTTTGCGGTGGGCGCGGCGGGCGAAGGCTCTGCTGTAACTATCCGCCAGCTTCAAATTACCGATTACGTCGCTCCTCCCGAAATAGAGGATGAACTCGCAAACCTCCTTCCCGAAGCCGAGGATGAGCTTACCGTTGTCGAGGGAGAGGGAAGCGTCACTCTCGAAAACGGCGTTATCACTATCGTCAATGAGGGCGAAGGCGACCTCCGCGTTGCCTTTAAATCGGCAGACCTCTTCAACCTCGAAACTCTCAACGCGCTCCATCTCGTTATCGATAGTGAAATCCCCTTCAAAATGGCGTATAACGTAAAGAGTACCGATAATACCTCGGCTTGGCCCAACACCTCGTCCTATACCGATATTTTCACGGTAACCGACGATCGTGCCGCCGCAGGTCAATACGATGTCTACCTTGAACTCCGCGATAATTGCACAGCAATTACAAATAAAACCGAAGTTTACTTCGAACAATTCATAATCCTTGTTACCGGCAAGGGTAAGTTTACCCTTGAAACAGCAGAAATGGTTGCGCTCGATACCTTCGATTGGCCCGAAGCAACCTATGGCGAGCCCGCTATTCCCGAAAATCCCGTTCATAACCATGCTGCAAAAAATCACCCCGTGGTTAGCGAAAAGGTCGACCTTGTGCCCTATTTCAATGCGGGCAACCACCCGATAGTTTCGGCTACCTTGGAAACGGCAAACGGCTTGGGGCTCGAAATCGACCTCGAAAAGACCCCCTACCTCTACTATTCGTTCATAGTACCCGAGGGCGGGGAATTCACCTTCTCGATATACAGCAATTCCAACTATTCGCCGTGGCTTTCCTATCTCGATGCACAGCTTTCGGCAGAAAAGCCTACCCTAAACAGCGGCGCGGCAAATTGGGATGCGAATACCGACCGTCAGCAATATATCAAAACAAGCCAAACCGGCGTTATCGATATGCGTGAATACCTTGTCAATAAAGACGTTCAAAAATGGGTTATAAACCAAATGAAGCTCTATAAATCCAGACAAGGCAACGTGGTCGTAAGCTATTTCTTCTTCGGCTCTGCCGATGCGACGCTTCCCACACCCGACCCCGACCCCGATCCCGAT
>JAZTZW010000041.1:0-16980 GCA_045637685.1 Eubacteriales bacterium | reverse complement strand
TCGTCGTCATCATCGGGCAAATCGTCCTCGGGGGGCGGGGGCGGGGTAGTGCCGTCATCCTCCGAAAAATGGCTTGAAAAATGAGGGTTTTCTTCTGGCTGGACAATCGGCGCGGAGTCTGCACCCTCTTCGCTCAAATGGCTGAATATCGAAGCGGGTATTTCGTCCTCCTTGTCTTCGTCGCCGACAAGCCTCGGCTCGGTTTTGTTCGAGGAAAGTATGCCGAGCACCTCGTCAACGTGGCTTTCGGTGTCGTCTGCCGCGTTTTCGGAAACGCCTGCCTTGCTTTCGGGGACAATCTTCATATCGTCGTCGTTGAATTCGTTCAGTATATCGAAAATTTCGTCTGCACGGCTTTTTTTATTGTTTTCTGCCATTCAAATACCTCACTTTGCAAAAATCGAAACGCAGAGAAATGCAACGGTAAGCAACAAAAACGTCGGCGAAAGAAAAACCTTTCCGATATTTTTACTGCTTTTCGGGGGAATCGCCTCTATCGGCGGGTGCTCGGAATAGGAATAGAATATGCTTTCCACCCTTGATAGCACCAAAAGAAGCGAGATTCCCGTAAGAACGACCAGCACAAACCCGATAAAGAATGCGCCGTTTTTAACCACCGTCACGCGTAAAAACGCGTCGCTTGCGTAGATGCTTAATGTGTTGCTCAGCAAATGCAAAGCGATAGAGGGAATTATGGAACGGGTGGTGGCTGTTACAAAGCCGAGCAGTAACCCCGTGAAGAGATATATAGCCATATTTTCTATCGAAAAATGCAGCATCGCAAAGCAGAACGAGGATATTATAACCGCGTTTGCCGTGCCGTATTTGCGGTATTCGCTGAAAACTATTCCGCGGAAGAAGAACTCTTCGCAAAACGCGGGAATGACTATAAGCGAAAGTATAATCTCTATCTGGCTTGCGCCCTCGGTCGTGCCCGAAAAATCCTCGTAAAAGTTCACGAGCGAGGCAACCTGACCGCCGTTTACGAAATAGAAGAACTTTATTAAAAGCATTCCGCTAATAAACAGCAACGCCGAGAATATAAGGAACAGTATATGCGTTCCTCCGCGCGGGACGAGATAAATTTTTTCTTCTAATTTCTTGCCCTTTAACAGATAATAAACCATACAGGGAAGCGCAAGCGTTGCAAGCTGAACGATTCCCACCGCAACGAAAATGTTGGTATCGCTTTCGAGCGTGCGAAGCGCGTATTTCGATAACTGCATCGCCATTATAACGAATATAACCAGCAACGGCGTTGTAATCGTCGGGCTTTTAAGCTTTTCTCTTAATTCCTCGGACATAAAAACGATACCTCCTTCCGTTTTTTATAAAACAAATTAATTATATCTTGTGCTTGCGCGCAGGTCGTTCGCGGCTTGCGAGCCGAAAAGCACCTCTACAAGCTTAAATCCGAATTCGAAGCTTGCGCCCATACCCTCTGCGGTAATAAAAATGTCATCGTGCTCGACCTTTTTGCCCGTGATGTTTGCGTGCTCGAGCTTGCTTGCAAATTCGGGATATACCGCGGCGTTTCTGCCGTCAAGCAAGCGCATATCGCCGAGTATCGAGGGTGCGGCGCATATCGCCGCGATAAAAATGCCTCTGTCCGCCGCGTATTCGATAAGATCCAAAACGCGCGCGTTCTTTGCAAGGTTGGTCGTGCCGGGCATACCGCCGGGAAGAATAATGCACGCCATATCCTCCTTGCGAAGCTCGTCTGCCGTTATGTCGGCGGTAACGGTAAACCCGTGCGAGCCGGTAACGGCAAGTCCACCCTCGGTGGCAACAAGTATAACGTTTGCGCCCGCGCGCTTCAAAAGGTCGGCTGGGATAAGTGCTTCACATTCTTCAAATCCTCTTGCGAGAAGAATATATACGGTAGTCATTTTTTTCTCCTTTCAGTTAAAAAGGTTGTTTATAAACAGCTTGCTCTTTAATTCGGCAGGCAGGTTTTTTGCCGCCGCAAGCTTCTTTATTCGGTATTTTATCCGCAATTCGTCAAGCCTGCTTGCAAAGCTCAACGGCAACAACGCTTTTTTGCAGGCTCTTGCCGCGCAAAGCATCGCTTCCTCGTCAGGTGCGAAAATCTCGCTCGCTGTTTCGCCCTGCATTAAAATTATCGCGTTTTTTTGCTTTTTTACTTTGTTGCCGTAGGACAAAAAGGCGTTATAGCTCGCTTCGAACGCGTTTGCGCTCTTTTTGGGGTAAATGCAACAGCTTTTGTAAAGCTCGTAAAGCTCTTTTGCGCTTATTTCGCAATCCTCCGCTCCGCTTCCGCCGAACTCTGCTTCGATGCAGTAAAGAGCCTCGAACCCCATTTTTTCGTACATGGCGAAAAGTGATTCGTTTTCGGGTATAAGCACCGCGCAGTTATTTGCGGTAATTTCGTTCAGCCGTTCGCGAAAAATGCCCTTCCCGCGGTGCTTTTCGCTTGTCCCGCAGGCGAAAATATATTCAACGCAGAGGGGGTTTTCAAACACCCTCGCCGTGCAGATAATATTCGCAAGCTCGCCGTTTATGTGCGTTTCGTGTATCTCGCCGCAACGTTCGGCGAAGCTTAAAATAATCTCCGCTTCGTTTTCGGTATCGGGAAAGCATTCAAGAAACAGCCTAAAAACCTCGTTACTTATCATTTATCAAGCTCGGGGATAAGAAATTTAAGCTTTTCGATAATCTCTGCGTGTATTTCCTCACGCGGGCGGAGCTCGCCGTCGCGCGCGCAATCTATCTTTATCCAGCCTAACCTTTCTGCCGAATAAAGCGCGGCACGGTAGGAATTTTCGAGGTGCTTTTTATTGCTTTCGTGAATATCTTTTTCTGCGCCGGTTTCGTCACAGCGGTGCTGTATCATCTTTTGCGAAACCTCGGGCGGGACACAAAGGTAAACCACCGCGTCGGGCTTGGGGATTCCTAACTTTTGGTATTCGTAATCCATAAGCCAAGTCAAAAACGATTCGTATTCGCTCTCGCTAAGCTTCGAAAGCTGATGCACCGCGTTTGCCGAGGTGTAGCGGTTGGCAAGAATTATACTGCCGTTTTCGTAATCGCTCTTCCAATCCAGCATATACGAGCAATATCTGTCCGCGCCGAAAAAGCTGCTCGCCGCAAAGGGGTTAACGATTTCGGGGTCGTCGCCGAAGCGACCCTTTAAATACATATTAACGTGCGCCGAATAATCGTCATCATAAGTCGGGAAGGAAAGATAACGGTAGGGAAGCTCAAGACTCGCAAGCTTTTCCTTTAAAAGCTCGGTCTGCGTCATCTTGCCCGATGCGTCCAAGCCGTCTATCGCAATAAGTCGTTTTTTCATTCTCTTCCCCCCGTAAATCGAATTTGGGTATAGTTATCGATTATTTCTCAATATATAAATATACCACAACTGCAACTAAATTGCAATAACAAACGCGAAAAAAACACGCCGCGCGAATTTAATAAAAGCAACACCGAAAAAGTATTGACTTACCTGCGCGGATGTGATACTATACAAGTGTGTAATGCAGTAGAATAAATTTCGTAAATTGAAAAGGAGGATTCTTATGAAAAAGAAGCTTTCGTTATTTTTGGCTGTTTGTTTTTTAATCTGTGCGTTTCCTTTTGCGGCGGTTGCGGACAATGCTTCCGTAAAGGGCAACGGCGATGTCAATCTTGACGGTACGGTCGATGTTATCGACTATGCCATGCTTGAGCAATATTTGTCGGGCGAAAGGGAATTGAACGACCAGCAGAAGGCTAATGCCGACGTAAGCGGCGACGGCGAGCTGACCTATCTCGATTACGCCTTGATTTACGGCGACTATCGCGAGCTTTACGACGTCGCGACGGGCAACATAAAAGAAAGCGAAAGCACCGAAGCCTGCGAAGTCCGCATAGAAGCGACCGAGGACCATAATCCGATTGAATATTACACCGCAGGGCAAAAATTCGAGATAAAAATATTAGTTTCGGACATAACAACGTACACCAAGTACTTTCTTGAATGCATTTTGAATTACGATGCCGAAGAATTGAGCTTCGAAAGTGCGTATTCCGATTGTGGTAAGGAATTTTTCTATACCGATATGACCGATGAAAACGGCGCGCCTGTCGGAAAGGTTTCGCTCGCCTGCAACTATAGGCTTTCCGGTCGCGAATACGAAATCAGCGTATATTTCAGAGCAAAGGAAAGCTCCAAGGGCCGCTCGACCTTCAATCTCGAAAATGCGTACTTATATACGTACACCGAGCGTTACAAGATGAACTCCGAGCCGTTTACTCTTTCCAAAAACACCTTCGACGTTAAGATATCCGCTTCGACAAACGAGCTTGTGAACGGCGAAACCGTCGAAGCGACCGTTGAAATATGCAACATAACCGACGAAAACGCATTGAGCGCAGTTGAGTTTAAATTAATTCAGTCGGGAGCTCGTCTGGACGACCTTAATTTTGCACCGTCGCTTCAGCTGTTAAGCGACGTTACCTCCGATGAATGTGTCGAAGCGCTTCCCGACGGATGGGATATTTCGATTTCTGAAGACGAAAGCGGCGGTGTCATTGTCAGCGCGTCGGCTTCGGAGGGCGCAGAACCGCTGAAATCGGACGGACAGTTCGTGTTGAAATTCAAATATAAGGTATCGTCCACAGCCTGCAATCACGCCACCTTGTGGATACGCGACGCTATTTACGGCGAATCGAACGGGTCGGTCGTTTACGGCAGGGGTATCGAATGCAGACTTGTTCAATACGGACTTGTTTACGGCATTTGGCCGGAAACTCCGAACTGGTTTTACGTGAGCGGTAACAACGGAGCCCCGAGCGACCTTGTGATACCCGATAAAGTAACCTACGGCGGAAAAACCTTGCCGGTTAAGGAAATTCAAAGCGGCGCCTTTAGGAGGCTCGAGCTAAACAGCATTACTATTCCCGCTTCGGTTAAATATATCTACGATGCGGCGTTTGCAGATTGTACGGTAAAAGATATCTACTGCGAATTCAGCTCTGCTCCCGACGGCTGGTCGAAAGAAGCATTCGAGCTGAGCGGCACGACAATTCATTGGGGCGACGTAGACCCGAATGCCTTTGTACTCGGCGACGTTAACGATGACGGCGCGATAAATCAGTACGATTACATTCTTGTAAAACGCCACTACTTCGAAACGCGTATTCTTAGCGGCAACGAAATGCTCCGCGCGGACGTCAACAGCGACGAAAAAGTCGACCAGTTCGACTACATCCTTATCGCAAGACATTATTTCGGCACTTACGTGATTGAGTAGTGTCATCCTGAGCGAAGCAAAACGGCGCTATCACCGTTTTGCGAAGTCGAACTTCCGCCTTAGCGGAAGCGAATTGCGCGAGCGCAATTCGGGATATACGCAACAATTTAACAATACAACGAGAGAGGAACTTTTTATAAAAGGTTCCTCTCTCGCTTTTTCTTGAAAACTTTTTTTCAAAACGGGTTTGATGATTAGCGCAAACTCTTGTTTGCGCATCTTAAGAAATTCTTAATACCTTTACCTCTTTAAAATTCAAGATTTTTGTATTATAATAGCGTCAGAAAGCAAAAAAAGGAGCCGACCGCGATGTATAACATACTTATTTGCGATGACGACAAGGACATAGTAAACGCGCTTAAAATATATCTTACCGACCAAAACCACCGCCTGTTCGAAGCCTTCAACGGTATTCAGGCGCTTGAAACGATAGAGCGCGAGGAGATACACCTGATACTTATGGACGTTATGATGCCCGAGCTCGACGGCATTTCGGCTATGGTAAAAATACGCGAGAAAAGCAACGTCCCGATAATACTTATTACCGCAAAAAGCGAGGATAGCGACAAGATTTTGGGTCTTACCGTCGGTGCCGACGATTATATTACAAAGCCCTTTAACCCGATAGAGGTTTCGGCGCGGGTAAAATCACAGCTTCGCCGTTATATGCAATTAGGCGCAGGCAAAATAAAGCCGAATATACTCGCTGTCGGCGGGATCGAGCTCGACGATAATTCAAAGCTTGTCACGCGCGACGGAGTTCCGATACAGCTTACCCCCACCGAATACGAAATACTTAAATTACTGATGACCTATACGGGCAGGGTGTATTCGCCCAAGGAAATATACCGCGAAATATGGAAGGAAGCACCGATGGCGGCGGAAAACACGGTTGCCGTGCACATACGCCACCTGCGCGAAAAAATCGAGATAAACCCCGCCGAGCCGCGCTATTTAAAGGCGGTTTGGGGCCACGGATATATGATAGAGGGAGATAAAAAATGAAAAAGCTTATAAGACGTCTGCCGATAAAAATACTTTGCTTCATTCTTTGCATTATCACGCTTTGCGTTTCGGTTTTATCGGTTATCGGCACGATATTTCTGCTGAACGAGGATTTTTATATCGACACTCCAGAAAAAATATTCGCCGACGAAACCTACTACGACATCGCGCATAAAGCCGCGCAGGCGGTTTATTACCTTGCGCAGGGCGAGGATGTCCCCGATTCGATAGCCGACCCCCAAAAATCCAACCTGCGCCTTAATGTTTCGGACTCTACCGGCACCCTTGTTTTTACAAACTGCCTTACGAACGGCGAAGGACTTAAATTAAAGGGCGATGTTTTTTACAGCCACAAGATAAGCGTTTATTCTTACGACGGCGTCGTTTACACGGGCGTTTTATCGAGCTTTGACGATTCGGGCGAGGGCGATATATGGCAGGTTGAAATCGGCGTGAGCGAGGAGCTGACCGCGCACGACGCTTTCGCGCTGAAGTGGGAGCTTATCAACACCGCGCACAGCCTGCGCTATGCCGTAATTCCTATCGGGGCGGTGTCGTTCCTGCTCTTTGCCGTGCTGTTTATTATCCTTATGTGCGCCTCGGGCAGGCGTGCCGAGGACGAAGAAGCACACGGCGGCTTGCTTAACAATATTCCGTTCGATATACTTCTTGCCCTTTCGTTCGGGGTATTCCTTCTCGGCGTGATGCTTCTCGATTCGCTCGACAGACAGCTCAACACCGAAAGCTTTGTAGCATTGTTCGCGTTTTTCAGCTTTGTTATAGCGTGCATCGCGCTCGGGCTTTGCATAAGCGTTGCGGCAAGACTAAAGCAGGGCAATCTGTTTAAAAACACGGTGATCTGCCGCGCCCTTTGCCTGATTTGGAGGTTTATTAAATGGCTGTGGAAGCACATTAAACGCTTTACAAAGCGCGTGTGGGAGCTTATTCTTAATATCCCGCTTATCTGGCGCACCGTTTGCTTGCTCGTTTTGGTGCTTGCTTTCGATTTACTTATTGCAATTGCGGCGAACGACAATGAGGGCGGCTTAGTGTTCCTGCTGCTTGTTTCAAAAACGGCAATCCTTGGCTTTATTGCGCTGTTTTCCGCGCTTTATATGCGCAAGCTCCAAAAGGGCGGCGAGGCGTTGGCAAAGGGCGACCTTGCCTATACCGTGAACACCGAAAATATGTATTTCGACTTTAAAAAGCACGGCGAAAACCTTAACCGAATCTCTGCCGGTATGGCGGTTGCCGTCGAGGAGCGTTTGCAGAGCGAAAGGATGAAAACCGAGCTTATTACAAACGTTTCGCACGATATTAAAACCCCGCTCACCTCGATAATAAACTACGCCACACTTATTGCCGAAAGCGATTGCGGCAACCAAAACCACAGCGAATATTCCGAGGTGCTTTTGCGCAAATCCGAGCATTTAAAGCGCCTGCTCGACGACCTTGTTGAAATTTCAAAGGCAAACAGCGGCACGCTTGAGGTTGCGCTTATCCCCTGTGATGCGGGCGTGCTTTTATCGCAGGCGGCAGGCGAGTTTGAGCAAAAATGTGCCGATGCCGAGCTTGAATTAATAACCGCAAACAACGGCAAAAATGCGCGCATTATGGCAGACAGCCGCAGGATATGGCGCGTGTTCGAAAACCTTATGAACAACGCCGTGAAGTATTCGCTCCCTCGCTCGCGTGTGTATTTGAGCTTGGAAGCAACCGAAGCCGAGGCGAGATTCGTGTTCAGAAACACCTCGCGCGATTCGCTTAATATTACGCCTGCCGAGCTGACCGAGCGCTTTGTCCGCGGCGACGCCTCGCGCTCCTCGGAGGGTAGTGGCTTGGGGCTTTCGATAGCCAAAAGCCTTACCGAGCTTCAAAACGGCAAAATGGATATATTCATCGACGGCGATTTGTTTAAGGTCGTCCTCTCCTTTCCGAGAGTGTAGCGCTTACGTGATTGGGTAATTGAATAGAACGATACGAGAGAGGGTGTTTTTGAAAAAACACCCTCTCTCGAGCTCTCACCCAAAAATCTTTCGTTTTTGGGATTTTTCTTGTGTGTCATTTTTTTGTTATACAAATTTGTTATGCGGGCGTTGAAAGAGCGCCCAATCGTTTTGCTATGCAAATATGAGGAGAGGGCATTACACTCCGCCACTCTTTTTATATATTATCTATATCCTTCGGCTACGCAACGCCACGCGCCGATTCGCTCTGAAAGTCAAAAAGGACCGCCCTTGTGGCAGTCCTTTTCTCTATTTCTTAAACTTATCGAAAAAGCTTTTGCGTTTTGCGTGGTGCTTGTCGGTTAGGCTGTTCTGGAACTCCTCAAGCAGCTCCTTTTGCTTGCGAGAAAGCCCCTTCGGGGTTTCGACCTTAACGGTAATATAAAGGTCGCCGCGCGATTTGCTGTTGATTTTCGGAACACCCTTACCGCGCACGCTGAAGGTTGTGCCCGATTGCGTGCCCTCGGGAACGGTTAGCTCGCCGCTTCCGTCGGGGGTGGGAACGGTAAGCTTCGCGCCGAGAACGGCATCTGCAAAGGTTATGGGAAGCTCGTAATGTATATCGTACCCTTCACGCACAAACAGCTCGTGCCTGCGAACGTTCACCTGAATAAGCAAATCGCCGTTCGGGCCGCCGTTTGCGCCGCAATCGCCCTGACCGCCAAGCGAAATACGCTGACCGTTATCGATACCTGCGGGGATATTGACCTCGAGCGTTTTGCTTTTTCTTACCGTACCGCTTCCGCGGCAATCACGGCAGGGTGTTTGAATAATTTTGCCTCTGCCGCCGCATTCGTCACACACCGCCGAGCTTTGCATCATACCGAACGGGGTGCGCTTTTGCACGGTTATACTGCCTCTACCGCCGCATTTACGGCAGGTTTGCGCGCTTGTGCCCTTTTCTGCGCCGCTTCCGCCGCAGGACGCACAATGCTCAATACGGTTAAACGAAATATCGCGCTTACAGCCGAAAACCGCGTCGTTAAAATCGATAGTTATACGAACGCCGACATCGTCGCCGCGCATAGGCGCGTTGGCACGGCTTCGCGAGCCGCCGCCTCCGCCGAAAATACCGCCGAACATATCGAAAATATCGCCCATATCGAAGCCGCCCGAGAATCCGCCGCCAAAACCGCCGCCGCCCGCCGAGGGGTCGACGCCCGCATAACCGTATTGGTCGTAGCGCGCCTTTTTATCGGGATCGGAGAGAATCGAATACGCCTCGTTAACCTCTTTGAACTTTTCCTCTGCCGCCTTGTCGCCGGGGTTGGCGTCGGGATGGAACTCCTTTGCCTTTCTGCGGAAGGCTTTTTTTATTTCTTCGTCGGTGGCGGATTTGCTTATGCCGAGTATTTCATAGCAATCTCTTTTTTCTGCCATTTGATGTACCTCTGTAATACCCACGAAAAGAGAGGACGCTGTTCGCCTCTCTTTTCGTTATAATAAGGGTGATTAGTTTTCGCTCTTGTCGGTGAAGTCGGCATCGTAATAATCGCCGTTACCGCCTGCGTTGCCGCCGTCAAAGCCTGCACCGCCGTTCGGGTCGAAGCCCGCGCCGCCGTTCGGGTCAAAGCCCGCGCCGCCTTGGGGGTTGCCCTGCTGATAAAGCTTCGCGCTGATTTCGTAAATTGCCTTCTGAAGCGCGTCGGTATCTGCCTTGATTCTTTCGATATCGTCGGTTGCCGCGCTTTCCTTAAGCTTCGCGATAGCGTCGCGTACGGGCTGTTTTTCTGCATCGCTTATCTTATCGCCCGCTTCGTCAAGCGTCTTTTCGCATTGGAACACAAGGCTTTCCGCCATATTCTTAACCTCTACCGATTCCTTGCGCTTCTTGTCCTCTTCTGCGTGCATTTCTGCATCGCGGATAGCCGCGTCGATAGCTTCCTTGCTCATATTGGTCGAGGACTGAATGGTAACGTGCTGTTCCTTGCCGGTGCCCTTATCGGTTGCGGTAACGTTAACGATACCGTTTGCGTCGATATCGAAGGTAACCTCGATTTGAGGAACACCTCTGGGAGCGGGAGAGATTCCGTCGAGGCTGAATCTGCCGAGAGTTGTATTGTTAGCCGCCATTTCGCGTTCGCCCTGAAGCACGTGGATTTCAACCGAGGGCTGATTGTCCGCCGCGGTAGAGAATACCTGACTCTTCTTAACGGGAATGGTGGTATTTCTGTCGATAATCTTTGTAAATACGCCGCCGAGCGTTTCGATACCGAGCGAAAGGGGAGTAACGTCGAGCAGGAGCACCTGACCGCCGCCGATATCCTTGCTCAAAACGCCGCCCTGAATAGCCGCGCCGACAGCTACGCATTCATCGGGGTTAATGCCCTTGAACGGTTCCTTGCCGATAAAGCTTTTAACTGCCTCTGCAACAGCGGGAATACGGGTCGAGCCGCCTACGAGAAGCACCTTGTCGATCTGACTGCCCGAAAGACCTGCGTCGGAAAGCGCCTGCTTAACGGGACCCATGGTTCTGTTAACGAGGTCACGGGTGAGCTCGTCGAACTTAGCGCGGGTAAGGGTTGCATCGAAGTGCTTGGGACCGGTTGCGTCTGCGGTGATGAAGGGGAGGTTGATGTTGGTGGACATTGTCGAGGAAAGCTCGATTTTTGCCTTTTCTGCCGCTTCCTTCAAGCGTTGCATAGCCATTTTGTCGTTTCTGAGGTCGATACCCGATTCTGCTCTGAAGGTGTCGGCGATCCAGTTCATAACCTTTTCGTCGAAATCGTCGCCGCCAAGACGTGCATCGCCCGAGGATGCGAGAACCTCGAACACGCCTTCGCTTATATCGAGAATAGAAACGTCGAAGGTACCGCCGCCGAGGTCGTAAATAAGAATCTTCTGGTCGATATCCTTATCGAGACCGTATGCAAGTGCCGCCGCGGTGGGCTCGTTGATAATACGCATAACCTCAAGACCGGCTATCTTGCCCGCGTCCTTGGTTGCCTGACGCTGAGAGTCGGAGAAGTATGCGGGAACGGTGATAACCGCCTTGTCGACGGTGGTGCCGAGATATGCTTCGGCGTCGCTCTTCAGCTTCTGAAGAATCATCGCGCTTATTTCTTGGGGAGTGTAGTTTTTGCCGTCAATGCCGACCTTATAGTTCGTACCCATTTCTCTTTTTATCGAGATAATGGTGCGGTCGGGGTTGGTGATAGCCTGTCTTTTTGCTACCTGACCTACCATTCTTTCGCCTGTTTTCGAAAAAGCAACTACCGAGGGGGTGGTTCTGTTGCCTTCGGCATTCGCGATAACTACGGGCTCGCCCGCTTCATATACTGCTACGCAGGAGTTCGTTGTACCGAGGTCGATACCGATAATCTTAGACATAATTAAATACCTTCCTTATATATAAATTGAATTAGTTTACTACTTTTACCATCGCGTGGCGTATTACCTTTTCGCCGAGCATATAACCCGTTTGGAAGGTTTGCACCACCATATTTTCGCCAAGAGCTTCGTCGTCCTCGTGCATTATCGCATTGTGGAGCGTGGGGTCGAATTCCTTGCCGTCGGATTCGATAACGGTTACGCCGAGCTTCGAAAGAATGTCGGCAAACAGCTTCGAAAGTGCCTTAATACCCTCGTCCTCGGGCGAGAATTCAAGCGCCTTGTCAAGGCTGTCGGCAAGCGGAAGTATCGCTTTGACCGCATCGCAGTATGCGTCTGCGTAAGCGTCGCTCTTTTCCTTTATTGTGCGCTTGCGGTAGTTGTCGTATTCTGCGGCAAGGCGCAGGTAACGGTCGTCGTATTCGGCAAGCTTGGCTTTAAGCTCGTCGATTTCCTTTTGTGCCTTCTTCGAAACCTTTTCTTCGGTTGCTTCGGCTTCCGCTTCGGTCGCTTCCGCGTTTTGCGTTTCTTCGGCTTCGTTTATCTTTTCATCGTTCATCGCTGTTTTCTCCTATCATCAAACTGTTGCCAACGGCTAATTCCTTATCTATTTGCCCTGTAAGGCTTTCTGCAAAATAATCGAGCGAGGCGATGACCTTTTTGTAATCCATTCGCTTCGGTCCGATAACGCCGACCGCGCCGACGACCTTCCCGCCCACGGTTATCGGGTGAAAAACAAATCCCGTTCCGGGGGGTGCAATATCCTGAGCTTCCTCGCCGAAAACTATGCTCGTCTGTCCGGGGACAGCCTTTTTCATCAGCTCGGAAAAGCGTTTTCTTTCTTCGATCATCGAAAGCACGCTTTGAACCTTCGCCACGTTGAAAAATTCGGGGTAGGAGAGCAGTTTTGTAACACCGTCGACGTGTACCTTTTCGCTGTCGAAGGAGTTGAACATTTCGTTTATCACGCGTAAAAGCATCGTCGCTATCGCCTTGTGCTCGCCCATCGCGCTTTCGAATTCAATAACCGTGTTAAGGTTTACCTGCTCGGGCGTTATGCCGCAAAAGCATTTGTTCAGCGCGTTTTTCGCGGTTTCAAGTATTTCGTTGTTAATGCTTTCCTGCGTTTTTACCTGCCGCGAGCGCACCGAGCCGTCCTTGCAAATCATAATAAGCAAAAAATCGTGCTCGCCGATAAGCAAAGCCTCGTACCGCTCCGCTTCGGTGCCGCTTCCACCGATAAAGGCGAACGAGGTGTAGTTGGTAAGCTCGCCTATCGCGTGGCTTGCTTCCTCCATAATCGTCGAAAGCTCGTTTATCTTGTTTTCGATAATCTCGTCAAGCACCTCCACCTCTTCCATCGCGAGCAGATATCTGCCCATAAGGTTTTCAACGTAGGTGCGGTAGCCCTTTGCGGTGGGCACGCGCCCCGCCGAGGTGTGGGGCTGTTCGAGATATCCCATGCTTTCAAGCGCGTTCATTTCGTTGCGCAGGGTCGCGCTCGAAACATTAAAATCGGCATTCGCCGTAAGGTATTTCGAGCCAACAGGCTCGCCGGTTGCGATATATGCGTCTACAACAGACCGCAGTATCGCTTTTTTGCGTTCGTTTAATTCCATATATCGCCTTTCCTTTGTGTTTTTGTTAGCACTCGATGACGCTATGTGCTAATCTCGCCATTATTATACCCCATTCTTTCGGTTTGTCAATAGCTTTTGCCAAAAAAATATGCGATATTTTGTGAACATTTCTGGCGGAAGATACAGAAAAGTGCTAATTTAGACAGCGGGTTGAAAATTTTCAACTTTTTTGTATAATAATATTATGAGAATTGTAAAGGTATGAGGGTATGATGGTATGAATACTTTTGAAGAAATATACGTCGAGGTGTGTCGAATCCCCAAGGGCAAGGTCGCTTCGTATGGCTATATCGCGTGCAGGGTAGGCAATCCGCGTCTTTCGCGAGTGGTTGGATATGCGCTCCATTCCAATCCCAAGCCCGGAGAAATTCCTTGTCACCGTGTGGTTATGAAGGACGGAAGCCTTTCGCCGGGGTTTGCATTCGGCGGTGCCGACGTTCAGCAAAAGCTTCTTGAAAACGAAGGCATAAGCTTTCTTGCCGACGGACGTGTCGATATGGAAAAGCACGGGTTAAAGCTTTGAAGTTAAAAGGAAAAGAAAAAAGCATCGCGCGCGTGCGCGATGCTTTTTGTTGTTTTTACTTTATAACAAACGTGCCGAAGTAGTGGCGTGCGATAAGAATATAGTCGAATTGGTCGACCTTGGTATCGCCGTTGACGTCCGCGCGGGAGAATTCATCTGCCGTAAGTGTGCGTGTTTCGAAGTAATGGCGCTTTACAAGAATGTAATCGTACTGGTCGATTTTGCCGTCGTTGTTAACGTCGCCAAGCATATATTCAGGGGTGGGCTTATCGGGAGCGAGAGTGCATCCGCATACCGAGCAAGCTTTGCCTTCCTCATCGGGAATATGGGCGCCCTTTTGGTCGACAACGTCGTCGCAATCCTTGCATTTTAACCAGTGGTTGTTTTCGTCATAAGTCCAATCGGATTCGAATTCGTGCTTTATGCCATTCCAACGGATGTTTGCGTTGCAGTTATCTGCCCAAATATCCGACCAAGCGGCAGGCTTTTCGGATGCACCGCAGTAAATATCGGTAAGAGAGGTGCAGAAAGAGAATGCGTTCGAACCGACTGTTGTTACAGAATTGGGAATGGTTGCGGTTTTAAGTCCGGCAGAGCTGAATGCTAGGTTGCCGATAGAGACAACGCTCGAGGGAACCGAAACCGATTCGAGTGCTTCGCAGCCCATAAACGCCATCATATCTATTTCGACCACACCCTTGCCGAGGCTTACAGAGGAGAGCGATTTGCATTGAGCGAACGCGCCCTGACCGATTTTCGTTACGCTGTCGGGGATATCGACCGAGGTGATAAGGCTTTCGTGGAATGCGAGTCTGCCGATTTCCTTAACGGGAAGTCCTGCGTGGGTAGCAGGAATAACCACATTGCCCGAGGCAGAGGTGCCTGCGCCCGTAAGAATGTAGTAATCCTTGGTTTCGGAAAGCGTGTATTCAAAGCCGTTCAAACGGAGCGCAAGCGCGTTGAGGTCGCCGTCGTTGGCTCTGTACCAAGAAGTTTTGGGGGAATAAATTCCCGATGCGTTATATACCTTCGGGTAGTATAAGCAGGGCTCTTCGCTGCCGTTGTTGGTCGAGCAGGAGATGAAATAGGGAATCTGTTCGAGGCTTGCCGCGCCGATTTCGCTAAGCGGAACGCGGAATTCGAAGGAAACCGAGCCGTTTGCGGTGGTAAGCGCCGCTATCATTTGGCTGTTCGATACCGAGGGGGTAATGCCTGCGCCGCCGCTTGTGTTGTAATAAATATCGTAGTAATGGGTCGCGCCGACCGAGGAGGGGTTGGTGTTCAGCCAGAGGCGGAAGTTGGTGGCACTGCCGTTACCCGAGCCTGCAACGGGCGGGTTATAGATAACAGCCGCGCCGTAGAGATAGTTCACGTCGGTGCGGAATTGGAACTTAAAGTAAAGGCTCTTATCGTTGAACTCCTTCTGCCAATAACCGCTTTCGCCGTCGGCTACGATCCAGTTGTGCTCGATCCATGCGTTGTCGTTGTGAACACCGTCGATAGTAACGGTTTCGGACGCGGGACGCGCTTCTTCCTTGTAAATGCGGTATTTTGCGGTGCATTTGTAGCCGCTTTCGTACCATTTAAGGTTGGGGGTGGTGGTAGGTGCGACGAGAGATTCGAGGTTGAGGTTTATAAATTCGAATCTTGTGCCGATTTCCCAGCCTTTTGCGGTTTCGAGCGCTTGGTTGGTGGAATTATTAACGTAGTTAATGCCACCGGTCGCGCTGTAATCGTTGCCGGCGTTTATGTGATAAATAAAGCCGCCATCGGGCACGGAAGAGCCTGTGAAATCTGCGATAACGCTTTCGTTGGTGGAGCCGTGAGCAAGGTGGTCGAAGGTTGCGGTGAGCTCGTAAACGCCTGCCTTGCCTTCAACAGGCTCGAACACGCAGACATATCGCCACGCCCACGCGCTTATAACGTTGAATTCGTTTGCAGTCACCAACGCTGCGCCGGCTTCCTGCGTGCAGTTATTGTGATCTGTAAGCCAAAAGGTGTTCCATTCATTCGGCGCGGCGGAAACGCTTTGGAAAGCGAACGCGGGCAGAATGCAAAGGATCGCCAAAATAATCGCGAGAAATCTTTTCATTTCAATACCTCGTAAAGTGTTTTCTTGATTGTTATTATATCACAGATTCACCGAAAGTCAAGCGAGGAAAAAAGTAGCGTTGCGCAGCCGAAGAAACTGCAAAACAACAAGATAATATATAAAAAGAGCGGCGGAGTGTAATGCCCTTTCCTCATATTTGTAGGACACAACTCTTCGCCGCTCTTTCAACATTCGCATAACAAATTTGTATAACGAAAAAATGACACACAAGAAAAAATTTAAAACTTAAAATTTTTGGGTGAGAGCTCGAGAGAGGGGATTTTTACAAAAATCCCCTCTCTCGTTGTATTGTTTAGTTGTTGCGTATATCCCGAATTGCGCTCGCGCAATTCGCTTCCGCTAAGGTGGAAGTTCGACTTCGCAAAACGGTGATAGCGCCGTTTTGCTTCGCTCGGGATGACACTATTTAATCACGTAAGTGCCGAAATAATGTCTTGCGATAAGGATGTAGTCGAACTGGTCGACCTTGGTATCTTTGTTAACGTCCGCACGGGAGAATTCGTCGTCGGTAAGGGTGCGGGTTTCGAAGTAGTGACGCTTAACGAGGATGTAGTCGTACTGGTCGATAGCGCCGTCGTTGTTAACGTCGCCGAGCTTAACTTCGGGGTCAACGGGGGGATTTACGGGAGGGTTAACAGGCGGGTTAACAGGCGGGTCGACAGGCGGGTTAACGGGGGGATTTTCGGGCTTCGCTTCGGCTTCGGCACCGTAAATTTCGATTTCGTTAAGAAGCACGAAGGATTTCGCACCGAGCGCGATTTCGATTTTAACGAAGCTTGCTGTGCCCAAAACCTCGCCTTTGATGTAGAAAGCGGTGTTAGTGGTGGTTTGTGCCAACGTGGGGATATTAAGCGCGGTAGCCTCGCCCCAGCTTTCGCCGTCTTCGGAAAGGTAAACGTTAACTTTAGCGGGAATGCTAACGCCCGATTGGTCGTTTTGGGTGAAGTTGATTCTTACTTCGCTAAGGTCGTAAAGCTTTTCAAGGTCGATTCCAACCCTACCTACTCTGTTGGGTGCGTTCCCCCCGCCGAGAGGCTGTTCCGCTTCGGGGTTGTTCTTGAACATAAACCAGTTTTCGTCGTAGGAAAGGGTGCTTGCGGCGATACCG
>JAZTZW010000040.1:0-2982 GCA_045637685.1 Eubacteriales bacterium | reverse complement strand
CAAATGCGTTAGTCTGTTATAAAATAAAGGGAGTAAAACAAATAAATCAAGGAGAGAACGAAATGAAAAAGACCACACGCTTATTTGCGGTCCTGCTTGCAGCGTTGATGATAGCGGCGATAATCCCCTTCTCGGCGTTCGCGGCATCCACCGCACTCAAGGGCAAGACTATTATCGCGCTCGGCGACAGTATGACCCGCTTCGGCACTACCGCAAGCGGCGGCACATCCGCCACAGGCGAAAAGACCTACCCCTACTATTTGAGCACGAGCGAATACCTCGGCGTTGACGTTATCAACGCGGGCGTAGGCGGCGACACCACCAACCACGTTATGGCGCGCTTTAAAGCAGACGTGCTCGACAAAAAACCCAACCTTGTTATTATCTGTATCGGTATGAACGATCAGGCTATGGTTATTTCGAGCGGCAACCCCAACGTTTCGCTTGCAACCTACAAAAGCAACCTTAATTATTTCATCAAGGAAATAAAGGCTATCGGCAGCGACGTTGTAATCGTTACCCCCAGCCCCGTTAACACCAACAGCGGTTATTACGTTCCCGGTGCATACGGACTCGATTACAGCTCCGACCTTGTTTTTGATTTCTGCAACGCTATGCGTGAGCTTGCTATTGCCAACGATTGCACCATTGTTGATATCAACTATGAATGCGAATTCGAGGATATGAACAAGTTCGCGGAACGCGCCGACGGTATCCACCATTCCGACTACGGCAGAAGGCAGTTCGCGAAATATATTTCCGACCATCTTCAGGCGGTTTACGACGGCACAAACAAGGCAGAAATGACTATTAACTGCGTCGACGAGAACGGCAACACCCTGCTCACCCACAAGCTTACCGGTGCGGCAGGCGCACATATCACCGTACCCTCCCCCGTTATCGCAGGCTATGCGACCGAAGACGCAGACGTTAAGACCACCTTCGTTAACGGCAAAACCTTTACCTTTACCTACTCGCTCGAAATTTACGAGCTTATCGAAAAGGCAGAAAAGCTTACCGCTTACGGTTACAGCGAAAAGGTTATCGAGCTTCTTCGCGAAGAGCTTACCCGCGCAAAGGCACTTGCAGAGGACGACAACGCCGATGCGGACGAGCTTATCGAATGCTCCGCAACCCTTTCCTCGCTTATTAACACCGCAAGCGGCGAAACCCACGTCGTTTCGACCGGCGCATCCTACACCACCACCGCACCCAACCGCAACGACTCGTTCGACGACGACAAGATCCGTCTTACCGACGGCGAAAAGGACACTCCGGACGGCGGCACGACCAGATATTCCGGTTGGAGCAGCTCGGTCACCGTTAATATCGACGTCGACCTCGGCGAAGCGCGCGAGGTTAACAGCTTCAGCGCTTATGCGGCATCTGACGGCGGCTGGGGCATTCAAAAGCCCGCAAAGCTCACCGTTTATATTTCTGATGACGGAAAAAATTGGACCGAAATTGCGTCCCAGACACATTTAAAGACAACCTTTAACCTCACAAGCAAAAAGGGAACTTGGGATACCGTTGTTATCACCGCCGTTTCCGATAAAATTCACAGTGCAAGATACGTTCGCTTCACGGTTAAACCCAACGGCAGCTTCGTTTGGTTGAGCGAGGTCGAGGCGGGCTTGCGCACCTACCCTGCAGACAACACTATTTATATCACCGGCGTTGACCGCAGAGTTACCTCGGGCGATTGCATCGTATTCACCGAAGGCACGCACACCGCAGAAAGCGCAAACCACAAATGGACTGCAAACGCTATTGCCGAATGGAGCAGCGAAGAGCAGGCATATATCGTTAAGGAAATCATCAACAACCCCGGTACCAATGCGGCGGACGTAGTGCTTACCGAAGGTATGATTATGATTTCGGCACATTCCGACGAGGTAAATGCAAGCACCATTCTTAACAAGGAAAAGGTTGCTTCTCTTGAAGTCGGACAGAAGATTACGCTTAACGGCGTTTCTGTTACCGACGGCGAATTAAAGGCTCTTCCCTATGCATCTATTGTAGATTACAAGGGCGAAGCCGAGCTCGAAGACGGCAAGACCTTCTGGGTAACCCACTTCAACGACAACAGCGCAGAGGGCGCAGGCTCGATATTTACCCAAGCCTACACCGGCTGCGGTTGGTGGGTGCACGCGTCGTTCAAGCCTGTTGAAGGACTTAAAAACGTTTACGAGCTTGTTGCAAAGTCCGACGGCGCAAGCAACGGCACCGCTACTCCGCTTGCTATTCCCGAAGGCGGCTTTGTTTACGCAGTAAACACCGGCAACGACTGGATAACCATCAACAACGACCCGCACGACGTTAACTTTAAAAACAAGGGCTCGAGCGATTCGATTGCGGCTATTAGAAGCCTTAAAATCGGCGACAAGGTTCAGTTCAGCGGCTTGAATCTCGATACCATGCGCATTCCCACCACCACCGAATACATCGACTATTATTCCGAAGGCTATGTTTGCACCGCAAAGTATGCGAAATACGTTGACAGCGGCGACCTCGACGCAAATCAGGTTACTGTTAAGGTTTCGCACGTTAACCTTTACAACTGGCAGACCTTCGAATCGATGATTATTTCGGGCGACGGCAAGACTGTTGTCGACGTTATCAACCAGAAAATCGCAAAGGATTGGGTTGTTTACACCGTCGAAAAGCAGAACGGCAAATATATCGCAACCAACTGCTACGAGAACAGCGACGAATGCCACACCGTTACCGTTCCCGCAGGCGGCTTCCTCTATTGCGTTTACAAAACCAACAGCGCCTATGAATTGGCAAAGGACGGCGGACTTTTGGGTGCAGAATTCGAACTCGACGGATTGGGCGTCAGCGCTTCCGACAAGCTCGCGATCGACACCAACACCTCCAGTCCCGTGTTTATCTATCTCACCATTCCCGAACAGCCCAATCCCCCCGTTAACCCGCCTGTTGACCCGCCCGTAAATCCCCCCGTTGACCCCGAAGTTAAGC
>JAZTZW010000039.1:0-13715 GCA_045637685.1 Eubacteriales bacterium | reverse complement strand
TAATAAAGAAATATTGAAAAAATTCGAAAGAAGGTTGTTTTTAAAAAACCCCCCCCCCTCCCGCTCTCTCCCAAAAACTTTTGGTTTTTGGGATTTTTTCTTGTATGTTTTTTTCGTTATTCAAATTTGTTACGCGGGCGTTGAAAGAGTGCTTAATCGTTTTACCCATTATCTATTATCTAATTTATTTTTTATATTGAAAAAACAAATTCTTTATTGTATAATAATTACAACTACCGCGAAGGAGGTTAAACGTTATGATGAGAATGCACGATATTATCGCGAAGAAGCAAGCAGGGCGCGAGCTTACCGACGAGGACATTTCCTTCTTTGTAAAGGGAGTAACCGACGGAAGCATACCCGATTATCAAATCTCGGCTTTATTAATGGCTGTTTGGTTTAGAGGTATGAGCGAGGAAGAAACCGTTATTCTTACCGAATGTATGACCGACAGCGGCGAAATTAACGAGCTTCCCAGCATCAAGGGCAAAAAGGTCGACAAGCATTCCACGGGCGGCGTGGGCGACAAGGTTTCGCTTATTGTCGGTCCGATGGTCGCGGCGGCGAACAAGGGCGTTTACGTTCCCAAAATGGCGGGTCGCGGGCTTGGCTTTACGGGCGGCACGCTCGACAAGCTTGAATCCTGCACGGGTGTTAACACCGAAATTTCCGCCGAGGAGTTCGAAAGCATCGTGCGCGACCTTGGGTTTTGTATTGCAGGTCAAAGCAAGCGCTTATCCCCTGCGGACGGCAGAATGTCGGCAATACGCGACGTTACGGGAACAGACAACTCCATTCCGCTTATCGCGGCGGGGGTTATGAGCAAAAAGCTTGCATCGGGCAGCGAATGCATTGTGCTTGACGTTAAATGCGGCAGCGGCTCGTTTTGCAAAACCATGCGCGAGGCAGAGGAGCTTGCGCGGCTTATGGTGCGCATCGGCGCGAAGGAAAAGCGCAAAACCGTTGCGCTTATTACCGATATGTCCGCCCCCTTGGGCAGTGCGGTGGGCAACAGCGTTGAGCTTATCGAGGCGATACGCGTGCTTGAAGGGCGCGGCGACGAGCGTTTGACCGAGCTTTGTGTAACTATCGCGGCGAATATGCTTTATGCGGCGAACGTTGCCGATTACGAAGCCTGCGTTGCCATAGCCGAGGAAACGCTTTACGACGGAAGCGCGCTTGACAAGCTCGCACAGCTTGTCGAACGCTTGGGCGGCGACAAGAGATATATTTACGACACAAGCCTTTTCGAGGAAAGCAACGTCACGGCGATGCTGGTTGCCGAAAAGAGCGGTTATATTACGAAAATCGATGCTTACGAGGTCGGCAAGGCGGCAAGCGTGCTTGGCGCGGGGCGCGAAAGAATGGGCGAAGCTATCGACCCGACAGCAGGCATTATTCTTAACAAGCGCATCGGCGACCGCATTGAAGAGGGCGAAGCCTTGGCGACGCTTCAGGCGAAAACGATTGAGCGCGCGCAAAGCGGTATGGAATATTTGTTCCGCGCCGTTACGATAGGCGATGAGGAGCCGGAGCCCACGAAGATTGTTTTGAAGGTGATATAATGTGGTTGTTTTTAGAAAACGAGGCGTCCATCCTTGCAGAAACCGCAATTACCTGTTTAATTTTATTTGTATTTCAGTTTTTGATGTGCAGATGCAAGCACATTGCCGTTAAGCTGATACCGATATATATTTTTGCGACTTGGCAAACGGTATTTTTTATCGTTATTATGGAGCATGCATCCTCTGCAGACTTGGCGGGGGCGCTTATTGTTGTAATATATATGGCGCGAGTTATTATTGAATCGGCGTTTATAGGCTTGGCGTGGCTGATATATTTCATTTCCCGAAAACGAAAGAAAAACGGTATTGGGTAACAACATATAACACACAACAAACACAAGATGAGAAAAAATTATGGTATTTGAAGCAAAGAATCTTGCCGAGACCGAGTTGGTTGCGGCAGAGATAGCGAAAAAAGTTAAAAACGGCGGTTTTCTGGCGCTTCGCTCTCCATTGAAAACACACGGTTTTCAATGGGATTTGTGAACGCCGTACACTCGCGTAGCGTTTGTGCGCGCCTTCGGCTTGTCCAAACGCTCGGCGTTCGAAGGTGTATTTTTCGCGGCGCATGTCCCCGAAAAATACAAGAATTTTCATTGTAATGACGAATCAAATATAAAACGTAAGAGATAAGAGATAAAAATGGTATTTGAAGCAAAGAATCTTGCCGAGACCGAGTTGGTTGCGGCAGAGATAGCGAAAAAAGTTAAAAACGGCGGTTTTCTGGCGTTATACGGCGGTATGGGCGCAGGCAAGACGAGCTTTGTGCGCGGGCTTGTAAAGGCGCTTTGCCCCGAATGTCTTGAGCTCGTCCACTCCCCCACCTTTGCCATTGTTAACGAATACCGCGGCAAGGAGCTTGATATTTTCCATTTCGACCTTTACCGTCTTACCGACGAGGACGATTTATATTCCACGGGGTTTTACGATTATATCGAGCAGGGCGGGCTGGTTATTACCGAATGGACCGAGCTTTTCGAGGAATGCGTTCCCGAAGGCGCGCTTAAATTGAAAATAGAAGCTGTTGGAGAAACCCAAAGGAGATTTACGTTATGCTGATTGCGGCATTGGACAGCACGGCGGTCACCGCATCGGCGTGCGTTGCGGAAATAAACGAAGGAAAGCTTAAAACCTTTTCGCTTTTTACCGTTAAAAACAAGCTTACCCACAGCGAAATATTGCTTCCCCTGCTTGAAAACGCGCTTTCTCAATACGGCGCAAGCGTTAGCGATATCGACCTTTTCGCGGTGAGCGCAGGCCCCGGCTCTTTTACGGGTGTGCGCATCGGAGCGAGCACGGTAAAGGGGCTCGCATTCGCGAAAGACTTGCCCTGCTGTGCCGTTTCGGCGCTCGAGGCTATGGCGAAAAACGTCGGCAGAGGCGTTGTTTGTCCGGTTATGGACGCGCGCCGCGACCAATTCTACACCGCGATTTTTAAAGACGGCGTTCGTCTGCTCGATGATTGCGCGCTTTCGTTCGAGGAGATAAAGGAAAAGCTTTCGCAATACCCCGAGGTAACGGTGTGCGGCGACGGTATGGAAAAGTTCCTTTCGCTCTGCGAGGGCGAAGCGAATCTCTTCCCCGCCTCCTACGCGTGTGCCGACCAGAACGCGCTTTCCGTCGCGCTGTGCGGCTACGAAAAGCTCGCACGCGGCGAGGCGATTTCGGCAAAAGAGCTTCAGCCAATCTATCTGCGTATGCCTCAAGCCGAACGCGAAAAGTTAGAGCGCGAAAAGAAAGCGAATGAATAAGCTTTTTCCAAAGAGGATTTTTGAAAAAATCCCCTTTGATTCCCCTAAAACCTTTTATCCGAAAAGTTTTTTAAGGTTATAGGAAGCTTTTTTCGAAAAGTTTCCTAATAAAATAACAAAATAACAGAAAAAGGAACTAAAAAAATGATAGCATTAGCTTGTGACCACGGCGGGCTGGAAATAAAGAACGCCATTATCGAGGATTTGAAGAGCAAGGGGATCGAATACATCGACCTCGGCACGAACACCACCGATTCGGTGGACTACCCTATTTACGCAAAAGCGCTTTGCAAGGAAATTACCGAGGGCAGATGCGAAAAGGGCATTCTTTGCTGCGGCACCGGCATCGGTATGTCGATAGCGGCGAACAAGGTACGCGGCATTCGCGCGGCGGTGCTTTCCGACGAATTCTCGGCAGAAATGACAAGACGCCACAACAACACGAACGTGCTTTGCCTCGGCGGACGCGTTATCGATTGCGAAAAGGCGGTTAAGCTCGCGAACATCTTCCTTACCACCGAATACGAGGGCGGCAGACACGACAAGCGCGTTGCTATGCTCGAGGACTAACCGATTTTAATTTAAAGCGGCTCGCAAGGGCTGCTTTTTGTATTCCGCGAACGTATTTTTACTATCGAAAAGAAAAATGTTCGTGATATAAAAAAAATATATAATATTTATGTGACAAAAGGGGCATAATTTTCGTCTGTATGTATAGGAAGCGAAAAGCACAAAACCCAAAAACACAAAGGAGGACATATTTATGAAGCTTTTTAAAATCAAATCGGTGTTCATTCTGCTTTTGGCGGCTGTTATGCTGTTTTGCGCCTGCAAGCAGGAGCAGGACGTGTCTATTGCCGAATCCGACGCATCGAGCCCCGAGCTCGATCAAGTTTCGAACGCGGACAATCCTCCTGTAATGCCTTGGGACGAGGGCATTGTTGAATTTGCGGTAAACCGAAACGACCTTTTCTATACCGTTGCGAAGGAATACGGTCAGGAGCTTCATTTGAAGCGCGGAAAGGACGACGTGGTTTTACTTGCCGCAGTACAGTTCGATGCAATTATCCCCTCGCCCGACGGAAGCAAGGTTTTATTCAGTGCCGACGACGAAATTCATATTTATTACTACGACACGCAAAAGCTGTGGCAAGAGGAAATATACGGCTTGCCCGACGGATATTCGCCCAAAACTGTGATTTGGCTTGACGACGAGAATTATATCTTTACCGCGTATTCCGAAGACGAGCTTGGCGGCGGCGAAATTTACCGCGCGGGCACGGGCGGAAGGCAGTTTGCCGACGTTTGTATAAGCACGTGGAGCGATAATTTGCATATCGAGGATATGATAAGCGACGGCGAAGCGATTACCGTTAAAGCATTTAATTTTAACGCTGATTTTACCTCGCACGAGGTGCTGTATTATATCATTCCGCATAACAAAGTGCGCCCGCACGGTATTACGCTCACTCCCGAAAACGCAATTACGGCGGAAAGCTACGCAAAGGTGCATACCGTTGATTGCGCCGATATTATTGCAACGCCCGAGGAAATAAGATCGGTTTCGGGCGGACGCGAATACAGCTACGAAGAGCTTATAGCTATGACTCCCGATGAAATAAGCAAGAAAATCTTTGAGCCTGCGATAGAGCATTATTGCAATTTCACAGGGCTTGGATCTATCCGCGGCAGCGAAAACATTATCGTAAACCTTAGGTATAAAAGCGGAGAAATCGAAAAATGGTATTTCACGGTTTGCAACGACGAGCGTTTCCCGACCTATGAAGCGTTTATTGCCGAAACCCGCAAATATTTCGCAAAGGACCTTGCCGTAAAATATTTATACGACGAAGAAGGATATCCTTCCTTTGCCCGCTATAACGGCGTTTTCGTATTTACCGACGGTGCGCGCGGAGCTAACCTTAATTACATCTCCACGGAATATTCGATAGAATCGCACAGCGAAAGCGAGATGGTTTATCTTGCAACCGCCAAATACATAAAGGACGAATTTTACGATATTGTCGACAACGACGAAGCGACCGACGAGCAATGCGATTTTAAGGAATACCGCTACCGCTTTATTCTTGAAGACGGCAAATGGGTGTTCGAAAACTTCAGCCTGCCCTATTGAACGCTTTTGCCGACCTTTACAAGAGAGGAGATTTCAAACTCCTCTCTTTTTATGTTGCGAAAAGCGAGCGTTCGACATTCATTGACAAAATGCGCCGTTTGTGCTACAATCGTGGCAACAAAACTCTATCTATTCCTCCGGAGGGGTTATGGCAGTTACTTACAACGGCAAAGAGTCTTATATATTTGTTAGCTATTCTCACAAGGATATGCAGCCCGTACTCGAGGCGGTAGACGCGCTTAACGACAACGGCTTCCGCGTTTGGTACGATAACGGAATCGAAGCAGGGACCGAATGGCCGGAATATATCGCAGAGCGAATTATGAGCAGCGCGGTCGTGATCGCGTTTATGTCGAAAAACGCACAGCACTCGCACAACTGCCGCAGAGAGATACATTTGGCAATAGAGCTCAAAAAGGAGCTGCTTGTGGTATATCTCGAGGATTTCGAGCTTTCTCCCGGTATGCGTCTGCAGCTGAGCGCCTTGCAGGCAATATTCAAATTCAAGTACGCAGACGAAGCCGATTTTCTTTCCCACCTTTGCAACGCGGCTATACTTCAACAATGCAGGTCCGAAGGTTGCATCGCGGACGAGCCGAATCAGGAGCTTGGCGAAGAGTCGGACGAGGAATCCGAGGACGGTCTTAAGAAAAACAGCTATCATCTGTTCGAGAATAACGTTTACGAGGGCGATTGGGAAAACGGAATGCCCAACGGCAGAGGCTCGGTGCGTTATACCGACGGCAGAGTTTACAACGGCGATTGGGAAAACGGTAAATATAACGGAAACGGCACTCTAAGTTACCGCGACGGCAGAATTTACAAAGGTGAATTCAAAAACGGCGTACGCGACGGACAGGGCGTTATGAATTACGGCGACGGCACCGTATATGAAGGCGAGTTTAAAAACGACAACGCCGAAGGCAAGGGCACCGCGCGCTTCCACGACGGCAACGTTTACGAGGGCGAGTGGAAGGACAACCGAATTAACGGAAACGGCGTTATGCGTTACGCCGACGGCAGAGTTTACGAAGGTGAATGGACGGACGGCAAATTTAACGGCAAGGGCGTTTTGCGCCAGTTCAACGGTAACGTTTACGACGGCGATTGGGTGAACGGCAAATCCCACGGCAAGGGCACGGCTCATTATAACGACGGCAAGGTTTACGAGGGCGATTGGGAAAACGGCAAGCGACACGGAACAGGCACTATGCGCTATTCTTCTGAAGAGCTATACGAGGGCGAGTTCAAATACGGAGTGCGTGAAGGCAAAGGCGTTATGCGGCACTACAACGGCGACGTTTACGACGGCGAGTGGGCAAACGACAAAGCCAACGGTCACGGCATTATCCGTTACAACGACGGCAACGTTTTCGAAGGTGAATTCAAGGACGACGAGCCCTATGGAAAAGGCGTTTTGCGCTACACCAACGGAAACGTTTACGAAGGCGAATTCGAGGACGACGAGCCCAACGGAAAAGGCATTTTACGTTACCCCGACGGCACGGTATATGAGGGCGATTTCGAATACGGCGAGCCCAACGGAAACGGCGTTTTGCATTACTCCGACGGCACGGTATATGAGGGCAGCTTCGACTATGGCGAGCTCTATGGAAAAGGCATTTTACGTTACCCCGACGGCACGGTATATGAGGGCGATTTCGATTGCAGCAAGCCCGAAGGCAACGGCATTATCCGTTACCCCGACGGCAAGGTTTACGAGGGCGAATTTGCAGACGGAGAGCCCAACGGCAACGGTAAATACCGCCAAGAATCTATTAAATCAGGCGGCGTTAAAAACGGCAGATTCACCGAGCGTTACCCCGACGGCAAGGTTTACGAGGGCGACTTTGTAAACGGCGTGCGCGAGGGCAAGGGCATTATGCGTTTCCCCGACGGCAGGGTATATGAAGGCGAATTCAAAGACGGCGAACTAAACGGCAACGGCATTCTGCGCTTGGCAAACGGCAATGTTTACGAATGCGTCTTTGTAAACGGCTACGCCAACGGCTATGGAAAGGCTCGCTACCACGACGGCAGAGTTTACGAGGGCGACTGGTCGAACGGCAAGCACGCAGGTCGCGGCGTTATGCGTTTCCCCGACGGCAAAGTTTACGAGGGCGAATTTGTAAACGGCTCGTCTAACGGCAACGGCATTCTGCGCTTCGCAAACGGCGATGTTCTCGAATGCGTCTTTGTAAACGGCTACGCCAACGGCTATGGAAAGGCTCGCTACCACGACGGCAGAGTTTTCGAGGGCGAATTTGCAAACGGCGTGCGCGAGGGCAAGGGCGTTATGCGTTTCCCCGACGGCAAAGTTTACGAGGGTGATTTTAAAAACGGTAAATTCAACGGCAACGGCATTCTGCGCCTCGCAAACGGCGATGTTTACGAAGGATGCTTTGCAAACGGCAACGCCGACGGCTATGGAAAGGCTCGCTACCACGACGGCAGAGTTTACGAGGGCGGTTGGTCGAACGGCAAGCGCGAAGGACGCGGAGTTATGCGATACCCCGACAAAAGCGTTTACGACGGAGGGTGGAAAAACAGCCTGCGCCACGGACAGGGCACCGTTACCGCCGCCGACGGAAGAACGCAAAAGGGCGTTTGGGAAAACGGAAAGTTAATCGGGTAGCTACGCGCTTTCGAAAAAGGCAAAATTCAACAAACATTTTTCACAAGAGAGGAGATTTTAACGCTCCTCTCTGTTTTTATTGCGAAAAGGGATTTAGGGCAAAACAAGCGTCTTATTTTTTCATCTTTTTCTTCGATTTTTATTGACATTAGGGATTTTTTCTGTTATAATGGTCGCACCTCTGTTGTTTGGGGGTCTTTTTGTTGTGCAAAAGGTTTTCGATTTCCTCCTTTTGCGGCAAGGGCTTTTCGAACAAAAGCAGAGGGAGGTAACATTAATATGGAGGTGCCGAAAAATATGGCGGGTAAAGAAAAAAGAGTCAAAGTAACTCTCGTTTGCACCGAATGCAAGCAAAGAAACTATGACACGGCAAAGAATAAGAGCAATACCCCCGATCGTCTCGAGATGAACAAGTATTGCCGTTTCTGCCGCAAGCACACTCTTCACAAGGAAAGCAAGTAAGGAGGGCGTTTAACATGACTAAATTTATGAAATCGCTTTCCCTGCTTCTCGCAGTTCTTCTTGCGATGACGCTTTCGTTCTCTGTTCTTGCAGAGGAAGAATCTGTCGACGAATCTGTTGTTTCCACCGAGGAATCGGTTGAAGCTTCCACAGAAGCGAGCGCAGAAGAGTCCGCAGAAGCATCTGCCGAGGAATCCAAGGAAGAATCGAAAGAGGAATCCAAGGAAGAATCGAAAGCAGAAACTTCCAAGACCGAAACTTCGAACAGCACAACGACCGAAAACACCGTTACTGTTCCCGAAGAAGAAAGCAGTTTCCCTTGGGCAAGAGTTATTACTCTTATCGTGATCGTTGTACTTATCGTAGTTGCGATCATTCTTGCAAAGTCCAAAACCGCATTTGGTCAAAAGATCAACAAGTTCTTTAAGGAATACTGGAGTGAAATCAAGAAGGTTTCTTGGTCCTCTCCCAAGGAAACCCTTAAGGCTACCGGCGTTGTTCTTGTGTTCGTTATCGCGGTTGCGGCAGCTATCGGCTTGCTTGACCTTCTCTTCACTTGGGGTGTCAAGGAACTTGCCGAATTATTCAATTAATTATAAGGGACGGTTTATATGAGTTTACCACAGGAAAGCACTCCCCTTTGGTATGTAGTGCACACCTATTCGGGATATGAAAACAAAGTTGCCACGAATATCGAAAAAATCGTGGAAAACCGCGGACTCCATGACCTGATTCTCGCGGTAAACGTGCCTGTCGAGAAGGTTATAGAGACCACCGAAAAAGGCGAAAAGGAAATCGAAAGAAAACTGTTCCCCAGCTATGTTCTTGTTAAGATGGTGATGAACGACGAAACCTGGCACATCATCCGCAACACCACCGGCGTTACCGGCTTTGTCGGCCCCGGATCGCGCCCTGTTCCTCTTACAGACGAAGAGGTTGAGCGTATGGGTGTTGAAGTAAGAACGATAGAAATCAAGTTCGCAGTCGGCGACAGCGTTCGCATCACCGACGGTCCTTTGTCGGGCTTTATCGGCGTGGTCGAGGAAATTTCCGAAGACCTGAAGACCGTAAAAGTCACCGCTTCCCTCTTCGGAAGAGAAACAAAGGTCGAGCTCAACAGCAATCAGGTTTCTGCATTGGAAGACTAATTCAACCCGCGTCGCCGCGATAATTGCCAATCAAGGCGCGCAACCGTTTATAAAAACGGAAAAAGTGGGAGGGACACAGATCCCGAAATCAAAATTACCACAATGGAGGTATTATCAGAATGGCAAAGAAAGTTGTAGGCTATATTAAGCTTCAGATCCCCGCAGGTAAAGCTACTCCCCAGCCGCCTATCGGTCCCGCACTCGGTCAGTACGGCGTAGCTATCCCTATGTTCACAAAGGAATTCAACGAGCGTACCAAGAATGACATCGGTCTTATCATCCCCGTTGTTATCACCGTTTACGCTGACCGTTCCTTTACCTTTATCACCAAGACTCCTCCCGCAGCTGTTCTTATTAAGAAGGCTTGCGGTATCGAAAAGGGCTCGGGCGTTCCCCAGTCCAACAAGGTTGCTACCATCACCAAGGAACAGGTACGCAAGATCGCTGAAACCAAAATGCCCGACCTCAACGCGGCAAGCATCGAAGCAGCTATGAGCATGGTTGCAGGTACTGCACGCAGCATGGGCGTTACCGTTGTTGACTAAGGAGGGGTTCAGAGATGAAAAGAGGAAAGAATTACAATGCAGCAGTTGCTGCAATAGACAAGGCAAAGCTCTATGATACCAACGAAGCTCTCGGCTTGGTTTGCGAGCTTTCCAAAGCAAAATTCGACGAAACCGTTGAAGTTCACGTTCGTCTCGGCGTTGACTCCCGTCACGCAGACCAGCAGGTCCGCGGTGCGGTAGTTCTCCCCAACGGTACCGGTAAGACCGTTCGTACCCTCGTTATCGCGAAGGGCGACAAGGCTGATGCCGCTACCGCTGCAGGCGCAGACTACGTAGGCGCAGAAGAGTACATTCAGAAGATTCAGTCCGAAAACTGGTTCGATTTCGACGTACTCATCACCTCCCCCGATATGATGGGTCTTGTTGGCCGTCTCGGTAAAATCCTCGGTCCCAAGGGCTTGATGCCTAACCCCAAGGCTGGTACCGTTACTCCCGATGTTGCAAAGGCAGTAACCGAAGCTAAGGCAGGTAAGATCGAATACCGTCTCGACAAAACCAACATCATCCACTGCCCTATCGGTAAGGTTTCCTTCGGCGCTGAAAAGCTTCAGGAAAACTTCGATACCCTTCTTGGCGCAATCGTTAAGGCTAAGCCCGCTGCAGCGAAAGGTCAGTACATTAAGTCCTGCGTTATCGCTTCCACTATGGGCCCCGGTCTTAAGATCAACTCCGCTAAGCTCGGCAACTAAGAGCGCTTCGCGCTCGATTAAAACGTCAAGCGTTTTAATCGGTTTTTGTGAACGCCGTACACTCGCGTAGCGTTTGTGCGCGTCGTTTCACTCCTTGTCCAAACGCTCGGCGTTCCAAGGTATATTTTTCAAGGCGCATGTCCTTGAAAAATATATAATTTAAACGTATAGCTTTATACAGTTTATAAAGAAAGCTTGATTATTCAGGCTTTCTTTTTTCTTTGCACAACTCTCGCCGCTAAGCTCGGCAACTAATTTAATAAAAGCTTTTAACGAGAGAAACTTTTTCAAAAAGGTTTCTCTCGTATTCTTTTTAAACACTTTAATATTTCATTGACAGACTTTACTTCTTGCTGTATAATATAAGTGCAAGCAATTATACCCAAAAACATCTATAATCCTTTCTTCCTCGCATCAACAATTCGCAGTAATAAGCTTGAATAGCGCGAAAGGAGTTGCTTTATGAAAAGAACAACAGCATTTATTTCTATCTTACTCGCACTTTTGGTATTCGTTTGTTCTTGCGGCACAACAAATCAAGATAAAGGCACGACCGAATCGAGCACCGCTTTATCGGAATCGAGCCAAAGCACCTCGCCCGCCGAAAGCCTTGACGAATCGGACGAAGCAAGCGAAAATTCCCAAAATTCCGATGCTTTGGGCTATGAAATACCCGAGTTCAATGCAGATAACGTGCTTTACAACCCCGACACAAGCCATACGTTTTTCTATGCGGAAATAACAATGGAACAGCCCAACTACTTTGGAAAACCCGAAGCTCCGGTTACCGAGATTTCTATTGAGGAACGCTTTCATTCCGGCTTGGAGGATTACGTTAACAACAACGAGCTTTCCGGCGACGCTTGGTTTTGCGTTCGCTTCGCGGCGCTTACGGTCCATCCGTCGACCGATACAGAATCGGTCGATATTATGTTTATGATAAACGAAATGCCGGAATATTTGAAGTCGATAGGCGTTGTTTTCGACGAGGAGCTGACCGAAGCATACAAAGAAAAAGACAAAACAACACTTCCCGTCATCGTGGGATATATAACCAAGGATATGCTTTTAAAAATCACGAACGACGGAAACGGACAAATTATATCCTTTTCGTGGTTAGCCAAGCCCTGCGCAGACGCAAAGGAATGTTCTTCCGAAAGCACAACTGCGGCAAACGGTTAATAGTCAAGCCCGCGTTGCCGTTTGTACAGAAACGGTTAATTTAATAATGTTTTCAACGAGAGAAACTTTTTGAAAAAAGTTTCTCTCGTGCTCTTTTCAAAAACTTTAATATTTAAAATCCTTGATTTAATTCGTATGCGCAACGTTATTTAATATCTCTTATCTATTATCCATTAACTATTATCTTCATTTCCTCCCTTTGACAAAAAACAATCATTATGCTATAATACGCATATACTGATAACCGAGGTGATATTATGGCTGAATTATTAAATGAGCTAATCGAATACGAAAGAGATTTAAGCCTTATAACCGTCGCGGTGCGTGTTGCGCTTGCGGTTGTGTTCGGCGGGATAATCGGGCTTGAGCGCGGACGCCACGGCAGTCAGGCAGGTATGCGCACCCACATCCTTGTTTGCTTGGGCGGAATGTTAACCGCGCTTGTCGGCGTTTACGCTTCGAGCGTGCTTGGCTTCGGCAACGACCCGTTGCGTATATCCGCGCAGGTGGTTTCGGGCATCGGTTTTCTCGGCGCAGGTATGATTATTATTAAAAGCGACAAGATGATAACAGGTCTTACCACAGCGGCAATAATGTGGGCAACAGCGATAATAGGCATCGCCGTGGGCATCGGCTTTTACAGCGGCGCGCTCTTTGCCGTGCTTGCCTGCGTGTTCACCGCCGCATTCCTTACCCGCATCGAGCGCAAGCGCAAAAAGGCGGCTTGTCTTTACATAGAAATAAGCGACCTGCCCGCGCTCGGACGCATTACCGAGGAAATAAAGGGCTTGCTCCCCGACGATTCGCACGTCGATTTCGTTTCGCCGAAAAGCGGAACGGCGGGGCATTTAGGGCTGTTCGTTATCTCCGCGACCTTAAAGGACATCGAGGCGTTCAAAGCCCAAGCAAGCGCAATTTCGGGCGTGCATTTCGTAATTAACGAGTGATTGTTTGATTTTTGGTTGTTTACGAGAAAAACCCTTTTTGCAAAAAGCGGTTTTTCTCGTGCTCTTTTCCCAAAAACCTTTAAACAGACACAAAAAAGACATTCGTGTTCCAATACCCTTATCTTTTATCCAAAAAATTTCCAAAAACCCCTTGACAAATACAATCACTTATGATATTATTACAAGGTCGAATTTCCAAAGACAGCAGGCGCGAAGCATAAAGGTTTTTAAAACCTACCTGCCGAGGAGATGAAAAGTGTTTTTAATACGCTCTTTCTATGCTCCTATGGCGGTATGCGCTTTAGGAGCTTTTGTTATTCGCGCAAAATACATCAGGAGGTAAACAATTTGGCTAACGCAAACATTCTCGAGCAAAAGAAAGCGCTTGTCGCTGAACTCGCTGAAAGAATGAAGAACGCGCAGGGCGGCGTTATCGTTAACTATCAGGGTATTCCCGTTGCTGACGATACCAAGCTCAGAAGCGAACTTCGTGCCGCAGGTGTTGAATACACGGTTGTTAACAACACTCTTACTTGCAAGGCTTGCGATATGATGGGTTTTGAAGGTCTTAAGGACCAGCTCACCGGCATGACCGCACTTGCAACCTGCGCTGACGACCCCATCGCTCCCGCGAAG
>JAZTZW010000038.1:0-145674 GCA_045637685.1 Eubacteriales bacterium | reverse complement strand
AAGGAATTCGTAGGCGAAGCTAACGCAGACGCTAAGTTCGATCTCGTTATCGACGCTCCCGAAACCTACAAGGCAGGCGACGAAATCACCGTTACCGTTACCGTTAAGAACATCACCGCTGAAAACGGCCTCCACGTAGTAAACTTCAACCTTTACTATGACTGCGACAAGCTCGTTCTCACCAACGACCTTGACGAAGAAGACGATAACAGACTCGTTTGCATCGATGAAGACAACCTTCCCAGCAAGTGGGAAAACTTCACCAAGGTTAACAACGACTTCGACGAAAACAACGAAGAAGGCACTCCTGTTAACGCAGATAACGACGGCGTTATCTACGCTTCCGCACTTACCGATAAGGACACCTCTTCCACCGCAATTAAGGAAGACGGCGCAGTAGTATTCACCTTCACCTTCACCGCAAATGAAGATGCAGAAGGCGACATCGGTATTGCAATCCCCCACGCAGAAGTTGAAGGCGCACTCAACAACGCAGCAGGCGCTGAAAGATACGCAGGTAACGGCGGCTACGCTATCATCGCTGAAGAAACCGATGAAGACACCAGCACCGGCGAATCCAGCACCGAAGGCGAAGAATCCACCGATCCTGTAGTTCCCGGCGACGCTTCGAACATGATCGTATTTGCTATCATCGCTCTCGTTGCTATCGCAGGCTCTGCTGTAGTTATCAAATCCCGTAAGTAATTAACCTTACAATAAAAGGACTGCCTCGGCAGTCCTTTTTGTTTTGCTTTTAAAATACACCGAAGGGTAAACGTTACAAGAAAACGGCGTTTTAACACGTTGAGGTACGAATGCAATTGTGAACAAATTGTAAAATAAGCAAGAATGTAAAAATAATAGTTGCAATTCATAATCAAGTTTGCTATAATATCAACGATAATTATTTGGGGTACTATTTATATAAGAAGGTGTATTTGATGAAGAAGCAATATGTTGCTCCTGAAATTGAAATAGTCGAATTTGAAATAAAAGATATAATTACTCACTCTCTTGCAACCAGCGAAGGCGATACCGGTGGACGCTTGCCGGGAAATTGGCGTTGGTCTGCCGATGGTTACGGTTTTAATACAACGCTTGATTGAGTTTACGCAATTCATAACAGCTCTGCTTTTGCAGGGCTGTTTTGTTTTTGATGTGCAAAATAGATAAAAAATACGCGCGATTTTTTATTGCAAAAAGTGGCAAAAGAGCACGAACGAGATTGACACAAAACGATAAGTGTGATATAATGATTTGGATTACAGTTCGGGAAGGCTTATATATGAAAGAAAATAAGAATTTTAAATCGGAACAGCCTCCTGAGGGGCTGTTTATCGGCAGGAATGCCGTGATCGAATTGCTTAAAAGCGGCCGTACGGTTGACCGTGTATATATGAAGCACGACTCCGCCGAGGGTGTTTTGGGGAAGATAGTCTCGCTTGCGAACGAAAAGCGTATTCCGATTATCGAAACCGATAACCGAAAGCTCGATAAGCTTGCCGAAGGCAGCGTTCATCAAGGCGTTATCGCGGTTGCGGCAGAAACCGATTATCTTACCGTGGACGAGCTGTTAAGCTCGGTAGAGAAAAAAGGCGAAAAGCCCTTCTTCTTGATATGCGATTCGATTAACGATCCCCACAACCTTGGCGCGCTAATCAGAAGTGCTAACTGTGCGGGTGTAAACGGTGTTATAATTCCCAAAAGACGCGCGGTCGGCGTTAACGGTACTGTTGCAAAATCGAGCGCAGGTGCTGTATTCGCGATGCCTATTGCACGGGTGGCAAACCTTGCCAACGCAGTTAAAACGCTTAAGGAAAACGGCGTTTGGATATGGGCGGTCGAAGCGGGCGGTAAGCCTTACTATGAGCAGGATTTCAAGGGCTCGTGCGCGCTTATTCTCGGTAGCGAGGGCGAAGGCGTTTCGGATATCCTTAAAAAGGAAAGCGATTTTATTGCAGGGATTCCGATGTACGGCACAGTTAATTCGCTGAACGTTTCGAACGCGGGCGCGATAGTTATGTTCGAAGCGGCAAAGCAACGCAATTCTTGATTTATTCGTAAAATATAAAGCAGGTGAAATTTATGGCAGGCAATGCGGGCGGAACACCGCCGAAGAAGGATATACTCGATATCCTCCGCGAGGCTGAGGAACAGAATCACGCCGATATGGACGTGAATTTGTCCAAGCGCAAGCCCGAAATGGAAAAAACAAAGCTCGCATCGGCAGAAGAAACGCCCAAAAAGCGCACAAAGGTGACAAAGCGTATTAACGCCGAAACCGCAGAGCTAATAGATCAATACAGTACATATAAAGAAGAAAAGGCGTTGAGCGACACCCAGAAATTAAGGCTTAAGCTTGCAGAGCAAAACGAAAGCAACGAGCTTTTGGGCTATCTTGCCGAGGAAAAGCCTGCTGGTAAGAGCGAGCGCGTCGAAAAGCTTTACGATATGATAAACGACGCCCGCACACGCACGCTCACCGATCTTGAAAAGCAACCCCCCGCGGGCATAAGCTCAAACCGATTTTCGGATGATAGCGGTGAAGCTACGGGCGAGGAATATACGCAGGAGCAGATGTTTCCGCTCGGCGACACGCTTCGTTTTGAAAGCGCGGTTGACGAGAGCGAGGTTGCAAGCTTCGATTCCGATTACGAAAACCTTACCGAAAAGGTTACGGGACGCGAGCTTCATTTTGAAAACGAGGACGAAACCGAAGGTCAGCTTAAATTCGTTACCGAGGACGACCATATTCCCGTGCTTGGCGAGGAAGAGCTTGACGAAACCGATATAAACCTGCGTCTTGCCTTTGAAATGATGGAGGACGAAGACGGCACACTTAAAAAGATTGCCGAAAAAAACCGCGAAAAAAGCAAGCAGGACAGAGCGGAACGCGAAGGCGATACACTTACAAAATATACCTCGCGCGAGCAGAATTCCGAAATTGCTTCAATATACCGCAAGCGTATGCGTAAATCGCTTATGCGTATTATAATCGTAGGTATTCTTACACTCGGCATACTTTTCCTTGAGCTTGCAACAAAGGAAAGCTCGATTCACGGCGATTTTGCGAAGCAGGGAAGATACGGTATTATTTATATTCTTATCGACCTTCAGCTTCTGTTTTTCATCGCGATGTCGATGCTCGATTCTATCCGCAACGGTATGAGCGGCATTGTTAAGCTGCGCTTGAATACCGACAGCTTGCTTGTGGTTTCGATCTTTTTTGCGGCGGCTTATTCGTTGGTCATTCTCTTTACCGACCCTTATGCGGCAGATCTAAAGCTGTATAACCTTCCCGCGGCGTTCGCTTCGCTCTGCGCGGCACTTTCGAAGTATCTGTGTGCGAAGAAGGACTACCGTTGCTTCCGCATAGTTGCTTCGAAGCGACCGAAATACACGGCGTGCGAGCTTAAGGGCGGAACGAAGGAAGCCGATGAATTTTATAAATACCTCTTTGAGGACAGCGATATCTATACGGTAAAGCGCACTCATTTCGTCGACGGCTTTGTCGAAAGGACCGAAAAGCGCCCGAAGGCGGAGGATGTGCTTAACTTTATCGTTCCGATAATTTTCCTTGCAGGCGCGGCTTTGTTTGCTGCGATGAGCCTTCTTGGAAGCGAAACTGTCGATGCATACGCGGCGTTTTCGGTTATTATTGCGGCGAGCGTTCCCGCAACCTCGTTCTTTATGATAACCCTTCCCGTTGTTTCGGCAAACCGCGTAGGCGCAAAGCATTCCACCGCTTTCGTGGGCGATGCGATAGCCGAGGAATATGCGACCGCTTCGGTGCTTTCGTTTGCAGATACCGAGGTTTACCCCGCAAGTCTTGTTAAGATAACGAATATCCGTATGTACGGCGATTATCGTATCGACGCGGTACTCACCGATATGGCAAAGCTTTTTAAATATGTCGGCGGTCCGCTTGCGAAGGTGCTTTCGGCTACCTTGAGCGAAAATGTCGAAAAGCCTGCTCTTATTCGTGTTATCGAAAGCGCAAACGACGGACTTTGCGTTGCTATGGACGGCCATAACTATTTCATCGGAAAGAAGACATATATGCGCCGTTATCGCTTCGAAGCCCCTGTTGACGAGGGCGACGACGCTTATGAACGCGGAGTAGGCTCGGTAATGTACGTCGTTATCGACGAAAGATTGGCGGCGAAGCTTTATATCAAATATACCATTAACCCGCTTTTCGATTCGCTTTTGAAGGATATGTATAAAGCAGGTCTTTGCTTGGGTGTTAAAACGCTCGACCCGAATATAAATAACGACCTTATCAATTCGGGAATAACCTTCCGCAAATGCCCGATATCGGTGCTCCGCGGGAACGACCCCGAGGAGGTTGCGGGCGAAACCGAACGTGTGAACAGCGGTATCGTTTGCAATTCGTCGTTGCATAATTTCTTGAAAATGTTTGCACTTTGCGATAAGGCTCGTCATATTACCAAAAGCAATATCATCATCAGTATAATAAGCGTATTTCTTTCGTTCGTCGCGGTAACGTTTCTTGCCGTAACGGGCGATATCGGTGCAATATCCTCGCTTCACGCGGTCGCTTTTCAGCTGTTTTGGCTGCTTCCCGTGTGGTTAATATCGCTTTTGATGATGAGAAAGTGACGAAATTTTAAATTTTTGGTTATTTGTGATAAAAAAATCGAAATTGCACTTGATTATTTTATCTTTGTAATATATAATACATTGTATGTATCAATATATTGCATGGAGGATTATTCAAATGGCGAAATTTACTTCTTCTCAAATTAGAAATATTTGTCTTGTCGGACACAGCGGCGACGGTAAAACCTCTTTTGCTGAAGCTATGCTTTATCTCGCAAAGGTCACCGACAGGCTCGGCAAGCCCTCCGAAGGCAACACCGTATGTGACTTCGATCCCGAAGAGATAAAGAGAGGCTATTCTATATCTACATCTCTTGCAAGCCTTGAATGGAACGGCAAAAAAATAAATATACTTGACGCACCCGGTATGTTTGGCTTTGCGGGTGAAGCAAAGGCGGCGGCTGCAGTTGCGGCAAGTACGGTTATCGTTGTCGATGCAAAGAGCGGTTGCAAGGTAGGTACCGAGCTTGCTTGGGAATACTCTGCAGGTAAGCCCAAGGCATTCTTTGTAAACAAGGTTGACGATGAAAACTCGAACTTCGAGGCTACCTTTAACGGTCTGCGCGAACAGTTCGGCGCATCGGTATGTCCGCTTCTTATTCCCTTTAATGAAGGCACCGGCGAAGTAGGTCTTTATAACCTTATCACCGATGAAGTATTCACCTGCGAAAAGAAGACCGGCAAGCGTATCGAAATCGCGCTTCCCGATAAGTATAAGGATAAGATCGAAGAATACAAGGTTGCTCTTAACGAATCTCTTGCTATCACCAGCGAAGAGCTTATGGAAAAATTCCTTATGGAAGAGCCCTTTACCGACGACGAAAAACATCATGCGCTTAACTCCGGTCTTTTGAGCGGCGATATCGCGCCCGTATTCGTAGGCTCCGCTACCGACCTCGCAGGTATCCGTTTCTTCCTCGATACCGCTGCGGCTTCCTTCGTTTCTCCGCTCGATATTATGAAGTATGCTGACGAAAACGGCGACACTCAGCTCTTTGTATTCAAGGTGATTTCCGATAACTTTGGTAAAAAGGTGTACTTCAAGGTTATGAACGGCACCTTGAAGAAGGATACTGTTCTTAATAATATCACCACCGGTCAGCAGGAAAAGTTTTCGAAAATCTGTATCAGCATAGGTAAGAAGGAAATCGAAGTCGACGAGCTCGTTACCGGCGATATCGGTTATGCGGTTAAGCTTGTCAATACCGGCGTTAACGATACCCTCGGCAACGGCAACGCAGGCAACGAATTCACAAAGATCGAATTCCCCTCGCCCTATTATACAATGGCTATTAAGCCGGTTTCCAAGAACGATGAAGACAAGGTATCTCAGGGTATCGTAAGACTTCTCGAAGAAGATCCCACCCTTCGCTATGCGAATAATGCCGAAACGAAGCAGATGACGGTTTCCGGTATGGGTGATATCCACCTCGACGTTGTTTGCAGTAAGCTTAAATCGCGCTACGGTACTGCAGTAGAGCTTGCTGAGCCGAAGATCGCTTACCGCGAAACCATTAAGAAGAGCATCTCTGTCGAAGGTAAACATAAAAAGCAATCGGGCGGCTCGGGTCAGTACGGTCACGTTAAGATCACCTTCTCTCCCGGTGAAGAAGAAGGTCTTACCTTCACCCAAAGCGTTGTTGGCGGTAACGTTCCCAAGAACTTCTACCCCGCAGTTGAAAAGGGTCTTCAGGAAGCGATGCTTAAGGGCGTTCTCGCAGGATTCCCCGTTGTAAACCTTAAAGCGGACCTCTTCGACGGCTCTTACCACCCCGTTGACTCGAACGAAATCTCCTTCAAGCTCGCGGCTAAGCTTGCATTCAAGGAAGGTCTTCCCAAGGCAAGCCCTGTTATACTCGAGCCTGTCGGATATCTTAAATGTACCATTCCTACCGCATACTCGGGCGACATTATGGGCGACGTAAGCAAGCGCCGCGGCAGAATTATGGGTATGAGCGAAAGCACCCGTAAGGGCTACACCGTTATCGAAGCCGAAATTCCTTCTGCGGAAATGACGATATATGCGGTACAGCTCCGCGCTATGACCCAGGGTAGAGGTACCTACACCTTCGAATTCGTAAGATACGAAGAAGCTCCCGCAGAAGTTGCACAGAAGGTTATTGCGGAAGCAAAGAAGGACGCAGAAGACTAATAGTATAAAAAGCAATTTAGTATAAACCACGATTCCGAAAAGTGAGGCATTTGTAATGAAAAATCTTAAAAGAACCCGCAGTATCACAATGATTCTCGGGCTTGTAATGGTGCTCGGCGTAATGCTCGGTGCTTGCGTGAACACCTCGAATATCGACGGTGTTCTTGATACCAGCAAGATGACCCAAGAATCTTCGCAGTATATCGAAGAAGTTTCCGAAGATATTTCTACACCCGAAGGCTATACCGATGCACCCGTCGTTGCTGACGTTGTTAACATCAAGCCTACTACCGTTGCTGTATATGGTACCTGCGAAGAAAACGCTACCATTCGTGTTACCGGCGGTAAAGAGGATGCGGAAACCACCGCACATGGCACCTACTACATTATCGAAGTTGAAATTTGGGACAGAGATACCCTTCTTAAGGTAACTGCTCAGACAGAGGGCGAAGAAGAATCGCTTGAAAGAGAGGTTATCGCACGCAAGGACGCTACCGCGGATACTCTTCTTGACGGTAACAGCGTTTCTGTCGGCTTGAACTCCCGTCTTTACTTCGACAAGATGATAGACGATATTTCGGGCACCAACCTTTATACCGCATCTCAGCTTAACGATATCCGTGACTACGTTACCGATACCGTTACCAGCTATTACAACGACAGAGCAGGCGGTCAGGACGTAGAAATCATCTACCTCCTTATCCCCAACGTAACCTCTGTTGAAGACGGTATTCTTCCCGAAAAGGTTATCGGCGAAACCAACACCACCGTTTACGAACAGATCGTTAACACTCTTAACCAGACAAGAGCAACCGTTATCGACCTTAAGCCCGTATTCACCGCAGCTATGCAGGATGCCGAGGCTATCGAAAAGTACGGCAAGGTTTACCGCGAAACCGATAGCGCGCTCACCGATTACGGCGCATATCTCGCATACCGCGAGCTTATGAACACCGTTGCGGCAACCTTCCCCGAAGCGGCTCCCAGAACCGAAGAAGAATTCGAATGGAAGTCTGTTCAGGCAAAGGGCGGCAACCTTGTAGGCTACCGTGAAATCGATGGAGAAATCGTCACCGAAGAAATTATCACCGCAATTCCGCAGTTCGAGCTTAACTACGGTAACGACAGCGCGGGTTCTTCCAAAATTTCTTCGCTTAAGAAGTACGTTGATCCCGAAAACGGCGATTACAATTACTTTGTGACCACAGATAACGCCGATAGCTTAAACAGCGTTGCAGAACGTTGGCTTATCGATACCACCGCGCGTACCGATGTTACCGACCTTCCCAGCGCACTCGTTTACCGCGATTACGGCTCGCTTTCCTTCACCGACATCCTTGCAGAAAGATTCAGCAAGTGTATGCTTGGTAAGATGGGCGATCTCAACATCAACCTTTCTACCGCTCCGCAGTATGCAAACGACGGCGATGCAGTAGTTGACTACATCATCGTTATCCTTTCCGAAGAAAATATGGATACTGCATTCAACCTCGCACTTTCGTAATCTGAATTGCTAAAGAAACACGCATAAATAGGCGCTGCCGCAAATTCAAGGTTTGTGGCAGCGCCTTTGATTTTAATGAATTTTATGGGATAAAAGGTATTTCCTCTGTGCGGCGCTTCGAAAGACACGCAAAAGAGTGGGAACAAAAAACCGCTTTTGCCGCAAAAATTCGACAAAAACGGTGTGAAAATAGGCTTTCGGTTAGCCAAAGCATTGCAATTTCAAACGGATAAAAGCTCTTCTTTTGCGCGCTTTGCAGTTTAGACGTAAAACTCTTCCATATCGTCGAGCCGTAAGCAGGCGAGCCGACCGCCAACGTTGCGGTATGCTTCGCCGCAATCGATGTTTATCATATTGTTTTTTGCGTGGTATATCAAAGGCGGCTTTTGCCTTGAAAGCATCATAGTCGGGGTGTGCCCGACGACAAGGTATTTGTTTTTGTTTTCCCACAGCGGGGTAACAAAATCGGGCCTGCACCACACAAGGTCGTTCGGTGTGTATTCGTCAAGCGGCTTTCCCTCGGTGTATCCCTCTATTCCCGCGTGGACGAGGAGGAATTCGCGTCCGTTAACGGTGAGCGAATAATAGTAGGGCATTTCGGTTATGTAATCGAGTATTCTCAATCGCGCCGAATCGGAATAACGGTAAAGCGAAAGCAACGTGGTTTCGCCGCCATTGTCTATCCATCGCTGATAATTTGCCTTGTATTGCGATCTCGATGGCTTGCTTTTGAGCGAAAACATATACGGCAGAACGGATTCGGCCATAAGCTCGTGGTTGCCTTTAAGGCAAACGACGTTTTTGCGCTGCATAAGATCAAGATATATTTCGGCGGAATCGTTGCCGCGGTCGCAGATGTCGCCAAGTACAAAAAGCTTGTCCTCGCGGCTGAATTCAATAAGTCTTAGCATACGCAAATAGGAATCAAGGCTTCCGTGAATATCGGAAATAACGTAAATCATAATATCACCCTATATAATATACTCCGCTTTTGTGTTTTGCGCAATATCTTTTTCGGTTTTTGGCTAAAATCTCGTATAATTATTGACAAAAATATGAAAACGTGGTAAAATAGTATATCATAAAAAGATTAAATTTCAGGAGGTACATTCCAATGACTAAATTTAACGAACTTATGCAGAAGTACGTAGACACCGATCACGCTACTCTTGTTAAGCTTGCACAGTCCTCGCTCGTAAAGCTTATGCCTGTATTCAAGCAGGTTGACCCCAAGAACGACGGCGCAGTTATGTTTATCGCTACCATTCTTGCCGCTGTTGCTGCTGACGGCACCCTTACCGGCAAGGAAAAGCTCTTCCTTTGCGAAGTTCTCGGCACTACCGAACAGAAGGTTGACGAAATGGTTAACCTTTACAACGGCGCAGAAGGCGAACTCGTTGACAAGCTCGCAGACGCTCTTAACGAAGAGCTCAAGTTCGAAATGGTTAACCTCGTTGCAAGCGTTGCTGCATGCGATGAAACCATCAAGCGCGAAGAAGCTGCTTTCATTCACAAGATTATTATGTAATTTAATCACAAATCGCGAAAAGAGCGTAGCAATACGCTCTTTTTCTTTTTGACATATATTATAAGAGGAAAACTATCCAAAAATCGCGTTAACTTACTAAAATGATATTGACAAAAATGTTACATAGTGATAAAATTATGTAAATAAAATGGTAATATTGTCGAAACATTTAGCCAAAGGGAGAGCGTTATGAAAAAAATATTGAGCGTAGTGCTTATTTTGCTTTTTGTTGCTCAAATATTTTCGGGAACGGTGTTTGCCGCGAATGAGTCCGGTTCACCGAAGCATATCCCGCGTATCGTATCGGTTGTATTTGACGATTCGGGAAGTATGTATAAGGATACCGACCGTTGGGCCTACGCAAGCTATGCAATGCAGGCGTTCGTTGCGATGATGGGCGAAGAGGATGTTCTTTATGTTACGTATCTTAACGCGCCCACCGGAACGGTAAAAATCAATCTTTCGAATTCTGCAAAGCAGGGAAATATTGATAATATTGAAAAAACTATGTTTGGCGGAGGCACTCCCAACAAGCTGCAAAATGGTGCGGAATGCCTAAAAGAAGAATATTCCAATTACGGCAATAACGCAAAGTATTATCTTGTGGTGCTTGCCGACGGCGAATTGACCGATAGCCCGATCGATATGTCCGAGGCACTTGAAACCGTTTCTTCTTCGACGGTTGACGCACTTTCGGGAGCCGATTTCGAAACGGTATATTTTGCAATGTACAATGATGAAAATAAAAATAACATCATTTTCGAAAATATTCCCGGCGTAACCGGACATTCCGCAAAAGACGGCAACGAAATAGTAAATGCTTTGCGCGATATATCTGCCGATATTATGGGCAGAACAAAGATCGATCACTCGGTGTCGGGTGGCAAGCTTTCGTTCGAGCTTGAATATCCCGCTTTAAGTGTTGCAATATTCGTTCAAAAGGAGAACGCGGAATTTTCAAATGTCCGTGTTCCGATAACGAAGAACGGGGCAGGCGTTTCATACGACACAGGTGTTTATTACGTCGATTGTCCCACAGAAATAGTAAAAAACACTTCAACTACGGTATATAACGAAAAAATACCTACAAACCCGCCTTCGGGCTTCGTAACTCTTATCGAAAACGGAAACAGCTCTATTGCAAAGGGCTCGTATTCTATCGATTTTTCGGCTTACGGAATAAGCACCAAGGATCTCGTTGTGCTTGTTGAGCCTGCTGTTAAGATAGGCTGTAAGTATTTTATCGGCGACAGCACGAATGCGATGACCTTCGAAGAGCTTAAAAAATACGTTCGTGAGGGCGACGAGGTTACTGTCGAATGCGGACTTTACGAAATGAATTCCGACGGCTCGATCGGCGATCCGATTCCGCTCGACGTGCTTTCGCCTAACTACAACATTTATCTCGATAACGCTACTGTCGGCAAAAATGTCGGCGGAAACAGATATGAATTGGAAATCGCTAAGGATTTCGAAAATAAAGAGCTGAAGATAGAAGCAACGCTCAAGGGCTATCAGCCGTTTGTATTGCGCGAAACCTTCGGCGAGCTTAACACAAGACCCGCAATAGATAATAGCAACGGCGCGGATGCAAAGGGCATTGATGTTATAAAGCCTGAATTCCAAGGCTGGATCGACGGAAGCAAGGATATAAGATTTACGCTTCTCGAAGCCAACAGCGCGATGCTTGCCGACCTTGCGATAAGGGTAGACGGCTACAACGGTATTCCTTCGGGTGTCTGCTCGTCGCTTGGTGATAATATCCGTATCGAGGGAAAGGATATAGTTTACATTCCGAAATTCTCTGCGGATACCGATTATTCACAGCTTCCGCAAAACATAAAGATTACGCTTCTCGATAATACCGATAACAGCGAGCTTGCGGCTGTAAACCTTAATGTGAAGCAGCCGAAATACAGGTTTGAAATAACCAATGAGCTTGAAAATATCCCTCTTTCCTTGGGAATGCTCAAAGGCAACACGAAAAAAGTAAGCTTTTCACTTTACGCCTGCTACGACGGAAGCGAAAGCTATTCTCCGATAAGCAATTATAACTGCGAAAAAGAAATTAAGTTTTCTCTGAACAGCGGAATTCTTACGGGTAACCTTAACGAGCAAAACGGACTTGTTGAATTCACCCCCGTTTATGATTCCGATGTAAATACCGATGTTTCGCCCGCCGATATAGTCGGTGGCGACCACAGCGTTTTTGCAACCGCGACGGTCGACGGAATTACCGTTGAATCCGAAAAAATAACCCTTTCGGTCGCAGGCGGAAGTTATAAGATAACTGTTGAAAATCTTATAACCGAAGCGTTTACGCTCGACAGCATTAAGCAAAACGATAAAAAAATAGTATTCTCTCTGCTTGCCGATTATAACGGCGACGGAAACTATGGCGCAATCGAGGATTGGGATTTATCGGCTTACGAAAAGCTCGTTATCGATTCGGGCGAGCTTCCCGGTAAATTCGAAACGGTTTACGACGCAGGCGGCAAGCCGATAGGTAAATCGTTCACCCCGCTTTATGACGAAAATAACAATAACGGCATAGTGTTCACAAAGGTAGCGGGTAAGGTGCATACCGTAAAGGCAACGCTTGAAGGACAGGGCTCATCTGCCGAAACGACGGTAGAGGTGCTCCCTCCCAAATACGATTTGACCGTGCGCAACGACGGTATAACGCTTGTTGATGTTGAACTGCGCGGTAACGAGCAATACGTTGGGTTTACCGTATCGCGCGATGGTCGCGTGCTTACAAGCGAAGAGCTTAATGCACTTGCACCCTTCGACGTTCGCTTCAGCAAGGAACAAAAGTGGATGGCTATGGACGTTTCGGTCTGCGAAGGCGAAGACGGAAGCGCGTACATTTCCTGCAAGCCGAAGTATGACGGCTGGACGTTTATCTCCTCTGGGCTTTGGAATTGGCTCTGCCTCTTCAAGGTCGAAAAGGGAAATATGAGTATCGATATCACCGTAGGGCTCGATTCTGCGTCTGCTGCGGTCGATGTCGGCACAAGCGAGCTTGCTTGGACGATATTCTTCGTAACTATCGCAGGCTTGGCTATTATACTGTGGATAATATTCTGCTGTCTTACAAGAGTAAGATTTATAAAGGGTAGCTTTTACAAAATCGGCTTCAAGCCCGATCCTAACGGTATAGGCTATATCGTGAGCGACAGAACGGCTTTGAAAGCGAACAAAAAGAGCCTTGTAAGATTCCTGTTGAGTGGTAAGTTTATGATTCCGTTCAGCGAGCAATCGGTAAGCATAACCGTTGGTAAGCAACAGGCGAAGTTTGTGGCGAAGAAATCGCCCTTCAAGCGCTTCTCTTGCAAATCTTATCCTTACAGTAAGTCGGAAAACCGCACGAAATTCAATCGTGGACATATCGTAAACGCTAAGCTTACCGCAATAATTAACCGCGAAAACGGCGTAAGCATAGATTCGACAACGCTTGTCGGCAAGGATTGCGGCGAACAGGATATTAAAATGGAAAAGGGCAACTTCCTTGTAGAGCACGGCAAGAACAAGGTAATTCTCTTTGTTACCAAAAAAGAAGAAAAAGCTATGCGCGAAAAGAAGAAAAGGGGCAGAAAGAAGGAAACTCCTGCAAAAACTGCTATCGCGAAAAAAGGCTTAAAAGCTAAAAAGAAATAAAAAAATATATATAACAATTCAGGAGATTAAGTATGAAGCACAATTATTTAATCGGTCTCGGCGGAAGCGGCGGCAAAATAATTGCCGAGCTTTACGGAAGACTTATCAAGGAACGTGGCATCGGCTTTGCAAGCGACGTTGAATGCATCGCTATCGACACCGATCAGGATGAGCTTAACGAGCTCGCACAGCTTGGCGTAAAGAAAATCTGCATAAGCGGAAGCGGAAACGTAGGTCAGATATTCAATAACCTTGGCGAAGACGTTGCGGAATGGTGCCCCAATACCGCAAACGAGGGTAACTTCTTCTCGAGCTCGGTTTTCAACGGTGCGTCGCAGTGCCGTCTTAAATCCAGACTTTGCTTCTCGAGCTTTCTTAAGAACCGCAACAACACTCTTGAACAGGTACTTGAAGAATCGCTTATGGTTTCTACCGACGGTGAGGACGCAGAGGAAGCACCTCCTATGGTGCTTATCGCCTCGTCTATCGCGGGCGGCACAGGCTCGGGTATATTTATCCAGACTGCGCTTTATATAAAGAAATTCTTCAGAGAACACAACGTTCAGAACGTTCTCGTGCACGGCTTGTTCGCCTGCCCCGATCTTTATAAAAACGTTGTAAGCCCTCAGCAGCTCCCCAACCTTTACGCAAATGCTTATGCGGTTATCCGTGAATTAAACGCATTTAACCTTATCTGCGGTCCCGATACCACATCTGCATACGGCGGCAAGCTCGATATCGATATAGAAATCAGCACCGCTTGCGAAGGCAAGCTCTTCCAGAAGGACGCGAAGGGCAGATACGGTGACAAGCCCTACGATATTATGTATTTCATCGACCGTGTGAACTATCTTAGCAAGATACTCGGCGGTCTTCCCGAATACTACAAGGCTATGGCAAACATAGCGTACTCGCACCTTTATACCGATATTTCGGGCGAGGTCCTTTCGGCAGAATCGAACGAAATGCATGCACACAATATGGCGCCCGGTGCTATCTACGGCTCGGCAGGTGCGGCTTCGATCAAGTATCCCTACGAGGACATTCTCGAATATTTTGCAAACCGTTCGATTACCGAAAGCTTCGATACTGTTTGGACCGTTCTCGACAGAGAGTGGAACAACTATCTTAAGGAGCAGGACGCTACTGCGCGCGCATCGGGTCTTGCAAAATATACTCCCGAGCCCGGCGAAAGAGCAGAGCACTTTATTACCGATTTCCTTGCACAGGCAAAAACCACCGGCGTTTCCAAATCGTCTCTTTCCTTCCTCGTGCCTATGACTCAGCGCGGCGGAAAGCCTGCGGTTGAATTGCTCTTTGCGGCAATTAAGGAAAATGCAAAAAGTGCAATCGCAAAAGATACTCGAATTACTAATGCAAAGGCTGAATGCGGCATAGACGATCTCGGCGCGCTTAAGAGCGACCTCGATTCGCTTGTTGCAAATACCTCGATGACCGACGATAACAGCGATATGTTCTCGGCTATAAACGATATCGATGAAAGCCTTGAACAGTATTGCAAAAAGTGCATCGGTTATATCGCGGATTGCTCGATTCCCTTCGCAAACGGCATCTTCTGCGATGATAAGGACCTTTGGGAAGCATACGACAAAAAGGATTTCGGCATTGTAAAGGGCTTGCTTTACAACAGCGAAACCGGCGAATGGGTACACCCCGTTGCGGCAAGATATATGCTTTATTCCTTCAGTCAGCTTCTTGCGCGTGAGATCAATTCGCTTATCGGAGATATCGACACCGCTGCTGATGATGCAGACGATTTCTATAACCACCTTATCGAGGAATACGTAGAGCCTCAGAAGACCGCGCTTTCCACCAACGAAGACGATGCTGCTCCCAACGCACAGGTGCTTCAGGGTATGGTGCAGAAGATCTTCGGCAAGCGTGCCGCAAGAAAGGGTATTCAAGCTTACTTCGAAGCTCTCGAAAACCAGCTCGAGCTTATCGACGAGGTATTCCTTGATGCGCTTCAGTATTTCGCATTCGTTAAGGTACAGGCGAGAGTCAACAACCTTATCGCCGAATACGAACGCTTCTTCGATAATATCGATGAATTTATCAAGAAGGCAAAGGCGGCTACCGCTGCAAGCGAAAACAAGCACGATAACGGCAAGGGCGTTGTGTACGTATGTGCAAGCGCAAAGGTAAAGAACAAGCTTTACGAAGAAGCGGGTAGAAATATCAATACCCAAACCGGCGAAACAGCAAGCCTTATCAGCAAGGGTCTTTTCGATTCTATGCGTCTGAGCGCGGCTGATAAGAGCCGTACCGCAAAGCCCATAAGCCTTAAGGAAAGAAGCCGCAACACCGAAAACTTCTTTAAGTCGGTTTCGGCAATAGTTGCTTCGAACGCAAAGGATAACACCGAAATTCAGGGCAGTCTCGGTATGAACGTATTCCAGGCTATGCTTTACGAATACGCGCTTCTTAATCCCGAACATGCCGATGACGAAACGAGATACAGCAAGGACGATGCAGCAAAGAACAGAATCGATCAGTTTATTGCTACAAAGCTTTCGGGTCTTGCAAAAATGGCGGCACCATTCCTTGTATTCGACTCTCAGGATACGTACAGCGGTATGTTCAATACCGAAGACGAAAACGGTATGACGGTTGAAAAGCAGAAGGTTTCCAACGCGTACAGATACATCTCTCATAACGCAGAGGTTGATGCCAGCATCCGCGCACTTCTTGGTGCGATAGACGGCGCTTCGGGTATTGTCGATGATTTCTATAACGATCACGCAACCTCGCTTCCCAAGGATACCGAAAGCCAGACCATATTTATGAATTACGTAATGAGCGAAGAGGTCGATCCTTATACCATTCTTTGCTACTCTACCGTTCATTGCTTGCAGCCGTACCAGATCAAAGCGTTCGACGAGATCAAGGGTGGCGTATATTACGAGCATTACTCCAAGAGAATTTCCGATATGGAAAAGGTGCAGAAGTATTCTATGACTCCTCACCTCGACAAGCGTTGGCACAAGCACGGCGTTATGCCCTATATCAACGTTTCCAAGGAAATTGAACGCCGTTACGACCTTGCAAAGGCATTCCTTTATGCAATGTGCTACGGCAAGATCGGTTACGTTATAGAAGGCTCCGACGCGAAGTTCGTGTACGGCGACGCCAAGCTCGACAGAGATGCACAGGTTATCTTCTATAAGGGCAGATCGATTCCTTATAACAGAATCAACAGATGCGTTAACTGGTTTGCAGATCAGGAGGATCTTATCGAAAGATATTCCGCACTCTTCGACGAAGCTATCGAAAACGAAGTTGAAAGTCTTTCGAAATATAGCGATAACGTAGGCAAGTATAAGACCGCAATAACAAATTACGGTAGAATACTTAACCAGTTGAAGCGCAACATCATTCGCGCTATCGACGTTGCGGAATCGGGCAACGGCAAGGCGAAGAAGACCAAGAAGCTCGAGGATATCAGCATTCTCGACCTCGCTTGGAAGCTTCATCTTTCCGAAGAAAACGAAGTCGACAAGGACTATGCAGAGCTTCTTGTTAGTATGCTTTGCGAAATTATTAAAAAGTACGCAAAGGGACCTTACAACGCAGACGATATCGAAAACAAGGCGCTCGGAAGCGAATCCTATATCAATTATATGGACGTTTGCGAACACATTGCGACCTCGTTTATGCAGGATTTTGCTAAATCCGCAAAGACGAAATTCAAGGACGACGGCATTATCAGCGAAGAAGAAGCAAAGGCTAAGAAGGCAAGAAACAGCTTCGGCAGAGACGATTCCGACCTTGATGACGGCGACGTCGGCACAAACGTTGAAAAGGCATTTGATTTCGGCGTGAGCAAGCAATACACCAAGCTTAAGGCATATAACTGGGCAAGCAACCTTATGGGAGCTGTTGTCAAGAAATAAGCCGAGATTAACTATCGAAGGGGACTTACAGAATGAGAACCATAGTTATAAATACTTCAAAAGAAGCAATTAATACAAAGCTGGACGTTTTGTTCAAAGCCCCCTTTGACCAAAGCAGTCTGCTGTGGTATAAAAGCGAGCTCGTAAAAATAGGCGAGGTCGCCGAAAGCATCAAGCAGACTATTATCAACGATAACGATACGGTTGACAGGGACTATAATCTTATAGTCCTTGTCGATCTGTATGCATTTCCGCGCGGAAACGAGCAAAATGCCACAAGGCTTTATAAGGCGTTGCTCACAAGACATATAGGCGCAACGCTTTTGAAGAGGCTTAAGGATGAATTTAGTCTTCTTCCTTTGGGAACGTCGGTTTATTTTGCCGATTCCGTACAAAAGGTAAGCGATTGGAATATCGAAAAGCTTGCCGATGAAAACCCCATTGAACAGCAGAAAAAGATTAACGAAGCACTTTTGGAAGAGGAAAAGCTTCGCAAATCGGTTTCCAAAAGCGGCGACCTTTCCGACGAAGCACCCGTAAAGACGAAAAAAGCGGCTTCGAGAAGCATCGAGCAGCGTCTTATTATGGAGCTGTTTTCGTGGACCGAGGAAATTGACAAAGAAAGCTTCACGTGGGGGCTTAGGTCTTCCGTGGGTAGCGACGAAAGCATTGATCTTTCGGTGGTGTTTGACGGCACAGCATCGGATATAAAAAAATCACATAAAAGCGCCAAGGTGCTTGAGCTTGCGCTCGAAGCGGTTGAGGATGTGATTGCCGCAGAATCGGGCGAATGGGACAGCGCCGCATCGATTACCTTGCCGTTTCTTAACGGTTACCGAATGAACAGCATTACCGTAAGCTTTGAGCGCGACAACGAACAAACGCTTATCGAAGGATTTTTTAACGTATTCGCGAATATTTTTACCTGCGTACAGACAAAGCGGCTTTCTGCGAAGGTGGAAATTTACAGCATGGAAAAAATCAAAGAAATGCTGCTGTATGCGCTCAAAAAGTACAAATATTTTTCCGACGAAGCAAACATTACCGTCGAATTTGAGCCTATTGCAAGGATATTCGACATAAGAGAAAGCATATTCAAGGCGCGCAGAGATACGGCGCATCACAACAACAAATATAAGGATAAAACGCCTCTCGAGGTTGCCGATGAAATAATGGCAGAAACCGTTGCCGAAAAGAAGGCTGCGGTTACGGCAAAAATGCACGGCATCGACCGTGAATTCCACGCGCTTGTAGAGGACATATTCAACAACTACGATTCCGAGCTTATTAAGGAGCAAAACAGCCGTATAGTAAAGGATTGCCTTACCGGTTTATGGAGCTGGCGTGACAAGCAATCCTGCGACGATTTTAAATATACCGTCGATAATGAGCTGAAAAAGGCGTTGTCGAAGGAAACCGGCTCGGAAAACAAAACTAACGTAAGAGAAACGGTTGCCTTTATCGAGGAGCAGTACGAAAAGGAATATACCGAGCTTGTAAACGACGTAACCGAAGCCGAGCACAGACTTTCGGCGAACAAAAATATACTGCTCGAAGCAAAGGACCTCGTGCTGAAATACGGCGACCTTATGCGTAAGGGTAAATGGTACCTTATATCCTTTATCGGTGCGCTTATTGCTATTGCCGTGTCTATATTGCCGTACATTTACGTTGAATACTATTCGGGTAACGAAAATCTTGTGTTCAACATAATGTATTTGCTCTTTACGGCGGGATTTGCTTGCCTTTACGGTATATCTGCCGCTGTTTATACGGCGAAGATAAATATCAAAAAGAGAAAGCTTAAGGACCAGCTCGAGGAATTAAAATTGAAAAGCGAGAGTGAACGCAGAGAAAGCATTGCGGCACTCTATAAATATTACAGCGAAACCGTTATCGAAACCGAAAGCCATTGTCTGCTTTGGCGCGAAATAATAAGACGCGACCGCAAAAACTCCAAAAAGGGCATCAAGCGCAACAACCATATAAAGCATCTTGAATTCCTTATCGGTGCGGTACAGCGCTTTATGACAATGCTTAAATTCGATTACCGCGACGAGGCTTGTAAAATTACCGACGCGGACATTAAAAAATTCGAAAAGGAAGGGCTTTTCCTGAATGGAGAGGAATCCTTCCACAGTCAAAACAACCAAAGGGTTTACAGCGTTCTTTCGGAGCCTGCTCCGCAAGAAAAGGAACAGGAAGGGGGAAGCATAGCATAAATGGAATTCTTCATTTTTAAGATACTTGCAATAGTGGCGGTATTGGTCGTGCTTTGCCTGCCCTTTTTCCCAAGCAGGTTCAAATTTTCGCTCGCATCGGCAGGATATTCGGGCAAGGATAGGTGGAAAAACATCTGCTTTGTGCTCGAAACCTTCCTTGTCGGCTCGATGCTGCTTTGCCTTGCGCCTTACGTAAAGCGATTTTTGCTTTGGCTCTTCGATACGAAGGTGATGACGTGGCTGAACAACCTTGTTCCCGATAGGTTTGAATACATAGCACAGGTTGTAACCATAATCGCAGTGAATTTGGCGGTTTGCCTGCTGTTCCTCTTTATCAAACAGTTTTTGCGAAAGTTTCTCGATTCAAAGGTCTTTAAGCAGGCTTCTGAAGAGGACAAAAAGAAATCCCAAAAGAAGGACAAAAAAGGCAAAAAGATTGCAAAGGACAGCCGTAGCGACAGCGCAAAGGACACCTCTGAAAAGCGTTTAAGACAGCTTCGCAGAGAATCTATACTCGTTTTCGGAAAAAACAGGAAGAAAGCTGCCGAAAAGGGTGTAATCGCTTCGGATTACCGTATCGAAAAGCCGCAAAACGACCCCGAAAAATCGAACAAAAAGAATGCCGAAAGCGACGAATCGCTTTCCTTTGGCGAATTCATAAAGCTTGCGTGGCGTAAATTTGTCGGACTGTTTTATTCCGAGGACGACAATTACGAATACGTAAAGACCGGTACATATAAATGGGCAAAGGAATTAAGAACCTTCCTTGTGCTTGTTTCGCTCGTTTATCTTACCGTTTGCCTGCTTTTGCAGATCCCGATCTACTTTAATTTCGAAGAAGCATCGTGGTTCTACAAGGTGGCGATGTGGCTGGTAAGCAACACCTATATGTATCCCGTGCTTTCGCTTGTATTTCTTTACGAGCTTTTGTGGTTTATCAACGGCGAGCACAAAGAGCCCGAGGAAGCCGAAGCTCCCTTCGTTTCGTTTGTCGACAGTATAAAGGAAGGCAAGAATGTCGAGCTTGAAAAGTCGAGAAACGCAATACTTGAAAAATACGGCGCAAGCTATCGTATTAAGAATTTTGATACCGCTGTAATGGGCGGCAAGAGCACCTATACGCTCGGCGATAAAAAGCAGTTTATTCAGAATATGGCAAAGGCGATAAGGTCGAACAAGGGCTTTGTCAACGGCGACTATATGCAAAGCCTTGAATATATGTTCGATGGCAAGCACGTTCTGTTCGATTCCTCGCTTTATTCGGCATTGGGCGAATATATAGTGCATTATCTGTTCGTAACGCTTTCCTTCGGCAAGCGTGTGCTGTTTATCTGTAAGGATAAAAAGGAAATGGAGAATGCTTGTGCATATCTCGAAACCGGATTTAGAGAGATAACCAAAACCTCGCAGATACTTTGGAGAATAAGCAGCTTTGAAAAGATGCACGAGGGCGAAAAACCCGATATTCTCCTTCTCACACCCGAACAGTTCCTTGAACGCAGTTTGTTTGTAGACGGCAGAGATTTCTTCGACGAGCTTGTCGACGTTTTCGTGCTTGATGCAGACAAGATACTTACCGCAAACAACTATTACTGCCTTATAATGGCTAAAAAGCTTGAAAAGGCAACGACCGAAACCGATAATTGGAGCGTGCTTGATGCCGACCGTTCGGTTGCTGTCGGAAAGAGAGTAAGATACAGCTTTTTCTCGAACGGGCATATTCAATCGCTCGGCAACAGTATAAGACAGTTCTTTAACCTCGAAGACGCGCCATTGGAAACCTTCCATTCCTTCGGGCTTGCCGCAAAAACAGAGGTGTTCGTATGGCATACGGGTATGTCGAGCACGCTTTACGTCGATAACGGCGCAAATCAGGTATCGCTCGAGGTACAGATAGCAAAGGATGCGGGTAATTTCGGCATCCCCAATATCAATCTTATTTCCGAAACCGCGGTTTACAGCAGTCAGCTTACCGAAATTCAGGGACTTACGCTTAACAGCTGTGACCTTTCGGACCATCCCGTCGGCTACGTTATCGTGGCAGATGACCAATTCAACCTTCCCAACGCGATTTATAACTATTCAAGATTTTCGGGCCGTAAGGCAACGGTGCTTCATGTAGTAAGTAAGCCCTATATGTTAAGGGATTATTTCACCGCACGCGCGGAGGACTACGTTGCACATTTCGAGCTTATCGGCAAGACGATGTCGGAGCACGCCGAAGCAAAGCGCGCAAGCATTATTATATTGCTTTGCGATGCTGTTAACGGTATCGAACGCAATTTGTTTATAAAGCGTGCGGCAGAGCTTTTGGGCGATAAGTTTACAGAGCGCGAAGGAAGCGACTTTGAGCTTCAGGAATGCGTAAAGCTTTGCTACGAGGCGGCATTCGGTTCGGATGCCGATTACGAGCCGAGATATATTTTAAGAGCCAAGCAGGACAGCGAGCTAAGGCAAAAGACCTTTGTTTATATTAAAGAATCCGAAAAGCTTTTCGAAAAGCTTCTTGAATGCACAAAAACCGTAAAGCTTGAATATGTTAATACCCAGAGTGAGGAATCTATTCCTATATTCAAGGATGAAATCACCCAACACTTTATCCCCGGTCAGGTAATAGTACGCAATAACCGCGGCTATACTATTAAGGATATGGATGTTGAAGCCGGAACACTTGTGCTCGACGATACCGGCCCGAGCGTGAACGTTCCTATGGATTACATCCAGACAAGGCTTTACACTATATCGTCTGCCGAACGCATCAACGCATTCGGACACGATTACCGCACAAAGAACAGCGTTGTAACCCACGTCGGATTTTCGGTTTACAATGCCGACATTTCGGTGGATACCGTTGGTTATTATTCGATAGAAAAGGCGGTACAGACGGTCGACCTTGCAAAGCCCAACTTTGCAAAATACGTAAATCTTTCGAACAATTCTGCGTTGCTCGAAAAGCTTAAGCGCAATATCAACACCAAAATGCTCGTTGTCGAGCTTGATACGGCGGTTGAATGCGATATTCGCGCGGCATATACGCTTTCGGTAATATTGCAGGAATTTATGAAAACGGTATTCCCGCATCAGTACAGATGCGTATCGGTATGCCCGCTGTTCGATAAGGACGTTGAGGAAGAGCTGTTTGCCGAGGAAACGGCAATACGCGACCTTTATCCGAGAATTTGCGGCACATTTGCTACGCAGGAAAATAATGGCGATAAGGATAGCGAGAACAACGGCGGCAGAATGCGATTTGTTGTTATCGAGGATATTGAGGGCGGCAACGGCGTTGTCGAAACCCTTGTCGACGGTAACGGCATAACCGTAACCAACCTGCTTCACGTTGCGGCGGATTTCCTTGCATGGCTTCTTTCCGATGCAGGACGTGAATGTAATTATTTGAATTTCGGCTACGATTCAATACCCACGGTATTCGCAATCGATAAGCTTGAAGAGCTTATAAGACAGTTCCGCCACGACGTAGAACGCTCCGAGCTTGTAAGGCTTTACAGCAGTAACACCTGCTTCTTCTGCCACAAGCTTCTCGAATCGGGTCAGGGTACCGAGCTTGAAGATGGCAGAACTATCTGCCCGAGCTGTGTAGAAAGCTCGGTTTGCAGCTTCGAAGAGCTCGATTCCTGCTTCGTATCGGTGCTCGATGCCATAAAGAAGAGCACGAGTGTTCCCGAAAGCTTCCCTAAAGATATCACGGTTGATTTCGTTTCGACTGCCGAATTGCGCAACCGCTACGGCGAAAACGTCGAAAGGCTTCCGATAGCCTACTGCAACCGCGTAAAGAACTGCGTATATGTTGAATACGGCTTGCCGAAGGTTGCCGCTTGCGGCGCGATAGCGCGTATGGTGACCGAGCTTTGGCAGGACAAAAACATTATAAGCGACGGTTCGGATATATTCATCGCACACCCCGATTTCGTAGAGCTTTCGGTGCTTTCTTCAATGCGCTTTGCAACCGAAGCAGAGGCACTTGCCAAGCTTTACGAGGGCAACAAGGGGTTAAACGAGCTTAAACAGGCGTTGCACGATGTTGGTAATCAAGACAGCTTTGCATACTTCCTCGGCAAGTCGGGTAAAAAACACGACGGCGACCCCGTTATCGGCGAGGATATCGAGGACGGCGAGGATATCTCGTTTATCGCAGAGCGTGACCCCGCAACGCTTCCGCGCTACTATTACAACCGCTTGAGCGATGACGATAAGGCGATATACGACCAGATTTATACCGCACTTTCGAACTGTGCCGAATGCACAGGACCGCTTGTAAGAGAAGTAAACGTCGACCGTTGCTGTGACATACTTAACACGGTTATCGACGACAATCCCGACGTTTTCTGGGTTGCAAACCCCGCGGGAACTATTTCTTACGGAAGCGACGGATTGGCAAAGAACGTAATATTCAAATACTGTATGACTCCTTCCGAGGTTAAGCGCCGCAAGAAGCAGATAGAAAAGGCTGTTAAGCCCTTCTTGAAGGGCATTAAGCCTTCGATGAGCGACTACGAGGTTGCGCTCCGCGCGCACGAAAACATTGTCGAGCTTATCGATTACGATTCTATCGGACTTGACGAGCAGGAGCGCGACCCCAACAGCAATCAAAAGCCCGACAATCTGCGCTCGATATACGGCGTATTTGTCGAGGAAAAGGCTGTTTGCGCGGGCTATGCAAGAGCTTATCAGTATATGCTCAATCGCTTGGGTATCGAATGTGCTTACGTAAGAGGTCCTTGCCACGACGGCGTATGGCACGCTTGGAATATCATTAAGCTAGAGGGCGAATATTATTACGTCGATGTCACCTTTGACGACCGCAGTAACACCGATTCGCGCAAGAACGGAAGCGCGGGCGTTTCCTACGATTATTTCTGCATAACCACGCAGGAGCTTCTTAAATCGAGAAGCATAAATAAATCCGAGCAGTACCCCGAATGTACCGCGGTGAAATGCAATTACTTCGTAAGAAGCAAGCTTTTCTTCAAGGATTACGATGCGGCGCGCATAAGCAAAATAATCGTTTCGGCAATAAAGGCAGGCAAGACCGAAATAGCATTCAAGGCAGAAAACGCCTCGGTGCTTGCGTTGGTTAAACAGCGTCTTATTGACGAGCAGGGAATATTTGATATTTTAAGAAGTCTCGACAGCAAAAAACAAAGCGTTTCCTATTCCTATTACACTAACGATGATTTGAATATTCTTCATATTATCGTTGAAAAGCAGTAAAAATAAAAGCCTGTGCAATAAAATGCGCAGGCTTTTTGTTTGAAAGTCTATTGAAAAGCGGTGGAAAGTGATATATAATATCAATAATAATATAATTCGGGACGGCGGTTATGAAGATTTACGATATATCACAAGAGGTTTTTGGGTGCGAGGTTTATTTAGGCGACCCGAAGCCCGAAAAAAGGGTTATTTCTTCTATCGAAAGCGGTGACAGCTACAATCTTACCGCGTTTTCTATGTGTGCCCACAACGGCACGCATATCGATGCGCCCTCTCATTTTATAAAAAACGGCAAGTCTGTCGATTCGATCCCGCTTTGCAAAACCGTCGGGCAGGCTTACGTTGCCGAGTATTGCGGAGTATTGTCCGCAGAAACGGCAAAATCGATACTTGAAAATGCAAAAAACATAAATCCCGAATCTGCAAAGCGTTTGCTGATTAAGGGCAACGCGACGGTTTCCGCCGAAGCGGCGAGGGTGTTTGCGGACGAGGGCGTTTACCTTGTCGGCAACGAATCGCAAACCGTCGGCCCTGCCGATGCGCCCGCAGAGGTGCATCGCATCTTGCTAGCGCAGGAGGTCGTGCTTTTAGAGGGAATACGGCTTTCGGAGGTTTCCGAGGGCGTGTATTTTCTCTCTGCCGCACCGATAAATCTTGCAAATTCCGACGGCGCCCCCTGCCGTGCAATATTAATAGGAGATTAATATGGATAATTCGCTTTTTGCGTTACTATAAAAACAAGAAAAAAAGCTTTTATATATCAAGATTTGTATTTGCAGCCGTTGTATGACTGCGGAAAACAGAGGTGAATATGCTATTTAATTCATATATTTTCATTTTTGCATTTCTTCCTATAACCTTAATCGGATATTTTTTGTGCAACCGTTTCAACAAGATTACATTATCTAAATGTTGGCTGGTATTGTGCTCGTTGTTTTTTTACGGATATTTTAATTTTTCGTATTTATGGATCATTATAACGAGCGTTGCGGTAAATTATTTGATCAGCTGTTATTTTGAAAATACAAAAGGACAGAGCAATAGCTTTCGAAAAATTTTGTATATTTTCGGCTTGATGGCGAATGTTGGCATTTTGTTCGTTTACAAATACCTCGATTTTTGCTTTGAAATCGTTGGAAATATATTCAGCACCGATCCGATATATATAGGACTCATCCTGCCGCTCGGAATAAGCTTTTTCACATTCCAGCAGGTTTCTTATTTGATCGATTCGTATAACGGCAAGGCAAAGCTTTATAATATATTGGATTATTCTCTCTTTGTTACCTTCTTCCCGCAGTTGATTGCAGGACCGATTGTATTACATAGCGAGGTTATTCCTCAATTTGAAAATAAAAATAATCTGCGATTTAATTACGATAACTTTGCAAAGGGCTTATTTGTTTTTTCTAAAGGTCTTGCGAAAAAGGTTATAGTCGCAGATAATTTCGGCAAGATTGTCGCTTTTGGATATAACAACGTTTCAAATCTAAGCAGTTTTGAAGCCATTCTTTGCATATTGGCATATACTTTCCAGATATATTTTGATTTTTCGGGATATTGTGATATGGCAAGCGGTATTGCTAATATGTTCAACATTGAGCTTCCTATCAATTTCAATTCGCCGTATAAAGCGCGCAATATATCGGATTTTTGGAAGCGTTGGCATATGACGCTCACAAGATTTTTAACCAATTACATTTATATCCCTCTCGGCGGAAGCCGTTGCAGCACGGCGCGCACCTGCCTAAACGTATTAATAGTGTTTGCGGTAAGCGGTATTTGGCACGGGGCAGGATATACGTTCATCTTGTGGGGCATTATGCACGGTATAGCTATGGTGATATACCGACTGTTTCGAAAATATATCGATAAGGTTCCTTATGCATTTACGTGGTTTATTACCTTCCTTTTTGTAAATATAACTTGGGTCTATTTCAGGGCAGATAGCATTGAGGTAGCAAATAAACTGTTAATGCGAACATTCAGCGGTGGTTTTACACTAAATTTCGAAATAACCGAGACTCTTTTGAATATTATTCCCATCAGCGTAGTCGCAAATCTTTTTGAATTTAACGGTGTGCTGAACATAATAATGATCGGGCTAATGATTGGATTCACGTTGATCTGTTTGTTCACGAAAAACGTTCACGAAAGATCGGCGAAGTTTGAGCCGAAATTATCAACTCTGCTTATTACCGGATTTTTGCTGCTATGGAGCATTTTATCCCTTTCGGGCGTAAGCACTTTCTTGTATTTCAATTTCTAAGAGGTTTTTATGAATTCGAAAAAATGGGTAATTTCACTTCTTTCTATATTGCTCGCGGCCGTGGTGATTTTCGGTGCGATTACGTATTATCTTGATCCCTTGCTTCAATACGGAGATGAATCCGGAATATTAACGCACAGAGAATATACCGAAATATATTGCAATCCGGGAATTGCCAAAAATTATAAATACGACACGGTATTTCTCGGCTCGTCTATGGTCGAGAATGCAAACGTTTCGGAAATAGATGAGTTATTTGGTTGCAAAACTATAAAGGTGCCTTATTCTGGCGGCAGTTCGTACAACCACAAAACTATTCTTGACGTATGCTATGCGTCCGATAATAAAATCAACAAGGTTTTTTGGGCGTTGGATGAATACGCGTTTACTACCGATAAGGATACGCCGAGATATCCGTTGCCTGAATATCTTTATGATGATAATAAGACGAACGATTTATCGTATCTCTTGAATTTGGATGTATTCTATTTTTATACAATGAAGGATGTTTTGGGAACATTCAGAGGGCAGGAGCAAATTTTAATGCGCGACGGCTCTTGGAATGACGAATCTGTTTATTGTAAAGAAAACGCGCTTGCCTCTTCGTCGTATCCTATTGCAAAGCAGGAAAGCAGAGGGAAAGAGTATTACAGTAAAAATCTCGCAGAGAATTTAACATATAATGTTTTGCCTTTTGTAGAAGAACACCCCGAAACAGAGTTTTATTTCTATATGGTGCCATATAGTATTTTATATTGGTATATGAGCTTGCAAAACGGAACGCTCGAAGCGGAAATTCACATAGCGAGGACTGCGATTTCTAAATTATTGGAATATCCGAATGTCAATATTTTCTTCTTTCAGGATGAATACGACATTATTACAAATCTTGATAATTATAAGGATTATTCTCACTTTGCGCCTTTTATTAACAGCTATATGTCGAATCAAATGTCGCAGGGCAATAATAAACTTACAACAGAGAATTATGACGCGCGTCTGGACGAATTTTATAGATATCTGACAGAGTTCGATTATGATACTTTTTACCAATCTAATATTGAATAGCGCATAAAAGGGTGAATTACGGAATGGAAAACACGAGTAGACGCTACGGTGTCGCCGAGGTGATTTGTGCCGTCCGTGCAAGCAAGCCGCTCACCGCGGGTCGGAAAAGAAAAATCGCCGCGGGTTTGGAATCGAGAAACTGACCCCTTGCACATAAAAAAGCGGAGTAGTGTTACTCCGCTTTTGTGGTTTATTTGCTATGCTTTTCGTATAGCTTTGCAAGGGTAAGATCTATGGTTTTGAGCGCATTAAGCTCGTATGGCAGAATACGATCATAGTTGCTATCGTACTTAAAAAAAGACCATTCGAACGATTTTTCGGTGAATCCGAAGCGCTTTAAGCTAAAATATCCATTGTAAGATGCGTGTTCGCGGCAATCAATTTGTACGGGATTTTTAATTTGACCGTTTTCAAACACCGCGATAAAATATTCTCGCGGAAATATTTCAAAACCCTTAAATCCCAAAATATAGTATGCGTTTAAGTCGGCGTCGTATTCGATATGAACAATTTTTGTTTCTTCGCCGATCATATAGCGATTCGCTAACGAAAAGTCGGCGGTGTCATAAAACGATACCGAGCAAAGTGAATCTTCGTAGTGTTTTTCGAGGTTTACAAAAAGCTTTCCGTCGGGCGAAAAACAAAATCCGTCGTCTTGCGCTCCGTTAACCTTTGAAAAACGGAACTTTTTTATTAACGAAAGGGTTTCGAGCGAATAAGCCGCAATCCTGCCGTCGGTTGATTTAACAACAAACAATTTGCCGTTTGGAGAAAACATCGGGGTGTATGCGTAGATAATATCCTTAAATTTGGCTATTTCAATGCCTGCTTTGTTATATAAATAAACCGTTTGACCCGTGCAACCAACAGAAAACTCGCCGTTGGAAGCATAACCCCAAAACTTTTTCACGTAATCACCGCCTTTGCTTTATTTTACCATACTCGATCAAAAAAGTAAATATCAAGTATAAATTCCCCATTTATAGAAACAACGTAGCATATAAAAAGCGAGGGGGATCCCCTCGCTTTTGGTTTACAGTTTTTGACTTTGCGCCCAAAGAAATTCAAATTCGTCGCTGTATATCGAGTAATACTTCGAATAACTGCTTACCCTATGTTCGAACGCGTTATCCAATCTCGTGTTGTTGTAGGCGTAATATTTTATGTGTTGCTCTCCGTATTGATGCTCGTTGGTATCGTTAACAAAATGCACCGAGTGATGCACGTGGATAAGCGGAATCGGGCAGGCGCGTACTTCAAGACAATCGGGATAGAGCGTTTGCAGTTTTTTCCACTGTGCGTGTATCGTTGTGAAAGGTACGTACAACGCGGTTTCGTCGCGCATGTGTTGACCAATGCTTTCTGCCGCATCGACCGTATTTATCATAACTCTCCAAGGAATGCCCTTTTTGAGCGAGCCTACAAGAAGTTCGTTCTTTTCGCCGGGCATAAGCCAAGGCGAGCCGCCGTGGAAGGCTACGTCAACTCTGCTTACTGTGAGGTCAGACCTCGATTCGAGATTGTGCCTAAAAAATTCAATAGCGGTAATTCTCGGCTTTGTGGGGGTTACGTTTTTAAGAAAATTGTCGCACAAATTGTCTAAATCGCTGTCTAACGAATAGTCTTTGTGTATAAGAATACCGTTGTTTTTCTTCACGGTGTTCATAACGTCGGATAATTCGCCGCTGCTTCTGGGCCATTCAAAGCCGTCGCACATTACGGGTATAATATTAAGCCCTCCGTTTTCCAAAGCCCAAGCCGCCTCTTTGTTCAGCCAGCTTTCGTCGTTTTTTAAATCTTCAAGGTCGTCCGGGAAAAGAACTACTATAAAGTTCCTGCAGTTGTTGATGGCGGAATGTATCTTTTCTTCGTATTTGCCGGAATTCATGGTTTTATCCATAAAAACCGTATAACCGTTGCTGATGAGCTTGGTATATACAATTTGCGACATATAAAAGCCTGTGGTGTGCCTGTAACTGATAAAAACGTCGTAATCTTGTCTGTTTTTGTTGTTCATAATTCAGTTCCTTATAAAATCGATAGAATCGTTTCTTTGCTTTTTTATTCTATCACAAACATTCCGAAAAGTAAATACGTTGTATAAATCCCCTTGATTTTACAAATAATAACACCACAAATGTAAAAACAAGGAGAAATTTATATATGAAAGCAACAGGAATTGTGCGCCGAATCGACGATTTAGGGCGCGTGGTGATACCGAAGGAGATTCGCCGCCGTTGCATACCTCATTGACACCTTTCGACCGGTTTTGTATGGCGATACATAGTATGGTAGAAAGAGCAACAGCGAGGTGAAATTCACCTCGCTGTTTTAATCGTTTGTTTTAGATGCTTTGCTTCTTTTTTTAAAGATGAGTAGTGAAAGTAACGTCCACAATTCGCACCAAGCGAAAACAATAAAGAACCCGTATATGCGGTAATCGGTGTTTACCAGTCTTGAAAATACCAAGGCGATTATTGCGGAATTGTAAAATGTAAAGGCAAAACCGTGTTTTTCTTTAGTTAAGACTCTTTTAGCGTATATGATACAATACGCAGGGAGAACTACACAAAGAACAAACAATAATATATATAGTCCAACTATAACGCTACCCAAATCATTAGGTAGAGATATAATGGATGCTATGAACAGAAGTACAACTATAACAGTAAAAACAATAGGATAAAAATACACCTTGAATTTGTTTGATATTGTTATATATTTTTCGGGTTTTGTTGGCATCTTCTCGCCTCCTTTTCTATAATGTATCATAACTCTATCAAAAAGTAAACAAATAAAATGTAAATAAAATTAAAGCATAATTCTCCTCGTTTTTACAAATAATAACACCACAAATGTAAAACAAGGAGAATTTTATATATGAAAGCAACAGGAATTGTAAGGCGTATCGACGACCTTGGGCGCGTTGTAATACCCAAAGAAATCCGCCGTGTTATGCGTATTCGAGAGGGCGACCCGCTGGAGATATACACCGAGCCGGACGGCGGTGTGGTGTTCAAAAAATATTCGCCCGTGGGCGAATTAAGTCGGGTTTCGGAGGAATATGCCGAGGCGATAAACCGCACGAGCGGGATTCCTATCGCGATATGCGACAGAGACAACGTTATTGCCGTTGCAGGCGTGCCGCGGAAGGAATATTTGTCGAAGCCTATTTCGAACGGGCTTTCGGGCGTGCTGTCGAGCCGCAAAAGCTATTCGGCAGAAAAGGGCGCGAGCCTTACCGTGACCGAAAACGGCGGGGAAGTGAGCTATCTTTCGCCCATTGTAAGCGAGGGCAGCGTTATCGGTGCGGTAATGTCGCTTAAGCAGAGCGGCAAGCAGGCAGACGGAAGCGAGAAAAAGCTTGTCGACGCGGGCGCTTATTTTATGTCATCGCAGACAGAAATATAAAAAGAAAAAGGGCGAACAAGCCTTTTTTTCTTTGCGATTATTCAAGTCCGAACAGCGAAAAAAGCAGGTCGTTAAGATTTTCCTTGTCGTAATCGCTTAACTGCTTTGATTTTCCGTTGAGGACGAGCGTTCCGCAACTCGAAGAATATTGAACTACCTTATTTTCGAACCGAAGTGTGAAGTCGTATAGACAGTCCGAGGTTTCTTCGCTCCAAACGCCTGAATATATTACGCTTTTAACGGGATATTCGTATTCGTCGGGAAGGTAATGCCCGCTGTTGTTATAGGTTACATAAATGTTCGTGGGCTTTTCGTCCTTGAGCTCGGAAACAGAGTAGCTTTTGTCCGAGGTTTTGCTTGAATTCCCGCTTTGGTTTTCATCCGATGTATTCAAGCTTTGCGCTTGAGAGCTGCTGTCTGTTTGCGGCGCGCACGCACACAACAAAAGCATCAAGGCCAAAAATACTAAAAGTAACTTTTTCATAATATTCCTCCTGAATCGTGTGTGTTGTGATTTTCCTCTTGATGCAAGTGTAGCACACAAAGGCTCGTCGGTTACAATTTTGGTGCAGAAGGGTGGTTTTTAGGTGCGCGTGTTACGCTTTTGCTTGATTTTCAAATGAGTTTGAGTATAATGGTATGTAAAGAAAATTGAAGGTGCATTGGAATGATTATAAGAAAAGCAACGGTTGAAGAGTTCGCGGCGGTGCGCGCGTTTTATCACGAAATGACAGATTGGCTTGAAACGGCGCCCTACGGACCGGGGTGGAAGAAGGATATTTATCCTTCGCCCGAGGATCTTTTAAGCGCGCTTGAAAATGAAGAGCTGTGGGTTTGCGAGGAAGACGGAAAATATATCGCTTCGATGATAGTTAATTCGCGCTCGCAAGAGGAGTATTCGCTTGTTAATTGGAAAATCGATGCAAGGGAGGACGAGGTGTTGCTGATACACGCGCTCGGCGTTATTCCCGAATACCACGGCAAGGGAGTTTCGGGAGCGATGGTAGAGCACGCGATAACGCTTGCGAAATCGGAACACAAAAAGGCTATGCGCCTTGACGTTCTTGCGGGCAATCTCCCTGCCGAAAAGCTTTACCCGAAGTACGGATTCGAGTTTATCGAAACGATCGAAATGTTTTACGAGGACACGGGGATTACGCTTTATAAGCTTTACGAGCTCGCGCTGTAAAAAAATACCCGACGAGAATTTCGTCGGTTATTTCTGTTAATTCAAGTAATGCACGGTTTGCGTATATAGCTCGGTAATGCCGTTTTCGGTCATATCGTATGACGTTATAAAGGTTTCGTGCCCGTTGTTGAACATATAATACGCAATAATTTCGTATTCGCGGTCGGAATCGATGTCGGCAAAGAACAGCTCGTAATCGAACTTTTCGTATTTAGAGCCGTACAGTTCGAATTCTTTTACGGTGTATTGCGTTCCGCCCGATTCGAGCGTAATGGTAAAGCGTGTAATCGAATCCGCCTTTTTCTCGGTGTTGGCGGTCAATATTTCGTCGTTTCCGTCGCAATCGAGGTCGATAACGGTTTTTCCGTCCGAATAAACGATTTTTTCGGGGAATATATCCGCGCCCTTGTAGCTGCCGATAAGAAAACGGCTTTGCGGCTTTTTATCGGTGAGCGGCTTGTTTGCAACCAAGCGCAAGGGAAGTTCTTCGTCGGTAAAGCAGATGTTTATTCCGCCGACAGTATCGAATCGGTACCCGCGTTGGTCGTAAAAAGCGAGCTTTTTGCCCGAGGTAACGGCGTTTGTGTATATCGGTCGGTAGTACATCGAATCGATATGCATACCGTTGTATATGAATTCGTCGGGCTTGTGAAAGCCATCGCTGTTCGTACCGCCGATAAACACGGGGTATTTTTGATACTCGTCCTCGGTATCCCAAACGAATATGGGTGTGGCTTCTATTTCTTCGGGTGGGGGCGTCTTTTCCTTCGTAACGTAAGCGGTTTCGAACATATCCTCGCACGCAGGGGCGATAAGCGTAAACACGCCCTTGCCGTTTTGCGAGCAGATAAAGGTATAGCAGGGCTGGAAATAGCCGTTATAGGTGCGGTAGGAAATATAATAATTATGCCAAAACAGCTTTCCGTGCTCGAATATCACGCCCTCTTTGGATTTATAAAGCTTGCCCTTTAGCAGCTCGCCCCAAGCATCGCTCGGCGCGATAACCTTTTTGCGTGTGTGAATAACGTCGTAATTGTCAAAATTGTAATAAAAGCTTGCTTCGTGCAGGATCGCCTTTTCGCCGTTGTTTGCGAGCGCCAGCTCGTCCTTGCCGAATCGGAATTCAAGCGATGCCGATATAGGATAATAGCTTCCGCCGTCGAGGTCGGGATTATCTTGGTCGAGGCAATAGCCGACTTGATAAAGAACTACCGTTGCCTTTTCTTTTTCGGTGTCAATATATACGTTGGAGTTAGAGCCGGTTACGTAATGGGGGAAATAGGTATCGAAAAAGCTTTTTGCCGCGGTCTTAAAGTCCTCCTCGGTAGGTGTTTCGGTAAAGCGTTTTCCGCAAAGCTTTGAAATTTTCGGCGCAAGCTCGCGGTGAAGCCATGTAAAGTAGGTGGCGTTTTTGTTGCAGTCGATCATAGGCCCGATAGCAGAATCCTCGTCGCTCTCGGCGGTGTTTATATCATAGCACATCAATCCGTTTTTGTTAAAATCCTCGGCGTTGCTTCTGCCCTGCTCCTCTGCTTCGGTTGTCAAAAATTCCTTTTCGTGCCAGCCCTGCGCCTTTGCGGTATAGCGGCAAAGGTCCAAAACCGCCATCGCTTCCTCGAAGGTGAATTCGTTTTTCATTCCGCCGATAGCGAGCAGATTTTCGGAATAGCTGTATTTTTCAAGGTCAACGTTGTTCAAAAGCCCGTTCACGTCGTATGCGTATTTGTTCTTTAATTCGCTGTCTGCTTCATAATCGTTAAAGCTCGGCTCTGTTTGCGGAGCCGAAGATTCCGAAGGCTCGGGGTTAACGCTTTCTTCAACCGAGGTTGATGCCGCGCTGCTTTCCTGCATCGAAATTTCGATTGCCGTTTCGTTGCAGGCGCATAAAATAAACGCCAAAAACAAGGCTATACAAACAAATCTTTTCATAATAACACCTCCTACGCATATAAAGACGAAAAAGAAGGCGGTTTTGTCACATGAATTTAAAATTATCTGCACAAACCGAAAAGAGTATCCATACTCACCCCGAAATAGTCGGCTATGGCGGGCAAAATGCTTATATCGGGGAAGCTTTGGTTGCGTTCCCACTTGCTTACCGCCTGCGGTGTAACCTTTAACGCACTTGCAAACGCCCGCTGGGTAATGCCTTTGCTTTTTCGCAGGCTTTTAATTTGTGTTCCGATGATAATTGCGCTCATTTTCATCCCTCCGTAATAACCATAAACCAAAATGGATATAAGATCATAAAAATGGTGCAGAAAGGCGGATTTTAGGGGCGGATAGATTTGCAATAAGCAAAATAATATGCTATAATAAACGCGAGGTGAGGGAAATGAGAATTATTATTTGCGACGATAACGCCGAATTCGGGAAAGAGCTTTCCGATTATGTGCAAAAGCTTGTTGTGACATCCGGCTTTTACGACGACAGCTTAAAGGTGGAATATATCCAATCATCGAAAACGCTTATTTCGTACCTTGCCGATTACGATGTCGATATACTTTTTCTCGATATCGCTATGCCGGAAATCGACGGATTTGATATTGCGAAATATATAAACGACAATAATCTACAGACCTGCCTTATATTTGTTTCGAGCTTCGAAAATAACGTATTTTATTCACTTCGCTACAAGCCGTTCCGCTTTATCCGCAAGGAAAAATACAAAGAGGAAATCGGCGAGGCGTTGATGTCGGCATATAAAGAGCTCACCGCGAAAAACCGATATATAATGATAACCCGTCACAGCGACGTTATTCCTGTGCGTATTTCGCGCATAATCTATGCCGAAAAGGAAAAGCGCAGTAACTATATGGCGATTCGCACCGCTGACGATATATACCGTTACCGCGGAACACTTTCGGATTTCGAAGCGCTGGTAAGAGAAAGCAATTTTGTAAAGGCATCGCAGAACGCCTATATAAATATGGAGCAGATTATCAATATAAAGGATAACACCGTATTTTTAAAGGGCGGGCACGAATATTATATATCCCCGAAATATAAAGCAGAGGTATTGCAGAATTTTTTCGAATTCATGCGCGAGGAATAAGTATGGCACTTGTGATGGAATTATTGGCAAATCTGTTCGATTCGCTTATCGGTGCTTATTTCGTATTAAGGTTGAACAGAGGAAAAACAAAAGAAAACAAGCCGTTTTGGTTTGTTGCGGCGCTATGCTTTGCCGTTTCGACTGCGTTTTTGTTCGTAAGCGTATTTTCTTTTCTGCACACGCTTTTAATCACGGCGATACTTTTGTGTTACGCCTTTTCGATAAAGACACACACCGCGTTTTCGGCGATACTTTCGGTGGTTATATACGAGCTTACGCTTGCACTTGCGGGAACGATTACCGCGCTTGCGCTGAGCAATATCTTCGGTATCGATATGGCGGCTATCGGGGCGGGCTTTTCTTTGGCGAGGTGTCTGCTTTTGATCTCCTGCAAGCTTATAATTGCCGCCGTGCTTATCCCGATAATGAAATACTACACGCTGGAACAGCGCTTTAAGCCTGTGGACCTTGTGCTTTATCTTGTCGCACCGGTGATTACGATAATCACGCTTTCGACTTTTCTTGCCATAAGCATCAAGGAAAACGTCGAGAGCTGGTATCCGTTGTTTGCAATCTGCTCTTTGGGGCTTATTGCCACGAACGTATTAAGCTTTGTGCTGTTTACCAAGCAAACGAAAAACGAAAACCAAAAGCACGAAATGCAAATGGTTTTAAGACTGCGCGAAGCCGAGCTTAAACGGCATAACGATTCGCAAAGGCATTATGAATCGGTGCGTATTTTAAGACACGATATTAAGGAGCAGATATTATACGTTAAGCAGTTGGTCGAAAAGGGCGAGTTGAAGGCGGCGAAAGAGCATATTGCAAAAGTGGAAACTATTGTAAACGACACAAACGATATTATAAGCACGGGTAACGGCATTATCGACAGCATTCTTTACTATAAAATGGCGATGAATCCCGAGGTGCGCTTTATCGTAACCGGAACGCTTGGCGAGCTTGGCACAATAGGCGACGTTGAGCTCGTTTCTCTGCTTACGAATATGCTCGATAACGCAATCGAAGCCACGGCGGAGCAAAACGAAAAGATTATCGAAATAACCTTTTCACTAATCGGCGGATTCCAAAATATTTCCTGTAAAAACCCGATAATTGCTTCCGCTATAAAAGAAAACCCCGAATTTAAAACCACAAAGCCCGATAAAACGATTCATGGCTACGGTATTAAGAGTATGAAAAAGGCGGTCGAATCGGCAAGCGGCATGATTGAATTCTACGAGGAAGAGGGTTATTTTATCTGCCACGCGGCGATTCCTGTGGCTTGATGCAAAGCGTTAAGCACTTATGAACGGCTTCGCCAAGTTCACAACGGTAAGCATTAGCGTGCTTCATCTCGTATAACTTAAGCTTAAAGAAAAAAGCTTCGGGGATACCGAAGCTTTTTGCGTTGTATTACTTTATATTATTGCGGAAATCAATTCTATAACCACGCCCGAAATCGCGCCGATAAAATAAAGCAGGGCGGTTATACAGATGTTCGATTTGATGCCGCGGTTTACACGGAACAGCACAAGCAAGCCGACGCCCGCACCCGTACATAGTCCCGAAATGACCGAGCCGAGGCTTATTGCACCTTCTATATAAAGCTCGGCAAGTATTACCGAGGGGGCGCAGTTCGGGATAAGACCGATAAGCGCGGTAAGAAGCGGCTGAAAAATACTGTTTGTAAGCATTAATTCCTGAAGCCTTGCTTCGCCGATAAGCTCGATAATATAGGTAAGCACAAAGCTTGCGACGAATAAAAACGCAAATACCGAAAGCGTGCGCTTTACGGTGCATTTTATTATTGCCTTCCAATCGGTATGCGAGCAACAATGCTCTTCGCCGATAAGCTCTTCGTCGTCACAGCTGTCGTCGTGGTGGTGGCGGTGGTTGCAATCGTCGGTTTTCAAGGTCTTTTTTCTGAAAACAAGGTCGATAGCATAGCCCGCGATAACCGCGATAACCAGCTTAATGCCCATAACCAGCAATATATCCAAAATCCGTTCGGGCTTGGTGAGCATAACCAGCAACGCTTCGTCCGAGGTGGATAGGTATATCGCGATAAGCGTGCCGAGGGTGATTATTCGCTTTGCGTAAAAGTTCGAGCCGATAACCGAAAAGCCGCATTGGGGAACAAGCCCCATTAAGCCGCCCGCAAGCGGACCTGCTTTACCTGCCTTTTGTATAACCGACGAGCTTTTTTCCTCTAATTTCGCTTCGATGTATTCAAGTATTAAAAACGCGACCGCAAGAAAGGGAAGCATTTTCAGCGTGTCGAGCAGGGAATGCTCTAACGCGTTTAAAAGTTCCTGCATTGATTTGTTTTCCTTAATTTAATAAAATTATTATACATTATTGCATAGTTTTGTCAAGATTTTTTTGATACTTGAAATATAAGTGAGCGCATAGTATAATAAAAGCGAAAGGATGTGTTTATATGGACGAGCTTAAAAGATTAAAGGAGCTTATCGAAAAGGCGGAAAATATCGTGTTTTTCGGCGGGGCGGGGGTATCGACCGAAAGTGGAATACCCGATTTCCGTTCGGAAGACGGTATTTACAATATGAAATTCGAATATCCGCCCGAGTATATGCTCTCGCACGAATTTTTTGTTTCGCATCCCGATAAATTTTTCGATTTTTACCGCAAGATGATGATTGCGAAGGACGTGCTTCCCAACCCCGCGCATTATGCACTTGCAGAGCTCGAGCGCAAAGGGAAGCTGAAGGCGGTTATAACCCAGAATATAGACGGCTTACACCAAAAGGCGGGAAGCAAAACCGTTTACGAGCTTCACGGCACAACGCTTAAAAATTATTGCTACCGTTGCGGAAAATCGTTCGATATCGATTTTATCGACGGCTACGACGGCGTTCCCTATTGCCCTTGCGGCGGTATAGTTAAGCCCGACGTTGTGCTTTACGGCGAGCAGTTAAACGGCAAAACGCTTCAAGGCGCGATAGACGCTATCGCGGAAGCCGACCTTTTAATCGTCGGCGGAACGTCGCTTACCGTTTATCCCGCGGCGGGGCTTATAGATTATTTCGAGGGCGACGCCTTGGTACTTATCAACCGCGACGCAACACCGTTTGACGACCGCGCCGATTTGGTTATCCGCGAGCCTGTCGGAAGGACGCTTGAAAGCGTTGTTTTTGAATAAAAAAAGACTTCCGTTTGGGGGCGCACCGCCCTTACGGAAGTCTTTCTTTATTGGTTAACTCAACAAGCGGCTTATCGATACACCGCTTATTAAGGCGATTGTAAGCATCACCGCAAAAATAATAGCGACAATTACGTAAATGCACCAAAAAGAGCGTGCATAGTTGCGGCGGTTTATGTTGCTGTCGTTAAAAGTGAAAATCAAAAGGAAGATAAAACCGACTATGGGGACCGCGAACAAAACGTTTATCCAAAAATAGGTCCAAGGACGGAGAGGGGAGAACTTTTCGGGGAGGTCGGCTTCGGTGATTATGGCTTTTTTAGCCGGTTGCTCGTATCGCGGCATTTCTTGGCGCGGTATTTCTTGCGGGGTGGGTTTTATATCGAGCGATGCGGCGGTGGTAAATGCGGGATGAGTAGGTGCCCACGGCTCATCTTGGACATTAACATTCGATGCTGTCAGCGGCTTATCCTCGATAAATTCCTTCGGTGCTTCATACGGTGCATCATTCGTTGTGTTGCGGTCGATGAAGGTTCCGCAAGCGGTGCAAAAGCTCGCGTTGTCTTGCAACTGTTTTCCGCACTTTGTGCAGTACATAATATCTCTCCTTTATTAACGATTTGTTAATATTTTATCATAATTCGTCAATGCTGTCAATAATAAACGAAAAAGGAGGCGCATTGCAACGCCTCTTCTTTTGCTTATATAATATTCGTTTCGCCCATTTTGTTTTCGCCGCGGATGATAAGTCTTACTTGGTCAACGCCTTCGCGGTTTTTACGCGTGTTCACCTCGCCGAGTAGACAGCTCATTTCGTTTACGACGTACCAATCGGCAGGGACGTGAACGTTGGTTTCGCCCATGCCGTTTTCGACAGTGAGCTCATAGACGGTATCGGGAAGTGCGCAGTCGGCGTTTTGGTAATAAATGTTGGTTTCACCGAATTTGTTTTTGACGTAGCTTTTGGTCGTGTTGCTTACGTCGATATAAATAATACTGTCTGAGAAATATTTTTCATCGTGGCTTTCGGGCTCGCCGAAGCCGTAGCTTTCGCTTTTGAACCCCGATTTAGAATAGCTTTTGTGGCTTTTCTTCGGAACGATAACCGTCATTGCGATATTTGCAAGCAGGGCGGCAAGCAAAACGAGCCAGTTGTTTATAATGTTTTCTTCGGGCAATCCGGCAAGGCTTGCGATTTCGGGTTCGAAAAGCATAAATAAAAACGCGAGCGGGAAAAAGAATTTGAATCTTTGACGAAGAGTATTGCTAAAGAATATTTTTGCAACTATCCAAGACACGAGTATCAAGCCCAAAAGCAGCTTGTGGAGAGGGATTCCGAAAACGCCCGCTTCTCCGCCGATGCCGTAAAATATAAGAGCGGCGGCGGAAAGCAGTAACAGCAATCCCCAAAATATCTTATGTACGGTGTTTTTCATTATTTTAACCTCGTTTCTTTGATTTTTTCCTTAAAGGCTTTATAGTATGAGCGCGATATATAAATCTTTTTCGGTGTATCGGGGAACCGTGCCTCGCAAATTCCCGTGAGCTCACGTTTTATCGAGCATATCGCCGACGTGTTTGCTATACAGGACTTTGAAACGCGCATAAAGCTGCGCGGCAAACGTTCTTCTAATTCATACAGCTTTAAATCGGTGAAGTACATACGGTTTTTTGTGTGCGCGGCGGTTTTTGTTCCGTCGGTTTCGAAAAAGAGAATACCGCTTATTTTCACAAAGTGAATGTCGCTGCCCAAGGAAAGCTCTATTTCGTCGCTTGCGGTGTCGGAAATAAGCGACTGAAGACGCAAAGCTTCTTCGTTCAGACTTTTGCATTTTATTATAATTTCTTCATTGCATTCGGGGTCGATCTCAATGCGTACCTTAAAGCCCAAACCGCTTCCCCCTTTCTGCTTTGCATTATAAGTCATTCGACTCTTTTTGTCAAAGCTTTTGCGGTAAGAGGTCGAAAAATAACTGTAAAATGTAAATAATGCGTTACAGAAGCAAAAAAGACTTGCCGAAACGGCTTATTTGTGGTATTATAACAACGTATCTGCAAACAGGAGGCAAATATGGAAAAAACAGAAAAAATGTCATTTGGCGAATGGTGCGAAAATATATGGTATCATTACAAATGGCTTATTATATTCGGCGGTATGCTTGTTGCGTTTCTTGTTATAAGCATAGGTCAAATGATTTCAACAAAGGACCCCGACGTTAATATACTTCACGTAGGGCCTATGTATATCTCGGCAGGCTCGGCAGAGCGTATCGAAGGCACTATGGCGCAGTTCACCGGCGACGTAAATGGCGACGGAAAGATAAAGGTCGACGTGCTTGACATTACGGTAAACAAATTCGGCACGGACGAAAGCAACGCCGTGAATTACGATGACCGAAACAAGGCGCTTCAGCGTTTCCAAACCGAAATACGTGCGGGCGACGCTGTTATTTATGCGCTTGATAAGGAATTTTTCGATATTTGTATCGAGGAAGGTTTGCTTACCCCGCTTAACGAGGTTATCGACGACGCGTATATGCCCGAAAAAACCGTCGACGGCTACGGTGTCTACGTAAGCGAGCTCGATGCCTTTGAGCTCGAGGGGCTTTCGAGCTTCCCGAAGACCGCGATACTCTGCTTGCGACGTTCTCCCGATAAGGACCCGCTTAAATACGGCAGAACGCAGGAGGTATGGGAGGGCAACCGCGATGCCTTTATTAAGCTTGTAAAATTCGATGCTCCCGAAACCAATGAGGAAAGCAAGTAAATTTACTATTGCAAAACGAATATGTTTATGATATAATTATTCTAATCGTTAAATAATCCGGAGGATTTTCAAAAAATGAGCAACAAAGTTATTGCCAAGCAGAAGAGAACGATTATTATAAGCGTTGTTCTCGCAGTTCTTCTTCTCGCAGGCTCCGTTTTCGTCCTTATCGACGGTATCAGTCACATGGACGACCCTTATACGCAATTTGAAGATGCCGATTTTGCAAAGGCTTTGGCCGAAGCGATGGGCAAAGACAGCGTCCGCGACATTACTCAGGAGGATCTCGATAAGGTAGAATCTCTTGTTTACTATTGGTCTGTCGGCAACGATTCCGCGAATAACTATTCGACCTATGCATATCCCATCGTTATGCTCGGCTACAAGGATATGGCAGACAGCATTATCGCTAACTCTCAGGAAGAGCCCAAGGAAGATTCCTTTGTTATGGTAAGCTACCCCATTTCCGAGGTAGAGGATATTACCGTATTTAAGAATCTCCGCGTTCTTCGTACCTTCGACCTTGCAGAAGTATCTTCGATGCAGGAAGGCTGCTACTACACCCAGCTTTACAGCATGTACGGTATGGGCAACGCAATTTCCTTTGAAAGCATCGTTGCTTCCGCGGCTCTTACCGATCTTAAGAAGCTCGATCAGCTTTCCTCGCTCACCAAGCTTGAACAGATTTCGCTTGAATATACCGCTATTACCAATTTGAACGGTATCGAAAAGTTCGAAAACCTTAAAAAGCTCGACATCGGTAACACCGTAGTTACCGAGCTCGATGAACTTTCGAAGGTTAACGGTCTTACCGACCTTACCATTGTTCAAATGGGCGAAAGAGTTGTAGAAGAAGAAACCTCTGCCGAAACCTCGGAATCCGATAATGATGAAGAAAAGGAAGAGGAAGAAAAGCACACTCACGCAGGTATTACCGATATTTCCGCGCTTGCTTCGCTTTCCGAGCTTAAGAGCCTTAATATCGCAGGTAACGCAATTACCGATATTTCCGCACTTAAGGGCTTGAACAAGCTTGAAAATCTTACTATGAACAGCAACTGCATCGAAAATCTTAACGATCTTTCGGCGCTCACCTCGCTCAAGGCACTTGCTGTTGCAGATAACCACCTTACCGATATAAGCGGTCTTTCGAGCTGCACCGCACTCGAATCCCTTTATGCATACGATAACAAGATTACCGATATAAGCGCGCTCGGAGGATGCACCAAGCTTACCGGCATAAGCGTTTACAACAACGAAATCACCACTATCGGCGACCTTAGCAAGCTTACCGAGCTTGCGACCTTCGATGCATACAGCAACAAGATTACCGATATAAGCACTCTTGCAAGCTGTACCAAGCTCACCAGCATCAACGCTTACGATAACGCTATCACCACCATCGGCGATTTGAGCAAGCTCGACGAGCTTACCACCATTTCTATCTACGATAACGAAATTGCAGATATCAGCGGTCTTAACGGCTGTGCAAAGCTTACCACTATCAACGCTTATAACAATAAGCTTGAAGGCAAGCTCGACCTTTCCGGCTGTACCGAACTCACCACTCTTAATATCTACATAGAGGAGGAAGAGGAAGAGGACGAGAAGGAAGAAGACAAGAAGGACGAAGAGAGCAAGGAAGAAACCTCTGAAGGCGGTGCAGGCACCGAAACCGAAGCAGAGGGCGACACCTCTGCCGAAGGCGAGGGCAACGGCGAAGAAGAAAATCCCATTGACCCCGTTGAACCCATCGCTCCCGAAAAGGTTGGTATCACCGAGCTCGTTATTAAGGGACTTAAGAAGCTCACCTCTGTCGACGCACACGGCAACGCGCTCACCGCTGTTCCCGATGTAACCGGCTGTGCAAAGCTCACCACCCTTACCCTTAACGATAACCTTATTACCGACGTAAGCGGTGCCGCTGCAGACGCAGATTCCGAAAAGGAAAAGGAACAGACCGTTCTTACCACCCTTAACCTCGCAAACAACAAGCTTACCGATATTTCCAAGCTCGAAACCCTTACCGCACTTACCAGCCTTACCCTTTCGGGCAACGAAATTACCGATATCACCGCTATCGGCAAGCTTACCGGTCTTAAAACCCTTAATCTCGATAACAACAAGGAACTCCTCTCGCTTTCCGCAATAATGGATAACTTCCCGACAACCACCGGCCTTGAGCTTTCTATTATCGGCACCAAGGTTGCAACCACGGATGAAACCACCATTAAGGAGCTCCAGAAGAAGTTCTCGACGATGAAGATCACCTATAAGGAAGACACCGAAAAGAAGTAATATTCAGCAATAAAAGGGCTGCTGCTAATCGGCAGCAGTCCTTACAATTTGTAATCAACGGAGGTATTTATTATGCCCGATATGCTCGTTAAGCTTTACGAACTTCCCGATACTACCGCGCTTTACAAAAAGCTCGAAGATCAGGGTATTAAAATAATGCGCCCGATGACCCCCAACAAAACAAAGGTGGTTGAATGGGTGCGCGAACATTTTCATGACGGCTGGGCGGACGAAATTTCCGCGGCGTTCACCAAACACCCCGTAAGCTGCTTTATCGCATACGATGTGAACGAAAAGAAAATGCTTGGCTTTGCAGGCTACGACTGCACCTATAAGGATTTCTTCGGACCTACCGGTGTTGATATAACTCAACGCGGCAAGGGTATCGGCGGCGCGCTATTTTTGCGCTGTATGGAAGCGATGCGTGATGAAGGCTACGGCTACGCAATAATCGGTTCGGCAGGTCCTGTCGATTTTTACAACAAAATGTCGGGCGCGACTGTTATAGAAGGCAGTATCCCCGGAATTTATAAAGACTTATTTTAACCGTTAAGAAGGTATATTATGAAGAAAATCAGAGCAGGAATCATCGGCGCGACCGGTATGGTCGGCCAGAGATTTATTACACTTATTGAAAATCACCCCTATTTTGAGCTTTCGGCGCTTATCGCAAGCCCCTCGTCCGCAGGCAAGACCTATGGCGAAGCTGTTAAGGGTCGTTGGATGATGAAAACCCCTATAAGCGAACGTGTTGCGAATATGGTGGTGCTCAACGCAGAGGATATCGAAAGCGTAAAGCCTCACGTTGATTTTGTATTCTGCGCGGTAAATATGGCAAAGGATGCAACCAAGGCTTTGGAAGAAGCTTATGCAAAGGCAGAAATTCCCGTTGTTTCGAATAACTCCGCACACCGCGGTACTGCAGATGTTCCTATGCTTATTCCCGAAATCAACTACGCTCATACCGCTGTTATCGAAGCACAAAAGGCACGCTTGGGCACAAAGAAGGGCTTTATTTCGGTAAAACCCAACTGCTCTATTCAGAGCTACGTTCCCGCGCTTGAACCGCTTCGTAAGTACGGTATTAAGGCTGTTAACGTTACCACGTTCCAAGCTATCTCGGGTGCAGGCAAGAATTTTGAAACATGGCCCGAAATGGTCGATAACGTTATTCCCTTTATCGGCGGCGAAGAGGAAAAGAGCGAAAAAGAGCCGCTTAAGGTTTGGGGTACTGTCGAAAACGGCGTTATTGTAAACGCAACCACCCCCGTTATTTCGGCACAGTGCATTCGTGTTCCCGCATCAGACGGACACCTTGCCGCTGTTTCGGTAAGCTTCGAAAACAAGCCCTCTATCGAAGAAATTAAGGCAGATTGGGCTAATTATGTCGGCGAAGCGCAAAGACTTGAGCTTCCCCACGCACCCGAAAAGTTCCTTACCTATTTCGAAGAGGATAACCGTCCTCAGACCGGTCTTGATCGCGACCTTTACGGTGGTATGGGTATTTCGATCGGCAGACTGCGCGAGGATACTATTTTCGATTATAAATTCGTTTGCCTTTCGCACAACACGTTAAGAGGTGCGGCAGGCGGCGCGGTATTGGGCGCAGAGCTTCTTTACCGTCAAGGCTACTTGTATTAAAATAAAAAGAGCGAAGCGTAACGGCTTCGCTTTTTTCATCTTCGGTAAATTATACCTTGCCTTGACTTTTGTTGACGGATGTGTTAATATAATTTTGAAAAATTATGTCTTAACGGGGTGTAAAAATGGATTTTCTGTTCAAACGCGGAAAAGCAAGACATTTTATACTTATATTTTTTGATATACTTTGCTTTGCGGCGATAAATGCGGCGTATTATTTTTCGACAAAGGTGTTTGAAAACACTCCCGATTACCCCTCGGATGTGTTTTTGTATAACTCGATAATATTGTTTGCATTGATTTTTGCGGTACGCTTTGCTTTCAGAGTCTATTCAAATGTCTGGCGTTATACCAGCACGCGCGCGTATTTCAATTTAGTGCTTGCAGATATGTGCGGCGGTGTAATTGCCGTTATTCTTTCGCGCATACTGTTTATATATTTCGGCGTATGGCATTTTATAACCGTAGCGTCGCTTACCGCGCTTGCTACAATAATGTCCCGCCTTACCTACCGACTTCTTTATAAGCACCGCAACGCAATCGACAGCGAGGACGGACCGAGCATAAGGGTTGCTATCGTCGGTGCGGGTCAGTTGGGCGTGCTGCTTGCCAGCGACCTTACAAACAACCGCCGTTCAATATACACCCCCGTGTTCTTTATCGATAAGGATAAAGCAAAGGTCGGCTCGCGCGTGTATGGCTTGCCCGTATATTACGAAAATACCTCGGTATTTGAACAGATAAAGCGCGGCGGCATAAGCGAAATATTTATCGCGCTTGCCAACCTTGACAGCGAAGAGGCTACCCGTCTTTACGATTTTTACAGCCTTACGGGCTGCAAGATAAAAATATACGACCTTCCTGTGCGCGAAGCCGATAACAGCGGTAACGTTAAGCCGACGGTGCGCGAATTCCAAATCGAGGACCTTTTGTTCCGCGAGCCTGTGAACGTTGCCGATAAGGACGACCTTAATTACTACAACGGCAAGACCGTGCTTGTAACCGGCGGTGGCGGGTCGATAGGAAGCGAGCTTTGCCGCCAGATTGCGCGTTGCTCGCCCAAAAAGCTGATTATTTTCGATATTTACGAAAACAATGCTTATGAAATACAGCAGGAGCTTGTTCGCTCTTACGGCGAAGGGCTTGACCTTGCTGTCGAAATCGGCTCTGTGCGCGATAGGGAAAGGCTTGAATGTCTGTTTTCGAATTACCGTCCCGAAATAGTGTTCCACGCGGCGGCGCATAAGCACGTTCCGTTAATGGAGCAAAGCGGTGCGGAGGCGGTAAAGAACAACGTTTTCGGAACGGCGAATACCGCTGATATGGCGGAAAAATACGGCGCCGAGAAGTTTATACTTATATCGACCGACAAGGCGGTAAACCCCACGAATATTATGGGTGCCTCTAAGCGTCTTTGCGAAATGGTCGTTCAATGTCGAAGCGACAGCAAGACATCGTTTGCGGCGGTAAGATTCGGCAACGTGCTCGGGTCGAACGGCTCGGTAATACCGCTGTTCAAGCGTCAGATTGCTATGGGCGGCCCCATTACCATTACCGACAAACGCATAATACGCTATTTTATGACTATACCCGAAGCCAGCCAGCTTGTTATGCAGGCGGGCGCGATGGCGAAAAAGGGCGAGCTTTTTGTGCTCGATATGGGCAAGCCTGTTCGCATTTACGACCTTGCAAGAAATATGATAAGGCTTTCGGGCTTCGAGCCCGACGTTGATATAAAAATCGAAGAAATCGGCTTGCGTCCGGGCGAAAAGCTTTACGAGGAACTGCTTATGCAGACCGAAACGCTCGACAAGACCGATAACAATATGATTTTTATTGAGCGCGATGCCCCCCTTACCCGCGAAGCGGTTGGCGAAAAGCTTGAAATACTTAATAAGGCGGTTTCGGTTTCGAGCCGCGAGCTCGGCTCGGCAAGAATAAAGGCGGCGATAAAATCCGTTGTTCCCACCTTCCGCGAGCCGAACGAAATCAACCGTGTTGCCGAATCGGCAAAGGAAATGCAGGAAGCTAAATAAAAATAAAAAATGCTGTTACGTTTAATTTTCGTAACAGCATTTTTTTATATCTTTTTTATTACTTTAACCGAAAAATACGCAAGCACGCCGCAAAGCGAGCCGATAATTATACCGCCTAAAATATCGGTGGGGAAGTGAACGTAAAGATAAAGCCGCGAAAAAGCAATAAGCAGGGCGAGAAAAATCGCCGCAAAGCCCCATTTTTTGTTTTTGCTAAAAATCGCAACCGCCGCCGCGAAGGATATGCTTGTGTGCCCCGAGGGGAAGGAATAATCTGTGGGCGGGGATATAATTAGCGATATGCCCTGCTTGAGGTCGTAGGGGCGCACACGCGCGATTAACGGCTTTAATGTAAGGTTGCATATTAAAAGGCTGAAAATCAACGCACAAGCGACTGTGGCGCCTATCCTGCGCGTCTTCTTGAAAAGCATTAGGCAGACGGCGGTTAAGATCCATATCCAACCCGCGTTGGCGAGAAAGGAAATTGCTCTCATCAATCCGTCGGCAAAAGGGGAGGAGAGATTATTTCTTATAAAATCAAGTATCGCGTATTCAAATTCCATAGCTTTGTCCGTTTTCGTTTTTTACAGTTTAACACATAGTTGTCGAAATTTCAACAGCGTGTTGGTTGACAAATCGTATTTCCTGTGTTAAACTGAATAAGCGATTGGGGCGGCACCCATAACAAAAAACGGCATCGCCAAGAAATCTTGAATATTTACTGCGAGGGGGAAGACACCCATGACAAAAAACGTTATCGTCGTAGATGAGCAAGGGAATGAATATGGAGCCACCTACCCGAAAAGGGCAAAGGGACTTGTTAAAAACGGCAGGGCACGCTTCATAGACGAAAACAAAATATGCCTTGCGTGTCCGCCGAATGAATTTTTGGAGGACAAAATGAACGAAAATATTAATAATCAAACGACCGAAGCAACCGAAAACCAAAGCGCATCTCTCTACACGATGGATCATTGTTTGACGCAAATCGCGTTGATACAGGCACAGACCGCGCATATCAAAGAAGCATTCGCTCAGCTTTCGACGGTGCATTCAGAGGGTCTCGGAGATTTCGCTGTTCAAGAGCGTTTGAAAGTGCTCGGCGACATTGTGAAATGCCGCGAAACGACAAATCAAAAGCTTCTTGAATTTTACTTCAAAATGTACGACGATCTGAAAGGCTCAACGTTCAGCGTGGTGACCGATTCGCAAAAAGAACTTTCTCGTGTCGGCAGTTTGATCGCAGATTACTGCTGTGAAGACGATGCTTGCGACGCTTTGCTCCGAATTGCAGAGATGATCAAAGACATTGCAGAAAAAGCAATAAAAAATTAAATCCAAAAAAGACCGAGCTAAAAACTCGGTCTTTTTTAATGTAAAAAACGCAAAAGCAAGAAGCAGGCAGGGGAAGAGGGGCGAAAAGGTTTTAAAAAGCTTCATTGTTTCACCACCCTTATCGTTACGGTAAGCACGCTTTCGCTTTCCTGCTTGTCCCAATCGGCAGAATACCCCGTGCGGTTAAGCATTTGAACGGTTTTATCAAGTGTGTTGAAAAGCATTTTCATATCGCCGAGCGCGCCTTTAACGGCGGGCTTTTTCTTTTTTGTTCGCGCCTTCTTTTCTTTTGGGAGCGAATTCGAAATATAGCTTTCGATAAGGCGCTCGGTTTCGGGCGCGCTTAATTGCTCGGTGACGATTTTTGTTATTATCGGCAGTCGCTCCTGCTCGGAATTTATACGTACAAGTGCGCGACAATGCCGCTCCGAAAAGCCGTTTTCCACCGCAATAAGGCGCTCGCGCTCGGAAAGACGCAAAAGCCGCAGCTTGTTCGAAAGCGCCGATTGCGAAATCGAAAGCGCGTGTGCAAGCTCGCCTTGCGGCATTTCGGTCATAAGCAAAAGCGTCTGCATCGCAAGCGCTTCTTCGAAAAAGGAAAGGTCGCTTCGCTGAAGATTTTCGACAAGCGCCATCATCGCACTGCCGTTTCGGTCGGTTTCGAAAATACGGCAGGGAATTTCTTTAAGCCCCGCAAGCTTCGAGGCGCGCCAACGCCGTTCCCCCGCGATAATTTCGTATTTTGCGCTCGTTTGCGGCATAGGCGGGGGCAGGGGGATTATTTTTTTTACCGCAATCGGTTGAATAAGCCCGTAGGTCTTAATGCTTAAGGCGAGCGATTGAAGCTCCTCGCGGTCGAAAACACGACGGGGTTGAAGCGGGTTTGGCGTTATCTCCGTTATCGCTATAATTGCCGTTTTTTCTTTTTTGTTTGTACCCAAAATAGCCGAAAAATCCATTAATATCACCCATAAACAAGCATAAAACAAAGAATCTGCCCTTATTGTAGCAGATTCTTAATGTCTAAAAATGTTATTGTGTGTTAGTTGAACAGCTTTTTTTGGTAAAAATATTTTTTGCCCTCGAGCTCGCATATTTCGCCCAATGCGTAAAAGCCGTTTTCGTCGTAAACGCGTAATAAATCGCCTACTTCGCCGTTTATGCCTTTTAGCTTCGAAAGCTTTATTTTCTGCCCTTGGCGGAAAAGGCGGTTAAAAAATTCGTCCATTCGTGCCTCGGGTAGGTGCATAAACATTTTTTCAACAGGGATAAGGTGCGAAAGGATTTCCTCAACCGACATATTGTTAAGCTCGTCGAAAACTATCGCATCCTCGCGCTTGAAAACGCCGACCTCGTTACGCTCAAGTGAGTTCATAACCGCGCCGCAACCCAATTTTTCGCCGATATCGGCGCAAAGGGTGCGTATGTACGTTCCGCGAGAACAATGAACGTCGAGGAAGAATTCGCCGTCCTTTTCAACGGGAACGCAGGAATAGATATTTACCTTTCTCGCCTTGCGCTCAACGGTAACGCCTTCGCGTGCGAGGTCCAAAAGCTTAACGCCACCGACCTTCAACGCCGAATACATAGGCGGGGTCTGCATTATTTCGCCCTCGAAGGCTTTGGCGACTGCCGCAAATTCCTCGAAGCTTGGCAAAACGCCGATATGCTCGGTAAGAATTTCGCCCAAAATATCCTCGGTTGCGCTTGTTAAGCCAAGCTGAATACCCGCGAAATAACGCTTATCGTGATCTACAAGATATTCGCTTGCCTTAACGGCAGAGCCGATCATTATCGGCAAAACGCCCGAAGCCATAGGGTCCAGCGTGCCACAATGACCTATTTTTTTCTCTTTTAGAAGCCAGCGGAGCTTCGAAATGCAGTTGTGCGAGGTGATTCCCACGGGTTTATCTATTATGATTATTCCGCTCGGTGTGCTCATATTTCGATCTCCGAGAAAATTTTTCTTACCGTTTTCAATGCTTCATCAAAGCTTCCGCCGTGGGTAAAGCCTGCCGCATGGTAATGACCGCCGCCTTCGAACGCCTTTGCGATTTCGGCAACGTCGATATCTGCGTTGCTTCGCAGAGAAACCTTTATTCCGTCTGCTTTTTGGCGAATAACGGCAGATGCAAGCACCCCGCCGATTTCACGCGGGATAGAGTTAATGCAATCAAAATCGGTTTCGGTTGCGCCGCATTCCTTTACCTCTTCGGGGCGGATTGCAACGATTGCAAATTTTCCGCCGCGCAAAAGCTCTAAATTTTTATACGCCGTTTTGGTCAGCGCGACCTGCGAAAGCGATTTGCTTTCGAAAAGACGGCGGTTAATGTCGGCAAAATCAATACCTGCTTCAAGGCATCTCGCCGCCATAACGTGCGTTTCGGGCTTGGTTGCTTCGTAACGAAAGCCGCCGCTGTCCGAGCTTATTGCGGCATAAAGCGCGGTTGCAATATCGTAATCAAGCTCGATATTAAGCTCGTCCAAAAGCTTGAAAATTATCTCTCCGCAAGCTATTCTGTCGCTCATAACAAGCAAGCGCTCGCATTCGACGGTGTTTACCTTGTGGTGGTCGACAGAAAGCGCAAAAAAGCTGTTTTTCGCCCTGCCGAGCATTTTCGGACCTGCTACGTCGACGCTTATAAGCGTGTAATTTTCGCAATTCTCGGGCTCGTTTTCTACAAAAACACCTTCGTTTTTAATAAAAGAAAGCTTTTCGGGAATACCGTCGACCGAAAAAACGCTTGCGTTTTTGCCCAGCTTGCGCAAAGCAAGCGCAAGCGCAACGGCAGAGCCGATAGTGTCGCCGTCGGGGGACGCGTGTGTGTAAATGAGGCAGCCGTCGCACCCCATAAGGAACGCGGCGGCTTCTTTAACGGAAATAAGCTGCATGATTAATTTCCCTCAACCTCTTTGAGAATTTGAGAAATGTTCATAGCGCGCTCTGTGCTGTTATCACGCACAAAGGTAAGCTTGGGGGTAATGCGAAGATTTAAGCGCTTTGCAAGCTCGCTTCTTATAAAGCCTGTTGCCGAAACGAGCCCCTTTTGAACGCCTTCATCCTTGCCGAGCACGCTGTAAAATATCTTTGCATCGCTCATATCGGGGGCGACGCGTGCGCCGACAATGCTGACGAACGCGCCCGATACGCGAGGATCTTTAACTTCTCTTAATATCGCGGCAAGCTCCAAACAAACCGCGTTGTTGACTTTATCCTGTCTGTGTCCCGCCATTTAACGCTCGATCTCCTCCATAACGTAGCATTCGAGGATATCGCCGACCTTGATGTCGTTGAACTTTTCAAGACCGATACCGCATTCGAACGACTGCTGAACTTCCTTCGCGTCGTCCTTGAAGCGCTTTAAGGATGCGATCTTGTCTTCGTAAATAACGATACCGTCGCGGACTACGCGGACCATAGCGTTACGGCTGATTTTACCGTCCTGAACGTAAGAGCCTGCGATGGTGCCGACGTTGGGAACGTGAATAGCGTTACGCACTTCGGCGTGACCGATAACGTTTTCGCGGAATTTGGGTGCAAGCATACCCTTAAGCGCCGCTTCGATTTCTTCGATACAGTCGTAAATTACGCGGTAGGTACGAATTTCAACCTTGTCGCGCGCCGCCATATCGATAGCGTTCTTATCGGGACGTACGTTGAAGCCGATGATAATAGCATTCGAAGCGTTTGCAAGCATAACGTCGCTTTCGGTAATGCCGCCTGCCGCTGCGTGAAGAACCGCAACCTTAACCTCCTCGTTGGAAAGCTTTGCAAGGCTTGCCTTAACAGCTTCCGCAGAGCCCTGAACGTCCGCTTTGATGATGATATTAAGGTTTTTAATACCGCTTTCAATCTGTGCGAATAGATCGTCAAGGCTGACCTTACTGCTGTTCTGTTCGTCTTCCTTCTTCTTCGCCTTGCGCTGTTCGGCAAGCTCACGAGCCATTCTTTCGTCGCTTACTGCGCTGAAGAGGTCGCCCGCTTCGGGAACCTCGGCAAGACCCATAATTTCAACGGGAACCGAAGGACCTGCGGTGGTGAGCTTTCTGCCCTTATCGTCGGTCATAACTCTTACACGGCCGACTGCGGTACCCGCAATAATAATATCGCCGTTTTTAAGAGTACCGTTCTGAACGAGAAGGGTAGCAACCGCGCCCTTGCCCTTGTCAAGACGCGCTTCGATAACCGCACCCTTTGCCGCGCGGTTGGGGTTTGCCTTAAGCTCGAGCATATCTGCCGAAAGGGTAATCATTTCGAGCAATTCTTCGATACCCTGTCTGTGAAGTGCCGAAACGGGAACAACAATGGTATCGCCGCCCCATTCTTCGGGAACAAGGTCGTATTTGGTGAGCTCGGTCTTTACTCTGTCGGGGTCTGCACCGGGTCTGTCTATTTTGTTGATAGCAACTATAATGGTAACGCCTGCCGCCTTTGCGTGGTTAATAGCTTCAACCGTCTGGGGCATAATGCCGTCGTCAGCCGCAACTACAAGCACCGCAACGTCGGTAAGGTTTGCACCGCGTGCACGCATAGCGGTAAACGCCGCGTGGCCGGGGGTGTCGAGGAAGGTGATTTCGCGTTCGCCGAGCTTAACGCGGTATGCACCGATATGCTGGGTAATACCGCCCGCTTCGCCCGCGGTAACATGGGTATCGCGGATAGCGTCGAGAAGCGAGGTCTTACCGTGGTCAACGTGACCCATAACTACAACTACGGGCGCACGGGTAACAAGGCTTTCTTCGCTGTCCTCGGTTTCGTCAAACAAACGGTCTTCAAGCGTTACAACGATTTCCTTTTCGACCTTAATGCCGAATTCGTCGGCGATAAGATATGCGGTATCGTAATCGATGCTTTCGTTTACAGAAACCATCATACCCATAGCGAAAAGCTTTTTAATAACCTCTGCCGCCGCCGTTTTCATGCGCGAAGCAAGCTCGGTAACGGTAATGGTTTCGGGTACGGTGATTTTAAGCTGAACGGGCTTCGGCTTTTGCTGCTGCTTCTGCTGTTGCTGCTGGCGGCTCTTGTCGAACGCCTTTTTGCCCTTTTGCTGGTCTTGGAATTTGTTCTTTTTCTTTATCTTCTGAACGCTTGTCTGTGTTTCGGGTACAACGTTGTCATAGCTTAAAATCTTATCGTCGTACTTGGAAAGGTCGACATTCGAGGTGCCGCGGGTATCTACAACGCGTACCTCATCGCGCGAGCGCTTTTTCTGGGGCTGTTGCTGAACGCCCTTTTCCGCCTTCTTCTTGCGCTTTTCCTCGTCTGCGGCGGCGCGTGCGGCTTCCTGAGCCTTGCGCTGCTCTTCCTTCTTTGCGTTCTTTTTATCGTCGTATTCCTTAAAGAATGCGGTGATATCGATTTGGTTTCTTTGTGTAAGAGTTTCGAAAATGATCGAAAGCTCGGCTTCATCGAGAACAGCCATGTGTGTTCTTCCTGCAAAGCCTGCTTCGTCAAGAATTGTAATAAGGTCCTTGCTCTTTACGTCAAAATCCTTAGCAAGCGCGTTGATCCTGTATTTCTCACTCGTTGTTGCCATAAATTAATACCTCTTTTCTGGTCGGCTTTCAGTTTTCGCTCGACAGGCTTTTTTGATAAGCCTTTATGAAATTTATATCGGTAAAGGCGATAGCAGCAGTATTACTGTGACCGACCGATCTGCCGAGCTCTGTTGCGGTAATATCTATCTGTTCGGAAGTAACCGAATAGTATGCAGTTTTATCGGTAAGTGTCTTGCGCGTGTTTTCGGAAACGTCGCAGGCGATAAGCACAAGCTTTGCTTTTTTGCTTCTTACCGCTTCGAGCACGTTATTCGTGCCGATGACGATTCCTCTTGCTCTTGCCGCAAGGCCGATAACGCCCAAGGTGTTCTTTTTCAAGACGTTCACTCCCTTTTTCAGCAATTTTCACCCAATGCCTCACGCAGGCCTTGGTATATTTCATCGGGTATTTTGGTTTTGAAGGCGCGTTCCAAACGCTTTGCCTTTACCGCGCTGTCGAAGCAGTTTACGCTTTTGCATATATATGCGCCCCTGCCCGACATTTTTCCGCTTGCGTCTACGTTCATAATACCTTCGCTGCTGCGGACAATGCGGATAAGCTCTCTTTTTTCCTTCATTTCGTTGCACCCGATGCATTTTCTCATCGGTATTTTCTTTTCAGCCAAGATTAAACCTCTTTAAAAATTATTCCTCGGAAACGGCGTTGGTGCTTTTAATATCAATCTTAAAGCCGGTGAGCTTCGCCGCGAGTCTTGCGTTTTGACCTTCCTTACCGATAGCGAGCGAAAGCTGATCTTCGGCAACGGTTACGCGGTAGGAGCGATCGGAATCGGGAAGCTTAACCACCGAATCGACGGTTGCGGGAGCAAGCGCCGCGCTGATAAATGCTTCGGTGTCCTCGCTGTAAGGAATAATGTCGAGCTTTTCGCCAAAGAGCTCTGCGGTGATGTTGTTCTTTCTTGCACCCTTCGGGCCGATGCAGGCACCGATAGCGTCCACGCGTTCGTCGTTGGAAACAACAGCGATTTTGGTACGGCTGCCGGCTTCACGTGCGATACGCTTGATTTCAACAATACCGTCTTTAATTTCGGGAACTTCAAGCTCGAAAAGACGGGTAACAAGACCGGGATGTATGCGCGAAAGGATTATGCTCGGGCCGCGGGTTTCCTTTTTGATTTCGGTAATAAATACCTTAATTCTGTCGCCAACCTGAAGCGTTTCGCCGGGTATCTGCTCGTTGCGGAAGAGCACCATTTCGTTCTTGCCGATTTCGAGCGTTGCGTTTGCGGTGGTCGGGTCAACGCGTACAACGACTGCGGAAACGATTTCTTCCTTCTTTTCTTCGTATTCGCGTATCATATTTCCGCGTTCTGCTTCGCGGATACCCTGAATAATAACCTGCTTTGCCGCCTGAGCCGCGATTCTGCCGAAGTTCTTTGTTTTAAGCTCGATTTCGAAAACATCGCCTATTTTATATCTCTTGGACTTGCGGTGTGCATCCTCGAGCGAGATTTCGGTAGCTTCGTCGATAACCTCTTCAACAACGGTAAGCTGCTTGTAAAGCTTAACATCCTGCTTTACGGGGTCGAGCTTAACGCGTGCGTTTTCGTTGCCTGCGTTTTCCTTGCGGAATGCCGAAAGCAAAGCGGCTTCGATCTTTTCGATCATATAATCCTTGGAAATACCTTTTTCCTTTTCGAGCACGTCAAGTGCTTCGAACAGTTCCTTATTCATCTTCCTTCTCCTCATTTTCTTCTGCCGTTTCAATTTCTGTTTCGAATTCGGCGTTTATCTTTGAAATTTGTTTTTTGTCAAAGGTGTGCTTTTCTTCGCCGTTTACGAGCGTAAGCTTTTCGCCGTCGTATTCTTCGATAATACCCGAATACTCCTTGCTTCCGTCAACCGCAACGTAAAGACCGATAACGGCGTTGAGCTTGTTATCGCAGGCGAAGCGAATGTGTTCGTCCTTGTCGAGCGGTCTTACCGTGCCCGCAGACGAAACCTGAAGGCAGTAGCTTTCCTCGATAGGGTCGAGCTCGTCGATTATCGGCTCGATAAGTCTTGTAACGGCAGAGCAATCGTTTATCGAAATACCGCCCTGCTTATCAATGGATATTTCGAGTATCATTTCGGGGCCTTCTTTGTAATAAGAAACGTCCCAAAGCGAATAGCCCGCGTTAACGATAACCTCTTCAACCGCCGCGCGTACCTTTTCGGCGATGTTTTTGGGGTTGGCTTTCGCGCCCTTTTTCTTTACTTCAGCCATAAATCCTCCATTCAAGACTCAAGAGAGGGCTTGCACCCTCTCTTGATAGCTTACTGTTCTTTATGGTGGTATTATACCACAAATATTACGCATTTACAATAGCTTTTTTAAATTTCCTTTGCCGAATTCATATATTTTTCGGCTTTTTCCCAATCTACGAACAGCATTTTTTGCTTTTTGCCCTTTGAATTGGCGATAGCCCTTTCCGAAATAACGTCATTTTGCATAAGCGTTTTCATAGCAGCAGCTATTTTTTGCTTCGGGACGCCGCGGTGCTTCTTTGCCGCGTGCTCTATCGCTTCGTCGAGCTTGGGGTGTTGGCTTGTTTTAAGATAACCGAATATCGTGCTGTAATAGCTTTCGTTTATATCCTGCTCGGTGGGTAAGATGTAAAAGCTGTTGGCAGTTTCGCGCAGTTGCTTTGAAAAAGAGCCGTTTACGCCGTATATAACTACCTGCTTGTGATAAAAATTCTTCAAAAACGATGTGACCGAGCTGAAATGGCCGTCGCCCGAGAAGAGGATAAACACATCGATATCGTCCGAGGAAAGTGCCTTTTGATACATATTGTCGAGAATTATAAAATCGGTAAAATCCTTCTTAACACCGTTCGGACTGCGCGTATCGATTATCTTGTTCGAGAAAAGACGTATGCGCCCGATCTCGTCTGCAAGACTTTTGTGCGAGAAATCCGCAAAGAAGTTAACTTCCACGAGATTGAATTTGGAATTAAGATCCTCAAACCAGCCCTTTATGTTCGGGGCAAGTCCGTAATTGTTTTTCAACGATATGTACCAATGCTCGTAATCGACAAATGCAACCGCCTTCGGCAGCGATGCCTGAATATTCACTTCCTTCGCGTTATCTCTTTTGAATAACCCTAAAATACAATAACCTCCTTTCTTTATATTAAACACATTATACACTTTTTGCGATTTTATGTCAATAGTTTTGGCTTGTAAGGAATTCCTTGAGCTGCATAATAATCTTTTTTTCAAGCCGCGAAATATAGCTTTGCGATATGCCCAAAATATCGGCAACCTCCTTTTGCGTAAGCTCGTCGCCGCCGCGGTTTATGCCGTAGCGAAGCTCGATTATACGTCTGTCGCGCGGGTTTAATCCGGCTATCGCTCGGCGTATCATTTTTTTGTCCTCGCTTTCCTCGATGCTTTTGTAAACGTAATCGTTTTCGGTGCCAAGCACGTCGGAAAGCAAAAGCTCGTTGCCATCGTAATCTATATTCAACGGCTCGTCGAGCGAAAGCTCGGTTTTCGTTCCGGTATTTTTTCGTAAATGCATAAGTATCTCGTTCTCTATACACCGCGATGCGTAGGTTGCGAGCTTTATCTGGCGGTCGCACCTAAAGGTGTTTATCGCCTTTATGAGACCTATCGTGCCTATCGAAACAAGGTCCTCGATACCGACCGTCGTGCTTTCGAATTTCCGCGCGATATAGACCACAAGCCTTAAATTCCGCTCGATAAGAAGCTTTTTTGCATCGGGGTCATGCTCAAGCCGAGCGATAAGCTCGGCTTCCTCCTCGTGCGTAAGCGGGGGCGGCAGCGTTTGCGGACCGTTTACGTAAAACAGCTCCTCACCGATACCCAAAACCTCTTTTAACCAATGTATTACCAGCGTTGCTTTGCCTGTCATTACAGTTTCTCTCCTTTTTATAATAAGCTTGCAGGTATCAGCCCGTCGTATCCCGAATAGCTTTTTCGTTCGGTGTCTATGCCGATATATGCTTCTATAAGCTTTGGCTTGCGCGTGGGGTGCAAAAGATAAATCTTTTCGGGGCGGAAGCCGAGAAAGCACCCCCTTCCGCTGCTTGTAGAAAACGGTATGGCGCGTATTGCTAACGGAAAGAGCTCGCTTTCGGGGTTGTCGTAGGGCGGGGCAAGGCAAACCGACGAAAGCACGATTACCGGTAATGCCGAAAAGGGCTCGGTAACAAGATTTCCGCTGTCACAAAGCAGGCGCGCGCGAACAGAAAAACCGTCGAGGCATATCTTCACCTCGGCAGAACGTGTATGTATTTTCTTGCGGCAGATAAGCCCATAGGAAAGCGCGATAAGTGCCGAAACAAGACAAATAAGACAAAACGAAAGCGCGTTCACCTCGGAATAAACGCCGTTCGAATATCCCCCGATAAGGCTGTATATTGCGGTTATCATTCCGCCCAAAAGCGCAGAGGAAACGATAAATGTTACTGTCGTTACGGCAAAGCTCTTTGCGCCGCGAAGCCCAAAAGCAATAAAGCATATAAGCGCCGCCGCAAAAAGGTCGAGCGGGAGTGATATATAAACAGAAAGCTCGAACAAATAGGGAATAAAGGAATACAGCCCGCCGACTGCCGCACCTAAAAGCAAACGCCAAGCTTTGCCCCCGCGGTGGAGCAGACGTCCTGCGATAAAAAGGCATAAATAATCGAGCGAAAAGTTTATAAGAAAGAGTATATCGGAATAAATCACAATGCTTTCTTCATACATAAAAAACACCCCGTTGCTTTAATTATAATAAAAGCGCGTGGGGTATTTTGTCATAACGTAACGGGTGGTGAATAAATTTTGAAAAAACCTTTTATATCGCTCAACAGCGCAAAAGAAAGGCTTAAGCTTGCGTTGTGTATAGCGCTTTGTGTGGGCGTTGCGGCTTTGTTCCTTTTGCCGAGTGATGCGGAGACTGTGTTCGCAAACGGAAAAAACGAAGGCGTTCGCGGGCTGTTCAATATAATAAACGGTTGGTTGTGAATAATGTTTATACTTTTTCCGAAAATCAGACTTCGATTATCGCTGTTTGCTCTGCCTGCGTTTTTTCTTATGCTTTGGCTCGAGGGGGCTTTGCCGTTTACAGTAATGCTTTTGTCGGCATTATTGCACGAATTCGGGCATCTTTGCGCGCTGAAGCTGCTAAAATACCGTTTCCGCAGGATAGATATTTTGCCGATGGGCGCGCTTATCGAGGTACCCGAGGGGATATCCTACCGCGACGAGGCGATTATCGCAATTTCGGGGCCGCTTACCTCGCTTTTTCTTTCGCTTGTTTGTGCAGTCTTCTTTTTATTAACGAAGGACGTATATACACTTTTCGGTGTGGTGATAAACGCGCTGCTCGGCATTTTTAATCTGCTTCCGGCAAGCAAGCTCGACGGCGGAAAGGCGCTTTACTGTATGCTTGCACACAAAAACAAAAGGGCAGAGCGAATATGCTTTGCCGCATCGGCTGTTTCGAAGGCGGTGTTTGTGTTTTTTGCCGCCCTGTGCTTTGTGTTTTCCGAATGTAATTTCGGCGTTGCGTTGCTTGCAATGGCGTTGTTAATGCAACTTTGAATAAAAAGAAAGGAACCGCATTTTAACGGTTCCTTCTGTTAAAATTCTTTGTTTAAATTAACCCTGCGCCCACGCGGGTAGAGGATATAAACTATCCGATTACCAAATCGCGGGAGCTGCTTAGTGCGTCACGCGCTTATTCGGGGTTTCTTGCGGTGCTTACCGCGTCTTCGCTTGCGTTAACATCGCGCCAGTCGTCAAGCTTAAGGTCGGTGAAGTTGATATAACCGAACCAGCTGTCGGTTTCGTAGCCGCCGATCATCTTATCGTTTGCAACGAAGCTTCTGGAGTACCAGAATACCATAGTTGCGGGGCAGAGCTCGTTAACAAGCTTATCTTCTGCCTGGTGGAGAAGGCTTGCACGGTCTTCGCGGGTGGTTGCGTTAAGTGCATCGGTAATGAGCTTGCTGTAATCCGCGTTGTCGATATTGGTGTAGTGAGTGTTGAAGATTTCTTCGATAGAGGTGGTGTCGTTATCAATCACGATGCCTGCACCGCTGTATTCCTTAGCGAAGGGAGCGAGGTAGCTGAATGCGTCTACCGAGCCGTTAACAACGTTTACACCGATGATATCGTAATCTCTGTTAATAAGTGCGGTGTTGTATTCTTCGGGGTTAAGACCGCGGTATTCGATCGAGAAGCCAAGACCTTCCCAATATGCGCCTGCCGCCTTTGCAACGTCTTCATAAACGTTTGCGTAGTTGATCTTTCTGCCGTAAGTCTTTACGGTGTATGCGTTCTGAGGAATAAGGTATGTAACGGTGAGCTTGCCCTTCTTGCCGCCGAGGAGCGATTTTGCGCCATCTGCATCGGCAGAGGTATTGTAGAGGTTGCCGCCGACTTCACGGAAATCGGACTTGCGATCTACGTTGAATACGCCTTGGGGAACGTAGCCGGTCGCGGGAACTTCGCCGGTTTTGGTTACGTTGGTGGTAATAGCGGTTCTGTCAAGTGCGAGCGAAAGTGCCTTGCGGACGTTTGCATCCTTAAGGATTTCGTTTGCGGTGTTGAAGTAGAAAGCATAGCCGTTAAGGGTCTGCTGAGTTTCAAGATCCTTCTTGTAGTATTCGTAGGTCTGTGCATCGAAGGAGCTGAGGAAATAGAGCTCGCCTGCGTTGAAGCGGTCTGCCTGGAAGGTTTCCTGAGTCTTGTTAGCCGCATCTTCGTAATAATCGAGCTGACCTTCCATATAATAGCAGGTTATACGGTAGGGGAGAACGTATTCGTCGAGATCGTCCTTTTCTGCGTCGCGCATATAGTATGCGTTACGTTCGAGAACGAGCTTGCTTGCAAACTTACCGCTGAAGTCTTCTTCGCCTTCTCTCTTTTCACGGGGCATATCCATGGTCTGAATACGGAAAGGACCGTTACAAACGATGTTTGCCGCGCTGCCTGCCCAGTCTTCGCCCGACTTTTCGTAACGGGTTACGATGTCTTCGCGCTGGGGAGCAAGGTGAATGTTAGCGACCTGTTCAACGAAGAGGTCAACGTTGTATTCGTGCTCAAAGGTAACCTCGAGCAGGGTATCGTCAACCGCTGCAAGTCCAAGGTCGTCGATGGTGCCGACGCCGGATTTAACGTCTCTTGCGCCCTTGATAGCGTAAAGAAGAGAAGCGTAGGGGCTGTCGGTTTCGGGAGAAAGAATTCTTCTCCACGCGTAGATAACGTCGTCCGCGCTTACTGCACGGTTGTCGCTCCACTTAGTTTCTTTAAGCTCGAAATACATCTTGTGAAGCTGATATATTTCGTCGTATTTGTAGTACCATTCGGTTGCGAGAGCGGGCTGAACCTCGCCGTCCTCATCGATGGTAACGAGCGGTTCGAAAATGAGCGAAAGGATCTGTTCGACATCACTGTTGAGCTGAACGACAGCGGGGTCGAGCGTGTAGGGATAATCGGTGAGGAACATACGAACGTTCGCACCTTTTTCGTCGTCACCGAGACCGCCGCAGCCGACAAGCGCGCTGAGACAGAAGATGAGACAGAGCGTGAGAGAAAGTATTTTTTTCATAGTGACCTCCGGACATAAAATTCCAGCATTAGTTATCAATGATTATAACACTCTTTCTTCAAATAATCAAGTGTCATTTATCTATTTGTGAGAAGTCACAAATTTCGCCATTATTAATTGTGCAAATAATAAAAACGACCTCTTGAAAAGGCGGTTTTTGGGAGTTTTGTTCCTACAATTATAATATTTATATTATAAAACAGGCGTTTTTGCGGTTTTTGCGGGTGGCGGGAGTATGGGCAGTAAAGGAAAAAGACGCGTCGGCATTTTTGCAGACGCGTCTTTAAAACGTGTGTTAAAATCGATTAGCTTCGATTATTTAAGAAGACCTTCGATCCAGTTGAGAAGGTTGTATTCGTTGAATACCGAAACGGTAACAAGCGAAATGGTGCTCATAATCTTGATAAGAATATCGAGCGAAGGACCAACGGTATCCTTCAAGGGGTCGCCTACGGTGTCGCCGACAACAGCTGCATCGTGAGCGGGAGAACCCTTCTTGTTGCCTTCAACGCCGGTAACTTCGATATACTTCTTACCGTTGTCCCAAGCGCCGCCTGCGTTACCGCAGAAGAGAGCGAGCATGATAGCGGAAATGGTTGCGCCTACGAGCACGCCGCCAACGAATTCAGCACCGAATACGAAGCCGCAAACAACGGGGAATGCGATACAGAAGATAGCGGGAACGCGCATTTCCTTAAGAGCGCCCTGAGAGGAAATTTCGATACAGGTCTTGTAGTCGGGAAGAACTTCGCCTTCGAGAAGACCCTTGATTTCCTTGAACTGACGGCGAACTTCTTCAACCATCTTCTGAGCAGCCTTAGCAACCGCGTTGATAAGCATACCGGAGAACATGAAGGGAAGAGCTGCGCCGACGATAGCGCCAACGAGAACCTTGGGCTCGATGATGTTAAGAGCGATGTAGTCGAGAGCGCCCTTAGCGTAATCAGCCGCGTTGGTGATTTCAACGGGGGGAGTGTGAGCGAAGATGTAAGAGGTCATCATCGAAAGGGTTGCAAGTGCAGCAGAGCCGATTGCAAAGCCCTTACCGATAGCAGCGGTGGTGTTACCAACTGCGTCGAGCTCGTCGGTGATTTCGCGTAGTTCGGGTTCGAGGTAGGACATTTCTGCGATACCGCCTGCGTTGTCAGAGATAGGACCGTAGGTATCAACCGAAACGGTAGCTGCAACGAAGGAAAGCATACCGATTGCAGCAGCAGCAACGCCGTACATACCGGAAATTTCGTAGGAAGCAAAAATGGAAATACCGAGAACTACGCAAGGAAGCATACAGGAGATCATACCGAGCGAAAGACCCTGAGTAATGGTGAGAGCAGAGCCGTCGATAGATGCGTGTGCAAGAACCTTGGTGGGGTTGTAATCGTAGCTGGTGTAGTATTCAGCAAGCTTACCGATTACGATACCTGCGATAACGCCGATAACAGCAGAGATCCAGGGAGAAAGCCAGCCGATGTGGAATTCAACGGAGTCGAGGATAGTAACGTCGCCGGAGCCGGGGATTACTTCCTTGAAGCTTGCGCCGCCGAAGGAGAAGTATGCGATAATAGCGCCGAGTACGATAGTAAGAACTGCCGAAATGTAGGTAGCGCCGTTAAGCTCTTTGTGGGGGTTATCGGAAAGCTTCTTGCGGATGAAGAGGGAAGCGATACCGATCATACAGGAGATAAGACCAGCTGCAGCGAATGCAAGCGGGAACATAATCATAGACTTAAGGATTTCGGTGTTTGCGTAAACGCCCTGAACGAAAAGCTCAACTGCGAGGATAGCACCCGAAAGAAGTGCGCCTACGTAGCTTTCGAGAAGGTCGGAGCCAAGACCTGCAACGTCGCCGACGTTGTCACCAACGTTGTCTGCGATGGTAGCGGGGTTTCTGGGGTCGTCTTCGGGAATGTGAGCTTCGGTCTTACCAACAAGGTCAGCACCCATATCTGCAGCCTTGGTATAGATACCGCCGCCGATACGAGCGAACATTGCGATGATAGAGCAGCCGAGAGCATAGCCCGAAAGAGTCATAGTGAAGCTGGAGTGGAAGCCGCCTACGCCGAGAAGAGCGAGAATGCTCTTGCAGGAAGCCGCTTCGGTACCGTTCACGATAGCATCGATCTGACCGAGAGCAACGCCGAATACGATGAATACGAGGAAAATACCGAGCAACGCACAGCCGGATACGCAAAGACCCATAACCGAGCCGCCCTTGAATGCAACCTTAAGGGTGCTGGAGAGCGATTTGGTGGTGCGCGCGGTGTTGGTAACGCGAACGTTTGCGTAGGTTGCGATCTTCATGCCGACCCAACCTGCGGAAGCACTCATAACAGCACCGATGATGAATGCGAGAGCCGCAGACCACGAGATGATGAGTGCGAGTACAACTGCAACTACTGCTGCAACAATAGCTATAATTTTGTACTCATAGGTGATAAATGCGTTAGCACCGACACGGATTGCAGAAGCGATTTCCTGCATTCTTTCGGTACCTTCTTCGAGTTTCTTGACCGAGAAAAAGTTGAACGCAGCGTATGCGAGACCGCCGAGCGCCGCAACGATTACAAGGCCAAGGACGAGAGAAATGTCCATAATCTTGTCCCTTTCTTAAAATCTTCGGCTTAATGCCGTGTTTTTGATTATGAATGCGCTGTGTAAACGAAATGCCCACACTTCGCACGCTACATATTATATTAATAAGATTCAACACTGTCAAGCAAGAATTTACAAAAATTTCTTTTTTGTGTGCTTGCCCAAACAAAGCGATTTTAAAGCTTTGTTTTTGTGCGAAGTTAAACAAAGACTTTTTTAGAAGGTGCCGCGCGACGTTTTTATAAAAACCGCCAAAAAATATATTATCGATTGACTTTTTTGGAAGTGTGTGGTAAAAAATAAAGGAATACAAAATGTTTTATTCAAGGAGACGGATATGACAATACTTCCTCAACCCAAAAAATTAAAGAAAACCGGCGGCGTTGTTGCTACCGCAGGACTTAACATCGTCCTTACAATGAAGTGCGACAGCCGTATTTTCAAGGCGGCGCAAAAGCTTGCCAACGATATTTATGAAGAAACGGGTATCGATCCCGTTATTACTAAGGTGCTGGGTACTCCCGCTGTCGAGGGCAACATCGTTATCGACTGCTTGGGCAAAAAGAGCGGCGAGGCTTACAAGCTTTCCGCGCGTGAAAACGGCATACTTATTACCGGCGACACCCTTGCGGGCTGCTTTTACGGTATTCAGACCCTTCGCCAGATGTTCGAAACCTGCGGCGAGGATATCGAATGCTGCGAAATTGAGGACAAGCCCGATATGTCCTATCGCGGATTTTACCACGACGCTTCGCGCGGCAGAGTTCCCAATCTCGACGGCGTGTTCAAGATGATCGATTTCCTTGCTTATTATAAGCACAATTCTTATCAGCTTTATATCGAGCACACCTTTGCGTTCGATGAATACAAGGGCATTTACAAGGCATTCGGTTATATGACTGCCGAGGAAATAATGCAGATAGACGACTACTGCTACGAAAACTTTATCGATTTCGTTCCCTCGCTCTCGTCGTTCGGTCACCTCTTCCGTTTGCTCGAAAGCAACAAGTATAAGCACCTTTGCGAGCTCGACGGATTTGAAGCAACCAAGAATCCTTGGCACAACTTTATGCTTCACCACACCATAAACGCAAGCGACGAAAGAAGCTTCGAGCTTGTCGCTTCGCTTATCGATCAGTACGTGCCTCTCTTCCGCAGTAAATATTTCAATATCTGCTGTGACGAAACCTTTGACATCTGCAACGGCAAGAACGCAGGCAAGGATAAGGGCGCGCTTTACCTCGATTTCACTCTTAAGATAATCGACCACCTCAAATCGCTCGGCAAGACCGTTATGATGTGGGGCGACGTTGTTCTTAACCACCCCGAAACGATGGAACGCTTCCCCGACGATATGATAATGCTTAACTGGTGCTACGACTGCAACCCGATTCTCGAAAACGTCGAAAAGTTTGCAGAGCAGAAGTTCGGTCAGATAGTTTGCCCCGGCACAAGCTGCTGGAACCAGTTCTGCGAATGCGTCGGCTATGCAGAGCAGAATATCAGCAAAATGGTTCAAAAGGGCGGCGAATGCAAGGTTATGGGCATGCTCAATACCTCGTGGGGCGATTACGGCGCGGTCTGCCCGATGTCCTGCACGCTTTACGGTATAGTGCTCGGCGGCGCGCTTGCTTGGAACAGAAAAACCAAGGTTATGTGCGAAAAGTTCGATAATGCCGTTTCGGAGCTCGTTTACGGCGATGCTACGGGCGAAACCGTTAAGCTTATCCGCAAGCTCGATTCTTATGAACGCCTTCTCTGCTGGGGACAGTATGTGAACGCGGTGTTCGATAACCGCTTCGCTACTTGGGGCGATACCGCTATGCCTACCGATTCCGCACCCTTTATCGAAAACGCAAAGAATTGCTTTGCACTTGCGGAATCCTTCCGCAGACTTCCCGTACAGAGCGAGCTTACCGTTGATCTGCGCATTATGGCAGAGGGCGAGGCTATTATCAATCTCCGTATGGCAAGAATTATCGACGGCGTGACCGAAATCGACGAAGCAAAGGTTGAAGCGTGGATTGAGCGTTATACCGAATCTTGGCTCCGCGATGATAAATACGGCGAGCTCGATGCCGTTATCGCTGTTATCCGCGGCAAGAAGTTCGATTATAAGTATCTTCTTACAAACGCATAATTTAATTTAAAGATAAATATATCAAGGTATGCGAGAGAGGGATTTTCGAAAAATCTCTCTCTCGCACTCTTTTTCGAATACATTATTGTGAATATGTGAATAAAAACCGAATGACACACGTCGATGCGTTATTCTGTTAATATTGCTATTGACAAACGTATCCTAATCTGGTAGAATGTTCACGAAAAGCACAATAAAATGCCAACGGAAAGGGGAATTGTTATGAAAAACTCACATTTTATTGCATTTTTGCTCGTACTGTGTATGATTGTTGCGGCGTTTAGCGCTTGCGGAACGAACGTTTCCAACAACGAAAGCAGTTCGGTGCCCTCCGCCGCCGAAAGCAGCGAGGCTTCCGAGGAATCCAAGGAGCCCGAGCGCATTGACGGTACGGAACGCTACGAAACGGCTTTGGATATCTTTGATGAATTGAAAAACTTCACGCTTAATGCCGAATACGAGCTTAAGGTAACGGTGGGCACAGAAACCCGTACCGAAAGCGGCAAGAGCAAGGAAACCTACCTTTCCTACGGCGAAAGGGATATGAAGTGCCGCTCCGAGGGCGAAACGGTTTATGACGGAGAACGCACCGTTAAGACCGAGGAAACCGTAATAAGCGGAACAACCTTCCTGCTTTATGACGGCAACGGCTTTTACGGTCCTGCCGAAAACGATTATTCGGTATTCCTGCCCAATTCCGAGCTTTACGGCGAAATAACCGAGCTTCCCGAAAAGGACAAGGACGGCAATACTGTTATTACTCTTACGTTGCCGGAAAAGGTTGAGGAATGGTTTGCTTATGAATATGCCGTTCTTGAAGAGGCAAGCGCAGAGGTGCTTATCGACGAGGAGGGCAACATCGTTTCGCTTACCTATAATGCAAAATACGAGCAGGGCGCAGCGTATAACGAAATGACCTATTCTTATACCGTTACGCCCATTAAATCGGAACTGCCCGAAATAGATGCTCCCGAAAACGTTAAGGACTATCTCGAGGTCGATTCCGTGCTCGCAGTTGTTCTTATGGACGAAGCGCTTATGTATATGAAGAATATCGGTACGTACAGCTATAACGGCACAGCGTATATGCAAGCCGCAGGTGTTACGATACAGAGCTCGAGCTCGAATTACAATTCGTTTAAATACGGCGATGATTTTGCCGCGAGCTTCAATATGAGCAAGCAGAGCGTGTGGTACGATTTCGACCGCCAAAAAGCGCGTGATGAAAGTGTTGAAAACAAAACCACCGTTATCGACGGTGTTGAAAAGGCGGAAATAAACGGGCTCGAAAACGAACGCGAGCTCACCGAAGAGGATATCGAAAAATTCCGTCAGGGTCATCTCGATACCGTTATGTTCTGTGTGCCCGATATTTCCGATATAAAGGAAGTAGAGCTTTCTGCGGTCGACGGCTATATCACCATAACCGTTCAATGCAAAAATGCTCACGGCGAGGAAATATACGAAAGTATGAGCGAGCTTCTGAACGAGTTTGACTACGTGGAAGAGGCTTCAAGCGATTTCGATACCGAAAAGATCGAGTTCGTTATAACCGTCGATATAGATACCAATTACCCCGTTGCCATAAACGTTGATTACGAGGGAATATTCGATTTAGAAGGCTATGAGTACGAAATGGGACTCGAACGCAATATGTCGATTTCGCCCGCAAATCCCGACAGCTATTTCGATATAACCGAAAAGCATCACCCCGCATTCGATAAAGAGCCCGAGCAAGAGGAAAAGGCTACACCGTTGTTCTATAAGGTAACCGATGCGAACGGAAACGTTATGTGGCTTTTGGGCACTATTCATATCGGCGATAACCGCACGGCTTATCTCCCGCAGGAGATATACGATGCATTCGATGCTTCCGATGCCGCCGCGTTCGAAATAGATGTAATTGCGCTTAACGAGGAATTTGAAGATCCCGATGACGATCTTTTGGACCTTTATTACGAGGCGTATTATTACGAAGACGACGATACTATCGACGATAATATCGACGAAACGCTTTACCGCGATGCGTCAAAGCTTGCACTTACGCTCGGGTTGGGCAATTACGGCGATTATATCGGCACTCTCGAATACGCAAAGCCGAATATGTGGGCGAATATGATTGCAGATACATATTCGAACCATTCGCTTGGCGTTTATTACAACAAGGGCGTGGATATGCGTCTTCTTACCCGCGCAAAGGATACCGAAAAGAAGGTTTACGAGGTAGAGGACAGCTACCGTCAGTTCCAAATGGATATCGATTTTTCGAACGACGTTCTCGAGCTCAATCTTTATAATTCGGTATATTACCCCCGTTCGTATTACCGCGCGGATAATATCGAACTCTTCAACGCTTGGTGCAGGGGTGAATTCAAGGAGCTTTCCGAGCTTATTAACGAGCCTGCCGATTTTACGGGTATGTCCGATGATCAAATTGCCGCATACGAGGAATACACAAAGGCACTTCAGGATGACCGCGATGCCCTTATGCTCACAAAGGCAGAGGAATATATAGCAAGCGGCGAAACCGTGTTCTTTGCGGTCGGTCTTGCACATCTGCTCGATGAGGATACGGGTTTGATAAAGACTTTGGACGAAGCGGGCTATACCGTTGAATTGGTTGAATACAATTAATTCGACACAAGCATTTTGGACGAAATTCGCCGAGGTATAGAAATTCAATCAAAAAAAGCCTGCCAAACGGCAGGCTTTGCTTTTTTAGGCGAATATGTTGTTGCGCCAAGTGCGAAAACCACTTGCCCAAACGCGAAAAATGTGGTATAATAATATCAGCATACAAACGGAGAAGCATTATGGGTTATTTTTACGATCTTCACGTGCATTCAAAGGAATGCAGCGGTTGTGCGGCGACGGGGGTTGCCGATATGATACCCGTCTGCCAGGCGGCTGGATATTCGGGCTTTGTGCTTACAAACCATTTTTTAACCGGTAATAACTGTGTTCCGAAGGAGCTTTCTTGGGAAGAAAAGGTGAAGCGGTATTGGGACGCCTATCTGCTCGGCAAAGAGGTTGGCGAAAAGCTGGATTTCGACGTGCTTTTCGGCATCGAGCACAATTACGGCAACGCGCAGGAGATACTTATTTACGGCATCGACCTTGATTTTCTTCTTGCAAACCCCGATTTCTGTTCGCTTTCGGGCGAGGAGATTTGCGAACGCGTTCACGCCTACGGCGGTTTTGTTTCGCACGCGCATCCTTTCCGCGAGAGGGGATATATCCCCAAGGGCGATTATCATTTGGATTATTCCCGCCTCGATGCGATTGAAATTTACAACAGCGCAAACCGCGAGGAAGAGGACGTTCGCGCACGTTCGCTTTGCGAAAAGCTCGGGCTTGCCTACACCGCGGGCAACGACCTGCATTACGCACCCCACCTTGCGACATTTCCCAACGCGGGGCTTGTTTTCGACCGCCGCATAAGAACGAGCGAGGAGCTTATAACCGCCCTGCGCAACCGCGAAGGAAAGCTAAAGCATTCGGGCGAGCGTTATTTTAAATAGGGTTGGATTTGAATATTTTTAATGTTTAAGATTTTTTAACGAGAGAGGGCTTTTTGTAAAAATCCCTCTCTTTTGTTGTATTATCGTGAAACAAAAATAATTTATCGAAAAACGATAAAAATATATTGACAATCGGAATTTGATGTGTTATTGTAAAAACAACAAATGATTGTTCGGAGGTAGGTTATGCCTAAAATTTCTTCGCGTGCTTCAACGCTTATTTCGCTTATTCTTGCCGTAACGCTTGTTGTATTTTTGCTGGGTATGATGGTGGTTATGCCGATATTTCTCGAAAAGGCGCCTCTGCTTTTGCATATATACGGCTGGTTTGCCGAAAAGGATGCGGTTTTGGGGCTTTCGGGCGCGGCGGTGTTCTGGCTATGGGCTTATGCGGTAATGGCGGTTGCCGAAACCTGCTGTGTTGCGATGGTGCTTTTGCTGTTCCGCGTAAGGCGTTCGCTTGTTTTTACGCCGATAACCGTTTCGCTAATACGCTTTGTTTCTTGGGGCTGTCTGCTTATCGCGTTGCTTTGCCTGCTTGTCGTTTACCATTTTCACATGTCGTATATGCTCGCGCTTGCAGCAGGCTTTTTGGGCGTATGCGTGCGGGTGGTGAAGAACGTTATCGAGGAAGCGACCGCAATTAAAAACGAAAACGACCTTACTGTATAAGGGGGCGGCGTAATGATAGTTATTAATCTTGATGTAATGATGGCAAAGCGCAAAATGTCTTTAAACGAGCTTTCGGAAGCCGTGGGGATAACGCTTGCCAACCTTTCTATACTGAAAAACAACAAAGCGAAGGCGATACGCTTTTCTACGCTCGAGGCGCTTTGTAAGGCGCTCGAATGCAGGGTAGAGGATATTATTGAATTCAGGGAGGACGTATGAACGCAAATATAAACGCGAACGACCTGCAAAACTGCGAAAAACAGCGCGAATACAGCGGGCTTGAAACGCTTTTTGCCTGGCTGTGCCTTTTACTCGGTTATCTTTTCTGCCGTTCGGCAAGCCCCGTGCATATTGCCGCCGTTTCTCTTTGCGTAAATGCTTTAACGGTATTTGTGCTTTTAAAAAAAGGGGTAAGGCTTGGCTTGAAGCCGATCCTGCTCTGCCTGCTTTCGCTTGTTTTTTCGTTTTCGGTGGTTATCACTCCCGAGCTTACCGCGGCGTTTTCGCTCGTCTGCGCGCTTGCGCTCTATACGCTGTTTATTTACACCGCATCGGGCAACGGCTTGCGCTCGGTCGGGCGCGACCTTTTGCCGCTGAATCTGCTTCGCGCATTGAAGGGCGCAGGTCTTTCTGAGCTCGCGGAGTATTTCCGTGCATTGCTTTCGCGTAAGAACAAAAGTTTTAAATCTGTAATTTATATCGCGCTGGGGCTCTGCGCCGCGGTTATACCGACAATGATCGTTGTTTCTCTGCTTTCCTATGACGGCGGATTTACAAAGCTTTTGAACGACAGCTTTGCGTTTTTGAAGGATTTCAGTCTGCAGTCGCATATCGGCTCTTTGCTTTTCGGCTTGGTTATTGCAATGTATATTTTCGGGCTGTATAGTGCGGGTAGCGGAAAATATCCCGAAGCGGATATCGAAAAGCATACGGGCAGAATAGAAAGACTTCGCGTTGTACCCGCAGCTGCGGTTGCGGCGGCGTTTGTTCCGCTTATTACCGTGTACGTTTTCTTCTTTATTTCTCAATGGCAGTATTACCTTTCGGCGTTTTCGGGCGTGTTGCCCGAAGGGGTGATTAACTACGCCGAATACGCGCGGAGCGGATTTTTCGAGCTTTGCACGGTTTCGGGCATAAATTTCGCGCTTATCTCGCTCGCGGCGCTTTTGCTAAAGCGCGAAAAGGCTTTGGAAAAGTGGATTCTTCGCGTAATATCGATAGTAATTTCGCTTATGACGCTTGTGCTTATCGGCACGGCGATGGCGAAGATGATGCTTTATATCGACCGTTACGGGCTAACCATCAAGCGCGTGCTTTCTTCGTGGTTTATGGTATTGCTTTTTATACTTTTCGTGTTTGTTATAATCCGTCAGCTTGCGCCTAAATTCAAGCTGTTTACCGCATCGGGCTGTGTTTTGCTGTGTATGGTGCTTTTGCTTTCGGTTTCCAACTACAAGGGCGTTATTGCCGATTATAACGTTGATATGTATATTTCGGGCAGAACCGAAAGGATAGACGTGATTGTGCTTTGCTATATGGGCGAGCCCTCTGTGCCCGCAATCGCAAGGCTTGCCGAATTTTACGAGCAAAACGAAATGACCGACACAAACAATTACGTGCGGCTCGAAAGCGAGCTGAGAGCGCGAAAAAAGGCGCTTGAGGATAAGGGCGCTTTTGAGTTTTCTGTTCCGCAATACCGCGCCGAAAGGGCAATACGGGATTATTATGGAGAAGATTAAAAAAACAAGAATATTTCTTTCGGTCCTGCTTGCCGTTGCGCTTTTGGTTATAACCGTTTTCGCGGTGTGGGCTTATTCGGACCTTCGGCGCGAATCCGAGCAGATTGCGGCACAGCCGGGCAGCTCGGGCGTTGATTATCTGGGCGTTGCGCTTGCAAGCTCAATGCTTATTATAATGCTTATAACGCTTACCGTTTCGATTATCGATATCTATGCCTGCTTGATGTATTTTCTTACATCGCAAAAGAAAAACAAAAGAAAAAGGGTTATGAACGCAATTTCGCTTGTTTTCTCGCTTGTTGCCTTGCTTTCGGTGCCTTTGTTCTTTGTCGGACAATTCGAACTTCCCTTGGTGTTCGGCTTGGTCTGGGTATGTATTTTGCCTATATACCGTTTAATTTACCTTGCTGTGAACGCAGGTCGAAAAGTTGAAATAATTAACGAAGACGAGACGGCTTGATGAAAAGGATAATTGTGTTGATTTTTGCCTTTGTTTTTCTTGCCGGCTGTGCTCACGAGGTAAACGGGGTAATAGGCTCTCTCGGGCGTTATATCGATTATGAATATTACGGCGGCGGTTGGCAGGACGTTACGATATACGCAAAATACAGCTTTGAAGAGCCAAGGCTCGAGAATAACAAATATTTTGTAAAGGTAGAGGGACATAAAAGCGAAATTATCGGTTTTCTTGAATATTATCAAAAATGGATAGATATTCACGATTTTGAATCCGAGCTTGTAAAAAGCTATGATTTTAATAGAGATTGTATCGATGCCTTGGATTATTTTTATATCGACGGAGATATAGAAAACGTCAGCAGCGGTAATCTTTACTTTTACGATATTCAAAGCAACGTTCTGTATTGGTTTCACAATAATATTTAGAGTGAAAATTAAAATAAAAAGGAGAAGCGGAAAAAGCTTCTCCTTTGATTTTGTTATTGTTCAAGTATCTCGTATCTAACCGTATCGCTGAAATGCCACCATTCCTTGCGGTAGCCGTTAAAGCCGTGCTTTTCCATAACGCGCTCTAACAGCTTTGCATTTTCGGCGGCGGTTGTGCTTACGTCGCTGTAATCTCTGTCGGCGGCATTGCCGAATTCGTCGAATCCGCTTGGCATTTCTATTTCTTCGCCGTCGAGCGATATAAGCGTAACGTCGATAGTATCGCCGCGGCTGTGTCCCGAATAGCCCTTGCTCGGGTCGGAAACGTAACTCGGGTCGGGACAAACCTCCCATAGCTTCCATTGTGCCTCGGTCGGGCGGTAGGCGTCCCATATAAGCAGGGAATAGCCGAGCGAATTAAGCTCGTTTTGCACCGCGGCAAGCTTTTTTACCGTACCGTAGCGAAGGTAGGCATCGCTTGATGTGTAAATTACCTGCTTTGTAAAATTGTTTTCGGTTGCATAGCGGATATCCAGCGCAATATTCGGAATATGGTTTTTTATGAGCACAAGCTCATCATCTTCGGGAACGTAAACGCTTTCTTCCGATATTTTTTCCGATACGTCCGTGCTCGATTCTGCGTCGGGCACGCTCGAAACGCATTCCGAAAGGTTGTTGCTTTCGTTTTCCACCGTTGAAGCCTCTTTTTTGTCATACCCGCAGGAGCAAAGCAAAATGCAGGCGAGCAGCATTAAGATTAATCTATTTTCCAATTAATTTCCTCTTTTCCGTGTGAGCGAAGAAATTCGTTGCATTTCGAAAAATGCCTGCACCCAAAAAAGCCGTTATATGCCGAAAGCGGGCTTGGGTGTGCGCATTCTAAAATAAGGTGGCGGTTGTTGGTGATAAGTGCCTTTTTCGCCCTTGCGTAGCCGCCCCAAAGAATAAAAACTATCGGCTCTTCGCGCTCGTTAAGCAGGGAAATGGCGCGGTCGGTAAAGGTTTCCCAGCCCTTGCCTCTGTGACTGCCCGCACAGCCGTCGCGCACGGTGAGCACGCTGTTTAAAAGCATAACCCCCTGCTTTGCCCATTGTGTAAGCTCGCCGTGGTTGGGCGGAGTAATGCCGAGGTCGCTTTGAAGCTCTTTGAAAATATTAATAAGCGAGGGCGGCATTTGTACACCCTTTTTTACCGAAAAGCAAAGCCCGTGCGCCTGACCTGCACCGTGATAAGGGTCCTGCCCGATAATCACGGCACGCACCGAATTGTAATCGGTATATTTAAATGCGTTGAAGATGTCGTTCATCTCGGGGTAAATGGGAAAGCCCGAATGAAGGTATTCTTTTTTCAAAAACGAGCGAAGCTCGCGGTAGTAAGCCTTTTCTGCCTCGGGCGACATTAAAGCGTCCCAAGAATTGCCGAATTCAAACATATTTTCACCTCTTGTACGCATTATATCATAAAAGCCGATTAAATCAATAAATTTTGATTGACAAATTGTAAAATTCAAGTTATTATAAATTGAATATACTTTTTTTAAAGGAGTGAGATCTTAATGGATTCACCGCGAAGTAGCGGCATAAAACCCAAAAGTACGTGCGCGGGAATGGTTGAGATATCTCATTCTTTATTTTCGTTCCCGCGCAAATAAGGGTTTTTACCGTGCTTCCTTTTTAACCAATACTTAAAGAAAGGAAAACGGAAAAATGGAAAAAGAAGAACTTTTTGAAGCCGTCGCCACTCTGCTTGTGGGGGGCGACTATGCGAAGCTTCGGCTTATTTTAACCGAGCTTGAGCCCTTTGACCTTGCCGAAATATGCGAACAGCTTAACGAATCGCATCTTCCGATAGTGTTTCGCATACTTCCGAAGGATACCGCCGCGGAATGCTTTGCCAATATGAGCTCGGATTTGCAGGAGCTTTTGATAAAGCGTATGTCGGATGCAGAGCTTAAGGCGATGCTCGATGAAATGTTTGTCGACGATACTGTTGATATTATCGAGGAAATGCCCGCGAACGTCGCGGCAAGATTGCTTGCCAACTCCGACCCCGAAACCCGCGAGCAGATAAACCGCATACTTAACTACCCGAAAGACAGCGCGGGCAGTATTTTGACCACCGAATACGTGCGGCTTAACAAGAATATGTCGGTTGCCGACGCCTTTGCCCGTATTCGCCGCGTGGGTTATGAAAAGGAAACGATTTATACCTGCTATGTTACCGAATCCGACAGAACGCTTGTCGGCGTGGTGACAGCGATGGATTTAATGCTTGCCGAAACCGATACGCTTATTTCCGACCTTATGGAAACGAACGTTATCTCGGCAAAGACCGATGACGATAGAGAATCGGTTGTTAAAAAGTTTTCGGACTATAATTTTCTTGCCCTTCCCGTTGTCGACGGAAGCAACCGCTTGGTCGGCATAGTCACGGTCGACGACGCATTCGATGTCGCGCTCGAGGAGGCGACCGAGGACTTGGAAATTATGGCGGGTATTACCCCGACCGAAAACAAGCCTTATTTAAAGATCGGCGTTATTGCCACTTGGCTTTCACGCGTGCCGTGGCTTATGCTGTTAATGCTTTCCGCCACCTTTACGGGTGCGATAATTTCGAGCTATGAGGAGGCCTTGAGCCACCTTGTTATACTCACCTCGTTTATTCCTATGCTTATGGGTACCGCGGGTAACGCGGGCGGTCAAAGCTCGGTAACGATAATCCGCGCGCTTTCCTTGGGCGATGTTGAGCCGAAGGATATTTTGCGAATTCTTTGGAAGGAGCTTCGCGTTTCGTTCCTGTGCGGCGTTTCGCTTGCCGCTGTCGGCTACGTTAAGGCAATACTTATCGACGGTGCCGATTCGCTTGTTGCGCTCGTGGTATGCATAACCCTGCTTGCAACGGTGATTGCGGCAAAGGTTGTCGGGTGTGGATTCCCCGTGCTCATAAAAAAGCTTGGGTTTGATCCCGCGGTGGTTGCAAGCCCGTTTATCACCACCGTTATCGATGCGCTTGCGCTTGTCGTTTATTTTGCCGTTGCCACGGCTGTTATACCCACACTTTAAAAATCAGTAACCGGAGGAAAATATGTCGGTAATCTATAATTCCGCAACAGGGCAATATTCGCTCCACACAAAAAGCTACAGCTATATTATGCAGGAAAAGGAAGGCTTCCTTTTGCATCTTTATTGGGGCAAAAAGACGCTTGGCGATTGCAGCTATATGTTCCGCGAGCAGGGCAGAGCGGCGTTCTCTCCCCGTATGGAAAACTGCGACGGCTTTATTCTCGATGATGTTCCTTTGGAATATCCCTGCTGGGGCAGAGCGGATATGCGTACTCCCGCGCTTGAAATTACCAACCCCGACGGCTCGGTGATAGTCGACCTTCGCGTTGTCGGCAGAAGAATCGAGCAGGGCAAGGCCGGCATTAAGGGGCTTCCTGCGGTTTACGTTGAAAACGAAAGCGAATGCGAAACGCTTGTTATCGAAATGCTCGACAGCGTGAGCAACGTAGCGGTTGAGCTTTATTACTGTGTGCTTGAAAATTACGATATTATCACTCGCTACACAAAGATAATAAACAAGGGTGCGGAAGCGGTTACTATCGATGCGGCGGCTTCGGCGGCTGTCGATTTCGACCATATCAATTACGACGTTATTTCAAACTTCGGTACCCACTGCCGCGAAAGAAATATCGAACGCGCTCCTCTGAAGCACGGCAGATATATTATGTCCTCCCGCCGCGGCGCTTCGTCGCACGTTCACAACCCGTTCCTTATTCTTACCTCGCCGAAGGCCGATGAGGTTTCGGGCGATGCTTACGGCTTTGTGCTTGTATATTCGGGCAGCTTTACCGCAGAAATTGCGGCAAATCAGTTCGATTCGGCGCGTGCGGTTATCGGGTTGAATCCCGAAAGCTTTTCTTGGAAGCTTGGCGCGGGTGAGGAATTTACTACCCCCGAATGCGTAATGAGCTATTCGGCAGAGGGACTTGACACGCTTTCTTATAATTTTTCGAATATATTCCGCGAAAGACTTGCACGCGGTAAATTCCGCGACGTAAGACGTCCCGTGCTCCTTAACAGCTGGGAAGCGTGCTATTTCGGATTTGATTCCGAAAGATTAATTAAAATCGGCGATTCCTGCGCAGAGCTCGGTATTGAATTAATGGTAATCGACGACGGCTGGTTCGGCAAGCGCGACAGCGATAACTGCTCGCTCGGCGACTGGTACGTTAACGAAAAGAAGATGCCCGGCGGCATTAAGCGCATTTCCGACCATTTGAACGCAAAGGGCGTTCAGCTTGGTATTTGGTTTGAGCCCGAAATGATATCCCCCGACAGCGACCTTTACCGCGCTCATCCCGATTGGTGCTTGCATTACAATAACCGTCCGCGCTCCGAGGGCAGATATCAGCTTATTCTCGACCTTACCCGCAAGGACGTTTGCGACTATATTTACGAATCGGTTGCGAAGGTATTGCGCGAGGGCGGTATTTCCTACGTTAAGTGGGACTTCAACCGCAATATGAGCGAAGCGGGAAGCCCCTCTTTGGGCGCAGACCGTCAGCGCGAGATCGATTTCCGTTACTATTTGGGTCTTTACTCGGTGCTTGAACGCCTGAATGCCGAATTCCCCGACGTTCTGTTCGAATCCTGCTCGGGCGGCGGCGGACGATTTGATGCGGGTATGCTTTATTATATGCCGCAGGTTTGGACGAGCGACAATTCCGACGCTATCGAACGCTTGCGTATTCAGTACGGCACAAGCCTTGTTTATCCGATGTCGGCAATGAGCGCACACGTTTCGGCTTCGCCTAACCATCAGACCGAACATGTCACCCCCTTCGATACACGGTTCACCGTTGCGCTTACCGGCTCGTTCGGCTATGAGCTCGACCCCACCGCGCTTTCTCCCGAAGAACAGCAAAAGGTGCGTGAAACAGCCGCGCTTTATAAAGAAATCGGCGGAATGCTCGCAAACGGCAGATACCACAGACTCCGCAACCCGCACGAAGAGTCCTGCTCTGCTTGGTGTACCGTTTCGCAGGATAAATCTATTTGCGTTGCGGGCTACGTTCTTACCCACGTCCGCCTTTACGGCAATAACGAGCGTATTCAGCTTCGCGGGCTCGACCCCGAAGCAACCTATAAGGAACGCTTTACGGGTGCCACCTATCGCGGCGACCAATTAATGAATTTCGGTCTGCACGCACCCACAACGCTCGAATTCCACAGCATACTCTGGATACTCGAAAAGGTTGAATAATAAACAAGCTTATATAAAAATCATCTGCAAAAGTGCCTTTCGGGGCACTTTTGTTGCGTTGTTAACGAAAAAACAAAAGTTCTGTTTATTTTGCACTTTGCAAGTGTCAAAAAGTTCCATAAAAATATAACATAACTCTTGCTTTATTTTGAGCAATATGATATAATGTCGGCAATAATAGGGGCATTGTATTTAATGATGCCGCAATAATAACGGAGGTTTTTTATGAAAAAGCATTTAAGACTGATTTGTTTGCTTCTCTCGGTATTGCTTTGCGCAAGCGTTTTCGTTGCGTGCAAGGACACAGAGGACAACAATTCTTCCACCGGCTCCACCGAAAACTCCAAGACCGATGACGTACAGTTGAACTACGGTCCTGCCGATTACGGTGAATTTCCCTATGCGGACAAGAATTACGAAGGCTCTGAGCCTATCCGCATTCTCTGCGTAGACACCGAACGTCATAAGTACGGTCTTCAGCAGTTTACCTACCTCGAAGAACTCGAAGGCAACACCATCAACAGCGAAGTTCAGGAACGTAACAACTACCTTGAAGAGCAGTACGGCATCACCTTTGAGGTTGAAGCCGTTCAGTACCCGACCGACGAGGTTGCACTTCTCGTTCAGGGCGGTACCGACGAATACGATATCATTTCGGATTCTGTTGACCGTCTTGTAAAGGGCATTTCTCAAAGATTCTACTGGTCGCTCGACGACATTATGAACATCAGCCATCCTTGGTGGGATGCTCAGGCTATCGAATCGCTCGCGCTCGGTAACAGACACTACCTTATCGCAGGTGACGCTATCATCACCGACGACGACCATACATACCTCACCCTTTACAATAAGGATATGTATAGAACCAACACCGCAGTTTCGGGCAAGGGCGATATTTATGAAATCGTTCGTAACGGCGACTTCACTATCGACCTTTACTACGAAATGTGCCGCGAGGTTTCTAAGCCCGACGAAAACGGCGCTTGGGGCTTCAACGCTACCTACGGTAACCTTTCTCACGGTTACGGCGCAACCGTTATGATGAACGGCTGTGACGTTGCTACCGTTCAGAAGAACGAAAACGGCGAGCTCTACATAAACGTTATGGAGCAGTCCGCTGTAACCGCGTTCGACAAGGTTTACGAGCTTATGTCCGACGCACAGAACACCCAGCGCGCTGAGCTTATCGCAGGTCAGTCCGCTTCCAACCCCTCGCAGTACGGCTTTGCTGAACTCGAAGAAATGTTCGTAAACGGCAGAGGTCTCTTCTACAACACCACCAGCGGCTCTATCTCTATTCTTAAGAGCGCAAACCTCGATTTCGAATTCGGTGTTCTTCCTATTCCTAAGTACGACAAGAATCAGGACAACTACTGCTGCACCGTTAACCGTTATCAGTCCTCCGCGCTCGCTATCCCCACCACCGTTCCCACCAGCCGTCACGAAATTATAGCTTTCGCGCTTCAGGCACTCAGCTTCTATAACGCGGACGTTATCCGTGCTTACTACCAGACCACCCTTCAGCTTCAGGCAGTTCAGTCTGACGACGACGCAGAAATGCTCGACATCGTATATAACAACCGTTTCTACGATATCGGCGCTATCTACGAATGGGGCACTCTTGTAAACCTTTACGGCAGCGTAATCTCCAACTCCGGCGCAAACACCCTCGTTTCCTCGTGGGATTCTATTAAATCGGTTGTCGAAACCGCTATGCAACAGGCAATCGAAGATTACAACAACGCCGCATAATAAGCAGGTGGCTTTATGACAAAACGTATTATCGGCATTTTTCTTGCATTGCTGATGCTCGTTCCGATGTTCAGCTTTATGGCATCGGCGGCAGATGAGGTTATATCGGTAGGCAAGAAATACACGCTTGAATATTCAACACCTATCGATAACGCATATCCGAAGCTTGCATATAAAAGCGAAAAGAAGCTTACCGACGGTGCAAGAGCGACTCAGGCATCTTACAGCGATTCGGCGTTTTTGAAGCTTTATCGCGGCACTTCGGTTGCCGTTACTATCGATCTTGAATCGGTAATGGCGGTAAATGCCGTTTCTATCGGTCAGCTCCAGCAAAAATCCGCGGGTATCATCTGCTCGCGCTATCTCGAAGTATATGTTTCCGAGGACGGAATAAACTACGGCTTTGCGGGCAGGACCGAAAATCGCCTTCTCGTGACCGACAGCACGGCAAGATGCGTTACCTTGAAGGCAACTCTCGATAAGACCTACAAGGCACGCTATGTTCGCGCAGTATTTTCCAGCGATATATTCACCTATGTGGATGAAGTTTCGGTATTCGGCGGCTCGGATATCTCCTCTGCCGAATCTGCACCCAAGTACGAATCCGACGACAAAAACGAATTTGTCTGCAATCTGGATGAAATAAAGAGCATGTGCCTTATGTATATTGCTTCTTATTATTCCACGGATATGATAAAGCCTTATTTCGCGTATATCGATGCGAACGGCAAAGCGATCGACACTATGTTCGATTCGCTTCTCTTCCTCGGTATGCCCGAAACCAGCGCGTCCGACGGATATATGCGTCAGGCAGATATGCAGAACTTCGTTTCGAAGGTAATGGCTCCCGACTTTAATATGGGCGCTCTTAATACCGTTGTGGGTCAGCTCAAATCGGAACTCGGTCTTCCCGAGGATTACAAATATCCCGTGTTCCTCTCTGTACCCTTTGTCGGACATTTCTTTGACGCTTTCGGCGAAATAGACGGTGTGTCGATTTCCGCATCCACACTCGAAAATCGCTCGAAGATTGTTAAATGGTATATCGACTATGCTGAACAGGCATATCAGGCAAGTAATTTTACTAACCTTGAATTAAGAGGCTTCTACTGGTTTGCAGAAGGTATAAACCATCAGCTTACCACCCACGAATCCGAGCTTGTGAAGTATTTCAACGATTATACTCACGAAAAGGGCTATAAAACCATGTGGATTCCTTATTACAGCTCTGCGGGTATCGATGAAGCGATGGATCTCGGCTTCGACTCGGTAACCATGCAAAGCGGCTTGGCATTCGGCGGCGGTGAAGAAACCGGCAAGCCCGAGGCTGAGGTTTGTAAGGATGCGGCGGAAGCTGCAAAAAGACTTGGTCTCAGCGGTATCGAATTTGAAGTAGATATTTACAGAGACGACTATGCAAAGAATCTCGCGAAGTATGTGAGCGCAGCATACGGCGCAAACGTAATGGAAAACGGTATGATCACTATGTATCAGTCCGGCACACACCTTTACAACAGCGCAAACAATATGGGCGCCACTCGCGAAATATACGAGCTTACTTATGACTTTATTTCGGGTAACTACGAGGAAGCCGCTCCCGTTATAAAAGAAGGCGCGACTATAACTATGAAGGTCGAAAGCTTTGCTAACGGCAGACTTGAAGTTTCCGATGCGGACAACAAAAAGTCCGAGCTTAAGATAGCTCATATCGAAAAACCCGAAGGACTTTATTTCTTCGCGGAGGGCAACGGCTATTTCGAAGCACAAAGCTATGATTGCCAGCCCGGTACCTATACCGCACGTCTTTCGGTAACAGACGGCAACAACGTTTCGAACACCGTTGAAATCACGATAATCGTTGAGCCTGCAGATGAAACCGAGGCAAGCGACGCTTCCTCCGATCCCGCAGGCGGCGATAATAACGGCGGCAACACGCTGATGATAATTCTCATCGCTGTCGGCGCGGTGCTTGTGATAGGCGCAGTTGTTGCGGTACTTAAAATCCGTTCTTCAAAAAAAGATAAAAATTAAAGTAAGGAGTTGTATCTAATCATGAAGAAAATTCTCGCAATCATTCTCGCGTGCTTCTTTGCGGTTTCCTTCGTTGCTTGCGGCGGCGGAGAAGACGAAAGCAGCTCTGCGTTCCAGACTTCCTCTACAGCTGACGTGAGCGAAGCTGAATCCTCTACTGCTGCAGAAAGCTCTGAAGCAGAATCCGACGCTACTTCCGAAGATGCTTCCAACGCCACTTCCGAAGATGCTTCCGACGCTACCTCCGAAGGTGAAACCTCTGACGTTTCCGGCGATACCTCCGATGAAACCTCCGAAGGCGAAACCAATACTGTTGAATTCACCAACAAGTACGTTTCTTGGAAGGTTGCTACCGGTAACGGCGCAAGAACTCCCAACGTGCTCAAGGCTGATGATGCAGCAGCTCTCAAGATTTCCAAGTTCAACGAAGTTCTCGTTGCAGGCGACGTTGGCGTTTACACCTATGACTTCGGTAGAACCATTAAGGGCTTCTCCTCTGCTGCTGAAGATTTCGCAGTAGTAGTTGCTGAATACGACCACGAAACCTTCTCCTACGTTCGCAAATCCTTTAGCGCAGTAGGCGAAGCAGACGAATCCACCAAGATTCCCGAAGACGGCTTTGTAGTAGTTATCCACAAGGATTACGCAGACAAGATCAGCGCAATCTCTACCACCTCTAACCCCTTGTTCCCCCACGGCTTTGCTGCAAATACCGGCCTCGACGCTAAGATCAAGGCAGCTAAGACCGCTCCCACCATCGACGGTAAGGTTGATTCCAAGGAATACGGTAGCCTTATCTGGGACGTTACTCCCAATAACAAGCTTGTTTCCTATGCACAGTTTGAAAAGAACAACTACTTCGCAACCGCAGAAGTTTACATGACCTACGATAAAGATTATCTCTATCTCGGCGTTGTAGTTGACTCTCCTATCCACGATAACGACCTCGCTGCATCCAACGCAGGCGATATGTACAACCAGACTTCTATTCAGGTTAACTTCGGTGCAAACGGCAGAGATACCGATTACATCGATGAAAACTGGGACTGGGGTGTTAACTCTACCACCACTGATGACAACCTTATGCGTCAGTACGGCTTTGCTTTGAATCCCGAAAGCGGCGAACAACTCACCACCGTATGGCAGGGTAACAAAGAAAAACTTTGCGAAACCTTCTCTGTAACTCGCGAAGGCGAAATCACCACCTATGAAGTTGCGCTCGCTTGGTCTGACCTCGGTTCTGCTGACGAACCCTTTGCACCCGAAAAGGGCGACGAGTTCCAGCTTTCTGTTTCGTTCAACCTCGGCGGTAAGACCGTTGGTGAATTCAAGAACGTTACTCTTCGTGACGGCGGCGGTATCATCGGTATCAACGACTGGACCAAGATCCCCACTATCACTCTTAACTAATCAACATTAATTTACAGATTTATAAAGAGGTAAAATCGCAATGAAATTAGGCGTTAGTCTTTATAGCTTCCGTGAATATGCAGCGGAAGATTCCCTCGGCCCGAAGGGTTGTATCGATAAGGTCAAGGAATTCGGCGGCGAAGGCGTAGACTTTGTAGAAACCGCGAAATATGCCGAAGACCACGAAGGTTATCTTGCTTATGCAAAGGATATCGGCGATTACTGCAAAGAGGTTGGTATTCAGGCTGTTTGCTTCTGTGTCGGCTCTGATTTTCTTAACAGAGATACCGATGCTGAAATCGCTCGCGTAAAGCGCTTGGTCGACGTTGCGGCGGCTTACGGCTGTCTTGCTATGCGTCACGACGCTACCCCCGGTTATATGGGCGATAAAAAATGGCAGAGCTTCGATACTGTTCTTCCCATTCTCGCAAGAGCATACCGCGAAGTAACCGAATATGCTGAAACAAAGGGCATTAAGACCTGTATCGAAAACCACGGCTTCTTTGCTCAGGATCCCGACAGAGTTGAAAAGCTTATAAACGCTGTTGGTCACGAAAACTTCGGCGCGTTGGTCGATATAGGCAACTTTGCCTGCGCAGACGCGGACCACAACTATGCTGTTGGCTTGCTTTCCAAATATGCTGTTCACGCTCACGCGAAGGACTTCCACAAAAAGAGTGGCTCGCTCGATGCACCGGGTGAAGGCTGGTTCCAGTCCCGCGGCGGCAACTATCTCCGCGGCTCTATCATCGGTCACGGCGACGTTCCCGTTCGTCAGTGCGTACAGACCTTAAAGCGTAACGGCTATGAAGGCTATCTCTGTATCGAATTCGAAGGTATGGAAGATGCACTCAAGGGTGTCCGTATCGGATGCGATAACCTCAAACGTTTTATTAATCAGTAAACGGTTATGTGTGTATGGGGAGCGTCTTTTGCTCCCCATACCGATTTTATAGCTTATGAAAGAAACAAAAGAACGCCGTCATATCCCGCCCGAAGAACGGCGCGACACGACGGCAGACAAAAAGAAAATAAAAAAGGCGCTCACCATTGTCGTTTGCGTTTTTCTTGCACTCGGCTTGCTTTTGGGCGCGCTTGCGCTTGTTACCGAGCTTTTAAAGCCAAAGGATGACGAATTTTCCTACGACGATTTTCGGTTTTTCGAGCCCGATTACGATAGTAATCTTTTGGAAAACCGTATGTACACAAGCCTTAACAGAAATATCTATTTCGACCGCTACGGCTCCGAATCGGTATTGACCGAAAGCGACGTTGTCGCAGGCGAAGCATCAGGCTTTTTTTACGACTATTTTCAATGCCTTGTAAACGGTGAATACGAAAATTACAAGGGATTTTTCACCAACGAATATATCGAGGAACACGGGGAAGATATCCCCGAACGGTTTACTATGCAGGGGGTTTACGATATTCGCGTAAAGCTTCACAGTATGAATAAGCCGCAACCCGATAACGATGACCTTACCTGCGAAATTTACGAGGTAAGCTACCGAATTTTCGAAAACAACGGGACGTTTCGGCGCGACATCCTTCCCGATGAAACGCGCACGCTCGTCTTTGAGCTATATATTTATAACGGCACGGTAAAGATAAACGCTATTGCAAACCGTGCAAACGGTTAAAACCACGCAAATTCACCCATAATTGGAGTGTTTATAATGAACAATTACGACCTTAACGCCGAAATCGAAGCGTTTGAACGCCGCCTGCGTGAGCTTCGTTCCAAGGCGGATAAATACTTGGGCGAGCTTAAGTGCGATGTCGCCTCTATTCGCGAGCGCGACCCCGCGGCAAGGACCGATGCAGAGGTGTTCCTTTTGTATCCCGGTCTGCATGCGGTTATGGCGCACCGTATCGCCAACAAGCTTTACAGACAAGAAAAATATTTTGCCGCACGCGCAGTTAGCCAATGGGCGCGCAATATTACGGGCATAGAAATACACCCCGCCGCAACAATAGGCAGGGGGCTGTTTATCGACCACGGCTGTGCTGTGGTTATCGGTGAAACCACGGTTATCGGCGATAATTGCACCATTTATCAGGGCGCAACGCTCGGCGGTACGGGTAAGCATATCGGTAAGCGTCACCCGACTATCGGAAACAATGTTATGATAGGCGCGGGCGCAAAGGTTTTGGGCCCTATTACAATAGGCGATAACGCAAAAATCGCCGCGGGCGCGGTGGTTTTAAAGGATATACCCGAAAATTCAACCGCTGTCGGCGTGCCTGCGCGCGTGGTCCGCGGCAAAACTGCCGAGCCTGTGCAAACGCTCGACCAGCTAAACGTTCCCGACCCTGTTGCACAGGAGCTTGCTTCGTTAAGACAGCGCATCGAGGAATTGGAATCCAAGCTTCGCAAGTAAATTTGATATGATAGATGCGAGAGAAGGCTTTCTAAAAAAGCTTTTCTCTCGTACTCTGTTTAAAAACATTTAAAGATAAAAAATATTTCGTTTTTTCTCTTGACAATCGCGCTTAAATGTGGTAATATATAACGCGTTGAATATGCGCCGCTAGCTCAGCTGGATAGAGTAACTGGCTACGAACCAGTAGGTCAGGGGTTCGAATCCCTTGCGGCGTGCCAAGAGCAGATAGGTGAAAACCTATCTGTTTTTGTTTTTTTTGTGGGATTCGAAGGGCGCGTGTTGAATGACGTGTCGGGGACACGTCAGACCGCGCCACAGCTCCGTCCGCAGACGGGCGAATCCCTTGCGGCGTGCCAAGAAGGACGGTAAAACCGTCATTTTTTTGATTTTTTGTCAGCACATGCACGGTGTTGACATAATTCGCGTTTTATGGTATATTTATGGTGATTAAATATCCGAAAGGGGCATTTACGTGAAATTATCACGCTACATATCATTTCTGCTTGCCGTTTTAACCCTGTTCACGGCGTTATCAATACCGTTTTCGGCAAGCGCGGCTGTCGATTTGTCGGAGCATAACCTTACAACAGGTCAAAAATATTTCCTGCGTGTTATCGGCTCGCTTTCGCGCGCTGATTATTACGAAACCGACGTGCTTGGATCTATCACCCTTGCGCAGGCTATTTACGAGGGCGGCTGGGGAAGATATTCGCTACCCGTCGGCGGCAACAATCTCTTCGGTATAAAGGCATACAGCACTTGGGAGGGAATGGTTTACGACCAAAAGACCTCGATGCTCTATTCCTGCTACGACGATTATATGTTTACCGAAGGTCAGGGACATTTGAACACCTATTCGGCTTGGCGCGCTCACGAAAGCTGGGCGGAAAGCGTTGCGGTGCACAGCGCGTTGTTTCTTAACGAATCGAAATATGACGCTGTCGTGGGCGAAAAGGATTACAAGGTTGCGGCAAAGGCTATTGTCGATGCGGGCTACTGCAACGATTACGGCTACGTAGATACGGTTATAAAGCTTATCGAGCAATACGGATTGACCGAATACGACGACCTTACACCCGATGAGGACGGCGTTGTTGCGGTGGTTACCAAGCAGGAGCGCAAGCTTTTGGAGGTGGGCGAAAGCTACACCGTACCGCTTAGCTTTTACCCCGAAACCGCGGTAAGCACCTCGGTTACTTGGGCGAGCGACAACGAAAGCGTTGCCACCGTTGACGAAAACGGTACTGTCACCGCGCTCGCACACGGTATGACGCTTATCACGGCAACGCTCGCAAACGGCAGGGAAGCCTGCTGTATCGTCTATGTCGATTGCAACGCAACTGTTATTGACAAGGACGCGACTGTTTATACCTCTGCTTCTGTCGAAGCTTCGGACAACGGAAAAATATACCGCGGCAACGCGATAAAGGTTACAGATGATACCGTTTATACCGACGAAAGCGGCAATAAATTTTATAAAGTAAGCGGCTACAATAGCAAAAACGTATTCGTTAGCGGATATGCGCTCGCACAGTACGTTTATCTTAACAAGCGTAACGTTTCGTCTATCGCTGTTGTAAGCGACGATATAACCATTAAGCTTGGCGACGATTACACGGTTAAAACAGCCGTTGCGCCTGCCGACGCGGTCGATACAACGCTTTCTTGGGAAAGCGATAATACCGCGGTTGCAACCGTTGAAAACGGTGTTATAACCGCAAAAATGCTCGGAACTGCAATTATTACCGCAAAAGCCGAGGGCGGCGCCGAGCGCAAAATTAAGGTGACGGTTGCAAATGATTATCGCGAATACAACGCGCTTGTTTCGGCTTACGAAACGCTCACCGTGCGCAAAGAGCCTTCTTCCGATGCTACGCGTGCGGGCAAGCTAGATTTCTTGTCGAAGGTTACCGTTATCGGCGAAGCGCAGGGCGCGTGGTATAAAATAACCGGCACGGAAGCCGACGGCGACGTTGTTACGGGATACGCAAACTCGGCTTATATTCAGATAATCGACGATTTAAACACAGTAACCTACGGCAAAGCGCCCGAAGACATTACCGTTTATAAGCAAAGCGATACCGCTTCGCTTTCGTTCGGTAAGCTCGAGGAGGGAAGCGATTACGCCGTGCTTTCTTCCGATATTGATAGCGGTTGGAGCTATATTATAGGAATTAAAACCACCGACGAGGCGGTACACGGCTATGCGATGCTCGATAATTCGGGCAATACCGACAACCCCGATAACCCCGATACCCCCGACGACCCAGACGTGGGCGCGGGCAGCGATATCCCTGCGGGAAGCTATTACGGCAGAACGACGACCTTGCTTTACGTTCGTTCGGGCGCGGGAAGCAGCTACGGCGCGGTTGGTCAGTTCGCAAGCGGAACGCAGGTAATTATTACCGGCGAAGCGGTGGACGGTTGGTACCCCGTTATAGGTATCGACAACGAAGGAAACGAGGTTGCGGGCTATTCCTCTGCAACCTATATAACCGTTTTGTATTCGGGTACGGTCAATGCCACCACGCTTAACGTCCGTGCAGAGCCTGTTTCAGGCGCGGTGGTCGGTCAGTTCGCAAGCGACGAATCGATTATTGTTGTGGGCGATGCGGTCGACGGCTGGTATTCGGTCGAAAGCCTCGACGGCGCTGTTATCGGTTACAGCTCGGCGGATTATATCGTAATTAACGGTAAGCTTTTGGCATCGTCGGGTCAAAAACCCGAGCAAAAACCCGAGCAAGGATTTGAAATACTCGATAGCAGCCTTTCGATTTCCGACGGCGTGCTTTACGGTGTTAAGCTCGATACAACTGTCGACGCGCTACTCGAATGCTTCGGCGGCGATGTCGCTATTATCGATAAGGATGGAAAATTACTCGCAAGCGACGCGCTTGTCGGCACGGAAAGCCGTATAACCGTTACGCAAAACGGCGTGACCGAGGTGGTTGCGGCGGTGCTTGTAATGGGCGACGTGGACGGCGACGGCACGGTTAGCTCTTACGACTATATATTCGTGAAGCGACACTTTTTCGAAACCTACACGCTCGAGGGGCTTTTCTATAAAGCGGCACTTGTAAGCGCCGAAGAGGAGCTGAATGTTCTCGATTACGTGTTCATAAAACGTCACTATTTCGGCACTTATAAGATTAGTTGATTGGATTTATCAGAATATAATATACGAGAGAGGAGCTTAATGGGGTGGTCCCAAAAAGTCCTCTCTCGTGCTTTATCTTCAACAATTTTAGTTTCGGATTTTTATTGCGACACAGGCATACCGAATTTGTATAACGAAAAAATAACACACCAAAAGCTTTTTTTGAATTAAAAAGTTTTTGGTGTGAGTGCGAGAGAGGGTGTTTTTCAAAAACACCCTCTCACATATTTTTTCTTATTTACTTAATAACGTAAGTGCCGAAGTAGTGACGTGCGATGAGAATGTAGTCGAACTGGTCGACAACGCTATCGTTGTTAACATCGGCGCGGGTCATTTCATCGTCGGTAAGAACGCGGGTTTCGAAATAGTGACGCTTAACGAGGATGTAATCGTATTGGTCGATAGTACCGTCGTCGTTAACGTCGCCGAGAGTGTATTCGGGGTCGACGGGAGCGCCGGATTTTTCGCCGTGTACTTCGATTTCATTGAGGAAAGCAAAGGTACCGTTAAGCGAAACCTCAACGCGAACGTAGCGTGCCGACTGGTTAACCTGCGCGGTTGCATAGAAGCCAACGTTCTTTTCCGCATCGGGCATTGTAACGTCGATAGCTTGGCCGAAGTTCTTGCCGTCGTTGGAGAGGTAAACCTTCATCCAGTTTGCTTTGTTGATACCCGAATCGCCCTTGAGGTCGATAGAGTGAATTTTTACTTCCGAGATTTTTTCGACTTTTTCGAGGTCGATGGTTATTTGACCAACTCTGTTGGGGGCGTTGATATCGTTGGGATAACCGGTGTTGTAATAGAACGTGAACCAGTGGTGGTCATAGGAAATAGTGGAAGCCATTGCACCGTCGGTAAGCTTTGCGGTGTACTTGGAATAGGGTAGGCCGCTACCGGAGATGGTATAGCTCTTTGTGAGTGCGAGGTTGGTGTTGTTGGGGTCGCTAACGAACGAGGGGATAACCTCTTTTTCGGCAACTGCGCCGCATTCAAGGCAACGGTTGATCTTCAAGCCGTCGTAAAAAAGCGATGCTTCGTTGTAAATATACCAATCGGAAGGTGTGTGCTTGTGGTTGTCATCGATAACGGGTGCGTCGACGTTGGTCTTTTTGATTTCGAAGCTGTCGATAGCATAGCCGTCGCTTGTACGGTAGGTGGTGAGCTTGAAGCTGTCTTTGGTTACTTCGATATTTGTAAATACCGCATTATTTTTAAGCTTGTATGCGATATGAGGGGTGCGGTCGTCGGGAAGCATTTCATAATGCTTGGAGCCCGTGCTGCTGCCGCCTGTGAGATAAAGGGTACCGTCGGGGTTGGTAACGCTTGTCTTTTTGCCGCTTGCCGTATCGGGAACGTTGTTCTTGATTATATGGCTTCTTGCGTAAACGTGCTCGTGGCCGTTGAGAACTACGTCGATACCGAGCTCATCGAAAATAGGAGCAAGCGCTTCGCGGCGTTGAATGATAGGATCTTCTTCGAAATATTCGCCTGCACCGTAGAGCGCGTAGTGCATAACGACAACCTTCCAGGTTGCTTCGGGGTTACGCTCTATTGCCTTTTCCATAAAGCTCTTGTGGCTGTCGAAATTAAGGCTGTTGGTGTTGAGGTGCATAAAAAGTGTGTTGTTGTAGGTGTAGTAATAGTTACTGCCGGTATCGTCCTTTGCTTCGAGCTTGCCGGTGGAAAGAGTGTTGGGAAGGTTGAAGTGCTCGGTATAGAGATAGAGCGAATCGGTCGAGCTGGAGCTCTTTGTGCCTTCGTGGTTACCGATCGAGGTAGCCAATGCGAAGCCTCTCAAGGTATCGGAGGAAAGGAACTGGCTGAACTGATCTTCCTTGTTGCCTCTTTCAACCTGGTCGCCCGCAGAAACGATAAGGCTCGTTTCGGGGAACTTCTGCTTGATGGTGTTGAGGGTGTTTGCCCATTGTACTTCATCGTTTGCGCTGTTGCCCGAACCACCTAACTGGGGGTCGCCGACAAAGATGAAATTAAAGGAATCGGCAGGGTCGGTAACAAAGCAGAAGGTTTTCGAAACGTTTTCGCCGTTTCTTACACGGTATGCATATTTGGTATCGGGTTCGAGTCCGAAAACAGATGCGCGGTGTACGTTGGTTCTGCCGTTCGCGGTCGCGAATACGGAAGAGGGGATAGACGTAAAGTTGCTCGAGAGTGAGTTGCCGTTTGCAACCGAAATTTCGAGCACGCCGTCATCGGAGTTGTGGAACCAGGTGAAGTTACGTTCGGTTTCGTCACCGCCGATTGTCATAACAATGTCTTCCTGCGCTTCTGCGGCAGAAACGAGGATCAACGCGGTGGGGAGAATAAGCATTAATGCAAGGATAATGCTTAAAAGCTTTTTCATTTTTGGCCTCCTGTGGTTTTGTATTAATATCTTAACACATTCGGGAGTGTTTTACAAGAGCAAAAAGCAACAATGACACACAAGAAAAAACCAAAAACGAAAAGTTTTTGGGAGAGAGCGCGAGAGAGGGTGTTTTTCAAAAACACCCTCTCTCGTATCTTTTTTCTTATTTACTTAATAACGTAAGTGCCGAAGTAGTGACGTGCGATGAGAATGTAGTCGAATTGGTCGACTTCGCCGTCTTTGTTAACGTCGGCGCGGGTCATTTCATCGTCGGTAAGAAGACGGGTTTCGAAATAGTGACGTTTAACGAGGATGTAGTCGTATTGGTCTATAGTACCGTCGTTGTTAACGTCGCCGAGAATTGCGAGATCTGCTTCGGTGACGGTAACGATATCGGAAACAAGCTCTATGCCGTTTTTATAGGTAATAATGCAAGCGTAGCTTGTGTCTGCTTCGGGTGCTTTAAGAGCCGCTTCGTCTGCTCCCTCGATCGCTGCACCGAGAATCGTAACGTTTTTAAGCGCAGCGGTAAAGGTAATATCCTCGGTGTAGGTGTCGACGTACAGATAGAAGGTGTCCGCATAGGGTGCAACGAAGGTGTACGTGCCGTCTTCATATACCCAAGAGTTAGTAATCTCTAAAAATTCTTCCTCGGAATCGATTGAATCACAGGAGGTATAAATGATATTGTCGATAACGTCTGCGCTGGGGGTAAGAGTGAGAATATCGCCTTCCTGCAATTCAATGTTGAAAATATCGTATTCGTAATAGGTTACGCCTTCTTCGTCTGTATAGGTGTCGTAAAGCGAGCCTACCCAATAACCGTTTTCTTCGTCGTAGTAAGACGGATCGCCTTCGGAATCGCCTGGGTAGTACGAGGGGTCGGCGTTTTCTTCGGTAACCTCTTTATCGCCGATAACGACGTTATACCACTGATAAGCGTCTACGTCGTCTGCAAAGTTCACTTCAACGGAAAGGTCTTCTGAGGTGGGCTGCTTGGTTATCGCGTATTCCATTTCGAAAACATCCGAACGAAGCACGGTTTCATCTTCGTAGGTTGCCGAAACAGCGTAAAACTTGCCAAGCTCGGGGGATTGAAGAGTCTTTTCGGTTTCGCCCTCGATTTCTTCGAAATCGTAATAGGTTGTTTCAAATTTAAAGGTAGCGGTTTCGGGGTAGATGGCGTACTGGTAAATATAATATACGTCGGAGACAGGAGCGGTAAAGGTTGTAACTCCGTTTTCGTCCCATACAGCATGATAGGTGTCGTCGTAGCCGCTAAAGCGCAAATCGGGGTCCTCGGGAGAAATCGCATCGGGGTTGGAAATGGTTACCTTAACGGTTTGACCTTCTTCGAGGTAAACGTCGAAAAGGTAGAATTCGTATTCCTGATAACCCCCATATTCGTAGGGCTCGTCGGCATCGGGAGTCCATTCGCCCGTTTCTGCGTCGTAGCTGCCGTAGTTAATGTCTGTCATAAAGTCATCAATAAAAGCAATTGCGGGAACAGCGTCGTACCATTGGAAAGACGCATCCTCTTCGAAGGTTACTTCAAAGGTGGGGTCTGCCGCAGAGGGCTGCTTGATAATTTCATACACTGCGCTGAAAATGTCGGAATAAAGCGTGCTACCGTCTTTTGCGGTGATTACACAACGGTAGCTATTGCCCGGTTCAACATTAGATAATGCGCTTTCGGTTTCACCTTCAACATCTTCGAATCCGGCAACGGTACCGTACACCGTTAAATCAAGAATTTCTGCCGCTTCGGTGATTACGATAAGCGTATAGAATCCGCCCTCTTCAATTTCCGCCACAGCAACAGTGCCTTCGTCGTTGGGTCGGAACTCAACCGAAAGTTTGCCGTCCATGTCGGCAAGAGCGACCATCGTCGGTGCGAATCCTTCGGGAATTTCGAACGCGGCTATAGAGTTATCTGCGAAATATGCGCTAAAATACAAGCAAGCGTACATAGTCGTGGATTGCTCGCTCATCAACGGCTGGACCGTTTGGGTAATACCCAACACAGCGGGGGACCAACCTGTTTCTTCGTTGTACGAAGACGTTTCTGCGATGATTTCAAGTTCAATATAGTCGGGAACCTCGCCTGCTAAATCCAGATAAGCGGAAACATTCTGCGCTGCAGCATTTTCGAGTGTGATTTCGCCTTCGGCAAAGTCGCCTAAGGTCTGCCACTGATAAATAACGCCTTTTGCATCGCTGACTTCTACCGAGGGGTTAACGGTTGTGGGTTGTTTGGTGATTTCGATAACGGTGTCCTCTGCCGATACGATTACCGTGCAGGAAAATACCATTAACGTTGCGAGTAATACGCTTAAAAACCTTCTCATAATTTTCCTCCTTAAAAATGATGCACGCATGTGCTATTAACATAATAGCACACTAAATCTTTTTCGTCAATGGTCGTGAAATATTATTTTTGAAAATTTTATTGGAGTTTAAAAAGTCAAAATAGGAAAAATTTCGCTTAATTTTTAAAATAACCTTGACTTTTTAAGATAAAAAAGTTAAACTTAGTATGTAATACAATGTATGTAAAGGAGATTTCAAAATGCCTCTCGTATCAACAAAAGAAATGTTCGAAAAAGCCTATAAGGGCGGATACGCTATCGGTGCCTTCAATGTAAACAATATGGAAATCATTCAGGGTATCACCGAAGCAGCAAAGGAAGAAAACGCACCTCTTATTCTTCAGGTTTCTTCCGGTGCAAGAAAGTATGCTAACCACACCTATCTCGTAAAGCTCGTTGAAGCTGCTATCCAGGAAACCGGTCTTCCCATCGCGCTTCACCTTGACCACGGCGACACCTTCGAGCTCTGCAAGTCCTGCATCGACGGCGGCTTCACCTCCGTTATGATCGACGGCTCGCACCACTCTTTCGAAGATAACATCGCTCTTACCAAGCAGGTTGTTGAATATGCTCACGCTCACGGCGTTACCGTTGAAGGCGAGCTCGGCAGACTTGCTGGTATCGAAGATGCAGTTAACGTTTCCGAAAAGGACGCTTCCTACACCGATCCCGATCAGGTTCAGGAATTCGTAGAAAAGACCGGCGTTGACTCTCTTGCAATCGCTATCGGTACTTCTCACGGCGCATACAAGTTCAAGCCCGGTCAGAAGCCCCAGCTCCGCTTCGATATTCTCGAAGAGGTTGAAAAGAGACTTCCCGGCTTCCCGATCGTTCTTCACGGCGCATCCTCTGTAATTCCCGAATACGTTAACATCATTAACGCAAACGGCGGCAGAATGCCCGATGCTATCGGTATTCCCGAAGATATGCTCCGCAAGGCAGCTTCTATGGCAGTTTGCAAGATCAACATCGACTCCGACCTCCGTCTTGCTATGACCGCTGCTATCCGCGAACACTTCGCTCAGTCCCCCGAACACTTCGACCCCAGACAGTACCTCAGCCCCGCACGCGCTAACATCAAGTCGCTCGTTAAGCACAAGCTCGTTAACGTTCTCGGCTGCAACAACAAGGCATAAAAGCTTATTTTCGACCTGCGGAGCAACCCTCCGCAGGTTATTTTTAAGGAGAGAATATGCTTAACAACAGTCAAGATAACACGCAAAACGAGCCTTGCGAAAGCGCGCAAAACGAGTCTTGCGGAAACAAGAATAAAAACATAATAAAATCCTGCGTAGCGCTTGTTCTTGCGGTGCTTTTGCTTGTTGCTTCGATTGCGGCGGTGCTTTTTCGAAGCGGAGAAGCAGAGGAAAGCTCGGATTTTCAATCGGAATGGACAAGCTCGGATATTACATACAGCTCCGAGCCTTCGGACGCTTTTGCAGAATATTCGGACGAAATTTCCGAATATTCCGAAATATCGCAGGAGCTTTTCCCCGAAATCGATGCCGTACTGCTCGAAAGCTGTACTGCCGCAGGCATTTACGAGGCGAAATCGCTTTATTGCATCTTCGCCGAGAATGCCGATTCGCAATTAAGCCTTGCGAGCATCACAAAGCTTATTACCGCATCTGTTGCGCTGAAATATATGCCGACCGATACGGTCATCACCGTCGGGAGCGAGCTTAACCTCGTTAAGCCCGATTCGAGCACCTGCGGCTTAAAGCAGGGATACGTTTTAACGCTCGAACAGCTTTTATACGGACTTTTAATGTCATCTGGCAACGATGCGGCATATACCGTCGCGGTGAACGTTGCGCGGTACGCGTCTGACGACGAGGATATGACCGATAGAGCGGCGGTTAAGTATTTTTGCGGTCTTATGAACGAGCTTGCCGCAGAGATTGGCGCGGCAAACAGCTCTTTTGCAAACCCCGAGGGCTGGGACGACGAAAACAATTATTCCACCGTTGCCGACATTGCGCTTATTGCGCAGTACGCAAAAGGCATTGAGCTTATCGCGGAAATCGCAAGCACCGATAAATATACAGTAAATATAGTATCGGGCGAGGAAATGCTCTTTTCGAATTCGAATTTCCTCCTGCACGAGGAGGGGCGTTTTTATAACCCCAGCGTTACTGGGTTAAAGACGGGAAGCACAAGCGGAGCGGGTAAATGCTTGGTTGCAACGGTTAATATCGACGGGCACGAATATATCGCAATCGTTATGGGCTGTCCCGACGAGGAATCGCGTTATAGCTCGATGCTAACGCTTATATCATATATAGAAGAGTACGATTCCATAAAATTCGCATAAGAGTGAGAGTTTTTCTTTTCATAAACGTATAATTAACAGACTTGGAAAGGAGAATATACAATGAACGGCAAGAACAGATGCAAAATACTTAAAGAAATACGCAAAAAAATCGCCGACGAAAACGGCATTGAATATGTCGTAAGCGAATGTAAATACAAGGGCGATTGCTTGGGCACCTGCCCGAAATGCGAAGCCGAGGTGCAATATTTAGAACGCGAGCTTGCGCGCAAGCGCAGTCTTGGCAGGCGTATTACCCTTGCAGGCATCGCGGCGGGAATAACGCTTACCGCAACCGGCTGTACCGAGGATATTAAAAGCAAGCTCGGGCTTGGCGGTCAGAGTGAGCTGATTCAGGGTAATATGCCTATGTCCTATGCCGAAAGCTCGGAATATTGCGATACAATGGGTGAAGAACGCCCCGAAGATAGCAAGGTTTCGGATATTGTCGACGGCGAAATGGTGGAAGTTGTAGGCGAAATGCCCGAATCTTCTCTGCCCGAAATAAGCTATCCGTATAACGATATAATGGGAGATTTCGAAACGTTTGCGCTTGATATTAAGGATTGCGCCGAAATGAATAACGACGAAGCGTTTGAGCTTTTAAAGGTCTGGAGCCGTGAGTATATCGATTACGAATGGCAGGACAGGATCAATTTCCGTGATTCGCACATAACCGAGTTTATCGTAAGCGGTGTTGCGGTTATAGACGTGTATTTCGATGAGCAGGGCGCAGTTACGAAGGTTGTCATCTCCGCAGACAAAGTAGGGTCGATGATGGGCGATATTCCCTCATGAACGCACCGTTTATCGCGATTTCGCGCCACAGAATACAAACCGACGGTCAGGGCGTTACAACGCTGTGCGGCTTTTACGGTTGCCCCTTGCGCTGTAAATATTGCCTAAATCCGCAATCATTTTCGGAGAACACGAAAACAACGCTTCTTTCTCCGCAAGAGCTTTACGAGCGCGTTAAAATCGATGATATTTATTTTGTCGCAACAAACGGCGGTATAACTTTCGGCGGGGGCGAGCCTTTGCTTTATGCCGATTTTATTGCCGAATTCCGCGCGATTTGCGGCGAAAAATGGCGACTTTGCGCCGAAACGAGCTTGAACGTAAGTAAGGAAGCGGTAAAAATCGCGGCGGGCTGTATCGATGAATTTTTCGTTGATATAAAGGATATGAACAGCGAAATTTATAAAAGCTACACCGGCAAAAGCAACGAAAGCGTAAACGAGAATTTAAAGCTTCTTTTGTCGCTTGTCGGGCGCGAGCGCATAACGTTGCGCATTCCGCTTATAAAGGGCTTTAATACCGAGCTCGACCGTGAAAACAGCGTGAATTATCTTAAAACGCTCGGGTTTATAAAGTTTGATTTATTCGAATACAAAATCAAGGAGAAATAATGTATAGCTATATCCTTTTTGACCTCGACGGCACTTTGACCGACCCCGCGGAGGGGATAACCAACTCGGTTGCTTATGCGCTTAACAAGTTCGGAATTGCGGTAAGCGACAATACCGAGCTTTACAAATTTATCGGACCGCCCTTAAAGGATTCGTTTATTGAATATTACGGCTTTTCGGAAGCGGACGCGATAACGGCTATCGAATACTACCGCGAATATTTTAAGCCGAAGGGAATGTTCGAAAACAAAGTTTATTCGGGTGTGCCGGAATTGCTTAACACCCTAAAGCAAAGCGGTAAAAAGGTTATTCTTGCCACAAGCAAGCCCGAGGTATTTTCTACCGAGATTTTAAAGCACTTCGACCTTTATAAATACTTCGATTTCGTTTCGGGCGCAACGCTCGACGGCAGTCGAAGCAAAAAGGCGGATATTATCGCCTATGCGATAAGCGAAATGGGCATAACCGAAAAAGAAAAATGCCTTATGGTGGGCGACCGCGCGCAGGATATTAACGGCGCGATTGCTAACGGTATCGATTCGCTGGGCGTGCTTTTCGGCTATGGCGACAGAGCCGAACACGAAGCCGCAAACGCCACCTATATCGCAAAAACGGTCGAGGATATATTGGAATTTGTTATAAATTAAAAGCTTTCGAAAAGAGCACGAGAGCAACCTTTTACAAAGGGTTGCTCTCGTATAATAGTTAACAACACGTTAAAAAAGCCTGCGGTAGCAGGCTTTTTTAATATCGTTTATCTATTCAATTCTTCAATCAAATAAGGTATCGCGGTTTCGAACTTTGCGCCGTAGCGGTGGGATTCATCGCCCTGCGAGTTTTCGATACAGCGGAGCGTGTAGTTTGCCGCAACGCGTGCCGCATCAAGCTCGCTCTTGCCGCGCAACAATGCGCCCGAAAATGCGCTTGCGAATATATCGCCGGTGCCGTGGCTTCCGACAGGCATTTTGCGGTGGGTGTAATAATCTGTCTTGTCGCCGATTTTTACGATAACGCCCGTGGTTTCGTTGTTATAGCTTACACCGGTAAGAACAACGTTGGGCATACCGTTTTCCTCGAGCGCCTTAAGCACCTCTGCAACGTATGCTTCGTCATAGCTTTCCTTGTATTCAAGCCCTGTCATAAAGCAAGCTTCGGTGATGTTGGGAAGAACAATGTCCGCTTCCTTGCAAAGACGAGTCATCGCGTCGGCATAGGCTTGGTCGAAGCCGTAATACAAAACGCCGTTGTCCGCCATAGCGGGGTCGACGATTTTTTTGCAGTTTGGGCGGGAAAGGGTGTTGAAAATATCTGTGACCATATCTATCTGCTTTTCGCTTCCGAGATAGCCTGTGTAGATAGCGTCGAAATCAATGCCTTCCTTTTGCCAATGTGCCTGAATTTTGGGAATATCATCGGAAAGGTCGCGGAAGGTAAAGCCGGTGAAGCCGCCCGTGTGGGTAGAAAGCACAGCGGAGGGGAGAATTACCGTTTCAACACCGCACGCCGAAAGTATCGGGAGCGCAACGGTGAGCGAGCATTGACCGAAGCAGGAAATATCCTGAATGGTTAAAATTCTTTTGTAGTCCATATATTTTTACTCCTTTGTGAATAGGTCGGTGGAAAGATATCTGTCGCCTCTGTCTGGCAGAAGGACGCATATATTTTTGCCTTCTTCGCGATTTGCAAGCTCTATCGCTGCGTGCAACGCCGCGCCCGAGGAGATGCCGCAAAGCAGACCTTCGGCTTTTGCAAGCAGTCTTGCCGCCGCGTACGCTTCCTCTTCGTCAACGCACAGCGTTTCGTCGATAACGCTTAAATCCAAAATTTCGGGTATAAAGCCCGCGCCGATGCCCTGCAAGCCGTGACTGCCCGCTTTTCCGCCCGAGATAACGGGGGAATTTTTGGGCTCGACGGCAATTATTTTTATGTTTTCGTTTTGTTCCTTTAAAAATTTTCCGCAACCGCTTATCGTGCCGCCCGTGCCGACGCCCGCCACGAAAATATCGACGCTTTCATCGCTGTCGCGCCATATTTCGGGGCCTGTCGTTTCGTAGTGAGCAAGTACGTTTGCGGGATTGCCGAATTGGTCGGGGATAAAGCTGTTTTCTATGCTGTTTTTGAGCTCGTTCGCCTTGGCAATACAGCCTGCCATACCCAGCTTGCCTTCGGTAAGCACCAATTCCGCGCCGTATGCGCGCATAAGCGTTTGGCGTTCCTTCGACATATTATCGGGCATAACGATGATTACCTTATAGCCTTTCGGCACAGCTATCGCCGCCAAGCCGATACCCGTGTTGCCGCTTGTCGGCTCTATAATGGTTGCGCCCGCCGAGATAAGACCGCGCTTTTCGGCGTCCTCTATCATATAAAGGGCAACTCTGTCCTTTGCCGAGCCTGCGGGATTCATCCCTTCGACCTTCGCGAGTATTTTGCTTTTAAGGCCGAGCGCTTTTGCAAGTGCTTTAAGCTCGATTAACGGTGTTTCGCCGACAGTTTCTGCGGCGGAATTGAATGTAAGTATCATAATTACAAAAGATGAATATTGTTTGCTTTGCAGATTTCGATATCCTTATCCTCCCAGCGCGAGGACTGTACCTCGCCTATATGCGCCTTGCGGAGGAAGAACATACACATTCTCGATTGACCGATACCGCCGCCCATTGTAAGCGGAAGCTTGTTTTCGAGCAGAGACTTGTGGAAGGGGAGGCTTGCTCGGTCCTCACAGCCCGAAACCGCAAGCTGGTGCTTTAATGCTTCGGCATCTACACGAATGCCCATCGAGGAAAGCTCAAGCGCGATATCGAGCACGGGGTAGTAAACGATAATATCGCCGTTTAGGCTCCAATCGTCATAGTCGGGTGCGCGTCCGTCGTGCTTTTTGCCCGATTTAAGCGTGCCGCCGATTTGCATAAGGAAGATTGCGCCGTGCTTTTTAACAGCTGCGTATTCGCGTTCCTTCGGAGTAAGGTCGGGATATTCGTCCTCCAATTCCTGCGCGGTAATAAAAACTATCTTTTCGGGCAGGAACTTGCCTACAAAATCGTAATCCTCGGCAATATAGGTTTCGGTGTGGCGGAGTGCGGTATAAATCTGCTTTACCGCGCGGCGAAGAGTATCTACACAGCGCTGTTCGGCGGTTATTACCTTTTCCCAGTCCCATTGGTCGACGAAAACCGAATGGATATTGTCGGTTTCCTCGTCGCGGCGTATCGCGTTCATATCGGTATAAAGACCTTCACCCGGTAAAAATCCGTATTCGCCGAGTGCCATTCTTTTCCATTTTGCGAGCGACTGAACTATTTCGTTGTTGCCCGACATTCCTCGTATATCAAACGCAACAGGGCGTTCAACACCGCTTAAATTGTCGTTAAGACCGCTTGCGGCATCGACGAAAAGCGGAGCCGATACACGGGTGAGATTAAGCTGTATTGCAAGGTCGCGCTCGAAAAAGTCCTTAACCTTTTTAATAGCAACCTCTGTTTGGCGGATGTTTAGCGCGGGTGAATAGCCCGCAGGTACGGTAACTGCCATTTATAAACCTTTTCCTTTAATCGTTAGTTTCTTTTTTATGATCGCGGTGCAAAAGTATTTTGCGGTAGAAGAATATACCAACCAATGCCAATGCGCCTGTTATTACGAATATTAATGTCGTTGCAAGAAAATTTTGCTTTGTTGCCTGTTCACCTGCAATAGCCGAGGTGACTATCGATGGGATTCTCGCTATCATTTGTATCCAAACAAAATCCCAAATGTTGATTTTGGTTAAGCCAAAGAAGAAGATAAGCGGGTCTTTGGGTGTGCCGGGGATAAGATAAAGCAAAAAGACGGTGCGCTTAAGCTTTTTTTCGTTGTTTATAAAGCGAAGCTCGTTTATTTTTTCGGTGGAAACAAAAAGCTCTACCAGCTTAACGCCGAATTTGCGCACAAACAGCATTATAAACCACGCCGCGAGCGCACCGCCGACCATACATATAACCGTGCCCCAGAACCAGCCGAAGCAAAGCCCCATACCAACCTCGACTACCTCGCCGGGGATAGGCGAAACTACGACCTGAAGCACCTGTATGGCGAACGCGACAATCCAACCCCAATTACCGTAGCTTTCGATAAGCAGCTGAAAATTCTTTGCGGTGCTCCACAAATCGTCGCCGCTGTCGAGCGTGTGAAGAATGGTTTGGGTTAAAAACCAGCCGAGCCATAAAAACAGAGCGACGCAGATTAACGTGGAAATTATTGCGATTATGCGCTTTCGTTTTAAAAGCGTTTTTTTCTCGTTTTCGGTCTTCGGCGCGTTAAAACGGTCGAATTCCGACATTTCCTGACTCTTTTTCATTTTCGCTCCTGAAATGGGTTATGATTACAAAAAACTATTATACGATTATACTACCGCAAAGGGCGCTTGTCAATAAAAAAGAGTCGGAAATGCCGTATTTCACAATAATTTAACGAATTTTATCTTCATCAGCTCTTGTCGGGTTTCGCGGTCGGGAAGCCCTGTCGGCTCTAAACCGTGTCTGCTTTGCCAATCGGCAAGTGCCTTGCGGCTTTTTATGCCGAATATCGGCCCGCTTCCGACGTTTATTCCGTTTTTCCTCATTATATCCTTAAGCTCGGAAACCTTTATTTCGGAAAGGCTTTCTTGCTCTAAGCCTTTTGAATTATTCGAAAATGCCGCGCTTGCGACCGTAGGTAAACAGCCATTCACAACAGCCGCGTAAATATAGTTTATAAGAAGCCAGGTACTTTCGTTTACCGTTGCCGTTTCGGTAAGCCCGAACACCCTTTGCAAGGCCGAAACGCTGTTTGCCGTTGCCGAGCCGTAAAGTCCGTCGACGTTTAATTGCCCGATATAGGGAATTGCGGTGTAGATAAGATTTAAGCGGTCCTGAATATAGCTTACGTTTTCGCCGCTGACGCCGATGGTCAGCTCGGTGTTCGGATATGCCTGCACCCCTTCGCTTTCACCGCTTGCGAATATGCAGTTGCGTTGAACGACGGTGTATATCTGGTTTAGCTTTCCCCAAAGCAATCTGTCGACGGTGCCGTTTTGCGGATAGCCGAAAATAACCGCAAAATCGTTTACCGCGCGTGCTGTCGCGCTGCCGAATATTCCGTCTTCGTTAAGCTCGGGAATGGTTAGAAATACGTTGTTTATAACGTTAAGAATCTGTTGGATATACAAAACGTATTCGCCGCTTGCGCCCGAGGAAAGCACAAAATCGGGGAAGGGCACGGGAGTAATTCCGTTCGAGGGCTCGGTTACGTTATCGAGCGTGCCGTTGTATATCTCTACAATTCTGTTCCACACAGCCTCATCGACAACCCCCGTTTGCCCCAAGCCGTAAGCGTTTTGGAAGGAGCGCACCGCGCGTGCCGTGCCGGCGCCGTAAATGCCGTCGAGCGTGGGGCTTTCGACAATCGGGTTAAAGCGGCTTATTCTTTGCAGATAAAACTGTATTTCCTGCACCTCCGAACCGCGTGAGCCCGTGGTTAAAGGCTCGCCGGGGTAAAGCTGTTGGTTATAGGCGGCGCGCTGTCCCTCACTCGTTATTTCGGCAAGCCGCTTTACCGATGCATATATCTGCGATATTCGGTACCAGGTTGCCTTGTCGGTAACGCCTGTTATGGGCAAAATAAAAAGCCTTTGGAATTCGCGCACGGTGTTTACCGTTTGCTCGTTGTAAATGCCGTTTACCTCGATAAGCGGAAGCAGGGGGAAATTAACCGCAATACGGTTTAGCTGTTCCTGAATTATACGCACGTCGTCGCCCGTGATACCCGCCGAAAGCGGCGTTCCGGGGTAGGATTCCTCGGGCGTGCGAATGTCGTTGGTTTCTGTTATATTTACGTCGCCGTAGTAAAAATCAAGTATTTCGCTGTTTGTCCTGCCGCTTTCGGCAAGCGCAACGGTGCCCCATTGTGAAAGCCCCGCGCAGGTGGTGGTAGTGCCGTTACAGTAGGATGCAAAAAGCGGCTCTATTCTGTTTGGGCGCACGATGTAATTGTTGAAAATTTCGTCTACGATAACGCTTATTTCCTCGAAAATATTTCTGCCATATACAAAAGCTTGGTCAAAGGCGGTCGTGTTGGTAATATCGAAATCATAGCCTTGGCTTCTGTACCATTCGGTATAAACGCGGTTCAGGGAAAGCGAAATCTGCGCGAGTATGTTTGCGCGTAACGCTTCCTCGGGCCATGTCGGGTATATTTCGCTGCTCGCTACGTTTTTTATGTAGTCGATGAACGAAAGGGTAACGTTAACCGCGTCTTCGTCGGGCGTGCCCAAATGAACGGTAATCGTTTCGGGTATAAATACGCCCTCGCCTATCGTTACGGCAGGTAGGGCAGATGTCGGCGCGGAATCGGTTTGCGGCGGTGGCGGTGTTGCGTTACGCTCGTCGCGCAACGCGTGCTCGGGTATGCGTATTATTACGGTTTCCAGCTCATCGGGCGAGCGCACTCCTTCGGGAAGCGGGATAAGGTCTATTGGGAGCTGTGTTACGGTCCCTTCAAATATCTGCACCCCCAATATCTGCATTCTGTACCACCCCTCGGCGAATACCGTTACGTTGTAAAGCGAGTAGGGGCGGGGAACACCCTCTCCGCTGTCGAGCGAAATGCTTTTCGGGGGTGATTCAAGCCTTGCAATACGGGTAAGCCCGCTGTTTGCGGCGGTTAAAAATTCATAAAACACGGTTTGACCGCTTTCGTCGGTGACCGTAACCGATCCGCTGTTGATCGGCAAAGCCCCTGTTGCAGTCCTTAATACAAAAACAAGATCTCCTGTCGGCACAAGCGTCATCCTTTACGTAAAATCTTGTTACAGTATATGCACCGCAATAAGAAAAATCGAGGCAAGAAACCTCGATTTTTTTAGATAATAGATAATGGATAATAAATAATAAAAAATCACGAAAAGCTTTATGGTAAAATTTTCAGGCAATCATAAACCGAGATAGGTAAACAGCTCGTCGGTGGATTGTGCCTTTTTGTTGCCCGAAAGCTCGCTCTTTGCCGATTTGAAGGTGTTTTTGTTAAAAAGCGTAAACCAACGCTTAACCCAATAATAGGGTATCAGAATAGGATACTTGTCAATTTTCGGGTAGACGAGGCGCAGCTTTTCCTTTGGCATAAAAATGCGCGAGAGCAGGTATTTAAGGTAACCGCCCTTTTTGTGCCTGCCCGCCGAGCCGAGGTTTTCGCGGCTTCCATATACCCCGCCCGAAACGATGTATTCCTCCAACAGCTCGGTTTGCCTTGTGTGGGGCGCGCCGCCAAACCAAACGCCGCAAAGCGCGCAAACGCCGTTATAGAAATCAAGACAGCCGCTTTCCTTAAATAGTCTTGTAAGCTCCTCTTCGTTAATCGCGTTGGTGTTTTCAAAAAGCCAAAGGTCGATAAAGGGGCGTATTCCGCAACCGCCTTCTGCAAAGTGAATAAGCATGTGCGCGATATGGTAAAAGACGAAAAATTCGTTTGTCAGCGCGCGCGCGCAGCCGGCGAGTAAAACCGAGCAATCCCAAACGCGGAAAAGGGTGGGGTTGAGCCTTTCGTTGTCGCATTTAAGCGAAAAATGAAGCTCGAGGTTCATGCCGCTTTTCGAAATAAGCGAGCAATCCCTTTCTCCGTCGGTTTCGCGGGTATAGCCCAAGCGCTCGCAAAGGAGCGTTATCGCTTGCTGCTTGTTCTCTTCTTGAATAAGAATATCTATATCACAGCTTGTACGCATCCATTTTTCGGGGTAAAGCTGCTTTAACACCGCGCCCTTCAGCGGAATATAGGGTATCTGCGCGCTTTTCAAAATGCCGCATATCCGTTCTTCCTCGTAATCGAGCTGTTCGCGGCGGTAAATTGCAAGCAGCTTTTGCTTTTTAAGCTCGTCTCCAAGCTCGTTTTCGGGCAATATACCCTGTTTTTCAAGCGCGGCGGCGAGAAGGTGGGCAAGGTCGTGCCTTTTCGAAACGGCATAAAGCACCGAAATATCTGCGTTTTCGGGCAGGCTGTATTCCTTACCGCTTATGTACGAAAATATAAGGTCTGTAAGTAGCATTATACCGTTTCTCCTTTCTACGAATTAAGCAACGCCTTATCCTGCTGTAATTTGTAAAGCCCGTAGTATCTGCCTTTTCTTTCGAGAAGCTCTTGGTGAGTACCCGATTCGATAATTTCGCCGTGCGAGAGATAGATTATTCTGTCGGCGTTGCGAATTGTCGAAAGTCGGTGAGCAACGATAAGCAGAGTGCCGATGCTCATAAGCTTTTCCAATGAATCCTGAATAAGTATTTCGGTTTCGGTGTCGATGTTTGCGGTTGCTTCGTCGAGTATCATTATTTCGGGCTTGTGGATTATCGTACGGGCAAAGGATATAAGCTGTCTTTGTCCCGCCGAGAAGTTCGCACCGCGCTCCATAACCTCCTCGTCAAGACCGTCTTTAAGCTTGTTTATAAGCTTGTCGGCGTTCACGTAGCGGCAGGCCTCCATAACCTCTTCGTCGGTTACGCCATCCTTGCGAAGCAGAATGTTCGAGCGTATTGTGCCCGAGAAAAGGAAAACGTCCTGAAGCATCTGCCCGAAATGCCTTCTGAGCGATGCGATTTTTATGGTTTTAATATCTCTGCCGTCGATAAGGATTTGACCCTTTTGAATATCATAATTACGGCAGATAAGCGAAAGAATGGTGGTTTTACCCGAGCCGGTAGAGCCGCAGAAGGCAACCGTTTCGCCCGCTTTTACCTTGAACGAAACGTTTTTAAGCACCCAATCCTCGCCCTTATAGGCAAACCAAACGTTTTTGAACTCGATGTCGCCCTTTACCGTTTCGAGCTCGATTGCATCGGGCGAATCGACTATTTCGGGCGCGATGTCGAACACCGTGAATATCTTTTCGGCAGAGGCGAACGCAGATTGAAGCCAGTTGAATTGCTCGGCAAGGCTTTGAATGGGGTTGAAGAATTTCGTGATATACATATAAAACGAAACAACAACGCCGCTCGTAACCGTTTGCCCCATAAATTCGGTGTTTTTGATATATCCGCGCGCGCCTAAATAGAGCAGGCAAAGCACCGAGGTGATATAAAGCATATATACCATCGGTCGGAAGATACCGAAAACGAACATCTGGCGGTATTTTGCCGATTTAAGCTTGTCGTTTTTGGCATCGAATTCCGCCATTTTGCGGTCTTCGCGGTTGAATATCTGTATTATCTTCATACCCGAAAGGTTTTCGGAAAGGAAGGTGTTTATATCGGTGGTGCCGTCCTTGACCTCGCGGTACGCCTTGCGTGAGAATTTGCGGAAAATAACGGTAAACAGCGCGATAAAGGGCGCAAAGCAAAGCACCATAAGCGTGAAGCCGTAATTTAACAAAAGCATCGCGCCGACAACGCCGAAGATAACGAAAATATTCTTTATAAGGTTTACCAAAATGTTGGTAAAGAGCATAGATATAGCGTTGGTATCGTTCGTTACGCGGGTAACGAGCTTGCCGACGGGCATTGTGTGGAGCTGGCTGTGCGAAAGGCTTTCGATATGCGAAAAAAGGTCCTCGCGCAGGGCGGAAAGTATTTTTTGCCCCGTTTTTTGCAAAACTATCGCTTGAATATAGGTACATACGAGCGAAACAAGAAGAATGCCTGCGTAGATTATAACGTAGGACAAAAGCTCGCTGTAAACGAATTCGCTCTTTATCATTTCCTCGATATTGCCGATAAGGGTGGGGGAGATAATATCGTAGGAAATAGAAAACAGCATTATAACAAGCACGAAAACAAAGCTTTTTATATGCGGTCGGGCGTATTTTCCCAAACGGCGAATAATTTCACCGTCGCGCATATTACGGTCGAAGCCGATTGCTTCCTTTTTGTCCTTTATCGAAAAATAAGCGCATATAAATATTGCCGACATAAGCCCGATAACGCCGCCGACGGCAAGCAGAGGATAAAATTCGTACATTCGTTCCACCCCCTTACATATTGCTTTCGAGCGCGTTAAGACGCTGAAGCTCGACCGTGTTTCGGTATTCCTTACAGCGCGAATAAAGCTCCTCGTGACTGCCGACGTCGATTACCTCGCCGTCATCGATAAAGATTATCTTGTCCATATTTTCAATCGTGGTTATTCTGTGTGCGATAAGAATAGTGGTTTTGCCCTTGCGGGTTTCTTTTAAATTGTCGAGTATAACCTTTTCGGTCTTAACGTCGACAGCCGAAACCGAATCGTCAAGTATTAAAATTTCGGCGTTCTTCATAAGCGCGCGTGCGATAGAAATGCGCTGCTTTTGCCCGCCCGAAACCGTAACTCCGCGCTCGCCGAGTACGGTTTTATAGCCTTCGGGGAAGCCTGATATGTTTTCGTGAACGTCGGAAAGGCTTGCCGCCTTTTCTATTTCGGCTTGGTCGTTATTATCCGAAGCAAAGGCGATGTTTTCGGCAATAGTGTCGCTGAACAAAAAGTTGTCCTGCGGTACGTAAGCCGCGTGCTCGCGCAATGCCTTTATGGGTATTTCGTTCACGTCGATGCCGTCGATGAATATAGAGCCGTCGGGTACGTTGTAGGTGCGTAATATAAGGTCGGCAACCGTTGTTTTGCCGCAACCAGTGCGCCCTACAATGCCCACGTTTTCGCCGGCTTCGATAACGAACGACATATTGCGCAAAATATCGTAATCGCCATCGGGATAACGGAAGGTAAGGTTTTTAAACTCGATTTTGCCCTTTATGCTATCGGGCGCGGTAATGCCCTCTCTGTCTGCCATTTCGGGGGTGGAATCGAGCAGCTCGCTAATGCGGTTGAGCGATGCCTTCCCGCGCGAATGCATTTCTATAAGCTGTGAAACCGCCATAATAGGCCAAACTATCGCGTTGAAATAGCCGATAAATTCCACCAACTGTCCCGCGTCGAACTTGCCGGTATAAACAAGATATCCGCCGTAGCCGAGCACGACGCAGATAACCGATTCGACAAGCAGGGTAACCGCGATGTTAAGCTTTACCGAAAGCTTGGTGTATTCGATATTCGCTTCCTCGTTTTCCTTGTTGAGTTTGCGGAAGGCAAGAAGCTCCTTTGCCTCTTTAACAAACGCCTTTATAACGGCTATGCCCGCAAAGCTTTCCTGCGAAAAATCCGAAAGCGATGAAAACGCCGCCTGACGCTTCTCCCATTTAAGAGTCATATATTTACCGAGTATAAGACCGCCGATAAGCAATATTGCCATAGGTATCATCGAAAATACGGTAAGTGTCGGGTCCATATTGAACATCTTTAAAAAGGCAAGCACGCCGAGCAGTAACGCATCGAAGAACATCATAATGCCCATACCGAAGCAGTCCTGCACGGTTTCCAAATCGTTGGTGAACAGCGACATAAGGTTGCCCACCTTGTTGTGCTGGTAATAGTTTTGCGAAAGCGTTCTGCAACGGTCGAACATTCTGCTTCGAAGCGCGGTTTCTATGCGTATGCCCGAGCCGAAAAAGCAGATTCTCCACAAAAAACGCCCGAATATCATCGCGACGATAACAAAAAGAAGCGGTCTGCATATCTCGTCGAGAAGAAATGTCATATCAAAGGGAACGGTTACGCCGTCCTTTACCGCGTAGCCGTTGTTTATTCCGTTTATCACCGTGCGGTAAAGCTCGGGAACCACAAGCTGCATATAGTCCACCAGCACGAGCGAAAGCACGCCGAGCAACAGCCACGGCGAGTATTTTAAATAGTATTTGTTAATGTGCTTACCAAAAAGCATAGTTTTTTCTCCGTGAGTAAAAGGTTAAAGTACATTATATCATAAAACAGAGCTTATTACAATATTTTTTCGAAGGCTAACCGCTCGTCGCCCGATTCGAGATAAATAATGCCGCAATAGCTAAAGCCGTTTTTAAGAAGCGATTTTTGCATAGGAAGGTTATCGCGGTGAGTGTCTATCCGTAAAACGCCGTTTTTCGAAAGCCCGAAGGCATAGCAGGCGTCGGCAACGCCCCTTCCGTGCTCGGCTACCGCAACACGGTGGATAACGTGATATTCGCCGTCGGTAAGCCATTTACCCTCGTAAATTTTGTTATAGGTAATATCGGGCGATTTAAAAAGGCAAAAAACGCCCAAAAGCTTGCCGTTTTCCTCGCAAACGTAGCAGCTTTTATTTTCGATATCGCGCGTAATAAGCGTTAGCTCGGGGTAATCGCCTGCCCATTGGTGCATATTACCGCTTGCGCGCATATATAATTTCGCGTTTTCGTATATTTGTTTTATATTGCAAAGCTCTTCGATTTTTGCATTTCTTATTATCATAAAATCACCCGAGGTATATTTTATACAAGTAATTTTCTTTGTCAATAGGACTTGAAAAAACATATCGATAATGTTATACTGAAAAAAGAAAATTTCGGTTGGAAAAGAGAGAATAAAATGGCAAAAGGTAGAAACGCCGCACTTGCGCGGCTTTTGTATTCGGCGATGTTTCTCGCCTTGGGTTTGTTGTTACCCTTTTTAACGGCACAGATAAAGCCCTTTGGCTCTGCCTTGTGTCCGATGCACCTTCCCGTGCTTCTGTGCGGATTTATATGCGGACCCTATTGGGGCTTGGCTGTCGGCGCGATAACGCCCATACTTCGCTCGGTAATGTTCGGCGCTCCCGTGCTTGTTCCCGATGCCGTTGCTATGGCTTTCGAGCTTGCGGCTTATGCCTTTATCGCGGGTGTGCTTTATAAAAAGCTCGAAAAAAATCTGTTCCTTTTCTACGTCGAGCTTATTACCGCTATGGTCTGCGGCAGGCTTGTTTGGGGGCTTGTTACCTTTGTGTTTATATTCCTCGGTATGGCAAACGGCGCGGTCGGATTTTCGCTTATCTGGTCGAAAACCGTGCTTCAAAGCATACCCGGCATAATATTACAGCTCGTTGCCATTCCGCCTATAATAAGCGTGCTTCGTAAAAACAGATTAATGTTGAATTAAGGAGAAGAAACAATGTTAAAGCGTTTGTTTTCGCTTATGCTTGCGCTTTCGCTTTTTGTGCTTTGCCTTTTAACGGCAGGCTGTAAGGGCGATGAGGGTGAATCGAGCGCGGAATCGCAAATCGTTTCCGAGGATAACAGCTTTTTCGGACTCGAGCTTCCCGAAAATCTCGATTTCGGCGGAAAAACCGTAACCGTACTCACCACCGCAACCGGTCAGTCTGCGGGTAACTACCAAATACAGCCCAACGATAACGATATGTATTCCGCAGAAACGGCAACCGCGGTTATTTCTGCGGCGGCTGAATGCACAAGGCTTGTCGAACAGCGTCTTGGCATTAACGTGAGCGAAGAGGTTATTTATACCTTCTCGCGCTATGGCGGAGAAATGTATAAAAAAATACAAAGCGACGCGATGAGCTTTACCGGCGATTATGTTTTCGCGATGCCCTGCTCTATCGAAGCGGGTATGCTTTCTATCGAAGGTTTGCTTTACGACCTTAACGACGTGCCACATATCGACCTTACGCGTGAATGGTGGTGCCAAGCGTTTAACGATGACGTAACGGTAGACGGAAAATGCTATTTCGCAATCGGCGATATCGGCACGGTAAGCAAGGACGCGACCTTTTTCGTTGCCTTTAACAAAAAAATGGCAGAATCCAACGGTCTTGCCGAAAAATACGGCTATTCCTCGCTTTACGAAATGGTCGATAAAAACGCTTGGACGCAGGACGTTATGTATGAAATGGCGAAGTCTGTTTATCAGGACGTAAACACCAACAACGCCTGCGATATCGGCGACGTAAACGGTATTGCGGGTCAGGACGGCGCGATTTACAATATGCTAACCAGCGCGGGCGAAAAGATAATCTCTATCGACGAAAACGGCTATCCCAAGCTCACCGTTTATAACGAAAGAGCGATAAATATTATCAGCGATGCGCAGGACTATTTCCAAGACCCCCAAAGCGGCTTTATTTCGGCAAACGACTACTTTAATATGAGCCAGATTCCGGTTGCCGAGGTTATTGTCCCCGAATTTAAGGCAGACAGATTACTTTTCTTTATGGACGCGATAATGAATCTCGACCTTATCCGCGATATGGAAAGCGATTTCGGCGTTCTCCCCGCGCCTATGTATGACAGCGACCAAGAAGGCTACGTTTCGCAAATCGGCTGCTGGTCGACAAACTGTATCGTCGTTCCTACCTTCGTAACGGGTGAAGACCTTGAAATTGCGGGCTATCTTATCGAAGCGCTTTCGGCGGTTTCGAACAAAAAGCTCAACCCCGTTTATTACGAACAGACTCTTCAGTACCAAATCTCGCGCGATGACGATTCGATGCGTATGCTCGATATTATCTTCGACAGCCGTACCTGTGAGCTTGCCGAGATATACAACCTCGATATCTTCAATACCGTTTGCGGTATGTTAAAGGCAAAGCCCGATACCTTCGCTTCCGCCTATGAATCGGTAGAGGGCAAAACACAGTCCGCCCTTCAGGAAATAATCGCTTCTTATAAGGGTAAATAGAATAACGCTTGAACAATCGGTTCGAAAAGCTTGGATTTGTCTAACAAACACTTTCGCAGAGGAGATATGAAAGTGGGAAACAATAATATATCCTTTTATGGCTATAATGATGGCAAAGCAACAGAAATCTATAATTGTATCAATTTATTTCTTCCGACACTGATTTCGGTTATTGTTTCATTGTTCTTTTCGTTATTATCTTATATACTACACAATTCGTATCTATTGGTGTTTTGGATTATTCCTGCCATTCTGTGCTTGACTTATATACTTTGCATTTCCGTTACAGGCTATAATGACAGAGTGTTTCTTAAAGGTACCAAGAAAAAGCATTCCTTTATTGTAGATGACGGGAATTTGATAAGAGATGGAAAGACGATAAAAAAAGAAGAGATAAAAGTATATGTTTTCAAGAATTTCGTATTTTTGATAGCTAAAAAAACATATTACAGAATCCCTAATGAAGAATTTCTGGGAATAAGCCGTGAAGAATTCTTGCAATTTATGAAGAATAAAGGTTGAAGGCAAAGCCCGATACCTTCGCTTCTGCTTAACAATCGGTTCGAAAAGCTTGGATTTAACAAAGGGGTGTGGTTGTATGAAAAAGCAAAACATTTATAAGCTTTTATATCTGCTGTGCGCTTTGCTGATTTTGGGCTTCTGTATCGGTTTGGGTGTGGACTATTTTAAATATGACGGTATGTTTAATTCGGCACCGTTTTATGCTTTCGTGCTTGCAAGAGCGGTTGAATTTATCGTTCCGAGTATTGCGATTTTCGCGGTTGCGAGGATTTTAAAACACAAGTATAACAAATAAATATAACAAGCAGAAAGAGAGAACGAAGCACTCACGCCAAGTTCTCTCTTTTTTGGTTTGGTTTTTGCTAAAAGCAAAGGTGTGCCGCTTCGCATCGAAGCGCGCAAACGCAAAGGTGATTTTAGATTATTTAACCTCTATCAATTCGTAATCGGTGCTGCCGATACCGAGCTCTGCCGCCGCGTTGATTGTGAGAACGCCGTTGCGCGATTCGATTCTTTCGATAAGATGCGCTTTGCCCGCATCGTCGCTCGCGTAAACAAGGTCAAGACAAGCCTTGTCGATAGCGACGGGGTCTGTCGAAATAAGCATCCCTATATCGGCAATACAGGGGTCTTCGGCAACCGCACAGCAGTCGCAATCGACCGACATATTCTTCATAACGTTGATATAAACGATGTTGTCGCCGAAAAGGTCGGTAACCGATTTCGCCGCGTCCGCCATAGAGATAAGGAAGGAATCGTGGTCTGCCGTCCAAATCTTTTCGGGCTCGCCCGCGCCGTGGATATACGCCTTGCCGAACGAAGATGCGATGCCGATAGATAACTGCTTCAAGGCTCCGCCGTAGCCGCCCATAGGGTGACCCTTGAAGTGCGAAAGGACAAGAAGCGAATCGTAATTCAACAAATTCTTGCCAACATAGTTCTTTTTAATGCACTTGCCGTCGGGGATTTCGAGTATCGCATCGGGTCCCTCCGCGTCGAGCAGGTCGAATTTAAAATATCTGCTCCAGCCGTGGTCGTCAAGCGTTTTCAAATGCTTTTCGGTGGTGTTGCGCGTGCCTTCGTAAGCGGTGTTGCATTCAACGGCAACCCCGCCGACCTTTTCGATTATCGGCGCCCAAAAATCGGGACCCAAAAAGTTTTGGTTACCCGGCTCGCCCGAGTGGAGCTTTATCGCAACCTTGCCCGTAAGCTCCTTGCCGACAAGGTCGAAAAGCTCGCAAACATTTTCGGGCGCAAGACTTTTTGTAAAATATACCTTCGGTTTCATAGGTTCAACCTCCATTAACACATTATTCGATATTATTATATATTAAAGGATAAGGTGTGTCAATGAAAATAATTTTTTGATTGCGAATTTCAAAAATGGTATTGACATACCGTTTGATTTGTGATAATATATCCAAGCGGGTTACGCCGGAGTGGCGGAATTGGCAGACGCCCTGGACTTAAAATCCAGTGAGGTTAACCCCTCGTACCGGTTCAAGCCCGGTTTCCGGCACCAATTTTCCAAATCCGATGCGTTGCATCGTTTATATATTCAATATCGCGGGGTAGAGCAGTTGGTAGCTCGTCGGGCTCATAACCCGGAGGTCGCAGGTTCAAGTCCTGTCCCCGCAACCAACAATGCGAACCGATTTGGATATCGGCGCAGAAAATCCAGTAACCACAACGGTTACTGGATTTTTTTATCTCATTTTTTGAAGTGAAACTCAATAGATATCCTCCGCCCAAAAGGGCTATTGGGGAGGACTTGAACTAAATATCAAGGCAATATTAGGTGAAAATTAAGAACTTGAAGAGGTAGCTAAAATGATAGAAATTACTTTGTGGATGCAAAACTTCTTGCAGATATTAAATAAGACTTTTGGAGACCGTGTATGGTTTGTTGGCTTACAGGGCAGTTATGGTCGTGGTGAAGCGCGTGATACAAGCGACATTGATGTTGTTGTCATTCTGGATGAATTGTCTGCTATGGATATCAAAACATACAATGCAATGTTGGATTCCTTTTCGCACAGAGAACTTATTTGCGGTTTTCTCTCTGGCAAAGACGATATTATGAATTGGGAGCCATCCGATCTGTTCCAATTTTGTTATGACACCACACCAATCAAAGGAAGCCTTGATGAAGTTATGGCTGTTATTGATGAAAGTGCTGTAAACAGAGCAATCAAAATTGGTACTTGCAACATATTCCACGGATGTGTTCATAATATGCTCCATGAAAAGAGCGAAGATATCTTACGGGGGCTGTATAAATCTGCCTCTTTCGTTGTGCAGGCGATTGTGTTTAAGAAAACCGGAAACTATATCAGCCAAGAGAAGCAGTTGCTCAAGGTTGCATCTTCTGACGAACGAAGTATTGTTGAAACTTTTTTGAATTTGAAAAACGGTGGAACAGTGGATTTCAATTTGATGTCCGAAACTTTATTTGCTTGGTCAAAGAAATGGATTGCCGAAAACAGTTAAGTCAATTCCAATTATTAAACGTTTTCACGCCGATATCTAAATCGGTGCAACTTGCCAAAAGCGAAAAGCACCTTTTAAGGTGCTTTTTGATTTTGTTATAGGAAAAATGGAAGGACTTGAAGGGCGCGTGTTGAATGACAGCCCGGGGACTGTCAGACCGCGCCCCCGCTCCGTCCGCAGACGGGCAAGTCCTGTCCCCGCAACCAACATTGCGAACCGATTTAGATATCGGCGCAGAAAATCCCGAAACCAAAACGGTTTCGGGATTTTTTCTTGTCTTTTTTTGAAGTGAAACTCAAAAGATATCCTAAGCCAAAAACGGCTTTTGGGGAGGACTTGAACTATATTCAATTGATATCAAGGGCAGATTTTGCGATTTTTATGTAAAGCCCACTTGACATTTAATCGATGTTATGTTATATTTAAGATGTAAAGTGAGCTTTACGTCTTAAATATCTTTTTAGGGGGTATTTTTTTGAAAAACAAAATAGAAGCTATCCGTAAGGAAAAGGGGATCCTCCAAGAGGAGTTTGCCAAGGCTATGGGCGTTTCCCGGCAAACGATCAGTTCTTTGGAGAACGGACGCTACAACCCTTCTATTCTTTTAGCCCATAAAATTGCAACATTCTTTGGGATGACCATTGAAGAGGTCTTCGTTTTTGAGGAGGAATAATATGAAGAAAAAAGATATTATTTTTGGTGTGATCTGGCTTTTGCTCGGTCTTGTTTTGACCCTTCTGAGCTGCCTGGAAACCCTAGACGAATTTTGGAGCGGTATGGGTTCGGCTTTGATGGTCGTTGGTATTGTGCGTCTGCTCCGCAGTTACCGTTTGAGCAGGAGTGAGACTTACCGAGAAAAAAGAGAAGTTGCCGAAACTGATGAACGGTTTCACTTTATTCGCAACAAAGCCTGGGCTTGGGCGGGTTACCTGTTCATTATCATCTGCGCCCTGAGCACTATCGTGTTTAAACTTTTGAACCAAGATTTGCTGTGTATGGCTTCGGGTGGCGCCGTATGTTTGATGCTCGTGCTGTTTTGGGTATCGTTCTTTATTTTAAAGAAAAAGTATTAAAGCCATTGCGAAAGGATGGATATCTAAATCGGTGCAACTTGCCAAAATGAAAACCACCCAATCGGGTGGTTTTTCGTTTTGCTTGCCGAGCAAGGCTTTGCCTTGCGTTTTTTGGGTTATAAGTCCGACGAGCGCAGCTCGTTGGAGAAATGCGCCGAATGCTGTCGGGGGGCAGATTCAATGAGGCGATTTTGAACCTGCTGTTCCATTTGTTGATGCTCGATGCGGTGTTGAAAGTGCCATCGCTATCATATACATATACAAGATGAAAATGTACTCGGTTATGCTGACTTGCGAGCCTATTTAAATGCCGACTTTGCGGGAAATTATCCTTTGGTGAATTTGAGACGAGGAACGCGCTGAATGCTTCATTGTGATATCAAAAAAATCTCAAAAAATGTGTTTTTCTTTTGACAAATGTGTTATATTGTGATATACTATATAAATGATATTATAGGTTGTTTATATTGAATATATTTCATATATATTGTATAGGGGATTTTGTGCAATTCCCACTATGCCATGCTCGCGCTTTGGCACAGACGTGAATGAAACTGAGGTGGATTATTTTGGCGATTATTGACGGATTGAAAAAATATTTTAAAATGCTTCCTGCGCAATTAACGATCGTCAACAAAAAGGCGGCACAGATAGCGGATGAAATTTATAAAGCCGCAATCGAAAATAATTCATTTGCAGAGAACGAAGCGTTTAACGACGGTTATGCTCACAGACTTGAAAAGTACATCGTTTATTACGATATCGGCAAGTGTGAGCTGGCTTGCGGTGATATTAAGATTAACCATACCACTACCGAAAATGAGATTCTGGCTAACAGAAGGACTATGGCGATACTGGAAGAGCTCTTTAGGGATGCCAAGCTTACCGGAGAGGAGCAAATCTGCAAGGAGATTCTGTATTACGCTATCGAAAGAAACGAGCAGTACGACGGTTTGGGCTTTCCCAACTGCTTAAAGGGTAACGCGATTTCTCCCATCGGCAGAATTCTGTGTGTTTCCGATTACATCGCACGAAAGTTTATCGACGGTACCCACAAGGACGACCTGCTTAAGAAGCTTAAATTGAAGCTCGGCAAAAGGTTCGACCCCGATGTGGTGCTGTTGGCAAACAGTGTGGTGGAAAAGCTTTACGAACGGGAAAGAGCCAATATTCCCGAAGAAACTGACGAGTTTCGCAGTATTCAGATGCTGTATCAACCGGTTTGCGATGCTGCCGGTAATACGATAAAGGAAAACGCAGGCTTGATTTGCTTGAATGATCCGAACCGCGGTGTTTTAAAGCCTTCCTTCTATGCTGTTATAGCAGAAAGAAACGGCAGAATTATGGACATTACAAAGTATGGTCTTGAACTGCTGTTCCAAGATATGGCTAACAGTAAGCTGGCGGGTCACGAGGTTTCGAGAAACTTTTCTGTTGCTGTATCGGTTGAATGTCTGTCGAAGGCTAGCTTCTTGATTTTTGTTAAGAAGATGATACGTGATTTCTTTGTTAATCCCCAACGATTGGTTTTTGAAATCGATGCTTCGGATATCGATATGAACGATACAAGGTTGCTGGAAAGCTTGCAGAGCTATCGCGAGCTGGGCATTAAACTGGCTATCGATAATTACGGCGTGGATAACGCATCGTTGTTTAAGCTGCAGGATATCGAGTTCGATATTATTAAGATCGACAGAAGCTTCATCGATAAGATATGCGACAACAGAAAAACCTATGAAATCGTGAAGAATATCATAAAAATGGCAGATGATCTGAATATCGATGTAATCGCAAAGGGCGTTGACAATGCACAGCAGAAGGAGTTTTTGCTTGATCTGAAGTGCTTCTATATGCAAGGTCGCTTATTTGGAGAACCTGAATATTTCTCGATCTAAGACAGGAAGGAGGGTGTTATCGATTTGAAACCAAAGCTGAATACGAACAGCTTTGACGAGCGAATGAAACCGTTTGCCGTCAGAGCTACCGCGCGGTCTGTCAGAAGACGTAATGCAATGTTGAGAATTTCCGTCATTGTTTTGCTGATACTGATTCTGCTGCTTGGTGCGTCTTACGCTCTGTCTGCCTTTGTGAATAAGGCGGGTAACTTTACGGTTTGGATCACCGAGGATGATTTTAGTCGGATTACCTTGAGTAACACGCCTGACTTTGGAGAGTGCGCCACCATATTGGAGGCCGATGTCATCCCCGAGATGGACAACATCACTAAGGCTTGGTTGCCCGAGAACATAGATGAGGGCGAGGGCTGCCACAACGGTGAAAATTACATAGCTTACACTTTTTATATAAAAAACACAGGCGAAAACGAGATTAACTATACTTCTCAGATCGATATTCACGCAGTCACAAAAGAGGCTGACAATGCGGTCCGAGTAATGTTAATAAAAAACGGCGAAGAAACGGTTTACGCAAAAGCGAAGAAGGGCTCTACCGAGCCGGAGCCCGATACCACAGCGTTTCTTTCCGACACCCATGTACTTAGCAACACCATCGAGGGATTCAAGCCCGGTGACGTGGACAAGTACACTGTGGTGATTTGGCTCGAAGGTAACGATCCTGAATGTGTTGATGATATAAGAGGAGGAGTGGTTAAAATGTCAATGAATTTCAAGGCGCAGGAGAGCAGCTGACGGGGACACATAAGTCAGTAATCTCTGTTAGGCGATTTTGAATCATTACAAAATACATTCCGCATTAAAAACAGTTCCTCTATTATGTCAACACGTTTAAGATAAAGCAAACAAATATTTAAAGGAGAAAACTCATGAAAAAGAACTTGGCAAAAAAGGCTTTGCTTCCCGCACTTGCTATGGCCTTGGCTTCTGTCATCGCTCTGTCCGGTGTAACCTATGCATGGTTTACCACCGGTACCACCGCTTCCGTTGAAAGCTTGGACGTAAACGTTCAGACCGCAAACGGTATTCAGGTTTCCTTGGACGCTCAGACTTGGAAATCCGTCATCACTGTTGATGATATCCTTGCAGCTATCGGCGGCGCGACTGCTTATGTAGATCGCTCGATTCAGGTTCCTGCAAACGCAATCGCACCTATGTCCTCTGCAGGTAACGTAGTAGACGGCAAAATGCAGATGTTCTACGGCGCTTACAACGAAAACGGTAACCTCGATTCCGTTGCACAGCCCGAAGAAAACGGCACCGGCGGTAACTTCATCGCATTCGACTTGTTCTTTAAGGCAAGCGGCGAAAACGAACTCACCTTGAACGTAGGTACCGCTATGTCCGAAGTAAAGTGCATCAACCTCGATGCTAACGGTGTTGCTTCCGAAGTAGGTACCGACACCGCAGTTCGCGTTGCTTTCGTACCTATGGGCACCAAGGCAAACGAAGACGATGCTCGCGCTTTGACTGTTGCAAGCGGTGAAGCTCTTATCTGGGAACCCAACGATTTGAGACGTAATAACGGCACTCTCGGCGGCAACGTGGAATATAGCGGCTTCAAGACCGGCTTCCAGAATATCGCTGAAAACGCATTGGGCGAATCGCAGGTTCAGGCAGTTGATACCTTCAACGAAAGCACAGTTATCACTACGCTTGATGCAGGTATCACCAAGGTACGCGTTTACATCTGGTTGGAAGGTCAGGATATTGACTGTGTAAACAGCATCTCCAACGGCGACTTCTCTGTAAACCTTATGTTCTCTGTTCCTAAGGCTACTACAGAAGAAAGCACCGAAGGCTAATTATTTTATCGTATCTCAATCCAAGGAGCAGGGAAGCCTGCTCCTTGGGGGAAACTAAAAGGAGGGGAAATAAATGAAAAAAGTGATCAAGAAGATTGGTGTTGCGGTTGTTACTATTTTCATCGTTGTGCTGATCCTGTTATCTATCATTATTTCTATTTCTTCTATCACGGCCAAGGCAAATAACGGTGTCCCCAATTTGTTTGGCTACACTCCCTTTTCGGTACAAACCGATTCAATGAACCCCACTCTGAGCAAAGGCGATTACATCTTTATTGAAAAATGTGACGCCGAAGCATTAGAGGTCGGCGATATTGTAACTTACTATACAATTATCGAAGGCAAACGTGTGGTCAATACCCACAGAATCGTAAACGTTTACAACAGTAACGGTATGATCGAATACCAGACTCAGGGTGATAACAAGGAAACCAATCCCGAACCCGATAAGCAGTTGCTTTCGCCCGGTGACGTAATCGGTAAGTTTACCGGTAAAAAAATTCCGGTGATGGGTTCTGTGATTGATTACTTGAGCACTAAGATGGGATTCTTTGTGGTTATTTTGCTTCCCGTTTTGTTGTTCACGCTCTACCAGATCTATAAGCTGATCGCAGTCATTCTTCACAACCATAAGGTTGATATGATCAATGCTGTAAACGAGTCCGCCAGCGACGAGGTTAAGGAAGCGATCATCGCAGAATACTTGGCGAAGCAGAAAAACGAAGCGTTGGAAGACAAAAACGAAAAGTTAGAAGACAAAAACGAAGCGTCAGAGGACAAAAACGAAAAGTCAGAAGACAAAAACGATTAAGTGTGCAGTTTAAAATACATATTTTAGGTTGCGAAAAACACTTTTAGGGTATGTCTTTTATACTGCACACTTAAACGGAAGGATTATTTCAAATGGATGTTTTTATTAAATTTTTAACCGACTTTTTGGGAACGTTTTTTGGTTCTTTGTGGTCCGGCATCAGCGGCTTTTTCTCCGGTTTAATCGGATTGTTCAACGTCGCTAAGTATGTTGAAATATTCAAACAGTATTCCGGAGATTTCGACGGGCTGGCATGGGCTTTGGCTATTTTAACGGTCTTGTTGTTAGTGGCGGCCCTTGGTGCTATAATTTTTGTTATTTACTTGGCTATCAGAAAGTACGTAAGAGTAAGAACTACTATGGTCAGCCAAGAGGAGCTTTTAAACGAAGTGGGCAAGCTGAACCATGAGGTAATCAAGCTTTCCACCGAAAAGGAACGGATTCTTGCAATGAAGGTTTCTCAGCTGGGATTAAAGCCCGATGAGAGCCCCAATATCGAGGAAGAGCACAAGGAAGAGGAAACTCCCTTGGCAGAGGGCGAAAGCCGCTTCTATAAGTGTACGCTCGTCGATGAACAGATGAAGAATCATGTTCCCAAGGAATATAATTACGATATTACTCTGTCCGAAATTTGTGATATGTTCAGAAATTTCGCTTGTTCCAGAATGGGCCTGTTCTACGATATTAAGATTGTCCGTCTGTTCGTTGCGGCTTTCGCTTCTACCAGACTGATTATCTTGCAGGGTATTTGCGGTACCGGTAAAACCTCTCTGCCTTACGCCTTCGGTAAGTTTGTTCAAAACGACGCAAACATCGCTTCTGTTCAGCCTTCTTGGCGTGACAGAACCGAACTTTACGGTTACTTTAACGAATTTACCAAGCGCTTCAACGAGACCGAGACCCTGAAGAGAATGTATGAGGCAACCTACACCGAGGACGTGTTCCTGACCATCTTGGACGAGATGAACATCGCACGTGTCGAGTATTATTTCGCAGAAATGCTTTCCATTTTGGAAATGCCCAGCCGCTCAGAGTGGGTCATCGACCTTGTTCCCAGCGGTTGGCCCAATGACCCCAAGCATATCGAGAACGGTCGTTTCCGTTTACCTGAAAATATGTGGTATGTCGGTACCGCTAACAACGACGACTCTACCTTCGCTATTTCCGATAAGGTTTATGACCGTGCTCTGCCCATTAACATCGATACCAAGGGTGTGTATTTTGACGCTCCCTACACCGAAAACCTGAACCTGAGCTACAAGCATTTGGAAAAGATGTTTGACGAGGCAAAGGCAAAGTACAAGGTTTCCGAAGAGAACCTTAAGAAAATCGAAGTTTTGGATGACTACGTTATCGAGCACTTTAGATTGGCTTTCGGTAACCGTATCGTTAAGCAGCTTCGCGACTTCGTTCCCGTTTACGTTGCTTGCGGCGGTAGCGAGATTGACGGTATCGACTATGTTCTGGCCAACAAGATATTGAGAAAGTTCGAAAGCTTGAACCTTGCTTTTATCCGTGATGAGATAGAAGGTCTGGTTTCCTACCTCGACGAGCTGTTCGGCAAGGAAAATATGGGCGAATCCAAAGCATACCTGTCCAGACTGCAGAAACTATTCTAATGAAGATATGGGAGAGATAAAATGAACTTGGATTTTGAATTGCTTTATCATATATATACTCAAGACTTTATCTCTCTTGTTCAAAGCGAGGAGTTTTACACAGAGTTTATGAATAAAGCTCGCAGCGGTAACTCGGAAGTGTCCTATATGCACCGCTTTATTGATAAACAGATCGATTTGACTTGGATAGAGGCTATCGAAGAGGCGATTATCCCTCTCGATAACATCATTAGAAATCCTCGCCGTTTTATAGTTCAGGAGGAAGAGATTGTCAACATTGAGTTGGCAAGAAAGATTTCGCCCGAATCTATCAGGCATTTGGCACAGCATACCAATATGATTGCTAAGGTCGAAGACGATAGCGTTACTCCCAACCGAATCCTGAACATCTTCAAAGAAGAAAGCTTCGAGACCTACGAGAACCGATTTATATACACCTTGCTGATTAATCTTCAGTATTTTATCAGTAAAAGACTCAAGGCCATCGACGATTCTGTGGACGGCAACAATGTTACATCTATTCTGTTCAAGGATAATTTCAGCATTGGCAGAGAAAATGTGAAATGCTCCTTTGAGATGACTATTGATTCTCCCGGCTTTAAGATGGACGGCAATTTGTTGGACGTTGATCCCGAGAAGCTGAGTAAATTCCAAAGAATCGAAAGAATTAAGAAAATTCTGTACGATTTTCAGAATTCTCCTCTGATTAAGGCACTCAACGGCACCAATCTTGTTCGTCCCCCGATTATGAGAACCAATGTTTTGCAGAAAAACCCCGACTTCAAAAAAGCCAAGGCTCTGTGGGATTTTATCGAAACTTACAGGGAGTCCGGCTTCAATGTTGAAATTACCGAAACCAACGAGATCCCCAACGAGAATTATCTGTCCGACTTGTACTCCACTATGATTTTGAACTATTCGTTGCTGAAGCACTATATCGGTAGCGAGGGTGAGTACGAGCCGCAGAAGAAGAGAAAAATCATTACCCCGAAGATTATCGAAAGAACCTTTTTGGATGTCTTGGATGATTTGACATTTGATATCGACGTAATCCAAAAAATCTTCAACGAGCAGGTGGTAAAATCCACCAAGAAGAGACAGAAGCAGGAAAAGGAGATCCTTGCTGTTATCGATCGGGCAATCAAGACCGAGAAGAAACGCAAGGACAATATCGAGCTTGCCCGTCTTGCAGAGCTGGAAAGAGAAAAAGCCGAAAAGCAACGCATCAAGGACGAGCAAAAGAAGAAGCTCGAGGAAGAAAAGCAAGCCAAGCTTCTTCAGAAGCAGGAGCAGCAGCGGCTTAGAGAAGAAGCGAAGAAGAAGCTCGAAGCCGAGAAGCTGGCAAGACAGCAGGCGCGGTTGGAAAAGCAGCGCCTGAAGGAAGAGGAAAAGAAGCGCCTCGAGGAAGAAAAGCTCAAGAAGGAGCAGGAAAAGCAGGAGCGCTTGAAAGCCCTTGAAAAGCAAAAAGAGCTGGAAAAGAAGCAAAAAGAGCGCGAACGGCTGAAGCTTCAAAAGGAAAAGCAAGCGTTGGCGGAAAAAGAACGTCAGCGTAGAGCGAAGGAGCGTCAAAAGCTCAAAGAGAAGAAGGCCAAGGAATTGGCGTTGCAGAAGGAAGCCGAGCAAAAGCGCAAAGAGCGCGAAAGGCTAAAGCTGCAAAAGGAAAAGCAGGAACTCATCGAAAAGGAAAAGCTTCGCAAAGAAAAGGAGCGAAAAAAGCTCAAGGAAAAGAAAGCGAAGGAAGCGGCTTTGCTGAAGGAGAAAGAAGCCAAGATTAAGGCGAGAGAAAAGGCAAAGCTTGAAGCTCTTAGACAGAAGAATAAAACTAAGTAAGACTAATAAGATTGGAGGTGGCGATTATGAAGAAAATACCTGTTTGGAAAAACGCAGCTTTGATAGTTTCCGCACTTGCTATTGTCATAATTGCTACCTTCGCATGGTTTTATACCGGTCCCCAAGCCAACACGAATGATTTTTCGATCGATGTGGGCAGGGCGAGTTATGTTCAAATCTCCGGCGATGAAGGAAACAGCTGGTCTGAAGATTTGAATATGGAGCTCGGTATAAATAAGAATTTCAAGGAGATTTCCGGCGACGGCAGCAGCTTTTTTGCTCCCGTTTATGACGTTGTTGAAAATGTCAACGGCGGCTTCTCCACACAGCTCGTTTCTTTTAACGAAGTAGATGGAAACGAATATTATTACGAGCAGACTCTGAATTTTCGCGCCGATACGGTGCAGGAAATTTATTTGGCACCCGAAAGCTATGTAGCTTCTGTGGATGCTCAGGGTAACAGCTATATTGACGGAGCAATCAGAGTGGCATTTTTCGAGCTGGATGAGAACGGCAACGAAATTTTAAAGTGCATCTGGGCTCCCAATTCAACCGTTGAATATTCCGCTGAAACCAACTCCTTTAACAGAGAAGGCAGCGTAGAAACATATTATTACTATCAAATGTCCGTAAACCCTGTGGACGTAGGCACTTTGGAAGAATCGAATTCCGACGTTGCAAAAATCTCCACCGAAGGTACGAATGAAGCGGGCTGCGGATATAACCAAACATACAAATTTATGTGGAGCAACGGGCAGAATATGCCCGCCGATGCACCGTCTGTTTTGACTGTTGACGCTTTTGGCGAAGACGACTATTATTACAAGAGCTTGAGGGTTAAGGTTTGGCTCGAGGGCCACGACAGAGAATGCGTCAGTCTGTTAAGCGGTCAAAAATTTACTATTAAACTCCAATTTGCCGCAGAGGAGGTAGAATAACGATGAATAGAAAGCGCATTATTTTCAGTAGTATCTGTGTTATTCTGCTGATTGCATTGGTTGGTGGCACTTTGGCATGGTTTTATATCAACGAAGAGGTTACTATTAACTACGGCAACAGTATTTTCTGCGAGGCCGGCGACAGCTTGGAAATCGCGCTGGTCGAAAACGACGTTGCCACCAGATGGTCGAGCTCTATCGATTACAGCGCAGGAGAGTTTACTACCGTTGATATTTCCGGTAACGGCTACCGTTTATACCGTCCCTCCGAGATTAATGAAAACCAGCAGCCGGAAAATATGGTTCCTGCAATTTCCTCCTTGGATAGCAGCACTAACTACGATTACATCGAGCTGGAATTGGCTTTCCGTTCGGTATCTAAAATGAATGTTTACTTGAGCGAAGAATCCTTCATCGCTCCTGTCGATCCCGATGATATCGATTCCAACATTTACGGCAAATTCAGCAGAGATTATATCGCAGGCGCTATGCGCGTTGCGGTGGTTGACGATTCCGGACTTAAGATGCTGTGGGCTCCCAATTCCGAATATCAGTTGATTCAAAACGGAGACGGAACCTATGCCTTTAATTCGGGCGCAAACGGCGATTCGATTCCCGAATCCGCCTATTATTTCTACGGTGAAGACGAAAATGGTAAGCTGGTTCAGCAGGAGGTTTCTGCCGATGCGTATGCCGGCAAAACGTTTGTTGTTGATTCCACCGGAGCAAATAGGTACGATACCGGCAATTCACCTGCCTTGGTGTCATTGGAGCCCGAAAGCGAGGGTGCTTATGCCCAGAAAACCGTTAGAATTCGCATTTGGTTCGAGGGTACCGACCGCGAGGCTCATCAGGCTCTTGCCGGCGGCAACGTTAACGTGAAATTGAAATTTGTCGGAATTTCCAAAGAAACCGATAAAGACAAGCAGACGGCAATCAATAATATTACATTTGATCAGGATAATTCCACGTTCGGCGGTGTTTCTGAGGGAATGGTGTTCTCTACTGACGGACGGAAATGGACGGAATACAATCCCGAAGTCCCCAATCTGCCTGTGTTAGAAAGCGGTTCCTCTATTTACATAAAATACCCCGAAACAGATACTCATTACGAAACTAATTACATCAAGTTTGTCAAGGATTGATTGAGGATCAGAAAGAGGCAAGAGTATGCCAAAACTTAGAAGAGTTTTATCAGCAATATTGACCGTATGGTTATGTTTTATGTTAATCGCATTTACATATACTTGGGTCTCTCGTAACTGGACACCAAGTATCAAAAGCGACGATATTAATATCGCAAGCTCCGGTGCGCTGGTCATCAGCATTCTGAGCGATACTTCTGCTGTGCATACGGAAGTTTCTTTGAATGATGTTGTCGGTTTGGCGGTCGACAGCTCATTTACCTTCAAACAGGTATCCAGTCAGGATGGTGTAAACTTTTTCTGGAAAGACTTTTCTCCTACCGTTAGCGGTGATGAGCCTGCGGTGTTTTGTAAAATCACCAGCTCTGACGTGCACAAGAAGGATTACATCGATACCAGATTTTGCTTGAAGCTTGACGATTCGCTGACAACAAGCAAATACATATTTATTCATCCCGAAACAGTAATCAATTATATCAAAGATAATGTTGATGCTCCGGATTTGAATAAGGCAATTAGAATCTCCCTGACCTATGATAAGGAGATTGTTACAGAGTCCGGTACCCAGAAGGTGACGGAAACCGTTATTCTGGCAGATTTGGATAACAAGGATGGTGTTGTTAATTCCCGCGAAGATGACACCGTCAATGATTTGTATAAAGCAGTATTGAGTGATGCAGACGGCAAGACCGATGAAGAGGATTCCGGTGCTCTGGGGTACCAGATTGTTTACGGTCTGCAATACTTCAACTGCGGCAGAACGTCCTTTAATATGGAAGATCCCTTCAACGAATCGAACTATAACTTTAAAAGAGACGAAAGCAGAGCTTTGTTTGTCTTGAACCCCGGCGAGCAGAAATGGGTAAACCTTAGAATTTGGCTGGAGGGGCAGGATGAAAATTGCGTTAAGGAAATCGCAGGCGAAACATTCAATCTGGTCCTGAAATTCGATTCTGCCTTTGTGGAATAAGTATTCGGCATCAAATGATTTACAAGGAGGCAAAAAGTAATATGAGCAAAGTAAAAAATATCATAATTTCCGCAGTTTCATTAACTTTATGCGTTCTTGTTACTTTTGCATGGATAAACGAACTGCAAAATCCCGAGGGTCGTGTACTTGCGCTTCGTTTCAACGATGCCGCAGTCGCTACCAGCGAGTTGGAAGTGAAGCTTTCTGTTAACGTGGAAGACGAAATCTTCGACGACATCACGAAGCGTTGTGAGGAAGTAACTGTGCAGGAGCTGGAATCCTATGATGACTTCGCTCCCGGCGCCAGAAAGAAATTCAAGGTAGATATTACAAATTTCAGCACATCATCCGTTACTTTGCGTGTGATCCTATCTGATATTGTCTGCGAAAGTGCAGAATTACAAAACAACATCATTATCGGTACCAACGGATTTGACGGCTTTGATTCCAATTATCCCGCTCCGTCGGTTCAAAATAAAATGCTGTCGGACGGAATAGATGCTTCGGGCGGCTTTGTTCTGGTAGACAGCGTTGAAATTCCCCCGAATAACGTTGAACAACCTGTGTCCATCTATTTTTACGTAATATTCTCGGCTTCCGGAAGTGAGAACTTGGAAAATCTGTCTTTTTCTATCGGTACAATTAACTTCCTGACCATATAATTCGGAGAAAACATGATAAAGCTGATTTCAAAAATCCTCAAAGTGTCTTCATATTGTCTGCTTGGCTTGATTATTTGTATGTCTTTATTTGTGACGACCTTGCGGTTTTTGGGCGAATCACCCGACATTTTTGGATATTCGTTTTATTATGTTCTCACCGAAAGCATGGAGCCGGAAATTATGTCCGGCGAAATAATACTGTGTAAGTCTACTGATCCGGAAACTCTGCAGGTTGGCGATATTGTTACATACGTCGGCGAAACGGGTGATTTAAAGGATAAGATTATTACCCATAAAATTGTAGAAATCAATGACGGTATCTTTACCACCCAAGGCGTTGCGAATGATATTCCCGACCCACCTGTCCGTTCATCGCAAATCTTATCCAAATATGTTACAACGATTCCTCTTGTGGGAAAAATATTTTCTGTTATCAACAGTAAGTACGGTTTTATTTTTCTTATCGTAATACCGCTCGGCTTACTGATTGTCAATGAAGTTTCTATTATTGTGAAGGCCTTAAAAGAAGATAAGGAGGAGCATTTAAGTGAGTAATAAATTAACTGCAGTGAAAGAAAAATTTAAAAGTTTGAAGCAGAATGCGTTGTTGAGAACTGTTCTTCTTTCTGTGCTTGTGCTGGCTCTTATCGTTTCCGTCACGCTGGCTTGGTATATTAATAATCTTGGTCTGTGGGGCATGGAATTCAATACCGGTAGTATTGATTTCAATACCTACGTCTACGGCGAGGACGGTGCTCTTTTGCTTGGTCCTGTGTCCTCTAATGATGAAAATGAAAGCAAATACATAAATGCGCCGCTGATCACCATCGAGAATGGTCAGGTTGGCAGCACCGGTACTGCCTATATTGTGGTGGAAAGCACCGGCTCTATCGGCATACAGTATCGTATTGCCTTTGATATTGCGGGAAGAACCGAAACCAGCACCGCATATCTCGGGGGATACAAGTACAATATATCCAAGGTCACGGACAAGGTAACCTTTACCGGTGACGGCGATTTGGATGTCACTCGTTGCCCTATGCCCGAAAAGATTGATAGCGAGGTTGTCACCATCGACAAAAATGCCGTGAACGGTACTATCGATCAGAAAAACGGTTATGACGTTTACCGTATAGACTATACGCTGGTTCATAAGAACGCGGAATATACCGGCAGCGCCATAAATATCTATTTTAATATTTTTGCAACTCAGATCGACGGCGATTTTGATGATAAAGAAGAGAGGGGATATACTTACTACTGCTCTACCAGAGAAGATATCGACCGTGCCAGAGTGGAGGCATACCCCGGTGATATCATTAAGCTGAGCTCCGATATTGTTTATTACGGAGATTTGGTGTTCAATAAGCCCGTCAGCTTAGAAACCAACGATTTTACCCTGACAGTTAACGGTAATTTGATGTATGATTACGTTTTAGGCAACAGCCTGAAGCTGGATGCAGGTGGCTTGGGAAAAATCGTCGTTCAGTGCACCAAGGAAGGCATTGGCGGTAATTTCCAGATCAAGGCTCCGATCAGCGACGTTACATTAACCGGCTCCAACTCCTCTAACGGTGATATTGTTGTTGAAAATAATATCATTATCGATGCTACAAATTCTTTCGGCTCGGCCGGTGTGAGCTTTAATGAGGTCAGAATCGTTGACCTTAAGAACTCGCGGAAAACGATTCAGCTTGAGTCCAACACCAGAGCAACCGTGTCTTTCGGCACGACTGTCGGCTTGTTACAGTCCGTCGTGAAGGCGAATAATATTGAAATCGTTAACAACGGTGTGATTGGAGAAATCAATCTTTCCGGTATGTCTCAGTTGGAACAAACCAACAGCCCCCAGATCTATATTCTTAACAATAACGATATTAACAACCCGATCATTTTGCCCGATTGGTCTGTGAAGTTCCGAGAGGATGCTTCCGGAAACTGTACCGGAAACACCAGAATTATTCAAAGCTATTCCGGTAGCCCGACAGAGGTCACCGGTAATTGCGACTTTAGTAATGCTGATATCGAGGTAGAAAAAAAGGATTTTCTGGTGGAACAGATCGAGGAAGGTAATGATAGCCGTTTGAGAATCTACTATCAGGATATCGACGGACAGATCACTACGATTCAATCGATACTGGAAAATTATTTTGCGAACGAAGCAACTACCGGAGGTACTGCGAACGAAGTGCTGCAGCTTGAAATCATCTCCATTGGTGATAAGGCTGTTACAAATAAAGACATTTCCTTTATGAACGGCAACAGTATGCTATCGTTGAAGCAGCTCAATTTACAAAGAGCTAATGTGTATGATCAAAGTAGCGATACATATCACAAATTGCCTTCCAACGCATTCAGCGGTGTCTCCAAATATGAGGATTTGGTTCTCCCGCAAAATCTGGTCGAGATCGGCGACTATGCGTTCTCATCTTCAAATATCGAAAACATCGTCACGATTCCTTCGAGTGTAACTGTATTCGGTACGAGCTGGTTCAATAGAGGTAGCTATGTACGGTTTGCGGCGTCTGTTCCGGTGGCTCAAGCAGTCAACGGCTTAACCGGTGTGAAGGCGATTTTTGTGGACGAAGCATACATTAGTTCCTATAAGTCGGTATATTCTCAGTACGCAAATCAAATCTATCCGGTCTCTGTTCTGGATGAAACCAAAGAGCATTTCGTCAGAAACATCAAGAATGATGAATGGGAGATTACTTATTATATCAGAGGCGAAGATGCTGTGATCGGTGAAAATATCACCATTGACAGTACGATCCTTAAGATCACAAGTGTTTATGATAATGCCTACAGACACAATTTCACCGGCACAAAGGTGAAATTTGCCGACACTGTTGAAAATCTTGGCGCAGGTAATTTCTACAGCAACAAAAATATTACCGAAGCCGACCTGAACAATCTTAAGTATGTTGGTAATGATGCATTTTCGAATTGTTCGGCTTTGGCACAAGTTGCGTTTGGCAATTCTCTCGAAACCATTGGATCCAATGCATTTTCGTATTGTGCCAGCTTCCGCCAAGAAGTTATTTTACCCGACACTATGCAAAAAATCGGTGCATCGGCCTTTATAAATACGAAAATCACTTCGGTGAACACCGGAGGCACCACATCCGTTGACGGTTATGCGTTTTCTAATTGCTCGGAGTTAATCTATGCCGAATTACCTAACGTTAAAGTGGTTGGCGAGAACGGAAGCAATTATTTGTTTAGTTCCAGCCGCGCTTTGGTCAGTGTAAAAATGCCGTCGCTAACGAAAGTAAGCGGCAACTTAATGTTTAATAATTGTGTCTCCTTGCGGGAAGTGTATTTGGCTACAAATGATGATGACATTTCATTGGGAGCGAATACCTATATGGGATGCGATACGACTAAGATAAAGCTTTATGTCCCCGAGGAGTATCTTGAGTTTTACCAGAGTAAGCGTCCCGGCAATATCAATACTGCGATGATTTATCCCCAGGGTGAAAAAATGGGCGAGGAGCTGGTTAACGGCTTTAATATAGGCACCTATATTGTCGGCGATAACGGCGATGGCACATATACTTTGATCACATCCAATATTGAGCATTCCGACAGCTTGGTGATTCCTGAAGCCTTTAACGGAAAAGCAATTACCCATATCCACGCCAATGCCTTTAGAAATCAAAGCTTTACCAACGTAACACTGAAGATCGGCAACAATATTAATGCGATTGGCAGCAATGCATTCTATCAGCGTAGCGGCTTGCTCAAGGTTGAGTTCGGTAATGCCATTAAGGTAATCGATTCCGCTGCTTTTGCGTACTGTGCCAATTTGGTTCAGGATGTTGTTTTGCCTGCTTCAATGGAAAGCATAGGAAGTGATGCGTTCAGAGGTACCGGAATTTTGAGCGTTAACACAGGCGGAGCAACATCTGTGGAATCTAATGCGTTTGCCAACTGCAAAGCATTGGTTTATGCAAAAATGCCCGAAGTGACTGTAATTGCCGAAAGCGGAACGAATAATGTTTTTTCAACCTGCACTTCATTGGTAAGCGTAGACATGCCAAAGGTCGCAAAGGTCTATGGCGCGAATATGTTTCAATCTTGTACTGCACTGCGAGAGCTTTATTTGGGCAGTGATGACGCAAGCATTTCTCTTGGCACACTTCCGTTTTCGAATGTTACTTCTTCTCAAATTAAGCTATTTGTTCCCGAGGATTTGTTGTCACTCTATCGAGGAAAAACCTTTATCAATCCAAATCAGGTTTATCCCAGGGGCGAGAAGATCGGAGACAAGACTGTAAATGGATTTGTTGTGGGCGATTATGTTGTTATGGAAAATAACGATGGCTACACATTGATCACATCGAATCTGGAGTTTTCGGGAGATGTGGTGGTCCCCAATGAATATAAAAATAAGCCCATCACGGAGATCTATGCCAATGCATTCCGAAACCAGACCTTTACAGATGCTCGTTTGGTATTGGGTAACAATCTAAAGATCATCGGCGACGGCGCTTTTAACGGGGCTACCGGTTTGAAGTCTGTTGTTATGGATCAGGTTACTACGATTGGCAACAATGCCTTCTACGGAAGCGGTATCCAAGCGCTGAATGCTCCCAAGCTTACCTCTATCGGAAATGACGCATTCAGAAAATGTACCGCTCTGGAAATGGTGAGCATTCCAAAGATCGAAACCATCGCAAGCACCTATGTGTTTGCCGAATGTACCGATTTGAAGTCTGTTTATTTTGAGAATGTGATGTCCCTGAATGCTTACACATTCAACGCAAACAAGAAGCTAGAGAAGATCACTATTAACCGCTTGATTAACGATAGCGTTGATATGCCTGCAACGATGAACATCGATGCATCTGCACCCTGTAAGATCTATGTGCCCTATCGTTCTCTGTCTGCTTATCCCAGTATATGGAGTGGTAAGCCGGTGGTATCCTTTGATATTTCCGCCACCAATAACGGCGATACCTACATTTTGGTAGATAACAACGGAAGATATGCTTTGATCGAATTCGTGCCCGGGCAGATGAGCGCGGCACTGACGATTCCTGACACGGTTTTCGCGTCTCAGATCGGCAATATTTCCATTTATGCCATCAGGGACGGCGCGTTTTCTGCGGTGTCCGAGACCTTGAAAAATCTGACTCTGTCTTCTACGATAGCACAGCTCGATGGCACAGCACTGAGTGAATGTACAGCGTTGGAAAACATCTATGTAAATTCCGACAATATGTATTTCATATCCGTTAACGGAGTGTTGTATTCCAAGGATGCGAAGATGCTGGTAAAATATCCTGCAGGTCGAATCGGACGGTTGGATATGACTGATGCTGATTATGCGTCCACCGTCGGAATCGGCGCCGGTGCTTTTGCGAACGCAACTAAGCTGACTGAGATTGTATTCCCCGAATCACTCATGGTCATCGACAGCACTGCATTTGTAAACTGCTTGCAACTGAATACGGTCGAATTTACGGGCGATATGCCGCCTGTCTTGATGGGTGCGGGTATCTTCGATACTGCGGTGGAAGGCTTCAAAATGATTATTCCTACTGCAGATAGTGATGTAGTAACCACTTATCTATGTGCATACAATTTTGGTGAGTATGAGCCCTATATCGATTTGAACGGAAATCCGGCACCCGATGCCACCACGCCGCGCAACCAAGTTCCCTTGGGAAATCGCGCTGTATGGAACACTACCTATACGACGCTGAGCTTCGGCAAGGGCGACGAGGACGATGAGGATAATTTGCCCGAGGATGATGATACCACCGGCGAATGATCGTGTTCTGCAGGGCGCAGGATAGACGTCCGATAGGAAGTAAACGGTAATCGTAATACACCAATAAAAGACGGTGAACTTCGAAAATGAGGTTCACCGTTTTTGATGGGGCTTTCAAAGAACTTAGAGTTGTGGTGTTTTTTATGAGTATGGGCGTTAGAAACGAATATCCGTGACATTAGCTTTTATATATTATATCAAAGCAGATTAAAACAAAATGATAGTCTGATAGGATGAATAAGCGCCTGTTGGAATGTTATTGAAAAAGTATAAAAGTATGATATAATAAACGCAGAAAGGCGGTGCGTAATATGGATTATTTATATGTCAAAACTTCGGAAGACGTTGCTCATTTTCTTGAAAAGACTAACTATTTGCACGACGGATATGTTATTTCGGTGCAGTATATGAATAACGGCATTACCAAAGTTGACGGGGGACATCGGTTTTCGCCCGAACTAACTAAGCTTACAATTCAAATATTAGTAACAAGTATTTGGGATACCGTTGTGGAGATTGAGTTTGAAAATTTGTCGGAATGGCAGATAAAGGACAATCAATGGGATATTACCGATACTTCCGTTATGTTCGATGAAAAAAATCAGATTGTTTGGTCGGATGATGTTTATGTTAGTATGCAGGAATTAAAAAACGGTTCTTATGCTATCGCAGAAAGTATGAAATGGCGAATTGTTGAAAAATAATAGGTATTACAAAAAAAGCACGCTTGGCGTGCTTTCGGTCTGTAGACAAAGTCTACAGACTGAATCAGAGTGAGAGAAATGAGGTTGTTTTTGAAGAAAAATGAGCGTCGCTGTACAATGGTACAGCAGTCGAAGTTTTTCTTCAAAGCCCTTGAAAATACAATAAAAATCTTTATTCCTTATAAAACAAATCGAGCTTCAACGCTAAAATGAAGCTCGATTTTTTGTGTTGTTTTTTTCTTTCAAGGGCGTAAATAGACCATTTGTCTTCGCTCTGAAAGCACGCTTGGCGTGCTTTTTTACTTTATATATTCGATTTATACCCAATTAAAACACAGGCTTGGGGTAGGCTTCTTTATTGGCAAGCACCAAATCGGTTATCTGCTCGAAGCTCATCCATTCTACCTTATCCGCAAGGTGCAGACCGACACGGCGTCCCACCTCGTCCATTACGCGAAGTCCTGTACCCAAGCCGTTGGACATAAGGCTTTGCCAATGGGTAATAAGAATAGGGTATCCGCCGGTAGCAAGCACGCGAATTATTTCGCCCTCTTTGCCGTCCGCGGTAATAAGCTTATCTGCAATTTCGGAAACATATTCATCGTCGGTGCGCGGGGTATCGATAGAAGCCCAAATATAGTCGCGCGTGGTCGCGGGGATAGAAACCAGCGTTTTGCCGTTTTGCTCTCTTGCAACCCAAGGCTTTGCGTTGGGACGGTCGCGCAGTCCGCGAAGGAAAAACCACGCCTTTTTACTGCTATGCACCTCGTCGACAGCGTCGGAAATAGCCGTTTCGTATTCCTCCTCAACCTCAATGCCGAAATCCCAAGGCGAGGTAACGCCGATAGCGTTAATTCCGACCTCCTTTAAAAGCGAAAGCGCTTTCGTGATATAAGGAGTGAAGGTGGTGCGGTCTTGGGTAGAAGCCCAATCGCGCTCGTTTTGCGGCAACGCTTCGCCCGTGGCAAGGTCGACTGCCTTGTGGTGGGTAAGCATTTCGGGGCCGACCGAGAAGGCGGGAATTACGCGGGTTTTAACGCAATCCAACCATTCAGTAAGCTGTTCGGCGGGAACGCCTTCGAGCCCGTTTACTATATCGCCCTTGTTGCCGGGCATAGGAATAACGCTGAATTTTCCGCGTATTCCGTGCTTTTCGATAATATCGCAAAATTCAAAAAGCATTTCGTTGGGGTAGGTGGGTATAAGCGGGCGGCCGTCTTGGGTGGTTGCCTTGCCTGCGTGCTCGTAATAAACCGAGATTATAGGTGCGGGGTCGTCGATTATCCAGCTTATGGGTGTTTTCATTATATAGACCTCCATTTTTTTATTATTTTATCATCGAATGATGTCGCTGTCAACAATAAGGTTTGTGTTGAAATGAAAAAGTATTTATGGTATAATAATTAAAATATGTCGGAGGTGCGGATATGCTTTCCAATCTTGCAACAAAAAAGAATATAAAAACCTTTTCGATCTCGCCCGAGAACCTTACAGGCAAAAAGGGCGAGGGGGGAAGAGCAGTTGTCGGTAGTGCATCCGAAGCCTCGCGCGAGCTGGGGGTGGGCTGGAAGGTCAACCCGTATTTAAAGCTTGCGCCCCAAAGCAAGACGGTTATTGCCGAATATTGCGGTCAGGGCGCGATAAAGCATATCTGGATGACAGATGCCGCCTATGCACCCCGCCAGCTTATTTTGCGAATATTTTTTGACGGGCAGGAAAATCCTTGTGTCGAAGCGCCGCTTTCGGATTTCTTCTGCAACGCCGATTATCGCGAATTTCGTCAGCTTTCAAGCTTGGCGATATGTGTTAATCCCGCAAAGGGGCTTAACTGCTATTTCGAAATGCCGTTTTTCAAGAGCTTCAGAATCGAAATAGAAAACCTCGGAAACGAATGTAACCTTTATTACCAAATCGATTGCGACGAAAAGAAATTGAGCGAGGATGCGCTTTATTTCCACGCGCAGTACAGAAGAGTTAATCCGTTGCCCTATATGCAGCCCTATACCATTCTAGACAATATAAAGGGCAGAGGCCACTATGTCGGCACCTATATCAACTGGGGCGTAAAGAGCAACGGCTGGTGGGGCGAGGGCGAGGTTAAGTTTTATATCGACGGCGACAGCGAATATCCCACCGTTTGCGGTACCGGCACAGAGGATTATTTCTGCGGTGCCTATAATTTCGACGTGGAAGGCAAATATACCGAGTTTTGCACGCCCTATGCGGGAATGCACAAGATAAGCAGAACCGACGGGCTTTACGCCTCGCAGAGATATTTTAATCTCTACCGCTGGCATATAGTCGACCCTATCTATTTCGAGCAGGACCTTCGGGTTACCGTTCAAGCGCTCGGCTGGCGCAGCGGCAACAGATACCTGCCATTGCAGGACGATATATCCTCGGTGGCTTATTGGTATTCCGATAATCTTTGCGATATTTATCCCGAATTCCCGAGCGTAAACGAGCTTGAAATAATATAAAATTTCTGCAGAAAAGGCGGAGGCTTTTATGAACACAAGAAGCTATAACGGCGGGTTATATACTCTGCCGAACCTTTACGGTCATTCCGAGGATACCGAGATTTATTTCCCCGAGGAAAAGGTTTATGCGACTGTTTTGAACACGGGAAGCGTTACCTTTTACGACGAAAACCGCAAAGAGCTTGCAACGATTGAAATAAAGCCGAACACAAAAAACGGTATGCATGATAATGCTTATTGCAAAGCCGAGCAGGGGAAAATTATACTTTGGTTTCCGATTGTTGATTATATCGACAATTACCCGAATTGCGACGGCGAATACGACCGCTGGGACGTAAGGTATATCGGCTACGATTGCGTTGCTTTCGATATTGCCTCGCGCTCGTTCGAACGCTCTGTTACCGAAAATCGCGGGTAGAAATATAATTGAGGCTCCGCCTCAAACTCCGCCCAAGAAACTTTCTTTCAAAAAGAAAGTTTCTTGGGTATCTTCAAAGAAATTAATCTTCAAAAGAGTTTTTCGATTACACCTTAGCCGATACAATATATCTGCAAAACTGCAATATCTACCGTTTATAGACGCCTTATTTCGGGCAAAAATGTTGAATTTGTGCGTGTTTTTGCTATAATGTATGCGAAAGGAGCGATATTATGAATAACTTTACTTTTGGCAATTTTATTTGCGAACTACGCGAGAAAAAAGGTTTGACACAAGGTGAACTTGGAAAAAAATTAGGGGTGAGCAACAAGGCTGTCTCTAAGTGGGAAAACGGCGGTGCTTATCCGTCCAGCGAGCTTATGTTACCGCTTGCGCGTGAGTTGGGTATATCGATAGAGGAACTGTACAGGGCAATTTCGAACAGCAAATCCGAAAAATCAAAGCTCAGGCGGTTTTTGGATAAGCTTTCCGAAAAATCTACCGTTGTTATAATTGCATCGGCTGTATATCTTTCGGTTATGTATATACTTTATTTGATATTCGGTGTCGCAGAGGACAAAAATATGGTTTTGATATTTACTCCGATTGCGACAGTAATGTTTTACGGTTTTGTAAGACTGTTGTTTTTTGTATTCAAAAAGAATCCGGTGACGCCACCGAAATACATTGATTTTGTTATGCTGTTTTTGCTTATAGCCGCAGCAATAATGTTTGTGCAATCGTTGTCGGCGTTGATTTTTGATTTTCCGAATACCGTTTTGCCGGGCCACGGTGCAACTCTGGGTATAACAAGCGGCGTGCTTCGTGCGAACAAGAACAGATTATAGGGTAAATATGCAGCACATAACCGAAAGCGGCGATGATATGCACGGTTTTCTCTGCCTGCTTGTTTGCGTATTTTTGCTTGTACGGCTGTTCAAATAAGGAGATTTGTGATGTCGATAAGTTATTTTGCTCGCAGAATAAAGGTTGATATTAATAAAAATCCTATAATTTCTGCGATTATTGCAGTTGTTGCTATATGTATCGGAACGATTTTTATATGCATTCAAAGCTCGAATGTTTATATAACCAAAGACGAAGCGGTTTCCTATTCGGGCGAGTTTTTGCGCTATGAGAGCTCGAGGAATTATTGCGGCATTGAATTTGCCGACAATTCCTATTTCAACGTTTATGCTCATACCGAAACTTCCGAATTCCGCGATATGATGAAGTCGCTGGATGAGGGCACAAAGCTTAATATTCTTGTAAATCCGAACAACGATTACGTTGTTGAAATTATAACCGAAAGCGGCGAGGAACTAATGAATTTCGAGCAATCGCAGCAGGCGATAGATTCCTACGACAACGGTTACATTATTATCGGAATTATTCTTATCATTATAGGAGTATCGCTGATATCCTATATCGTTTACGTGAAACTGCGTAAGAAAATTAAAAAAGCGCAAAAGCGGCGATGATATCAACGGATTTGCTCTGTCTGCTCGTTTCCGTACTTTTGCTTGTGGGGCTGTTTAAATAAAGCTTTTTGCGAAAAGTTTTTCTCCCAATAAACTTTAAAAACAAAAAATCCCTCTCGGAGAGGGATTTTTTATATCATTCTGTAAACCGCGAAGGCGACAAAAAGCACGCCCCAAGCGGTGACGGCTTGCCAAGAAAGCATAGCCTTGTAGGTTTTTTCCGCAAATTTAATACCGAGTGCGGCAAGGTTTAAAAACACGAACAGCAGTAACGCATAGACGATAAGGCAGAATATGTATTGATTATAAGCGAACGACAGCGCGAAATTAAGCGAAAAGAAGTTAAACACGCACCTTGTCGCGCCGCAAGTGGGGCAAAGAATGCCGAAGCGCGAATAATAAAAGCATTCGGGGAAGTAATCGATCATATATTTTGCGATATCGTCAAGGAAAAATACCGCAAGCACAGCCAAAATATCGAGCGAAAGAACGAAAATACGGATTTTTTTCATTCGCACCTCCGCAGGTCGGTAATTTTTAGCTCGTAATCGTTTTTTGGGGAATAGATAGCGGTGACAAAGCCGTTATCCTTAATAATTTTGCAGTAGGGCATAATATCGGCAAGGGTGATATGCTTCATCCCCGTAACGCCGACAGAGGTGTATTTGCAATAGGCTTCCTTTGCCGTCCATAGCGTGAAAAAGCGTTCAAGCTGTTCATCGTTAAGCGTTTGCACGTCTTGGTCGCTGTTGCCGAAGATATAGCTAAAATCGCTCCCGACACAGCAGGCGCGCGTGATGCGCGGCTCGGTAAAGCGTATTTTTTCGGTATCGACGCCGAGAGGCTGTTCGGAAACGGCGCAAACTACGCGTTCCTTCGAATGGCTTATGCTGAAGTGAATGTCCGCGTTTTCGCAATAGGGCTTGCCGTTTTCGGCGCGGAGAATGCTTATTTTATCGATTTCCAAACCCGTTTGCTCGGATATCGCCCTGCGGGCAAGCATTTCGCCGAGAACGGTGCGCTTTCTGTCGTTTTCGATACGCATACGCAAAAGAGCGTCCCTGCGGGAATCGCTCATCAGCGCGAGGAATTTTTCGTAATCGTTTTCCGTTAGGTCTTTCAGCTCTGCCAAGTATAAAATCATAGCGGCAGAATTATTTCTTTTTGCTCGCAAGGACTTTTACCTGCTCTAATACCTTTGCGATAATGCCCGATTTGGTGTCGTTTTCGCTTGCATTTACCGAAACGACGCTTACGTTGCCATCTTTTATAACAAGGAACGAAAGGGGAGTGACGGTGACCTTTGCGCCCGAGCCCGCGGGGGTATTGGATTTTTTAACGGTGGCGTTAACAATATTCGCGCCGCCGCCCGCAAAGCCCGCCGAGATTTTCGAAACGGGGATAACGGTTATGCCGTCAAATTCCATTTTTTCGCCGAGCACCGAGCCTGCGTCCGCCATTTCAAGCGCCTTGTCGGCGGTGAAGGACATTAATTGCATTAAATTTTCAGCCGCGGTCGGCTTTTTTACATTTTCGTTGCTCATTTGGTGTTGCCTCCGTTATTTGTGGTGGGGGAAGAGTTGTCTAAAATATTTTCTGCATTAGCGAGTGCGTTTTTAATTACCGCGCGCAGAACGTGGATAATACGTATTTTTGCGATAATTTCGGTTTCGAAGCTCGCTTCGTTTTCGAAATCACAGCCTACCTGAATGTCGTTTGCCTTTTTTGCGAACTTCGCTGTCGATTCAAGATAGCCGACAAAGGGATATACCGCCGCGCAGACCAAGCCGTAGTCCATCGCCGCGTCCGCCGCGTCATCGCCGCCGCAGATTGCCAGCAGGTGGAATTTTTTTATACGAACTCGCGCAAGCAACCATAAAATCTGCCCCGCAAGGAGCGAAAGAATGGTTATTACCCGATTCGCCGTGCCCGAAACGCCGCTTTCCTGCACGTCCTGCTTCAAGCCTTCGGTATCGGTAAGCGTTTCAATGCCGAATATGCGCTTTAAGTAGCTACCGAATTTCGAGGGCTCTTTTTTATTGTTGAAATCGTAAAATTTGTAAAAAAGTATTTTGGCATATAGCTCGACCCGACCGTTTGTGTCAAAGGCGAAAAACACCTTTAAATCGAGCATAAGCACGGTAAATATAAGTAACGCAATAACCAAGAGAGCGATACCGATGATTTTTAATATTATCATAAACGCCCTCCTTTTATCTATTGTTGACAGCAATATTTTAACATATTCCCGCCGAAAAATCAACTATACCGTTTTGTTGTATCTGCTCATCGCAAGCTCGAAATTGCCGTTTATTATCTCGTCCACGGCGTTCGCCGCGCTTTCCTTTACCTCGGCAAGTATTTTTAGCTCGTTAAAGGTGAATTTGCTCAATACCCAATCGACGGTTTCTGTATCCTCGGGGCGCTTGCCTGCGCCTATTTTTATTCGCGGGAATTCCTGCGTGCCAAGCATTGTTATAATGTTGTTCACGCCCTTTTGTCCGCCTGCACTACCGTTTTTGCGTATGCGCAAACTGCCGACATTGAACGAAATATCGTCGGAAAGGACGAGTATGCGCTCGGGCGGAACGCCGTAACGCTTCGCCGCCTTTTGCACCGCGTTGCCCGAAAGATTCATAAAGGTTTGCGGCATCATAAGCAGGCAATCGCTGTTTCCTATCATACCTCTGCCGACCTTTGCGTCGAACATAAGCGTGTTTATTTTAATTCTGTGCTTTTCGGCAAGATGCTCTATGCATATAAAGCCTGCGTTGTGGCGCGTGTTTTCGTACCTGCCGCCGGGGTTGCCAAGCCCTACGATTATCCAATCGGGCGGTAAATTCATATCTGTTTTGTTGCTTTTTTTGAACATTGTTTTCTCTCTTCGAATGTATTGTAACGATTCATTATATCACAGAAGTGCCGATTAGTCAATGAGGGAAGTAGAGATGATGAATTGGCTGGGCAAGCCGATGGATATTATCAAGCCACGATATAATACACATTCGATTCCCGATTAAAAGCGCAAATAAAAATGCGATGAGAAAAACTCATCGCATTTTCTTGGCACCCGCAACGGGAATCGCCCGCCTGCGGGCGGAGCGGTGGGGCGGTCTGACAGTTCCCTGAACTGTCATTCAACACGCGCCCTTCGATTCCCGATTAAAAGCGCAAACAAAAATGCGATGAGTGAAAACTCATCGCATTTACGTGGCACCCCCGACGGGAATCGAACCCATAACTACCCCTTAGGAGGGGGTTATTATATCCATTTAACTACGGAGGCGTGTGCTAAATATTTTACCACAACGGGCGGTTTTGTCAAGGCTTTCGGGCAAAATTGTGCATATAATTAAGGTAGAAGAGATATGTTTGTTGAAAAATATCATTGAAAAATCGAACATACTGTGATAGAATATCATCGAAAAAATATAAATTATATATGCGGAAAAGTGATTATGAAGACATTATACGAAAAAAAGGTTGTAAAATTCGGCGGCAGCTCGCTCGCATCTGCCGAGCAGTTTATTAAGAGCGCGAACATTATAAAGGCGGAGGAATCGCGCCGTTTTGTTGTGCCCAGCGCACCCGGCAAGCGTTTTGACGGTGACACCAAGGTTACCGACCTGCTTATCTCCTGCCACACCAAGAGCGCGAACGGAAGCGATTGGGAAGGCGATTTTGCCGAAATACAGTCGCGCTATACCGACATTATAAAGGGCTTGGGGCTTTCGACCGACCTTTCGGGCGAATTTGCGACTATACGCGAAAAGCTTCAAAACGGCACCACGCTTGATTACGTTGCATCACGCGGGGAATACCTAAACGGTATTGTGCTTGCCGATTACATCGGCTATGAATTTATCGACGCGGCAGAGGTAATCTTCTTCGACGCTTCGGGTAAGTTCGACGCGGCAAAGACCAACAATGTAATGTCGGAACGCCTTGCGGGCAAGAAGAACGCGGTTATCCCCGGCTTTTACGGCGTTAACCCCGATAAGACCATAAAAACCTTCTCTCGCGGCGGTAGCGATATTACCGGCGCAATCGTTGCACGCGCAGTTATGGCAGATATTTACGAAAACTGGACCGACGTTTCGGGATTTCTTATGTGCGACCCCCGCATTGTAGAAAACCCCCGTCCCATTCAGATAATCACCTACCGCGAGCTTCGCGAGCTTTCCTATATGGGCGCGTCGGTGCTTCACGAGGACAGCATTTTCCCCGTTAAGCTTGCAAGCATTCCCATAAACATCCGTAACACCAACCGTCCCGAGGATGCAGGCACTCTTATCGTCACCTCGACAGACGGCTACAAAACCGAGGATATTATCACAGGTATCGCAGGTAAGAAGGGCTTTTCTGTTATCCGTATCGAAAAGGATATGATGAATCAGGAATCGGGCTTCGGTATGCGCGTGCTCAAGGTATTCGCAGACCTCAATATCCCCTTCGAGCATATCCCCTCGGGTATCGATACGATGTGCGTTGTTGTGAACACCTCTGACGTTAAGGGCAGAGAATACGATATCGCATCCTCTATTCAAAAGTCTGTTAACCCCGACCATATCCATATCGATAACAATATGGGCTTGGTTGCTGTTGTTGGCCGCAATATGGCAGGTATGCCCGGTACCGCGGCGCGTATCTTCAGCGCGCTTGCAAGAAAGAATATCAACATCCGTATGATAGACCAAGGCTCGAGCGAGCTTAACATTATTATCGGTGTTGACGAAAGCTCGTTCACCCGCGCTATCAAGGCTATTTACAAAGAATTCTGCGCCGAGAAATGAGCTATAAAACAGTAAAAAACAGCTCTGAATTCAGCATAACCGAGCGCAAAAGCGAGTTTATCGGCTACTGCGCCCCCGTTAAGACCGAGGAAGAGGCGGTTGCCTTTGTAAGCTCGATAAAGAAAAAGCATTCCGACGCACGCCACAACGTTTATGCCTACGTTCTGCGCGAGGGGTTTAAGGAACGCTTTTCGGATGACGGCGAGCCCCACGGCACGGCGGGTATGCCCGTGCTCGATTCGATACGCAAGGCAGGGCTTACCGATACTGCGGTTGTGGTTACCCGCTATTTCGGCGGAATATTGCTTGGCACGGGCGGCTTGGTGCGCGCATATACTTCGGCGGCTGTCGGCGCTTTGAAAGAGGCGGGTGTTGCCGAGGTTGGCGATTTTTCGCTGGTTTCGGTCAAGTGCGGTTATTCGGAATACCAAAAAATAATGCCGCTTGTGTCCGCTGTCGGTGCAAAGACGGTCGAAAGCGATTTCGGTAGCGACGTTAAGCTAACGCTTATGATTATTAAAAGCGAGGCAAACGGCTTTATCGCTTCGCTTACCGAGGCGACGAACGGGCGTGTTTTATCCGAAATTGTTGGCGAAACTACCGATTTTGTATAAAATTTAATGAGATTTTAATGAGAAAAAACGCAGACGAAAGTTCTGCGTTTTTGTTATATAATGTTAATGGGGAAGAAGAAAGGAGGTAAAAATGGCATATAAAATTATGCTCGACGCGGGCCACTACGGCTATTACAACCAAAGCCCGAAGGTTCCCGAATATTGGGAAAGCAAGCAGATGTGGCGGCTTCATCTTTATTTAAAGGACGAGCTTTTAAAATACGGCTTTATCGTAGAGGTCACGCGGGAAGCGCAGGAAAAAGACCTTGCGGTGGTCAAGCGCGGCGAGAAAGCGCAGGGGTGCGATTTGTTTATTTCGCTTCATTCGAACGCCGTTGGGGGAAGCGGCGGCGAGGCGGTCGACCGTGTAGATGTTTATTCGGCTTACGATAATCTTAACGATTCGAGTGAGCTTGCGACGGTGCTTGTAAAGGCTATCGCCGAATGTATGGGCGTTAGCGAGGGGAAGGCGAAAACGCGCAAAAGCACAAAGGGCGATTACGAATATTACGGCGTTTTGCGCGGTGCGCGCTCGGTCGGATGTCCGCTGTATTATATTATCGAGCATTCCTTCCATACAAACCCAAACGCCGCGCGCTGGCTGCTTGACGATGCAAATCTTGCGCGTCTTGCGCGGGTGGAGGCGGCGGTTATCGCAACCTATTTCGGTGTAAAGTACGATTTCGAAAAGGGCGACGTTAATATGGACGGCAGGCTCGATTCTATCGACGTTATGCTTATCAAGCGCGCGTATTTCGGCACGCTTAAGCTTACCGAGGAACAAAAAAAGCTCGCCGATATGGACGAAAACGGCGAAATAGACGTTTTTGATTACATAGCGGCAAAGCGAAAGTATTTCGGGAATTAGTTATCAGTAAAAATGCTCGAGAGGGGACCTATAATCCCCTCTCGCTCTCTCTCAAAAACTTTTGTTTTTGGGATTTTTTATTGTTTTTGTAGAGTGGAACG
>JAZTZW010000037.1:0-29623 GCA_045637685.1 Eubacteriales bacterium | reverse complement strand
TCGAATTCGAGAATTTCATCTCTGTGGCGAGCAACGATCTTACGGTTAAGGAAGTGGCCGTTTTCGTCGATAGGCTCGTTAGCGGTAGCTACAACGTATTCGTCCTCGACGTCCGCGGAGATGTAAACAACCTCCTTCGTTACGACGCCGTTTTTAACAACGCGGTAGGGTGCTTCGATAAATCCGAAATTATTAACCTTTGCATAGGTAGCAAGCGAGGAGATAAGACCGATGTTGGGACCTTCAGGGGTTTCGATAGGACACATTCTGCCGTAGTGGGTGTAGTGTACGTCACGAACCTCGAAGGATGCACGGTCACGCGAAAGACCGCCGGGACCGAGTGCCGAAAGTCTTCTCTTGTGGGTAAGCTCGGCAAGGGGGTTAGCCTGATCCATAAACTGGGAAAGCGGGCTGGAGCCGAAGAAGTCGCGTATAGCCGAAACGATGGGACGGATATTGATAAGCGACTGAGGAGTAACTGTATCGATATCCTGAGTAGTCATCTTTTCCTTAACGATCTTGTCCATACGCGAGAAGCCGATACGGAGCTGGTTAAGGAGAAGCTCGCCTACCGAACGCAAACGTCTGTTGCCGAGGTGGTCGATATCGTCGGTCTTGCCGATTCCGTGGTAGAGACAGAAGATATAGTTAACCGATGCAAGAATATCGTCGATAGTGATATGCTTGGGAATAAGCTCGTCGTGTGCCTTCGCGCAAGCCTTTGCGAACGCTTCGGTATCCGAAATGCCTACCTCGCCGATAATTCTCATAAGAGGATCGATAGCAACGTATTCTTCAAGACCGAGAACTTCGTTGGAAATGCCGGTAACCGCAGATGCATCGACCATACGGTTGGTGAATACCTTTACCTCGATTTCCTTTTCTTCCTCTTCCGCAGCGAGCCATACCTCGCAAACGCCTGCACGCTCGATAGCTTCTGCTTCAGAACGCGAAAGCTTTCTGCCTGCTTCGTAAACAACCTCGCCGGTTATGGGCGAAACGGCATCGCGGGAAAGGGTATGTCCTACTATACGCTTTGCAAGCGCAAGCTTTTTATTGAATTTATATCTGCCGACCGGAGAAATGTCGTATCTCTTTTCATCAAAGAAAAGGTTATTAATAAGAATCTGTGCGCTTTCGACGATAGGAGGATCGCCGGGACGCAGCTTGCGGTAGATTTCCTTAAGCGCTTCATCAACGGGATTGGTCATACCACCCGTCTGAATAACGCGGTCTACCTCCTGAAGCATAGTATCCTTTTCGAAGGTGGCTTTGAGAAGAGGCTCATCGCCGAACTTTTCAAGAATAGCTTCGTTAGTTCCCAAGCCGAATGCACGAAGCAATACGGTAATGGGAATTTTACGGTTTTTATCGATACGTACATAGAATACGTCCGAGTTGTCGGTTTCGTATTCGAGCCACGCACCGCGATAGGGGATAACCGTTGCGGTAAGGAGATGCCTGCCCGACTTATCGTCGATTGCATCGTAATAGATACCGGGCGAGCGGACAACCTGAGAAACAACGACACGTTCCGCACCGTTGATAATAAAGGTACCGCTGTCGGTCATGAGCGGGAAATCACCCATATAGATTTCCTGTTCCTTAACCTCATTGGTTATTTTGTTTGTAAGGCGAACCGTCACCTTAAAGGGAGTTGCGTAATTGAGGTCGCGCTCCTTGCACTCCTCAATGCTGTACTTGGGCGTTTCATCGAGAGAATAATCGACAAATTCGATAATAAGGTTTCCCGAATAATCCGCCATGGGCGAAATATCTCTTAAAACATCCCCGATGTCTTTTTCGACAAAATCTTTGAAGGACTTTTTCTGCACTTCAATAAGATTGGGGATCTCGAGGACCTCATCGTTCTTGGAAAAAGACATTCTGAGGGTTTTACCGAGAAGTCGTTCTTTCACCATTTCAACCAATCACTCCATTCATTTTCTCCGCTGTTTCAAGGCGGGAATATCCACGCATTTTGTTCTCCGGTGCGGAATTTGCGCGTTTTACGCGGTTTACATAACAACGTTTACGGCATATCTTCCGCATTATAATGCAGTTTATAATGTTAACACCTTTTTCAACGTTTGTCAAGATGTTTTTTCGGATTTTCCATAGAATTTTTACAATCGCCCCATTTTTTCTTGATTTTTATTCGATTGACAAACCAAATTCGTTAATATATAATAAATTTAATGTAGATTTTGCCCCACCGCGCAAAATCCTCCTAACTTCTTCACTTTTCACTATTACCTATTACCTAAAATTCCGGAGGTGTTTCTATGCCGCGTTCGGCAAACCAGAAGAAAAAGCTTTCGATACTGCGCTCGGTCTTTCTCGAGCGGAGCGACGAAACCCACCCCTTAACGATGAAGGAGCTTTTAAACGCGCTTGCCGCCCACGGAATAAGCGCCGAGCGAAAAAGCGTTTACAACGATATAGAAACCCTGCGCGAGCTTGGAATGGATATACAAACCGTCCGCGGAAAAACCGTCGGCTATTACCTGAAGAGCCGAGAATTCGAGCTTCCCGAGCTTAAGCTGCTTGTAGACGCGGTACGCGCTTCGAAGTTTATTACCGAAAAGAAAAGTGCACAGCTTATAAAAAAGCTCGCCTCGCTTGCCAATATGCACGACCGAAGGGCGTTAAACCGCGCCGTATTCGTTTCGAACCGCGTTAAATCGATGAACGAGGATATTTACAGCACTATCGACACCATTCACGACGCAATAGAAAACGACGTTGACGTAACCTTTAAATATTTCCGTTGGACGCCCGAAAAGAAAAAAGAGCTGCAACGAAACGGCGAGCCCTACCGCATAAGCCCTTGGACGCTGGTTTGGGACGACAGCAACTACTATCTTGTCGGCTACGATAACGACAAAGAGGAAATACGCCATTTCCGCGTGGATAAAATGATAAACGCTTCGCTTACCGAAACCAAGCGAAGCGGCGGCGAAGCCTATAAAAAATATGATATAACGTCATATTCCGGCGCGGTGTTCGGAATGTTCGGCGGCGTTACAGAGCGCGTCACGCTTTCCTGCGCAAACCGTCTTGCGAACGTTATGATAGACCGCTTCGGAAAGGACGTAACGGTAATGAAGGACGGAAGCGACCGATTCCGTATTAGCGTAAATATCGCACCGAGTCCGATATTTTTGGGCTGGATAATCAGCTTCGGTGACGAGGTGAATATAGTTTCGCCGCGCCATATCGTCGAAAAGCTTGACGAATTGAAAGGAAAAAAGATTTGAAAATTCAAGTGATTTTTCAAGATTCGCAAGCGTTAATATAACGGTTTTTTACATCTTTAGGCGTGCGAAAAATTTCGCGTTACAATTCACCCGTAAAATAATAAAAACTCGATGACGTTGAATCATCGAGTTTTTTGCTTTCGGTTGGTTTTATTTGCCTTCGCGTTCGATTATTTTGGTGATTTCTTCCACGTCGGATGCAGAAAGATTCTGATGCTTTGCGAAAGCGGCGATAAACGCAGGGAGATTGCCCTCGAAGCGTTTTTCGAACATTTCATCAAGCTCGGCAAGCTGTATTTCGTCTTTGCTTACCAAGGAACGGACAATCGATTTTTCGTTAACAAGCACGCCTCTTTCGGCAAGACGCTTGATAACGGTATATGTAGTGGTCCTTTCCCAATCAAGATGCTCTTTGCAAAGTCTTGCAAGCTCGGCGCTTTTTAGCGGCTCGTGCTCCCAAAGAAGCAGGCACATACGGTATTCACTTTCAAAAACCTTCGGTGTCTTCTCCATTCTTGTTTCTCCTTTGTGTTTTTATTCCGCTGTGTTTTATTCCGTCATACATAGTCTAAAAAAACAAACGCAGTTTGTCAATGGTTTTTGGAAATTCATTTGACTTTTTCCCTGTTTTTTCACTGATTTTTCGGCGAAAACGGCGAATTATCGCCGAAAAAAGCGTTGAAAATGCGTTGCTTTACACCTCGGTCCTTGCGTTCAAGCTCGGTCAAAGCGACCTTCGCCTCCTCGCGGCGGGTGTTTCCGTCGGCGGGACAGTTCTTCGGCACGGGAACAATATTGCTTGCACGGACAAAATGCGAAACCTCCTTTTCGGGCGCGAAAAGCAGGGGGCGGATAACCGTCATATCACTTCTGTCAAGATAAGTTACGGGGTGGAAGCAATCAAAGCGCCCCTCGATAAACAGATTCATTATTATCGTTTCAACGGCGTCATCGAAATGGTGTCCGAGCGCAAGCTTGTTACAGCCCGCCTCCTTCGCCGCGTTATGAAGCGCGCCGCGGCGCATATTCGAGCAAAGCGAGCAGGGGTGCTTTTCTTTTCTTACCTCGAACACAACAGCGTATATCTCGCTCGGTATGCTTAAAAGCTCGAGCCCCAATTCCTCGCACAGCGCGCGGGATACCGCGTCGGTTTCGTTCGGGAAGCCCATACGCAGATTTATAGGTACAATATCGAATTTTTTAGGATAAAACCGCTTTAAGCCGTGCAAAGCGCAAAGCAAAGCAAGGCTATCCTTTCCGCCCGAAACTCCGACAGCAATCCTGTCGCCCTCTTCGATCATAGAATAGGTATCTATCGCGCGGCGGGTATATGACATTAATTTTTGTAAAGCCTTGGGATCGATCATTGTTTATCCTTGTTTATCCTTGTTTGTACAAAATTCATTCAACTCGCATTCGCCGCATTTAGGCGAGCGTGCGGTGCATATTTCCCTGCCGAAAAGCACCATTCTGTGGCAATATCCGCTTTGCTTTTCACGCGGGATAAGCTTTTCCAAATCGCGCTCGGTTTTAAGCGGGTCCTTTCCGTTCGAAAGCCCCAAGCGGCCGGAAATGCGTATGCAATGCGTATCGGCAACTATTCCGCCCAAGCCGAACACGTCGCCGCGCAAAAGGTTTGCAACCTTTCTGCCCACACCGCGAAGGGTAAGAAGCTCCTCCATTTTGCTGGGAAGCTTACCGCCGTACACCTCGGTAAGACGCACACAGCATTCCTTTAAAGCCTTCGCCTTCGAGCGGTAAAGACCGACCGAATGTATTTCCTGTTCTATTTCTAAAAGCTCGGCTTTTGCCATATCGTAAGGCGTTGGGAAGCGGGCGAAAAGCGTTTTCGCCACTATATTCACTCTTGCATCGGTGCATTGTGCCGAAAGTATCGCCATAATGAGCAATCTGTAAGGGTCGCCCTCCCAATTAAGCCCGCATTCGGTTTGGGGATAGCGTTTTTCGAGCAGCTCGGTTATTTTGTTTGCTTTTTCTTTCTTGTGCATATCAGTCGTCAAAAATAAAATCAACATCGCCCGAAAGGAGCGAAAGCGAGCCGCGGTAGATTATTTCTGCGCGGTCCTCGAAATTGGCGGTGAGCTTTTCGGCATAAGCCTTTTCGGCAACGTAAAGCTCGACCGAGAAAAGCGTTTTTTTCTTATCGACAATACTGCATTTAACGGTATAGCCATCTCCGCATTCGGTTATTTCGCTCTTCATTCGCTTGCCCGTGCGGTTATAGGCAATAAGCCTAAATGCGCTTTTTAACGCGCGTTCGCGTATTACGGGAAGAAGCGAGCTTTCGTAGCTGTCGAGCGTTTCCTTACCGTTTTGCGATATAACGTATCTCGGCTCTGCACCGTTTTCTATCTCTATTTCATCGATCTGCTTTGCCTCCAACAGCTCGGAAAAGCAAAAGGCAAAATCGAAATAATTAACAAATTCATCCTGAACAACAATATCGTTGACCGTGGTAAATTCCAACGGCTCGCCGACGTTGCTTAACAGATAAAGTATGAACACCTTTATATCTATTTTGTTTTCAAGCTTCAAAAAATCACCTTTTTCACAAAAAAATACTGTTTTTCACCTCATTATAACCTATTGTGTGAATATTTTCAATAAGAAGTAACAAAACTTTCACTTGAAAATTTTTATATATATGTTATACTTATTATGAATACGTATATTTAGGAAGAAGAATCTGTATGATACTCGATTTCCCCGGCGGTGTAAAACCGCTTACACGGACGCAGTTAGGAAAAAGCAAAACAGAAAATATAACCGTATGCTCGGCGGTCTGCCTTGAAGCGGAAGCCGACGCGAAAGCATATCTCCCTGCGGGAAGCTCGGTAAAACGCGCAACCCTGCTCGGCGAAAGCGGCGGCACGCCTGTTTATGCTTCTGTCGCAGGGGTGTTCCGCGGAATAATGGAGCTCGAGGGGAAACGCTATTTCGTGGTTATGAACGGCGGCAAGGAGGGCGAAGAGGACCCCACCCCCGAGCAACGCGCCATAACCGAGCTTACTCCCGAGGATATTATCGAAAGCGCAAAGCGTTACGCGGTGACCGAGCCGAGATACGGCGTTCCGCTTTGGAAATTAATCGAAAAGGCAAACGGAAAATGCCGCAGGCTGATTATCGATTGCACCGAAAGCGACGCGCTGAGCGCAACTAACTACCGACTGTGCATCGAACGCGCAAAATCGGTAGTGGGCGGCGCAAAGCTGTTGTTGCACGCAAGCGGCGCGCTTAAATGCGTTTTTGCCGCCGAGTATTACCGCAACGCCGCGTTTTCATCGCTTTTGCAATACGCGACCGATGAAAAGCTTTTCGCAACGGCACAGCTCGACGAAAAATACCCCTACGGCGACCGCGCGATAATGGAAGCGCTTTATCTTAAAACGCTTGAATTCGGCGAAGACCCGATAGATTGCGGCTTTCTTATAGTATCACCCGAGGCGGCGGCGGCGCTTTACGATGCGATGAGGGACGGAATCCCTATGCTCGACAGATATATAACCGTTTGCGGCGAAGGCGTTGCAAGCAGCAAAAACCTGCGTGTTCCGCGCGGCATCACTCTTCACGATATAAGCAATATTTGCGGCGGAATCAAAAAGGGCTACACGCTTATAGAAAACAGCCTGCTTTCGGGAACAGCGGCAAAGGGCGCGCTTTCCGACGGCATACGCACGCTTATCGCGGCGAAAAAGCAAGCCCGCGTTCGCACCGAATGCACCTCCTGCGGACTTTGCGCCGAGGCTTGCCCATTACGGCTTATGCCTCTCGATATTCTCGCGGGGGAAGCAGAGCTTTTGCGTGAGCGCTGTGTTTCCTGCGGCGCCTGCGAATATATCTGCCCGAGCGGCATTCCGCTCGTTCGGCTTATTAAAGGCGCTCGCGGCAAGGCGGAGGAAGAAATATGACGAAAAACACAACCGCACCCTACGTGCATACCGATAAAACCAACCTTTCGAAAAGCGCGGAATGGGCTGTTGCCCTTTTGCCCGTGCTTATCTGGAGCGTTTATATGTTCGGCGCAAGAGTCATTACACTTTGCGTTATCTGTTCTGCGCTTTCGCTCGGGCTCGATTATGCCGCAAGAAGATTTTTGTTCAAGGTACAGCCGAAAGCAAGGCTCGATATTATGACAGCGGTTTACGGAACACTCGCGGTGTTTTCGATGCCGGTTACGGTTTCGCTTTGGGTGCCGATGATAGCGGCGATTTTGGTCGTTCTTGCAAAAAACATCCGCGTTTTCCGTGCAAAAAGGCTTTTAAACCCCTTCGTTTTTTCGGCGGCGGTGCTTAACCTTTGCTTCAGAACGCAAATGACTACCTTTACCCGCCCCTTTGCATATTTTTCGGCGTTCAGCTTTTCTATCGACCAAAGGCTTATCGACGGCTACCGCGTTATTTCGCCCCTGCAATATATGGCGGACGGAAGCGTTTACGAGGACGGCGTTTTAGCACAGCTTTACGGATATGCAAGCGGTAATTTGGGCGAAATTGCGGTTATGGCTATGATAATTTCGCTTGTATGGCTTTGCCTGCGCAAGGAAGCCGATTGGCGCGGAACAATCGCCATGCTTGTCCCGATGCTTCTGCTCGCGCTCGCATTCCCCTCTGACGATGCCGAAAGCAACTATTACGCATACAGCGTTATCCTTTCGGGCGCGACAATCTTTCTTTCGGTCTTTGCTACCAACGAAAGCCACACCGTTCCGCTTACCAAAAACGGCAGACTTATTTTCGGCGCAGTCTGCGGCATTCTTATATTCGTCCTGCGCAAGGTCGGCAATGGATTTGAATGGGGTTATTACGTGATACTTCTTATGAATATCGCCTCCCCGTTTATCGAAAAATTCACAAAGCCGCGTGTTTTGGGTATTGCCAAAAAAGGAAAATAATGAAAAACGATATTATAACCCTTCAAATAACCGATATTACCCCCGAGGGCTACGGTGTAGGCAGGCTAAACGGCAAGGTTTATTTCGTTTCGGATACCGCAATCGGAGATATCTGCGAATGTCTTGTACTTAAAGAGCTCAAAAGCCATTCCTTTGCAAAGCTCGTAAATGTCGTTACCCCCTCGCCCGACAGAATCGACCCCGATTGCTCGGTATGCAAACAATGCGGCGGCTGTGTTTACCGTCACACATCCTACAAATCCGAGCTTGAATTAAAGAAAAACACGGTAAAGCAGGCGTTTTTGCGTATTGCAAAAATGGATATAAAGGTAAACCCCACCGTTTACGATACGCCCGAACGCTACCGCAACAAGGTGCAATACCCCTTTGCGCAGGGCGAAAACGGCGCAATATTCGGATATTACGCACGCCGCTCGCACCGCATTATCGCGCACAAAAGCTGTCCTTTGCAGGATAATGTTTTTACCGAAATTGCGGCGTATATCGCAAATCTTGCCGATAAATTGCATATCCCCGCATACAGCGAGGAAAGCGGCAAGGGTGTTATCCGCCACGCGGTAATGCGCAAAAACCGCAAAAACGAAATACTTTTGTGCCTTGTCGTTGCCGAAAAGCACAGAAATCTGCAGCTTCTTGCCGAAACGGTTTCGCAAAAATTCGGTGCGATTATCGGCATACATATAAATATCAACAAGCGCCGCGATAACGTTATCTTCGGCGACGAAACCTACTGCCTGCTCGGCGCAGAAACGCTTACCGATACACTTTGCGGCAAAACGTTCGAAATTTCGCCCCGCGCCTTTTATCAGGTCAACGCAGTTATGGCGGAAAAGCTTTATAACCACGCGGCAAGCCTTGCCGTAACCGAAAAGGAGCACGCAGTTATACTCGACCTTTATTGCGGTGCGGGCACTATCGGGCTTTGCGTTGCAAGAAAGGGCGATAAGCTTTGCGGCGTAGAAATAATCGACGCGGCAATAGAAAACGCGCGCATTAACGCGCAACTTAACGGCAGAAGCGAAAAGGACACTCTTTTCGTCTGCGGCGATGCAAGCGTCGGTGTCGAGGAATGCAAGCGCAAATTCGGCAAGCCCGATATTATTATCGTCGACCCGCCGCGAAAAGGATTAGAAAAAGCGGTTATCGAAACCGCGGTAAAGGCGCGCCCCGAAAAAATCGTCTATATCTCCTGCGACCCCGCAACACTTGCCCGCGACTGCGCGATTTTTGCCGAAATGGGATACGTAACGAACGAGGTCACCCCCTTCGACCTCTTCCCACGTACAGGCCACGTAGAAAGCGTCTGTCTGCTGTCGAAGATATGACGATTAAATTTGATAAGCATTAATTATCTTATAGATGATTTGCGGTACGGTAGAAACAGGAGTGAATTATGAAAATAATCAAGGACATACGCCTATATAAAAGCGAAGCGCAAAACGAGTACGGTAAACCCATTACCTATTCTTTTGCCGATAAAAAGCTAAATGCCGTAACGCAAAGAATTGTTATGAAGCTACGAGAGTATGGGTTTTCGCTGGGTGATTTTGACCATTTATACATCAACTTTACAACTTGTAGTATGAGCGAGAAAATAAGTTTATCGAAAGAAGTAGACAGATATCATCCTTGGTATAGGTATTGCTCTGTTAATATAGAAAAGGAGCTATACGATAAGCTTGGCTCATCAGATACTTATGCTGACATTATTAGCGTGATAAAGAAAATCCTTATTACCTACTTCGTTACAGAAGATTTTGGTCAAACACTTATCCTTTCTTGTGTTTCTCAGGCTGTTGAGCAAGGCGAAAATATGTTGATGAAATTCAAGGAAAAAATCGGCACAAAGCGTAAAGCGGTAATTTTTTTACGATATCTTGATAGATGTATATATTATCCGCTTTTACAAATATACGATATGGATGAAAACTTATTGTTTGAAAAAAACCTGCCCGAAACTTTGATGTTGGATTATCTCGGCGATATTCAGATAAGCGCAAAACGCGTAACAATAAAGCCAAGAAAGAATGCATTGACCGCTCAAAAAGAGGCAATGGTTTTTGAGTATTGATTATATTCGTATCAATGGTTGACCGGTAGATATGTTTCCGACAACAGACGGAAGGATTAACTTCCGTAACGTGCGTTGACAATTCATCTTTGTGCAGCTTACGCGCAACACTGTGATATAAACTTCCTTGCGGAATTTGCGATATACGCGGTCGCGTGCGATATGCTCCGCGGGGTGTGAAAGGACCTTTTAGGTATGAAAAAGAAATTCAAGACCCTCTCGGTATGGTCATTTATTCTGGCACTGGTTATATTCGTTCTCGCCTTCTTTGTTTATCATTTCGTCACGGCAGAGGGCGCAATAACTCTCGTTTACCACAAAGAAGCGGGAAAACCGCTTGTTTCGCAAATGCTGGCGAATTTGGGCGTGCTGTTTCTGTTTAGCGGTATGCTCAATCTGCTCATCGCCAAAATCTTCTTTTCGAACGAGCGATAAATCGGAGTAAAATACGTTTATGAACGACATACAGGTTATTTTCGACAAAGTTAAAAACAAACACTCTCTGTTGCTTACCGAAACGGGAAAGCTTGCGGACGAGGGGTTTACCATAAACGTTCCGGTAATATGCGGAACGAGCGCGCTCGGCAGGTTTTGGCTTTACAGAGAAGGCAACGAAAAAGACGATCTACTTGTATTCAGCTACACATTTTCGGAGGCACACGGCGGCAAAAGCGACCACGGACACCCTTACGATATCGACGATGCCGTCGAGTGTATAGAGCAATTTATGAAATGCAATATTTCCTTTTTTAAGTGAGTCAATTATGAAATACTGCGATCTTCACACACATTCAAACTATTCCGACGGGACCTACACGCCTGCGGAGATTATAGACGAGGCGGAAAAAATCGGGCTTTCCGCCGTTGCGCTTTGCGACCACAACACCGCTTTGGGTCTGCCCGAATTTTTAGCCGCGGCAGAAGGAAAGAGCGTTAAAGCGGTCGCAGGGGTGGAGCTTTCGACCGATTACGGCGAAACCGAGCTTCACATTGTCGGTTTGTTTATCGAAAGCAAGCATTTCGACACCATAGAGCGCTTTACCGAGCGTCTTTTGAAAAACAAGGAAAACAGCAACCGTTTGCTTATCGAAAACCTTAAAAAGGGCGGGTTTGCAGTTGATTTCGACGAAATTGCTTCAAAGACCCCGAACGGCAGATTCAACCGCGCTCACATCGCCGAACAGCTTGTCGAAAAGGGCTATGTCGGCTCGATAAGCGAGGCTTTTGCCACCCTGCTTTCCGAAGAGAGCGAATTTTACGTTCCCAACAAGCGAATCGACGTTTTTACAGCTATCGAATTTTTAAAATCGATTAACGCCGTGGCGGTGCTGGCGCATTCGTTTTTGGACCTTAACGAGGAAGAATTGCGCGCCTTTTTGCCGAAAGCAAAGGCGCACGGGTTGGACGCTATGGAAACGCTTTACTCCACCTACGACGAAGAAACAACCAAAACAGCCTGCGCTGTTGCCGACGAATTTGGGCTGCTTCACAGCGGCGGAAGCGATTTTCACGGAACGCGCAAGAAGGATATCGCACTTGGCAGAGGTCGGGGCGGGCTTTACGTTCCGAACGAATTTTACGAAAGGCTTGCAAAATTGATATGAACTGTCCCGTTTCCAAAAAGTGCGGGGGCTGTCAGCTTCAGAATTTAACCTACGAGGAACAGCTTTCGCTCAAACAATCGAAAATAATAAAGCTTGTCGGCAGGTATTGCCATATCGACGAAATTATCGGTATGGAGCACCCTTATAACTACCGCAACAAGGTTTCGCGCGCGTTCGGGTTCCGAAACGGCAGAATAATTTCGGGCATTTATCAATCTGCGTCGAAGCGCATCGTTCAAACCGATTGTTGCCTGCTCGAGGATCAATATGCAGATAAAATAATCAAAACCCTGCGCGAGCTTTGCATTTCCTTTAAAATCAAAGCCTACGACATAAATACAGGGCGCGGATTTTTCCGCCACGCGCTTGTCCGACGTGCCGTTAACAGCGGCGAAACGATGGTTGTGCTTGTTACCGCCAAGGGCGATTTCCCGAAAAAGCGCGATTTTGTTAACGCTTTGCTCGAAAAGCACAAGGATATTACCACAATCGTTTGGAACATAAACGAAACCGAAACACCGCTTTTCCTCGGTGAAAAGAGCGAAATATTACACGGCAACGGATATATTACCGAAACGCTTTTGGGCAAACGCTTCCGCATAAGCCCGCGCTCGTTTTATCAGGTAAACACCAAGCAGACCGAAATACTTTATTCAAAGGTAATAGAGTTTGCCGACCTTAAGGGCAAGGAACGGGTTATCGACGCATATTGCGGAACCGGCACAATCGGGCTTACTCTTGCCGATAGCGCGAAAGAGGTTATCGGTGTTGAATCCAACCCCGATTCTGTTGCCGACGCGATAGTAAACGCGCGTGAAAACGGCATAACGAATGCAACCTTTATTGTTTCCGATGCAGGCAAATTTATGGATTCGCTCGCGCAAAAGGGCGAAGCTGTCGACGTTGTTATAACCGACCCGCCCCGTGCAGGCTGCAGTAAGCGTTTTTTGGATTCGCTTCTTTCGCTTTCGCCGAAGAAAATCGTTTACGTTTCCTGCAACCCCGAAACGCTCACGCGCGATCTGTTCGCGCTCCGTAAAGGCGGCTATAAGGTGCGAAAAATTCAACCCGTAGATATGTTCCCTTTTACCGAGCATACAGAATGCGTTGTGCAGCTGTGCCGCACACCCACTTAAAATCCAACCATACGGACAAACGATATGAACAAACAAAAACTTATCTGCCGTGCGGCAAAAATCGACGATGATATTGCAAGCATCGCGAAATACGTACATCTTACCGACCCCTATATTTATCCCGCAATAACCCCGAATTGCGAAAACCGCGATTGGATATCGGTGTTTTCGGAATGCTTTGAAACAAAGGGCGATATTTTCTATTACGAAAACATCTCGGTTATAGAATTAAACGATAAAATCGTCGGTATTATCTGCGTTATACCCTGCGGAAAGCGCTTTACCTTTGCCGAAAGCGCAATAATACCCGTTTCGCTCGAAAACGGTGTTGCACTTACGCGCAAAAAGTATTTTGCCCCGCTTTTCGAAGAGAATGCAAAATACCGCGGCTACAACATAACAAATATCTGTATAGACACCCGGCTTCGCGGCAAGGGGCTTGGCTCGAAGCTTTTGACCTACTGTATCGAAAAATACGGAAGCGAGGATATTCAGCTCGACGTTATTAAATCGAATACAGCCGCGATTGGGCTTTACAAAAAGCACGGGTTTGAAATGTGCGCCGAATACTTCGGATTTTCAGGAGAACACGAAATGGTGCTCTGTTACCGTATGAAATATGCGGGCAAAAAGTCCGAAACAGCTAAATCGCCAAAAGAGGGAGAAGCCGAAATGATAGAAATTCACGGAAAGAGCATAACCCTTCGCACGGTCACACAAAAGGAAATGCGCGCGCTGTGGCGCAAGTACGAGCCCGAAGACGGAGCTTCCTACGTTTATAACGAAGAGGAAGCCGACAAGCTCTTTGAACAGAGCCTTGAGCACGCCGAATGGAACCCATCTGTCGGGATATTCACAAAAACCGACGAGATAATAGGCTTGCTTACCTTTGAACGCATAGTTTATTCCGAAAACCGCTGTGATATATCGCTGTTTCTTGCAAACGAAGGCTACCGTGGAAAGGGCTACGGCACCGAAGCGGTGATGCTCGCAAAGAAATACGCAAAGGAAGGTCTTAACCTTAAACGCATTTACGCCGACGTTTCGGAAAACAATGCGCGTATGAAGGCGGTTATGAAAAAATGTGGCTTCCAAAACACCAAAACCTATAAAGCAGATATGCCCGACGGCAGCGACAGATTGGTTTATTTTGCCCTGCTTTGATTGTTGATTTTTTATACTTGTTATTATATAATGAAATAAAATACATAAAGGATAATTAAAATGGAACAGAGAAGAAGTAAGATCAACTACTACCTCGATATAGCGCAAACGGTTACCCGCAGAGGTACCTGCTTAAGAAAAAATTTCGGTGCGGTTATCGTTAAAGACGACGTTATCGTTTCGACAGGCTATAACGGCGCGCCCCGCGGCAGAGCAAACTGCTGTGACCTTCAGTTCTGCCTGCGCGACAAGATGAACATTCCCCGCGGCGAAAGATACGAGCTTTGCCGCTCGGTCCACGCCGAAGCAAACGCGATAATTTCGGCGGCGAGAGAAAGAATGCTCGGCGCAGACCTTTATATGTGCTGTATGGACGGCAAAACGGGCGAATTGGTTAGCGGAACGACAAGCTGTCAGATGTGCAAAAGGCTGGTTATAAACGCAGGCATAAGCCGCGTTATCGTGCGCGAAACCAACGACGAGTACACAATTTACAACGTTCAGGACTGGATCGACAATGATGACAGCCTTGGCCAAATCGGATATTAAAAAAGATAGAAGATAAGAGATAAGAGATAAAAGACAATGAAAAGAATTCTTGCATTTATGCTTGCCGTAATTTCGCTTTTCCTCGTTGCCTGCAACGGCGCCGAGCTTACCGAAAGCGGTTTTATCGATTCCAACACGGGCATCGAATATGTCGAAGTTGAGCCTATGGGGCTTTATCCTGTCGACCCCGGCGAGGAATTTTTAACGGTGAAATCCGAAAACGGTGAAACCGTTTATTACGAGGTCTGGTTCGAGGAAACCTCGCGCTTTCTTTGCTATGAAATCGAGGGTAACTACTTCCTTGTAAGGGCAAAGACGGTAAAAGAGCCCTCTGCCACCGAATTTAACCCGATTGCGGCGTCTATCTACGCGGGCAATAATACGGTTTATATCGATTCGCTTTACGCGAACAAGGAATATCTCCCCGAGGACAAGCAGGACGAGGATTACGTTGGCGAAAGCGAGCTTTGCAAGCTTATTGTAAGCTCTATCGAAAACGGCGAAGCGGTAAGCGTTCCCGTAACAGAGGACACTATCGAAAACCATTATTCGATTCGTTTGCTCTCGGCAGATTACCCCGGACTTTATTACCTTGTTTCCTTCTTTAAATACAACGGCAGATGCTTCCTGCGCGACGACCGCTTGGGCAAAACGGTTTATTCCCCTTACGACGTAAACGTTCGTATGGTGGGCGGCGCGATAGGCGAGGATACGAGCGAGGACTCGAACGATAGCTCGAGCGAGGCATCGGGAAGCGAAGTATGAGCATAATCTACCGCGCGCTTAACGCGCAAAGAGAGATAAAAGCCGCATCGGATATCGAGCAGGAATGTCTTTCGACCGCGTGGAGCGAAAGCCAGATAGCGAATTTGCCCGAATATGCAGCCTATATCGGCGGTTTTTGCGAAGAAACGCTTTGCGGTATCGCTTCTATGTATATTATCGCAGGCGAGGGGCAGATAATGAATGTCGCCGTTTCGCACAAATACCGCAGGCGCGGTATCGCAAACGGCTTGATGAACCAGCTCATTCTGCTTGCAGAAAGCAAAAATTGTGAAATATTAACACTTGAGGTCGCCGAGGACAATAAATCGGCGATAGCTCTTTACGAAAAATGCGGGTTTACCGCAGTTGGGCGCAGAAACGGATTTTACAATGGGAAAGATGCGCTTATTATGGAGAAAAAGCTATGAAAATACTCGGAATAGAATCATCCTGCGATGAAACCGCGGCTTCTGTTGTTGAAGACGGCAGAAAGCTTTTATCGAGCGTTGTCGCATCGCAGATAGACATACACGCGGTATATGGCGGCGTTGTTCCCGAAATAGCGTCACGCGCGCACACCGAAGCGATTTACGGCGTGGTCGAAAGCGCGCTTGCTCAGGCGGGGGTTACGATAGATGATATCGACGCGATTGCCGTCACCAACGCACCGGGGCTTATCGGCGCGTTGCTTACCGGACTTTCGTTTGCAAAGGGGCTTGCATTTGCAACAAACAAGCCGCTTGTTCCTGTCCACCATATACGCGGGCACGTTGCGGCAAACTATCTTGTTCACGAGGAATTAAAGCCGCCCTTTGTTTCGCTGGTCGTTTCGGGCGGGCATACCTCGCTTATGCGGGTCGACGATTACACGCAATACAGCCTTATCGGCCACGCGCGCGACGATGCGGCGGGCGAAGCCTTCGATAAATGCGCACGCGTGCTTGGGCTTCCCTATCCCGGCGGCGCGGCGATGGACAGGCTTGCCGCTGTGGGCGACAAAAACAAATACAAATTTACGGCAGGCTCTGTCGACGGTGCCGAATACGATTTTACCTTTTCGGGCTTAAAGACCGCCGTTATAAATCTTGTGCATCAGGAAACGACGCAAAAGGGCAGGATAATCGACGACGAATTCCGTGCCGACGTTGCCGCTTCGTTTACCAACGCGCTTATCAAAACGATAAACACAAGGCTCGAGCTTCTTCTTTCTCGCGAGGGGGCGATGAATATTGTCCTCGCGGGCGGGGTTGCGGCGAATTCACACCTAAGAAAGGCGGTTGCCGAAACCGCAGAGCGCTTTGGTGCAAAGCTTTATTTGCCCCCGCTTAAGCTGTGCGGAGATAACGCGGCGATGATCGCTTCGCAGGGGTATTTTGAATTTTTAGCGGGCACAAGAGGCGGTACAGACCTTAACGCTTTTGCGACAAAAGGCGTGTAATTTTTAACTCTTTTCGGCTCGGTTTACACGTAATGTATATGACATAATGTTTTTGCTGCATTGTGGAAAACTCGGTGGAAATTGTGGATTTCTCCACCTCGACCAACCTAAAATCAAGCAAATTTCGCCCTTTATGTGTGGAAAACCCTGTGGACAATGTGGAAAACACGGTTTCATAACGTAAAAATCCACACGAATTATGTCAACCCACACCGTGAATATTCGGGTGAATTTATACATCTAACATAATAGAAAAAAGGTTTTCCGTGCGTTGCGGAAAACCTAAATTTTCTTATTTATTTATTGGTAAAGGTTTCTTCGCCGGTAAGGAACTTTATCGAGCGTTCGACCGAATCCTTCGATTCGCCCCACGGCAAAGAATCGAAGCGGTAATCGAACTTTTTGCAAAAGAGCGAAACATCGTCCTTTAAGCTTTCGAGATAATCGGTCACCTTGCCGTTTGCCGCTTTTACAAGCTCGGAATATTCGTCTTTGCCGAGCACCCGCCTTGCCGCAAGCATATATTCGCGGTAATGCGGCAAGCAGAAGTAGCGAACACCTTCGAATTCCTTTCGGAATTCCTTTTCCTCGTTGAAAAGGTGGCAGGCGGTGGTGAACATTTTTGCTATCTTATCCTCGATACGGTCGCAAACGTAGCAGGAATCATTCAGGCTTTCTATGCGTTCAACGCTTTTGGCGGCAATATCGCGCGATAAGAAATTGCCCGTTTTTATTTCCTTTTTAAGCGATTCGAGATGGCTTTCGAGCATAAGCGCAAGCCCCAAACGGTTTTTCATCCCGAACATTTTATTGAAATGGCGTTTACAAAAGCCCTTGCGGTTTGTTTCGCTTCTTACGTCGGGCTCCATCATCGAAGCGCCGAGAATAATATCGAGCTCATCGCGCTCTAACTTTTCGAAAAGCGCGCAAAACGGACATTTATCCTTATGCTCGGAAAACGCTTCGGTAACGGGTATTGTATAAATATGCTCCTTCAAAATCATCTCTCCTTAAACTTACTTTCTACATTCTACATTAATTTCTTTTAAATTACAAGAGCAAGTATGAAATTAACAAAGATAAGCAACGACCTTCTTTTAACCGAATGTAATAATTTCGACCCCTTCGTTTCCTGCGAATGCGGTCAATGCTTCCGCTTTGAGCGTATAGACGATACCATGTACAAGCTTTATGCCTGCGGAAGGGTGCTTACCGTTAAAAAAACCGAGCAGGGCTGGCTTTTTTGCGATATAAGCGAAGAGGAATTCAAAAAAAGCTTTATAGATTATTTCGACCTCGAGCGCGATTACGGGCAGATAATAAGCTCCTTTTCAGGTGATGAAAATATTACGCGTGCGGCAAATGCGGGCGGCGGAATACGCATTTTCCGTCAGGACGGCTGGGAAACGCTGGTTTCGTTTATTATATCGGCAAACAACAACATTCCGCGTATAAAAAAGATAATTAATTCGCTCTGCTGTCTTTTGGGCGAGGAAAACAACGGCTATTATTCCTTCCCGACGCCCGAAAAAATAATGCAAGCGGGTATAGAAGGGCTTGCGCCGATAAAGGCGGGTTTCCGCGCAAAATACATATACGATGCCGCCTGCAAGGTGGCATCGGGCGAGGTTTCGCTTGAATATATAAAAAACTGCGGCTATTTAAACGCGCTTGCCGAGCTGAAAAAGATAAAGGGCGTGGGCGACAAGGTGGCAAACTGCGTTCTGCTTTTCGGGTTTGGATATTACGAAGCGTTCCCCATTGACGTTTGGGTAAAGCGCGTTATAGCGAAATATTACGGCGAAGGCTTTGACCCGACAGCGCTCGGAAGCTACGCGGGCATCGCACAGCAATATTTGTTTTATTACGAGCGCAATATATTAACGGAGGTAGAGATATGAAAAACGCAACGGCGCGCGCGGCAAGATTTGTTTTGCCGTTTATCGCGGTAAGTCTGCCGTTTGCCCTGACGGCGTATATTACTTCAAACATATTTCTGCGCTGTGTTGCGCTGTTTGTTTCGTTTTTGGCGATATATATTTACGTAAAGGGTCTGCACCGCGAAGAATTCGACCCCGAATCACGGCTTCAAAAATCGGTTTTTGCCTTTCTGCTCGTTATATTTATCCTTCTTTCGTTTTTTATATGCGCGGTAAGTATAGAGGCGGAATGGCTTCACAGCTATCCGTTCGATAAAAAGGTAGACGATTACGGCTGTTATCCCCAAATGTTCGACGCATTTCAAAAGGGACAGCTTAATATAGATACCGAATACGATTTAAGCATACTCGAAGCGCTCGAAAACCCCTACGACACCGCCGCAAGACGTGCCGCGACGGGCGAAAAATACGGTGCAACGTGGGACAGAGCCTTTTATAACGGAAAGCTTTATTCCTATTTCGGCATCGCGCCGGTAATATTCCTTTACTATCCTGCGTATTTCCTTACGGGCAAGGTGCTTTCCGATGCGCTTGCCGCCGCGGTTATGACCGCTGTTTCGGCAATATTTATGGCGTTGGTGCTTTACAAGCTTTGTGCGCGTATGAAAAAAAGACCGCCGTTTTTGCTTGTGCTTACGGTTGCCTTTACTCTCCCCTGCGGCGCGCTTTTATGGTCCACCGAAACCTGCGCGAACTTTTACCACCTTGCGGTGCTTTCGGGCATAGCCGCAATCTGTGCCGCATTTTACCATATTTTAAAGGCGGACGAACGCACAGGCGCTTGGCGCAAAATTCATTTTGCCTTTGCGAGCATTTGCGTTGCGGCAACGGTTGCCTCCCGCCCGAATCTTGTGATTTATATATTCATCGCGTTGCCGTTACTGTTTTCGATAATAAAAGACCGCCCCTACGGCGTAAAGAGCCTTTTGTGCGATATTGCGGCGTTCTGTGTTCCGATGATATCGCTCGGAATACTTATAATGCTTTATAACAACGCACGCTTCGGCTCGCCGTTCGATTTCGGGGCGAATTATCAGCTAACGCTTACCGACACCTCGACCTATTCCCTCTCGCCTGCGCTTGCGCTCCCCGCGCTTTACCATTTCTTCCTTCAAACGCCGAAGCTCGATTCGGCATTCCCCTTCCTGCACCCCGCGGGAAGCCGTTTGAGCGATTATTCGGTCGACCGCCTTGTGTATATAAGCCAATCGGTCGGCTCGGTATATTTCCCGATAACGTGGGGCGTCGCGGTAATTCCCGCATTATGGCGCGAAAACAGGCGGCTGTTGCTTTCGGCGATAATTGCGTTTGTTTGCACGGCGTTCCTTGCCTTCTTCGACCTATGCTACGGCGGAGTGCACCTGCGTTATTCGGCGGACATTATGTTTATTCTTTGCCTTTTGGGCGGATATATGCTTTTGTATATAACCGCAAGAGCAAAAAAAGGAAGCGTGTTCCGCACCGTGCTTTACACCGCAACTGCCGTGCTTTGCATACTTACGGTAATTACCGAGCTTCCGCTTATTTTCGATAACGAGCGCGATATGATAATGAAATACCACAAGGATTTTTATAATTTTATAAAAAGCTAAACAACAAGGGCTGCCGTGAAAACACGACAGCCCTTATGTTGTTCAAATCTTTAGCCGCAGCAGCAGCAAAGGATGATAACCGCGATCAAAATGATGATCCAGCAATTATTGTTGCCGAAGAACGAATCAAAGCAGCCCATTGCAATGCCTCCCTTCACTACTTAAAGATTATGAGCAAAGGGAGAAATGTGTTACTTAGTCTGCTTTTGCAATAAGCTTTAAATAATCGGCATCTGACATAGGCGAGGTAACGGTATAGCGCGGGATAAGATAAATATCGTCGCCGGGAACAGCGTTGCGTTCAACGGTTGTAAACGCCGCAAGGAAGCCCGCATCCTTAACCGCCTGAGTTGCGGCATCGTTATAATCGCCATAGGGATATGCGAAATATTCGCTTCTGTAAACGCTCTGCGCAAGCATCAGATCGGAATAGATCTGTTCATAACTCTGCTCGGGCAGATGGTTATGGTTTGCATAGGTATGACATTGCTGGTCGATAACGTCTTCCCAAGGAGCAAGATCCTCAGGGGTGATTTTTTGCAAAGCATAATAATCGTACTCTTCGACGTATGCGTTTTGATAACCGGTTATAATCGAAAATACGGTTGCTTTGAAGCCGAACTCATCAAGAATCGGAGCGGCGAAGTAAGTGTTCGAGCGATAGCCGTCGTCGAAGCAGAGCATAAGGCTCTTGTCGGGCAGAAGTATCTCGCCGCGAACGTATGCAACCACCTCGTCGGCGGTCACAACGTTATATCCGCCGTCTGTAAGCATTTGCAAATGACGTCTGAACTCGCCTGTGGCAATAGTAATATCGTTTCCGCGCCAATGATCTGTGTTCTTGTATTCATCGGGCAGGATATGGTGATAAAGAAGAACGGCAACGCCGTCGGAGTTAGTCGGCTTTGCAAGAGAGAAGGTTTCGAAATAGATACGCTTTGCGAGAATATAGTCGTATTCATCTACAACGCCGTCCTTGTTTATATCGGCAGTAAAGCTTTCCTGCTCGTTAAGCGTATAGGTTTGGAAAAAATGGCGCTTGATAAGTATATAATCGAACTGATCGACCTCGCCGTTTTCGGAAACGTCGCCGAGTACCCAAGCGGTATAGCTTGCGTTATCGGTAATAACGGTGTCGCCCGATGCAATAGCTTCGTCGTCGGCAAGTGTGTTTCCGTCACGCGTGAAGCTGTTCAAAGCAGGAGATATCTCCTTTGCTTCCGCAACCGTCATTCCCGCAGTAAACCAGCGTATAACGGGAAGCTCTTCTTCTTCGGCGCTTACCGAAAATGCCGAAGTGCAGGCAAAAAGCATTAAAGCACAAAGAGTTAATGCAAGAAAACGTCTTAATTTCATATTTTATTCCTCAATAACAAACGTTCCGAAAAATTCGGGTCTGTGGAAATCGGGCTTTTCGCTTTCGATAGGCGACCACATACCGAAATGGGGTATTTCGGTTTCATCGCCGCATTTATAAAAGTTGCCCTTGAAGCTTTCGCCGCGCGCGAACGAGAATTTACCGAAGGTCTTGCCGATAAAATCGTTCGAGAAGAATACCTCAACGCTCCAGCCCTCTTCGTTCTTTTCCGCCTTTACCTTGGGAAGCGGCGCGAGCATATTTATAGGGGTTTTATTTGCGCGTTCGGTGCGGACAGCCGCGAGAAATGCGCCGTTGGAGTTCATTTCGAAATTCATATACTTATTATTTGCGTTGTTAAAGCTTGCAAAAAATTCAAGGCAGGAATCCTTATAAACGGGATCGTTATAGTTCGTGTAATCCGCCTTGGGATTCTTTTCCTTGCAGGTCATACGCAAAGCAAAGCCTCTGCCGAGTATGCAGATAAGCTGTGCATAGGCTTCGGGTGCATAGCCCTCGGTCCATTTATAGGTGGATATCATCGCCTTTTCGGCACGCGAAAAATCGATTTCCTGTTCAACCGGTACAATATAGTTCATCTTTTTTCCTCCATAGCTTTTATAACTATATAATATACTTATGCGGAATATTTGTCAAGCAGATAAAAGTATTTAACAAATTGTATAAAATTTTTATATGCGATGTTATTGATTTTACTTTGCAAATGCGTTATAATTGTTAGGTACAAACTAATGGAGGTACGGTATGATAGACACAACCCTTCCCGAGCCGATAGTTACCTTTGCGGGCTACAAAAGCTCGATACAAAACTGCTCGCCGCTAACCGTGCGAGAATACGTGAACGACGTTATACTGTTCTTCCGCTATATCATCGTTACACGACGCGGCGAAAAGCCCGAACGCGTTGAAATGACAGAGGTGAGCCTTGCCGAGCTCGATTACGATTTTGCCGAATCTGTCCGCACCGACGAGGTGTATTCCTTTATGCTTTACCTTTCGTCGGTAAGAGGAAACGGTGTGCGTATCCGCGCAAGGCGGCTTTCGGCAATAAAGGCGTTTTATAAATACCACACCTCCAAATCGCGCAGGCTTACCAACAACCCTGCAAAGGATATCGACAGCCCCACCGTCAAACCCGCGTTGCCGAAGTATCTTACGCTCGAGGAAAGCATACGGCTTTTAAAAAGCGTCCCGCGCGATTGCCCTACTTATGAACGCGATTACTGCATACTTACCCTGTTTTTGAACTGTGGAATGCGTCTTTCCGAGCTTGTGGGAATTAATCTTCACGACATTTCGGACGACCTTTCGAAGCTGTTTGTTACCGGAAAAGGCAGCAAAATGCGCGTGGTTTACCTTAACAACGCCTGCAGGAACGCGCTTGTTGCTTATTTGAAGGTACGCCAGTTCAAGGCGACCGAGCACGGTCAGCCGATTATCGACAAGCAGGCGCTTTTCTTAAGCGCGCGCCGAACGAGAATTTCCAACCAAATGGTGCAAACGCTCGTTTACCGCTATCTCGATCTTGCGGGCTTGGGCGGAAGAGGTCTTTCGGTACACAAGCTCCGCCACACGGCGGCAACGCTTATGTATAACGAGGGCGAGGTCGACGTGCTTACCCTTAAAGATATTTTAGGCCACGAGCAGCTGACCACAACACAGATATACACCCACCTATCAAACAAAAAGCTGGAGGAAGCGGCGGACAAAAACCCGCTCGCAAATATAGAATAATGCTTGAAAAGAATATAACAGTCGCAAGCTTCGACGTTTATCCCAACAGCACGCTTAAGCCCTCGGCGCTTCAAAAAATAATGCAGCAGTTAGCGCGTGAGGATTGCGATGCGATGGGCTGTACCTATAACCAAATGCGCGACGTCAATATGGTTTTCGTGCTTGTTAAGCTCGGAATCGATATTAAAAAGCCGATATATGCATACGACGAATTAACCGTCCGCACCTACCATAATCGCGTTTCGGGTATTACCTCGGTGCGCGAATTCGAATTTTACCGCGACGGCGAGGAAATTATCCACGCGACAACACAATGGGTAATCGTAAAATACGATACCCGCCGTATAGTGCGCCCGCGCGAATTTCCGTTCGAGCTTACAGAGCACAATATCGACTGCGCGACGATAGACATTCCGCGCTCGCTCGATGCGAAGGAGCTTACCGAACGTGGAGAGCGCATTGTAAGACTTTCCGACCTCGACGAAAACGACCATCTTAACAACTGCGTTTATTCGGATATATCGCTTGATATTCTCCCCTACGACAGAAAAGAGGATTACGTTAAAAACATTCGCATAATCTTCCACCACGAAGCAAAAATCGGCGATGTTTTAAGGCTTTCTGCCGACGAAAAAGAAGGCAGATTCGTTGTTTCGGCTTATAATTCGACAAGCGAAATGATCTGCTTCGAGGCAGATTGTGTATTGGGAAAAATTTGAGTTGATTTTTCTAAAAAGATAGTATATAATACAAAGGCAACAAACGGAAAGGAGAGTTCGTATGTCGGATTCCATTCGCGGTATCGCAAACAACCGCGCCGCTTATCACGAATATTTTGTAGAAGATAAATTCGAAGCCGGCATAGAGCTTTTCGGAACAGAGGTAAAATCGCTCCGTAACGGCAGAGTGAATCTGAAGGATTCCTTTTGCCGTATCGATGACGGCGAGCTTATCGTCTACGGTGTTCACATAAGCCCCTACGAAAAGGGCAACATTTTCAACCGCGACCCCTACCGACCCAGAAAACTGCTTATGCACCGCAAAGAGATCGACAGACTCTTCGGCGCGGTAGGTCAAAAGGGCTATTCGATCATTCCGCTTTCGATGTATTTCAAGGGCAGATGGGTAAAGGTCGAAATCGGGCTTTGCAAGGGCAAAAAGCTCTATGACAAGCGCGCTGTTGAAGCAGAAAAAACAGCCAAGCGCGAAATGGAACGCGGCGACAAGGGTAATTATTAATGGCAACCTGGGTAGTCCACCTTCGCGTGGCGGAAAATATATTAAAAACGCTTGAAAATATCGATGAAACCGCGTTTTACATCGGCTCTATCGCGCCCGATAGCGGCAGAATGGTAGACGATTTTACCTATCTTCCTCCGAAGGATACTTCGCATTGGAAGCGCGAAGGCGTTTCTTACGAGCAACGCTTCGAGGATAACGCAGAATTCTTTAAAAAATATGCGCAAAACGAGCAGGATAAACGACTTTTTTCGTTCTACCTCGGATATTACGTGCATATTTTAACCGATACTATTTACGTGCGCGATATAATTCACCCGTTTATGTTCGGACGCGGCCGCGACGTCTGGCGTGATAATATAAAGGCAATAAGAAAAGGCTGGTACGAAATGGACTGCCGCTTTCTTGCAAAGCATTCGCCCTACCGTCCGCTCGAGCTTATCGGCGCGGCAGGCGAGTTTGAAAACGAAACGCTCGATTATTTCACGCGTGACGATATAACCGAACGTATTCGCTATGCCTACGATTTTTATAAAAGCGCAAAATGCGATCCCTCTGCCGAGCTTATTACCCACGACGAACAGAAGTCGAACGAAATTGTGGAATACGCTTCGGAATTTATAAGAAATCTGTTAAAAGAAAAACATAATATATAACCGTTTTCTCCTCGTAAGAGGAACACGCGGGGCCGTAAAGGTTTCGACGGGGATTTAGAAACGGAGTAAGCGAGCGGAAGCGCATAACTTCCTAAAAATGTGCACTTAAAATTAAACGCTAACAATAACAAATTAGCAGTAGCTGCCTAAGTGCAGCTTCCGTCGCACCCGAGAGTACCGCGGCTCGGGATGCGGCGTGACTTAGCGGTGAACGTGTGTTGGGCAAAGCTTTGAGCCCTTCCATGAACTAATGAAGCTACCGTCCGAGTGAGCCTGCCTTTCGGCATACTCGGTGGGGAATCTTAAAGAAAGGCTGCGCTCGGAGAAAGCACCGCGGACAGGTTTTCGGACAGGGGTTCGATTCCCCTCGGCTCCACCAATAAAGGTTGATAATTCGCTTGAAAATAGCGGATTATCGGCCTTTTTTATGTAATTTTCGGGGTTGTCGTTGCTGACAGCCCCTTTTTTCTTTTTAAGCTTATCATTGTATATCGCATCGGCAAGAGTCGGTTCATTCTTTATGATATAATCGACAAGCGTTTCTTTTTCTCCTATCCCGAGCGAGCGGTTTATTTCGTCCTTAAGAATATCCGCAGGGAGTGTGTTGAGGTAAAACTCAATGTGGTCGTAATAAACGATTACTCGGTCGAGGTAGAGATTTATAAGCTGACGGTGAAGCTCCTTGTCGCCCGAGCGAAGCAGTCCGCGCGCGTGCGCGTAGGCAAGCTCGACCATCGTTTCGGTTATCACGTGGGTTTTAGATTGCTTTTCAATCTTTTCCACCTCTGCGCGTAACCTTTCGCGCTCGCTTTCAAGGTCGGTCAGCGTTGATAACAGCGCCGAGCTTCCCGTGTTGGCAACGGCGTTTATAATGTTGTCTATCTTTCGTGATATTTCCAGTATCGAAGCGTTTAACAGCTTTAGCGTTTCGGTGCTTTCGCTGTCGAACGCCGAGTGGTATTTGTAATATTCCTTAACCACGCTTGCGATATTCGATTCGTCGAAGACGAGCCGTTCTATCTCGCGCATAATAAAGCTTTCGAGGTATTCGCGCCGTATTTCTTTGTTTCTGCAAGCAAGCGAGGCGGTTCGCTTTCGGTTCGCGCATTGATAACAAACGTATTTCAGCTTGTTCCGCCCCGAGAAGTGCCGAACACCCGTATAAGACGTTCCGCATTCACCGCATATCACCTTGCCCGTCAGCAGATAGGTTTCCTTGCTTGAGCTGATTCCCGTGCGGTGCTTGCTTCTCGCCGCCAAAATCGCTTGTACGCCGTTCCACACGTCGTCTTCGATGATTGCGGGCATACCTCCCTCGATGCGAATGATCTCATCCTCGGGCTTGTTTGCGTGGCTGTTGCGCGTTCCGCAAACGCTCTTGCTCGGCGTGCGGTTGAAGATATAAACGCCGCGGTATTTTTCGTTCCGCAGTATCTCGTGCAGACTGTTTTTGCCGAACGGCTTTCCGCCACGCGTCGTATATCCCATCGAGTTTAGCGTGTGGATTATCTCGCCGTATCCGTAGCCCGAAAGCACGCGGTCGAATATCATTTTCACGGCATCAACCTCATTTTCGTTTATCTCGTAGCGTCGCGTTTCGGGGTTTACCTTATATCCGAACGGAGCGCAACCGCCCATCGCCTTGCATTGAAGCGCAGTTTCGCGCATGCCCTTCATTACCTCTCTTGCGAGGTTGCGTGAATAGTATTCGCTCATTCCCTCGAGCACCGATTCAAGAATAATGCTCTCGGGCGAGTCGTCGAGGTTTTCGAGCACGCTTATCAGCGACACACCGCACTTTTTAAGCTCGCGCTTGTAGTATGCCGAGTCGTATCTGTCGCGGCTGAATCGGTCGAGCTTGTGCACGATAACGAGGTCGAATTCGCATTTCTTCGATTCGTGTATCATCTTTTGGAACTCGGGACGGTCGTCGGTGGTTGCGCTTTTCGCGTGGTCGCAGTATTCGTTAATGATTACCACCTTGTTCCGCTTGCAGTATTCGCGCATGGCGCGTAGCTGTGCGTCTATTGATTCCTCGCGCTGATTGTCCGAGGAAAACCTCGCGTAAAGCACCGCCCTCGGAATTATCCCGCGCGACGTCATTGATTCAATTACTGTCATTTGTTTCTCCTTCCTATATACCTGTACTTAATTATCCTGTCGAAGATTTGAAGTAACAGCTTTGCGTTCTTCTCTTCGCTCTTTACGGTTTTGATTTTGACTTTTCCTTTCTTGCCGTTAGCAATCCTCTTTAGATCCTCACGGCTTACGCTTATACAAACCATTCTTCCTCCTATTTTCTCACAATGTTTTTTAATACTCCAGAGACTTTCCGCAGAAGTAACAAAGATTTATCAATTACAAACTGTACGCAAGTCCGCTCTGTTGCTCGTATTCTTCTTGCGTGCAGTAGCATATAAACGCTTCGGCGGAAATCCTTTTTCCGAGAATCTTTTCCAAATGTTCCTTCTCCCATTTGTCCATCTCGGTCAATCTTCTCGGCGTGTAGATGTGTCTTGTCGGCGCGACACTTAAAAAGTCGCCGATAAGATTCAACAGCCCTGCGCTCGCCGTCTGCTTTGCGTTTTCCTGATGCTCGGGCGTTTGGTAATAAATATAATCGTTCGCCATAGCGCCGTCACAACCGCCCATCGCGTAATAAAGCTCGAGGTTGTCCTTCAGCAACCGCTCGTCGAACAGTTTGTTGTCGCGCACCTTGATACCGTCGGGCGTGGTGAAGGTGATGTATTTTCTGTCGGCTTCCCACCGAACACCGTAGCCGTGCTGTTCCATATAACCGATAAATCCCTCGATGCTGTCGGTGTAATTAAGCGCGAGGAACGCTGTGTGGATAAGATCCTTCTTCCATTTCTGCATCTTACCTGCGCGTGTGTCCGTCTCGGTCGTAGTCAATCCGTACTTTCCGCAAAGCTCGTTTGAGTAATCTTTCAGCGCTTGCAGGTCGGCTTTCTCCATGTGAAGCTTCTTTCCGTCCTCGAACGAAACCGAGTTGACGATGATGTGGTTGTGCAGATGCTCTCTGTTCGTATGCGTTACGACGAGCACCTGATATCCCTCGAAGAATCCCGCGAACTCCAAGCCGAGCGAGTTCGCATCGTAGGGCGAGATGTTGTCCTCGGGCGAGAACGACTGCACTATGTGGAAATAGGTTCGCCCGTCGGTCTTGCCGAAGCGGTGCTTTGTCATTTCGAACTCCTTCTGCGCCGTTTCCGCCATACAGTTGTTGCTCGATATCAAGCTGTCGTCGGTCTTCTCTTTGTCGAGCACGTAGTTGAACACGTCGGATAGCGAGCCCTTGCCTGCTTTGACTTTTACGATCGCCATACCTCACGCTCCTATCATCTTCTCGTTCAACAGCTCGAAGATTTTCGCAAGCTCTTTCTTTGTTTCCTCGAGGTTCACCGCCGTAAGCGTTCCCTCGTTCACTCGCCAGGTGAGCTGGTTTAGGTTGTTGCCGATGTGCCGAAACTGCTTTGCCGCATCGTCAACGCCGGGGATAACGGTTATCTTTTTACCGAACACACAGTCGCGGCAGTAGACAGAAATCAAACGGTACGAGCCGTAGGCAAGCTCCTCCAACCGTTTGTATTCATCCTCGGTAACGCGAAACGTTACACGTTTGGTTTTATTTTCTTTCATTTTTCTATTCTCCTTTCTTCATAGGGGTGTGGGCTTAGCCCGCATTGCCGAGCGGCTTGACCGACAAAGGCGAAACTTGCGACGTAGACGGAATCCGTTACCATCAACGTAGCTTTGTAATCTTTCATAAAACCACTTCCTTTCGTTTTTTCTATGTATCGGCGCGCTTTTCCGCAAAACAAAAAGACTCGCACACATTACGCAGATACGGAAAACACAGTAAAGCGAACAACGCGTTCGCCTAAATATGTTCCGTGCCTATGTAATATGTACGAGTCCTAAAACTCAAAGGGTGGCACCTGAAAATATGTATGTAAGTATGTATTATTCAATTGTCGCCCCGACCTCTCTCGCGCGGGGACAGTATTGTAACATGAGAAAAATAATTTGTCAAGTACCTGTGTATAGTTGTTGGTATGGGTGGGAATAATATATATTTCAATCTTCGCTCAATCAAGCAATCGTTGATTTTCAAACAAGAGATTGATTATTGATTTGCTTCTT
>JAZTZW010000036.1:0-1094 GCA_045637685.1 Eubacteriales bacterium | reverse complement strand
GCGGATTATCGGCCTTTTTTATGTAATTTTCGGGACTGTCGTTGCTGACAGCCCCTTTTTTCTTTTTAAGCTTCTCGTTATAGATCGCATCGGCAATCGTCGGCTCGTTTTTGATGATATAATCGACAAGCGTTTCTTTTTCACCTATACCGAGCGAGCGGTTTATTTCGTCCTTAAGAATATCCGCAGGGAGCGTGTTGAGGTAAAACTCAATGTGGTCGTAATAGACGATTACTCGGTCGAGGTATAGGTTTATGAGCTGACGGTGAAGCTCCTTGTCGCCCGAGCGAAGCAGTCCGCGCGCGTGTGCGTAGGCGAGCTCGACCATCGTTTCGGTTATCACGTGGGTTTTCGATTGCTTTTCAATCCTTTCCGCCTCGGCTCGTAGCCTTTCGCGCTCGCTTTCAAGGTCGGTCAGCGTTGATAATAATGCCGAGCTTCCCGTGTTGGCAACGGCGTTTATGATGTTGTCTATCTTTCGCGATATTTCCGTAATCGAAGCGTTTAGCATTTTTAACGCTTCGGTGCTTTCGCTGTCGAACGCCGAGTGGTATTTGTAATATTCTTTAACCACGCTTGCGATATTCGATTCGTCGAAGACGAGCCGTTCTATCTCGCGCATAATAAAGCTTTCGAGGTATTCTCGGCGAATTTCCTTGTTTCTGCAAGCAAGCGAGGCGGTTCGCTTTCGGTTCGCGCATTGATAGCAAACGTATTTCAGTTTGTTCCGCCCCGAGAAGTGCCGAACACCCGTATAAGACGTTCCGCATTCACCGCATATCACCTTGCCTGTCAGAAGATAGGTTTCCTTGCTCGAACTGATTCCCGTGCGGTGCTTGCTTCTCGCCGCCAGAATCGCTTGCACGCCGTTCCACACGTCTTCTTCGATTATTGCGGGCATACCGCCCTCGATGCGAATAACCTCGTCGTCGGGCTTGCTTGCGTGGCTGTTGCGCGTTCCGCAAACGCTCTTGCTCGGCGTGCGGTTGAAGATATAAACGCCTCGGTATTTTTCGTTCCGCAGTATCTCGTGCAGACTGTTTTTGCCGAACGGCTTTCCGCCTCGCGTCGTATATCCCATCGAGTTTAGCGTG
>JAZTZW010000035.1:0-30832 GCA_045637685.1 Eubacteriales bacterium | reverse complement strand
TTGCTCCTTTCCTAACAGAAGGATGCCCTTCCGTTAGCACATGCGGTATTAGCACAAATTTCTCTGTGTTATCCCCCTCTTTAAGGCAGGTTGCTCATGCATTACTCACCCGTCCGCCACTAAGTTATTCGAAAGCAAGCTCCCAAATAACTCCGTTCGACTTGAATGTGTTAGGCACGCCGCCAGCGTTCATCCTGAGCCAGGATCAAACTCTCTAATGAGTTGTTTTATTTATTCGAGCCATGCTCGACTAAATTTCCTGTTTTGCTCTTTACTTTTTAAAGAATTAACGAGTCTTTGTTCTACTTCACATCTTAATGCTTTGTAGTACACTGTTGTGCAATTTTCAATGTCCGTTCGTGCTTCCGCTCGCTTCGGCTTTGTGCCTCTCTCGCGGACAGCTTGGCTATTCTACCACAAGTTTTTCCTTTTGTCAACCCCTTTTTTAAACTTTTTTTATTTTTTTTATTCAAACGCCGAAACCCCTTGATTTTGCAAGGGATTTCGGCGAAAAGTTTTTTTGAAAAAGGTTATTTTGGAGCAAAAACTCGATTATTTATAGAGAGAATACGAGGATTTATCCTCCTCGGGCTTTTCGTCGCGTTCAATCCACTTGCCCGAAGTAAAGTCGGGAACAGCTACGGGTGCGCCGCCTGCAGCAATAGACTGTTCGGACAGGCAGGAGATGCACATAAGCGTAGCGGTATCGTAGGTATCGATAGGAGGAGTGATATCTTCTCTTACCGATTCGATAAACGCATTGTAAACGAGCCAGTCGATACCGTCGTGGCCGCCGATAGGATTCGCTTTATATTCTTTCCAAATCGGATGTTCGTATTCATCTGCGTAATTTTCAAGATTATTGAGCTTATCCCCTATCGTCGCGAATTCGCTTTCACCGTCGAGGTGGACGTAGTTACCGTCTTCACAGTACATACCCTTTGTGCCGCGAACGGTAAAGCCGCGCGAATAGATACGAGGAAGAGTGGTATCGAGAACGAGTGTTGCTGTTCTGCCGTCCGCGCAGGTAAGAATAGTGGTAACGATATCGCCCTGAGCAAAATCAACCTTTGCGATAGGATCGTCGGGACGGTGTTCAACCGCGTATTCATGCAAGCCCTTCGAGCAGGATGCGATTGAATTGAGTTTAACGAAACGGTTGCCGTGGTTAATATTCAAAACAGGCATAATAGGACCGAGTTCGTGAGTGGGATAGTTTTCGCAGTTACGGCGCATATAGTTGCGCTGACGGTAGTGACGATTGATATCGCCATTCACTATTTCCTCACGCAGGTCATGCATATAGCCGCCGGAACAATGCACCACCGTACCGAACAAGCCCTTACGCACCATATTGAGTGCCATAAGCTCGCGTCTGCCGTAGCAGCAGTTTTCGAGCATCATACAATGAATGCCGGTTTCTTCGTAAGCACGCACCAAGCGGAAGCAATCTTCGATATTATACGCGCCGCCGACTTCGGTGCCCACCTTTTTGCCCGCACGCATAGCGGCGATGCACATTTCAACGTGGGATTCCCAAGCGGTGAGGACGAGAACAGCTTCTACCTCGGGGTGATCGATTATTTCACGCCAATTAGTTGTAGTAAAGGGACGTACGCCGGTTTTTTCCTCGACAGCCTTTGCGCCTGCTTCTGCTCGGTCTTCGTAGTAATCGCAAACAGCGGTTATTTCCAAAAGTCCGTTTTCCCACATGGGAAGGAAACAAACGTTGACGAGCGGAAGTCCGCGTGCGCCGAGACCGATTATACCGACTTTAACTTTTCTGATATTGCTCATAGAGATTTCCTCCGATTTTACATACTTGCGCATATTATAAAATGTAATGAAGGAAATGTCAACAATTTTCGCCACTCTACTTTACAAATTTTGTTTTTTATAGTAAAATCCTATTAACAATATAACAACAAAAGGAGAAAAGCTATGACACTTTTGGTTATGGCAGCCGGAATGGGCAGCAGATACGGCGGTTTAAAGCAATTAGATCCGATCGGTCCCAACGGCGAATTTATACTCGATTACACGGTTTACGATGCGTTGCAGGCAGGATTTGACAAGGTTGTATTTGTTATAAAGGAAGAAAACCTTGAAATTTTTAAAGAAACGGTAGGTAACCGCATCGGCACAAAATGCGAAACGGTTTACTGTTTCCAGAGCCTTTACGATATGCCCGAGGGCTATGCCGTTCCCGACGGACGTGTTAAGCAATGGGGCACCGCGCACGCTGTGCTTGCCGCAAGAAATGAAATAAAGGGTCCGTTTGCGGCTGTGAACGCAGATGACTTTTACGGCAGAGAAAGCTTTAAGATTATCGCAGACTATATGAACGGCAACACGGATTCTCCCTGCTGTATGGCGGGCTTTGTTCTTAAAAACACGCTTACCGAAAACGGCACGGTTGCGAGAGGCGAATGCACGGTTGACGAAAACGGTTATCTTGCCGACATTACCGAGCACACGAAGATAATGCGTCTTGAAAACGGAAGCACCGCTTATTTCGAAGACGAGGCATGGCACCCTATTGACGAGGATTGCATTGTTTCGATGAACTGCTGGGGTCTTCCCGAGGAATTCTTTAAGAGTGCAGAAAAGGGCTTTTGCAGATTTCTTGAAAGCGGCGGCGATGAGATGAAGAAGGAATATTACCTTCCCACCGCTGTTAAGGAATATCTCGCCGAAAGCGGAAAGCAAGCAAAGGTTTTGACAACCGGCGCAAAATGGTACGGCGTTACTTATAAGGAAGACAGACAGACTGTCGTTGATTACATTAACAAATCTATTGAGGACGGAGTTTATCCGAAGGAATTATGGAAGTAAGAAGCGAAGCTATTAAAAAGGTTTGCGCCGCTTTTATTGAAGGCGCGGTAGTTGAAGAAATAGAAAACATCCCCAACGGGCATATTAACGTTACCGACAGAGTTAAGGTTAACGGAAGAAACTATATTCTTCAGCGCATTAACACGAACATTTTTAAGGATCCCGTGGGATTGATGAACAACATTTCCTCGGTTACCGAATTTTTACGCAAGAAGATTATAGAAGCAAAAGGCGATCCCGACAGAGAAACGCTTACGCTTGTAAAAACGCTTGACGGCAAATACACCTACGAGGACGAAAGCGGTCTTTACAGAATGTATCTTTTTATCACCGACGCAACCTGCTACAACAAGGCAGAAAAGGCGGGTATGTTCGGTGAATCGGCGAAGGCCTTCGGCAGATTCCAGAATCTTCTTGCCGAATTCGACGCAAAGAGCCTTTCGGAAACGATAAAGGATTTCCACAACACTCCCGTCAGATTCAAAAACTTTGAAAACGCGCTTAACGAAAACAAGGCGGGCAGAAAAGACGAATGTCTACCCGAAATTGAATTTTATCTTGCAAGAAAGGACTACTGCCCCACCATTACCGCAAGACTTGCAGACGGCAGACTTCCTATACGCGTTACGCACAACGACACCAAGCTTAACAACGTTATGATAGACGACGCTACCGGCAGCGGCATTTGCGTTATCGACCTCGATACCGTTATGCCCGGATCGATGCTTTACGATTTCGGTGACAGCATACGTTTCGGTGCTTCGAGTGCGGCAGAGGACGAAAAGGATCTTGACAAGGTTTACTGTGTTCCTGCGCTTTATGAGGAATACGTCAGCGGGTTCCTTTCGGAAATGAAGGGAACGATAACCGACGAGGAAATTAAGCTTCTGCACGACGGCGCGATTATGATGACGCTTGAATGCGGTATGAGATTCCTTACCGACTATCTCGAGGGCGACACCTATTTCCGCACCCATTATGCAGGACAGAATCTTGACCGTGCAAGAACTCAAATGAAACTTGTTGCCGATATGGAAGCAAGAAGAGACGAATTTGAGGCTATTATTAAGAAATATATTTAAGAAGGAAAGACAATGATTGAGCTGAGAGGTAAATACGGAGAGGCGAAAGTATTCACCGACGTCGTTGACTCCGAATCTATTTCGCAGGTCATCGAGTTGTTGAATCAGCCTTACAGCGAAAACGCAAGGATACGAATGATGCCCGACATACATGCAGGCGCAGGCTGTACTATTGGTACCACTATGACGGTTACCGACAGGGTTTGTCCGAATTTAGTGGGTGTAGATATCGGTTGCGGCATGGAAACTGTGCGGATAAAGGAACGCTTTATTGAGCCGCAGGCTTTGGATAAGCTTATTCGGCGCGAGATTCCCTCGGGCTTTTCGATACGGAGCAAGGAGCACAGATATGCAAAAGAGGTTGCTCTTGACGACCTTATCTGCGCAAAGAATGTCGATATAGGCAAGGCGCGCAAAAGTATTGGAACGCTGGGCGGCGGCAACCACTTTATCGAAGCCGACAAGGATGACGATGGCAATATTTACATTGTAGTTCATTCGGGCAGCAGGCATTTTGGGCTTGAAATATGCAAGCATTACCAGAAAGCGGGCTTCGACACCCTGAACAGCCGCAAAAGCGAGGTTAACGAAACAATCGCCAAGCTTAAAGCCGAAGGGCGCGAAAGCGAGATACAAAAAACGCTTTTAGCGATGGGGGCGCCGAGCACGCACATACCAAAGGAGCTTGCTTACGTTGAAGGGCATTTAATGGACGCCTATTTGCACGATATGGCGATTGCGCAGGAATTTGCGATGCTTAACCGCAAGGCGATGGTCGATATTATTGTAAAAGGTCTTGGTTTGCATATTGTCGAGCAGTTTACGACGGTGCACAACTATATCGACCTTGACAATATGATTCTTCGCAAGGGTGCGGTTTCGGCGCAGGCGGGCGAAAAGCTGCTTATTCCGATTAATATGCGTGACGGCAGTTTAATCTGCATCGGCAAGGGCAACGCCGATTGGAATTATTCTGCACCGCACGGAGCGGGCAGGCTTATGAGCCGAGGCGAAGCAAAATCGACCTTTACGTTGAGCGAATACAAAAAGCAGATGGAGGGGATTTATACAACCTCGGTCGGCAGAGGCACGCTTGACGAATGTCCAATGGCATACAAAAATATGGAAGATATTGTTAACAACATTACCCCGACGGCGGAAATTGTTAAGGTGATTAAGCCGATATACAACTTCAAGGCGGGAGAAGAGTAAAAGAAAAACAAGCTTTGTTTTGCGCAAAGCTTGTTTTTGTTTATTTAAAAATGTTATACGTGCCGAGCACGTGTCGTTTGACGAGTATATAGTCATAAACGCAGACTGCCTCTTCCCCGCTCACCGTCATAGCCAAAAGCTGACGCTTTTGTGGAGAAAAGGTGCCCATATAGGTACGCTTAACAAGTATATAATCGTATTGGTCTATTTCGCGATCGCCGTTTGCATCGCCGAGAATTATTACATAAAGCCTTGCACCGTCGAAATTAAGCACAGCGCCCGTCGCGGGGATTTCGTTTTCCTTCAATTCGTTGCCATATATCGTTCTTGCCGAAAACTCTTCCGAGCCGTATTCCTTTGCGATATCCGAAAGTGTGCTTTTGCCGTTTGTAAACAGATAATATCTTCCGTCTTTTTCTCGTATATCGAGTGTGCTGTTTTCGGCGGGATTCGGAACGATGCTTTTTACCTCGGCGGGGTCATACAGTATTTCGCCCTCTCGCGATAAGAGAATTCCGTTATTCGCAACAAAATTACCGTTACCCTCGGCAACCGTAATATTTTCGAGCAAAGTTCCGTCGAAGCAGCCCTTTTCGATTGCGTTTATCATTTTACCGAGCTTTAAAGTATCGACAACATCGGTCATATCGACAAAAGCGTCTTCGCAGATGCGTGTAACTGGGAACACATCGCCCTCGTTGGTTGCAACGTAATCGGGTATAACGGCGTTTCGATTTACATTTATTGCAGGAGAAGGCGTTTTTCCGTTGAGCATTTCGTAATACTCCTCGACATAGCCCATAAACTCTACCCAAAGAGTACCCTCGTAAACGTATTTTCCGTTTTTTTCGCGAAGCCAGAGCGGACAGTTCTTTTGGGTAACGTCGTAATGCTGTATTACCGCATTTGTGGAAAGCCCGTAGCGTGTAAGAAGCTCTGCCACCAGCACCGCGGCGTTACGGAGCGATTTTTTGAAACGGTTTTCTACCCATTGTTCGTATGCATCGCCGCTGAACACAAATGCGCCCGACGACCTTTTCGGTGCGCCGTTAGTGCATATTTCGATGCCGATACTGCAATAGTTATGGCTTGAGCCCGCGTGCCAGCCGACTATCGAATCGGCAAGCGAATGATATATTTTGTTATCGTCGACCGTATAATGCCAGCTCGTTTCCTCGGTGGTGACGTGCATACGGTGGTTATAGCGTTCGGCGTCGGTATCCTCCTCGGTAGTTCCGGTGTTATGTATTACTATATATTGAATATTATTCGGAACTCCCGAATAGTTGGGGCGGTCTTCGGCTATAAAATCGGATATTACCTTCACCTCGTTACCGCTTCCCTTTCCCAAGGCATAAGTAACGTTATCGGTATTAAAGCTTTGTGTGCTCGGCTGTATTGCAGTATTTTCGGAAGTCTTGCCTTCCATGCCGATTATTTCGGCTTCGTTTCCGTTTATGCGGTAGACAAATCCGTCACTATCTGTAAAAGTCCATTCGCTTGAATCGTTTATCTCTGCCACGTTTGCGTATGCCGCCGCGCCGACCTCATTGAGCCAAAGCGCTTTCCCTGCCTTGCAATCGATAACCGCGCGGAAATATCTTGCGTTTTTTGTGTTATCGAGCGTTAACGAATAGACAGCGGCGGAATTATTGACACTTATATCGGTCATCGTACTGCCCTCGCCCAGAAGCTCAAAATCTTCTCCGTTTTCCGAGATATAAAAGCGTATGCGCTGAGGCATTTCTGCACCGAATGCTTCGCCGCGAAAGGCGCGCAGATAAAAGCGTGCTATTGATTTTGCGTGAAACCCGATATCGACTGTGACGGTAACGCGATAATCTGTAATGCCGTCGTAGCTTTCGAGCATCACCCAGCCTTCGGTTTCATCACGGTCGTTTTGCGGCTTTGCGTTCGTGTATATTCTGTCGGTAAGCATTTTGCCGTCATCTTCGCCGCCCCGTACGTAAGATGCGTTGCGAAGCGATATTTTATAGCCTGCGTGAGCATAGACGGCGGCAAGCATTTCTTCGGAATAGCCTGCGCAGACGGTTTTTTTATCGGTTTCTGCGGGATTTTTCGCAGATACAAAGCAAAGTGTGGTTAATAGCAAAGCCACGAGCGTCGCAAATGCAAAGACACGCCGCGAATATGTATATAAACGAGTTTGTTTCATTATTCCCTCTTTTTCGACATTATGTACCGTTTTTTGATTATATAACAAAATAGTCACAAATTCAATACCGCCAACTACTTTACAAAATATTTCTTGCGTGATATAATGAATCATCTTGAACTCGGAGGAGCTTTATGAGCGAAGACCGTCAGAACAAAAAACAAAACGAAGCTGTAACAAGGCGGACTGTCGTAATTTTTGCCGTTTGTATTGCCGTCATTTTGCTTATAACACAGATAGACACGGTAAGCAACCTTATCGGGCAGGTAACCGGCATTCTTTCTCCGGTTATAATGGGTGTTATTTTTGCCTATATCATCAACCCGCTTTGCGGTATATTTGAACGCTTTTTTATGCATTTGCTTGCAAAAAGCAAAAAAATGCGTATTTCTACGCAAAAAAGGCTTGCTCGCGGGATTGGCGTGTTTCTTTCGATATTGTTCCTTATCGCCGTAATCGCACTTTTGCTGTTTCTTATCATCCCCGAATTTTTCGAAAGTGTTCAAAGATTTATCGGCATCGCCCCCTCTCTTATCGAAAAGGGCGGCGATTGGTTGGTGAACAACGTGGATTCCGAAAGTGCCTTCGGTGAGCATTTCGGTGAATCCATCGATACGCTCGTTACAAACCTTGTGAATTGGTTTGGCGGTGAATTCGCAAACGTTATCGGCGGTATTGTCGAGAGCGCGGTTTCGGTGGTTTCCTTCCTTGTTAATTTCTTGATTTCGCTTGTTATTTGCGTTTACGCGCTTTTGGAAAAGCAAAAATTTATCGCACAGTTCAAAAAGCTTATTTTTGCAATATTCAAGCCCGAACGTGCAAACGATATTCTCGACGTTGCGCGCTACGGCAACAGCACCTTCGGTAAATTCATTTCGGGCAAGCTGCTTACCTCGTCCATCGTCGGAATAGTTACGTTTATATTTATGACTGCGATGGGAATGCAGTACGCTTTGCTTTCCGCCGGAATAATCGCGATTACGAACGTTATTCCCTTTTTCGGGCCTTTTATCGGCGGCATACCTACGGCGTTTTTCGTTTTGCTTACCGACGTAAGGCACGGTGTGATCTATATTGTATTCCTTATTGTTTTGCAACAGTTAGAGGGCAATATTATCGAGCCGATGATTATGGAAGACAAAACCGGCGTTTCGAAATTCTGGGTAACGGTAGCATTACTTTTCTTCGGAGGAGTGTTCGGTTTGGCGGGTATGATATTCTCGGTACCGCTTGTTGCCGTGCTGTTCTACGTAATAAAGGTAGGCGTTGAGCGCAGTCTTGCAAAAAAATCGCTACCCATTCCGAGCGGCGAATATCTTGCAGTAGGCTCGGTAGACCCCGAAAGCTTGGAGATTAAGCCGATACCCGAAAAAGCACCGCGCAAAAAGCTGCGCGAAAGCATAGCCGAATGGCACGCGCGCATAAAGCGCAAGGACGACAGCGAAAAGGACGGAGAACAGGAATGAAAAAGCAATTAACGCTTATTCTGCTTATTATCGCAATTTCCCTTTGCTTTACCGTTAACGCACTTGCCGATTCACCCGAAGCGGGTAATTCGGGCGAGGACCACACCGTTTTGATAATTATTGCCGCTGTGCTTTCTGTTGCCGCGGTTATTTCGGTGGTGCTTGTGAACAAGAAAACCAAAAAATACAGACAGATGTTTAAAAAGAAAAGAAAATAACGTTATATTTACTACGTATATAAAGTTATGAATATGTTGTAGATACAAAAAACAATAGACAAAAAAAGATTCTCTTTTTTAAAAAGGGAATCTTTTTTAGAAAAAATGTGACAAAACGCGATTCAATTTCGTCTTAATAGGTGAATTCCAAATAGGAGGTTTGCCATGAAAAATACAATCGCTTTAATTACCGCGCTTTTCCTCGCGCTGTTACTTACTTCCTGCTTGCAAAACAAGGAAGAGTTTGCCGAAAGCAGTAATACCCCGACCGAGTCTTCACGCATGGAAGCACACGAAAGTCTTCTGCCGCAAGAGCCGAAGAATATCGAAGAAATAAAACGCGATTATAACGAGACCGTTTTGCAAAACGAAAACATTCTCGCACAACCGAAGGGATATTCGGAAAATGAACGCCCGCATTATATTGCGGCGCCCGACGGCGAAATATTGAAAACCTTCGTATGTGAGGATTTGTACGTTTTTTCCGCAAACAAAAACCTTTTGGTTGTGCGAATGACCGATAACAGTTCCTATTTTATCGACACAGACGGCGAAAGAATCGATTCTGCGATTTGGGATGCCCTGCATTATTGGGAGGATGCGCCTTGGGAATATACCGCCGCTATCGGACAGCGCGGCGATGAATTTTATGCGCTTGATTCTATGGCGTGCGTGCTTATGCAAATAAGCACGGAACCCGAAATTATCGATGAATACGCCGAAGGCGTACAGCTTGTCAAGGCGTTTAACTGCGATAATTACTATTACGGCCTAATGAAAAACGGTGAATATATTTTAAGGCCGACGTTTTGGAATGCGCCGATTATTAAAAACGGCTTGATAATCACAGATAACAATGCGCATGACATACTTTCGAGCGAGAGCTTTATCTACGATTTTTCGGGAAAGCTTTTAAAGCAGGCATACGGTTCGTTCAGAGCGCACGAGGATTTCGATTATATAATCGCCTTTGAACGTTACGATGAATACTCCGTGGAGGGTGAATATTCGATTCTCGACTATTCGTTAAAAACACTCTACACTGCCGAAAAAGGAGGATATATCGGTTTTGATTATATATCCGCATTCAGCAACGATATCAATCCATACCGTGTAATACTCGACGGAGAATCGGTGCATTTGGAAACGCTTATCGACGGTATCGTTTATCCGCCCGTAACTATCCGTGATTATGCCGATGCTAAGGATATTACGCCCGACAAACTGTCGGTTATACGAACACCCTATCTTATAGGCAACACAGGCAGACAGTATCCCGTAACCGATGAGCTTAAAAGCTTAGTAAAAGAAAAGCTGCTCGAATACCTTGCGCTCGCGGAGATTACATTCGAAGAAGAAAAGTTTAGTTATCTCGCGGACGAGGGCACTTTTTACGCAAAATACGTTGACGAGGTTACTGTTCTTGCTTATTGCGATTCGTTGTTAGTCAAAACAGACGGCAAAGCAAACGACCTGTTATCAAATCCTACAGTCGAAAAGCTTTGTGAAATGACCTTTAAAAACAACGAAAAACTCAGAATTGTCGAAACCCGCAACGAAGGAACGTTATACGGCGACGCAATAGTGTTCACGATTTATGAAGAAAAGGAAACGGTTGACGAAACTATGCTTGCGCTCGCCGAAAAATACATTTCGGTATTCACCGACGGCCAAAACATCAAATCGGTTCAGGCAACCGACAGAAGCAACGAAAAGGTTTTCCCGAATTATACCTTTAATGCCGTTTCCTATGATGAAGCAGTAGAGGAATTAAGAAAGGGCAACTTCAAAACACCACCCTTTTCCTTGATTGAATTCGACCACAAAAAAGCAAATATCGAAGCAACCGAATTCGAATATATCCTTATCACCGATTGCGAGTGCGAGCAATGCTATGATGTCGGATATTATATCCCCTGTTACAGCTTCTATGTACGTGACAGCGACTCTCCCGAATACGTCGGTAACGTACTCGTACCCGCAATATCGATCGATGAGTTGAACGAATATCTCGCTTCGGTTTCGCAACCGCAGGTAAACCACTTCTGGACCGAGGAATAGTGGATAAAAACAGAAAGAAGGCTCTTCGTGCGAAGAGCCCTTTTTCAAAGAAGGGTAAGCCTTCTTATTTCATATTCTTTTCAGCGGTTTCGATCATCTTCTTGACCATCTGACCGCCTACGGAGCCTGCCTGCTTTGCGGTGAGGTCGCCGTTGTAACCGTCCTTGAGGTTAACGCCTACTTCGCTTGCAGCTTCCATCTTGAACTTGTCAAGTGCAGCCTTGGCTTCGGGAACCATAGTCTTGTTTCTAGCCATTGTAAAAATCTCCTTTTTAGATTTGCTTTATTTGCATCGAGGTTTTTTCCTCGCTGATATTATTTGCGTATATGCAAATTTTATTAAAGGTATTTTTTGGCATATTAAAATACTTTTACTGCTAAAAACATCGAAAAGAGGACTTCGCAAGAAGTCCTCTTTTGAATTAAAACTTTTTACTGTCTTTAAGTGCAACAACGCTGTTGAAAAGGCTTGTATCCTTTGAATCGCGGCAGAAGTAGCCCTTACGAACGAATTGGAACTTATCGCCTACCTTTGCTTCGAGCAGCGATTTTTCTATCTTAACGCCCTTTGCGATAACCTTGGATTCGGGGTTGAGATATTCGCCATAGCGCGAGGATTCGATTGCGTTCATATCCGCCTCGGTGAATAAATGGTCGTAAAGAACGACATCGGTTTCGGCACAGTTGCTTGCAGAAAGCCAATGTATAGTGCCCTTTATCTTTCTGCCGTCGGCAGGCATACCGTTGCCCGTTTCGAGGTCTGCGGTGCAGAGAACTTCGGTAACGTTGCCTTCGTCATCGGTCTTTATCTCATCGACCTTAACTATATAACCGCCCATAAGGCGTACCTCGCCGTCCGGCTTCATACGGAAATACTTGGGAGGAGGATTGACGGAAACGTCTTCCCTTTCAACATAAAGCTCGCGGGTGAAGGGGAGCTTGCGGGTGCCTGCGTTTTCATCGTTGGGGTTATTGGGAAGCTCGAAATACTCGACCTTATCTTCGGGATAGTTGGTTACGGTAACCTTTACGGGATCGAACACAGCAACGCGGCGGAGCGCCTTTTTATTAAGGTCTTCGCGCACACAATGCTCTAAAAGCGCGAGGTCGACAAGGCTATTGTTTTTCGCAACGCCGACACGGTCGATAAAATCGAGAATAGCTTCGGCGGTGTAGCCTCTTCTGCGCAGACCGCAAAGGGTGGGCATTCTCGGGTCATCCCAGCCGTCGACAAGCTTATTTTCGACGAGCGAACGGAGGAAGCGCTTGCTCATTACGGTATTGGTAACGTTAAGACGCGCAAATTCGATCTGACGGGGCTTGGAGGGAACATCACAATGCTCGATAACCCAATTATACAAAGGACGGTGATCCTCGTATTCAAGCGAGCAGAGCGAGTGGGTAATGCCCTCTAACGCATCCTGAATGGGATGTGCGAAATCGTACATCGGGAAGATGCACCATTTAGTGCCCTGACGGTGGTGATCGATATAACGAATGCGGTAAAGCACGGGGTCGCGCATATTGAAGTTACCGCTCGCGAGGTCGATTTTAGCGCGGAGTGTATATTTTCCCTCGGGGAATTCACCCGCGCGCATACGACGGAAAAGGTCAAGGCTTTCTTCGATAGGTCTTTCGCGGTAGGGAGAAACCGCAGGCTTTTGCAAATCGCCTCGGTATTCGGAAAATTCCGAAGCGGAAAGCTCGCAAACGTAAGCGTCGCCGTTTAAAATAAGCTGTTCGGCAAGCTTGTAGGTTTCTTCGAAATAATCCGAGCCGTAGAAGAAGCGGTCATCCCAATCGAATCCGAGCCAATGAATATCCTCTTTTATCGCATCGACAAATTCGGTATCCTCTTTTGCGGGGTTGGTATCGTCCATACGCAGATTGCAAAGACCGTTATAGCGAACAGCGGTGGAAAAGTCGATAACAAGCGCCTTGCAATGACCGATATGGAGATAGCCGTTGGGTTCCGGCGGGAAGCGGGTGTGTATCTTTAAATCGGGATTTTTTTCAAGGTCTTCATCGATAATATCGAAAATGAAATTTGTGGATTCCATATTTATTCTCCTTTATTTCGAAACTCTTGCAAGGACCTTTTCCCTGCCGAGAATCTTCATAACCTCGTAAAGGTCGGGGGAATTCGTTCTGCCCGTAACTGCAACGCGAAGGAACATACTTACGTCGGCAACCGAGCCCTTAAAGCTTTCGGGGCTTGCCTTATATTGCTTCATATCGGGGCAGAAGCCGTTCTTTTCGGCGATAGCCTTGATATTTGCAAACCAGTCGTTCTGTTCGGCGTTTTCGTCATAGCTGCTCGCAAAATCGGAAAGAACGTTGTTCACATCCTCCTGTGCGAAGCTTTCGGGAATGCTGTCTTGAGTTTCGAAAAGCTCATCGTAGAAGAAGGACATATAGTTCTTGACCTCGCTCCAGAGGGCGATGTCCTTACGCGGCTTTTTGCCACCTCTGCCGATAGCAAGTATTTGCACCGCATAAGCTCTATCGTTTTCGAGAATTTTTGCAAATTCGGTATCGTTTTCCTTTGCCCAAGCAAGAGTGTAATCGTAAACCTCTTCGGCGGTAAGGCGGGAGATAACGTTTTTGGAAACGTCGTTAAGCTTATCAAGATCGAAAAGCGAGCCCGAAACGCTCATTTTCTTTGTGGTGAATTTAAAGTCCTCGATAGGTGCTTCGGGATTTGCAAGACGCCATTCCTCGAAATTCGAATTAAGAAGAGTCATAAGATATTCGCGCACAGCGGCAACGGGATAACCCTGCGAATGATAATAGGTAAGCGCCGCTTCGGGGTCCTTACGCTTGGAAATCTTGCGCTTATTGCCGTTATCGAGCTTTAATACCTGCGCGGTATGGCAGTATTTGGGCATTTTGAAGCCGAGTGCCTTGAAAAGCTGAATATGGAACGGAAGCGTAGAAAGCCAGCTTTCATCGCGAATAACGTGGGTAGTACCCATTAAGTGGTCGTCCACAGCGTGAGCGAAGTGGTAGGTAGGGATTCCGTCTGATTTAAGGATAACGTGGTCGATATCGTTTTCGGTAACGTCGATTTCGCCCTTTATTTCATCGCGGAATTTATGCTTATTGTTAAGGTTGCCCTCCGAACGGAAGCGGAGCACGAAGGGAACGCCTTCGTTGAGCTTTTCCTGAATCTTTTCGATAGGAGCATCGCGCCAGATTGCAAATTCGCCGTAATAGCCGGGGTTTAATTTTTCGGCTTCCTGACGTTCACGTATAGTGGCAAGCTCTTCCTCGGTACAGAAGCAGGGGTATGCTTTTCCCTCTCTTATTAACTGCTTTGCGTAGGTTTGATATATTTCGGCACGCTCGCTTTGACGGTAGGGACCGTAATTGCCGTTATCGCCGTCGATTACAGCGCCTTCATCGAAATTAACACCTAATTTTGCAAGCGTTTCGATGATTATTTGAATACCGTTCGGAACGGTACGCTTTGCATCGGTATCCTCGATACGCAGATAGAAAACGCCGCCCGAGGTGTGTGCCAAGCGTTCATCGGTAAACGCGCCGTAGAGGTTGCCTATATGAAGAAAGCCCGTGGGGCTGGGTGCAAAGCGAGTCACCTTTGCGCCTTCGGGAAGATTACGTGCAGGGTAGCGTGCTTCGATATCCGCAGGGAGAGTTTTTATATTGGGATAGAGAAGCTCGGCAAGAAGGTTTGTATCCATTGATAGCCTCCTGAAATAAAAATCTATAAATTATCAAGATATTATATTATACCGCGCGCGATTTGTCAAGTAAAACAAAAACAATAAAGATATTGAAAAATAAGTATTTGTGCGTTATAATAATAAAAAACATCAGGCGGTGTATTATGAAATTCAAAAACACTCTTTCACTTTTACTCGCACTGCTTTTATGCGGATGCGCACTTGCTGCGTGCAACAGCAGCAACGAAAGCAGCGCACCCGATACCGAAAGCAATTCATCGGAAATATCACAGGAAGAATCGGAGGCGGTTATTATGCCGGAATATTGGGGCTTTAACGATTACAAAACAACCGAAATCGCCGGTGCACCCGACGAGATTACATCCTTCCCCACCACGGTTACAAAGGTAAGCGACAGCAAATACAGTATGGCTTGCGAAACCGAGGTAGGAACGCTTACTATTACGCTTGAGGAGCGTCCTTGGGGCTGCTTTAACCTTTGGTCGTGGCGTCTTGTAGACAAGGACGGCAAGGAGCACGTTTTTGCGGCGGGCTCTACCGACTTTGAATACGTGCACGTTCCGATAACCCCGAAGGGCACAAACGTGTGGTCGGGCGGTAACCACGGCAACGAAGCATTTATCAGCCTTGCGCTTTACAACGCCGAAAACGGTGAAAAGATCGAGCTTAAAAACGGCGAATCGGTTACCGTAAATTCGCTTCATATTATCGAAAACACAAAGCTTTTGTGGTTCCCCGATGACAACGGCGACTCGATAGGCGATTACAACAACAAAAATATGACCTACACCGATGACGACGTTTATGCCGAAATGGTGAGAAAATACACCTTTACCGGTCCGCAGATAAAGCTTAACGTTGACTACAAATACGTTAAGGACGTTAAGCATCATCGTTCTTATACCTGTATGTTGCCCATTAGCAAGAAATACGGCTTGTGGTGCGAAATGTATAACAACGCAGGCGAGCTTGTTAACAGCATACAGACGTTAAAGGTCGGTGCGGCAGACTATTCGGGCAAGCATTACAGCAAAAACGTTGCAACACGCGCCGTTCTTTACGGTTATCAAGACCCGAGATATCAGTTCGACGTGCGCGTTACCACGTTTGAGGATTCGCTTGCAAGCGGCAAGGGTGACTATCTTACCTCGTATTGGGATATGAACACCACTTCGAACAAGCTTTATTTTACCAAATGGACCAACAGCGAAACCAAGCTTTTAAAGGCAGGCACAGAGGTGCACACCGAAAGCTTCTGGCTCTTTAAGTTCGTACCCGATGCAAAAATACCCGAAGGCTCTTTTGATGCAGGCAACAAGGTCGAAGAAGTAAAGCCCGTGGGCACGCTTGCATCCAACGGCAAGAGCTATACCATTTCGGGCGGGCTTGGCGACGGCTTTGGCAACTACACCGCAAAGCTTACCGACGGCAAGGCAACCGAGGGACTTACCTACGACAACAACTGGTTTTCGTTCTACAACTCCAATCTTCCCGCAGAACAATTAAACGTTGAAAACGGTATCGGATATATTATTATCGACCTTGAAAAGGAAACCGAGCTTGCTTTTGTAAGAGCGCACATCTGCAACGGCGGCACGGCGGGAATCAATCCCCCGAAGGGCGCAAGCGTTTCGATATCGAGCGACGGTGTTAACTTTACCGAGCTTTGCCAGCTTCCGATAGACACTTCGGACGAAAGCGCGATTTATTGGTCGGGCGCGGAGGTCGACGGAAAGAGCGCAAGATACGTTAAATTCAGCTTTACCCCGAGCGGATTGTTTGTATTCATAAACGAGCTTGAGGTTTACGCGAAATAAGAAATAACGGTTTGACCGCTGTGTGAAAGCACGGCGGTCTTATTTTTGACAAACATTGAATAAAAAGCGTCTTGACACGTAAAAATATTTATGGTAATATATGGTCAATAAAAGGGAGTAGCGGCATACTGTTTTGTATGCGCGTCCTCGCTCGACATCTCGGCATTACAGCCCGGGCGGACGTTTTTATTGCAAGACTTTTATGGTGTAGCCATAACGGTGCTTGCATTTTTATTTTTGTAAATAAAAACGTTCGATATGATACGGTATTTAAAATTTCACAGAATATAAGGAAGGAATGTTCGAATGAAACATTATTTGGAAGGTATCGAAAAGGTGCTTGAATTTTTCGGTACGTCTGTAAGCGGGTTAAGCTCGGCCACGGCGAATGAACGGCTTGAACGCTACGGTGCAAACAAGCTTGCAGAGCCGCCGAAGGTGCCGCTTTGGAAGAAGTTTTTGCTTCAGTTCGCAGACCCGATGATAATCGTTTTGCTTGTTGCGGCGTTGGTAAGCTTTATTACCGCGCTTATAGAGGGCGAATCGTTGGCGGACGTATTTATTATTCTTTTTGTCGTTGTTCTTAACGCCGTTTTGGGTGTTATTCAGGAGAGCAAAGCCGAAAAAGCGATAGACGCGCTGAAGGCGATGACAAAAGCAAAGTGCAAGGTCCTGCGCGACGGCAATATGCAGATACTTACAAGCGAAGAGCTTGTCATCGGTGATATTATACTGCTTGAAGCGGGCGACGCTGTTCCCGCCGATGCAAGGCTTATAGAGGCGGCTTCGCTTAAAGCAGAGGAATCGGCTTTGACGGGTGAATCGGTGCCCAGCGAAAAGCACGCGGACGTGCTTTACAGCGAAAGCGGCGATATTCCGCTTGGCGACAGAGCTAATATGGTTTATACCGGCACAACGATAGTTTACGGACGCGCAAAGGCAGTTGTTGTTGCGACGGGTATGGACACCGAAATGGGCAAGATTGCGAAGGCGATTACCGATGCAAGCGAGGATAAAACTCCGCTTCAGATAAAGCTTGCACAGCTAAGCAAGATACTTACAGTTGCGGTGCTTGGCATTTGTGCGGTTGTTTTCGCAATTAATATGTTTACCGCAGATTCGCTTAACGGCGGCGTTATTCTCGATACCTTTATGGTTGCGGTATCGCTCGCGGTTGCGGCAATCCCCGAAGGCTTGAGTGCTGTTGTTACCATTGTTCTTTCGATAGGCGTTTCGAAAATGGCAAACCAAAACGCTATTATAAGAAAGCTTACCGCTGTTGAAACGCTTGGCTGTACGCAGGTAATATGCAGCGACAAAACCGGCACACTTACACAGAACAAGATGACCGTTGTTGAGCATTTCAGCGGTAATTTAGAGCTTTTGTGCTATTGCAATTCGCTTTGCAGCGATGCAGAGGTCGACGAGCTTGGCAGAGTTTTGGGCGAGCCTACCGAGGCGGCTTTACAGCAATTTGCTTACGAAAACGGTTTCGACAAGCGCGAGCTTGTTATTAAGCAGCCGAGAGTCGGCGAAGCTCCGTTTGATTCGGGCAGAAAGATGATGTCTACCCTGCACGATTTTGGCGGCAAGGTTATTCAATATACAAAGGGTGCGCCCGACGTAATACTTTCGCGCTGCACCAAATATATCTCGCCCGTGGACGGAAAAACCCGCGATATGGACGATAAGGTGCGACAAGCGATACTTGCACACAACAAATCGATGGCGGACAAGGCGTTACGCGTTCTTGCGGGTGCATTTACTGTATATAACACGCTTCCAGAATTCGACAGTCCCGAGCAAATCGAGAAAGAGCTTGTATTTATCGGTCTTTCGGGTATGATAGACCCTGTACGTCCCGAGGTTATGGACGCGGTAAACCGCTGTAAGATGGCGGGCATAAGACCCGTTATGATAACCGGCGACCACATTGATACCGCGGTTGCGATCGGCAAAGAGCTTGGCATTATCACCGACGAAAGCCAAGCGCTTACAGGCGCGATGCTCGATAACATTTCCGACGAGGAATTGGAAAGAGATATTACGAAATATTCGGTTTACGCTCGCGTTCAGCCCGAGCACAAGGTAAGAATCGTTACCGCTTGGAAGAATCTGGGCTACATTACCGCTATGACCGGCGACGGTGTTAACGACGCTCCCTCGATAAAAACCGCCGATATCGGCGTTGGTATGGGTATTACCGGTACGGACGTTACGAAGGGCGTTGCCGATATGATTCTTGGTGACGACAACTTTGCGACCATTGTAAACGCCGTTGAGGAAGGCAGACGCATTTATTCCAACGTACGCAAAACCATTCAGTTCCTGCTTTCTTCCAACCTGAGCGAGGTATTGAGCGTATTTATCGCTTCGCTGTTCGGCCTTACCGTATTCAAGCCGATACACATTCTTTGGATCAATCTTATTACCGACAGTCTTCCCGCGCTTGGCTTGGGAATGGAGCAGGCTGAAGGCGACGTAATGACACTCCCCCCGCGTGACAGCAAGGAAGGCATTTTTGCGGGCGGTTTGGGTATCGACGTTATCTGGCAGGGCGCTTGTATTTCGGCTCTTACGCTTATTTCCTTCTTTATCGGCAACGCGTTTACCGCAGGCTTTGGCACTACCATGGCGTTTGTAACAATGTCGATGGCGGAAATAGTTCATTCCTTCAACCTCCGCTCGAGAGAAAAGAGCGTATTTGAATTAAAGTCGCACAACAAGGTGCTTTGGCTTACAATGGCGGCTTCGTTCGTGCTTACCGCGCTTGTTGTATTCGTTCCCTTCCTGCAGAGTGCATTTTCGTTTATGCCCATTACGGTTTGGGAATATATTTTAGCACTCGTTATCGGTGCGTTGATACTGCCGATATCCGAGCTTGTGAAATATTTCAAGAAAATGAAAAACGCTTAAATAACGCAAAATACTCCGCATCTATTTTGATGCGGAGTATTTTTTATGCTTTATTCAACAGTAATCTGAACTACACACTCTTCGGATTCGCCGAGATATTCGTTATAGGTATAGGTAAACGTATCGGTTCCCGTGTAGCCCTTATCTGGGAAATAGCGGAATGTGCCGTCGGAATTGAAGGTGACATAGCCATGCTCGGGAGCAGATGTGAGAGTGAAGAGTTGAAGCGCATTTGCTTCGTTAAGTGCGCCGTCTATTACCGTATCCTTTTTGCCGCCGAGCTTATAATCTTCGCGCTTATCGGGTGTAACATCGAGGTCGCGCTTTACGAAATGATAGGTTGCATCGTACTGCATACGGCAAAGAGGGTCATCGCTGTTACCCATTATAGCGAAGTTTGCAACGTCATCGTAATAAACGTGTATGCCGTTCATATAGCCCGTTGCCGCGCCGTGGTAGAGATAAAGCATATAGCTTCTTGCAAAAGAAGGATCGCCGAGGCACTGATAGCTATGCTCGAGCTCAACGGTCATTTTGCGTACCTTTGTCATTTCCACCGTCGAATCGAATCTCCAAAGCGGAGCGTCGGTCGAGAATACAACGTTGGGCTGCATAGAAATCATATCAAAGCCCATTTCGTAGCCGGTAAAGAAGCGGTTTGCGGAATAGTAGGGCACCCAGAGGAAGTTTGAGCCTGCCGCGTGAACTCTTTCGCCGCATTCGGTGATTACGTGGGAATCGTCATCTTCCCATATAACAGCTTCGTTGAGCCAATAGAAGCCATTGAATTCGATATTTTGATAGTTTCTCTTTTCGAATTCATCGAGCGTGAGCTTGATATACCAATCGAAAATCTTTGCTCTGCCCTCGATGGTAGTTGCATCCTCGGATATTCCGTCGCCGTCTACGTCGCCAAAATCGCTTACCGTATCGTGGAGAGTGAGGAAGGTGGAATACACCTGCACTTTATAATCGGTGAGTCCGAGTGCTTCCTTTACCTGACCTACGACCTCGTTCAGTACGTCGAAGCCGATTTCGCCGTTAAAATCCTTATCGTGGACGTATTCCCAATCCTGTTTATAGTTGGGAAGGTGTCCGAGCGCGCCCGAAGGCAAGCCGTAGTGCGAGCAGTAGAGGAAGCCATCCATAAACGTATCCTTGATATTGCCCTCTTCATCAAGATAAGCGACCATAGGAAGAAGGTCTTCGCGCTTATTTCTGTCACCATACACGAGCATTATATCGCTTGCTTTGATAGGAGTGTTTTCGGTGGTGGCGAATTGTGCGTCCTCTTCGTTTGTGTAGTAAGGAACGGCGTTCATGCCGCTGTCTGCAAGGCGGACGGCAGATGCTTTAACCTCTTTTGTACCGAAGGCTTCGAATTCATCGAAAAACATCGCCGCGCCCTCGAAGCGGAATCTTACGAAACGCGCCGCGTAGGCTTTATCGAACTCGAAGGGGAGCTGAACGCGGGTTTCGTATTTATTCAAAACCGCGTCGCCGCGCGTATATTCGGCAACCTCATACCAATTATTGCCGTCGTCCGAAAGGAAAACAGAGATGTATTTAGGTCTTGAAATGCCCCAATCGGTCTGTTCAAGAAGAGAGATATTTACGCTTTTAAGGGTCGAAAGCTTGCCGAGATCATAGAAAAATTCTATGCCCTGACCGCCGCTTGTGTAGAACCACTGACCGCTGTAACAGTACATATCGGAAGCGAGCTTACCGTCGGTAAGATAAGGAAAATCGACGGGCGATTCCTTACCATGCTTATCGATATCGGCATAGAATAGCGCCGAAACCTGCTGGGTTCTACCCAAAAGGAGGTTTTGTTCTGTCTTATAGTCGGGCTCGGATGAATCCCAAAGAATATCTTCGGTTACCTTGGGAAAGGCTACGGGCGGATAAAGAACATTCGACTGTTCTTCGTTATAGCCCGCGAGCACCTGAATTTCCTCGACCCAATAATTTCCCGCTTCCTTAGGAAATACAAAGCGGATATTCTTTGCTTCGATATATTCGAGGAGAAGGAGGGTATATGCTACGCTCTTGCCGTCCTTGGGGGCATACATTCTGCCGACAAAGGTGTATTCCCCGCCGTTTGCCGCATAAACGTCGATATACGCGGGAAGGTCGACGTTTATACCGCCACCGCAGGCATATACCTTAAACGAGCATATATTATCGTATTTGTTTTCGAGATCAAGAGTTATTTCGGGTGAAGCTTCACCGTTGGAAGCCAGTCCGAGCCAAACGGGGTCGCTGAAATACTGCGCGGTGCGCTCGCCGTCGGTAAGAATAAGCTCTTCGGTTTGCGGTGCGCGTTCATCGAAGGTACAGTTGTTAACGGTATATTTTTTACCTACGGTAATCACCTTGGCATCGACAGGATCGACGCTTACGCCCGTGGAAAGGCTCTTCCAAGAAGCTCTGTCGATGCTTTCCTGTGCATATACCGCGGCAACGTTATCGGTCTTTTCCTTGGGGGGAACGTCGGCATATACCTCGACTTCATCGGTAAAGTGGAAGGCTCCACCGCCTATATAAAACTGAATGCGGATATAACGGTAATCGGTCGCCTCCTCGAGCTCGAGGCTGACCTCGCTAACGGTAAGATCGCCGGTTTCCTTAAAGGGGCGCGTACCGAGGGTTTTGAACTTTTTGCCGTCTTCGGATGCAGAAAATCTTGCACTTGCGGCAAGGCCTACACCGTCCTGATGCATTTCGAGCGAGCGGGCAACGATTTTTTTAATACGTTTACCGTCATCCTCGCCGAGATCAATTTGAACGATACAGTTCGAAGTGAAGCCAACCATACGGCTATCGGAATAGTGCGAGCCTATGTTCGCGGTTTTTTCGCCATCGGTAAGCTGTTGCCCGTAAAGGTCGGGATACGTGGGGCTTGTATCGACGTTTATTGTATAGGGTTTTCCGTAGCTGACCAGCGTTTCGTATGGGCCTCCGAGGTCTTCGGCTTTACTTTCCTCGCTGCTTTGCTGTTCGGGAACAGCTTCACCGCACGCGGTAAAAAGCAACAATCCTGCAAGCAGAGTCAACAACCATTTTTTCATATAATTTCCCTTTCTCGGCTTTATTTACTTCCCTATTATAACAAACGGGCTCGTCTTTTTCAAGTAAAATACCGAAAAGCTCAAAAATCATCTTGCAATTATTAGGTTAATGTGTTAAAATGTTGAAAATATTTATTTTTTGGTGTATTATGACATTTGAAGAAAGAAAAGCGCAGGTTAAGTCGTATCTCGGCAAAAGCGTTTATGTCAAAATCGACAGACCTATCGGCTATATTCATCACAAAGAAAAATACAACCTCGTCTACCCGATAAATTACGGATATATTCCGAACGTTTTGGGCGGTGACGGCGAGGAGCTTGACGTTTACATTCTCGGTTTTAACGAGCCTATCGAAGAATGCACGGTAAAGATTATCGGCATAGCACACCGTGAAAACGACGTGGAGGACAAGCTTATCGGCGTGCCCGAGGGTATGAGTTTTTCGGCAGAAGAGATTGCAAGCGCGATAGAATTTCAGGAAAAATATTACACCACGCACATAGAAACGAACGACAATATCTGACACATCATATAATACGGATAAAGAGGTATTTAAAATGAAAAAGACTTTGATTTTTAACGGCTCGCCCAGATTACGCGGCGATTCGGCAAGCGTTATCGGCACTATTGTCCCCAAGCTCGAGGGCGAATACAAGATCGTAAACACCGCAAACTGCAAGATTGCGCCCTGTATTGACTGCCGTTACTGCTGGGAAAACGAGGGCTGTGCGTTTATAGACGGTATGCAGAGCGTTTACAATTATATTCAGGAATGCGACAACATTCTTATCGCATCGCCGGTTTATTTTTCCGAGCTTACCTGCCAGATGCTTTCTGTGGGAAGCCGTTTGCAAACCTATTTCTGCGCGAGATATTTCAGAAACGAGATTCCCATCGAAAAGACCAAAAAGGGTGCGGTTGTGCTTGTAAGCGGCGGCGACGCAGACAATCAACGTGCATATTCCACCGCGTGCGGATTGCTTAACACAATGAACTGCGAGGACATTCTTCCGCTTATCGAGTTTAACAACACGAACAGCATTCGCGCAACCGAACGCGCAAACTTCGAAAGCGCGCTTGACGCTGTGGTTGATTTCTTTAACAAAGAAGACTAAATTAAAAATGAATCGGAGAGGCTGTTATGCTTCTCCGATTTTATTTTTATATATTACTTGTAATACCAACCGTTGCGAGATAGGCATTTTTATACGAGGGGTCGTTCGTGACTTCGTTTATAACCTTTATCTGCTTCGGAATATCTACGCTTTCTGCCTTTCCGCCGAGCTCGATCTTCATAAGCGCTTTATCCTTCCAGAAGGGGTAAACGTCGATTTCGAAATACTGATTGCCGTACATAAGGCAATAGCGGTTTTTGCGTATCTGACGTTTATTCGTATCGGCTTCCATTAAAAGCTCTAAATATTCGTCCTTACTGAGGCGCACTTCGGATTCGGCTTTGTCGGCGTTTTTGCTTTTTACGTTTTTGAAATAGACGTAATTACCCTTATTGCCGCGTTGGCGAAGCCTTGTTTCGGTATCGCCGTCGGCTTTAAGGTAGGTTTGTATTATTTCAACGCGTTCGCAGTTGGGCATAGATTCAAGCCACGCAGTATCGGGATATTCGATAAGATACCTGCGTTCTACGGTTTGTATTTCGGGTGCACCGAGGAACGCCGAAATTTCTTCGACAAGTCGATTCATCTTTTCCTCGAAATCGTCACAGTTATCGATAACGCGGAAATGAGGATGGCCCGTCCAAGCCGAAATCAATCTGTCGTCGAGCGCGGTGGCTTCTTCAACGGTTTCGGTACGCGCGGCGTTGTTTTCGGTGGTATAGTGCTTACCGCTTCCCTTTGCGGCGGTTACAAGATGAAAAACCGCATCGTAAAGATCGCGAAGCTCCACCTCGTTTTTGCCGAGCTCGTTTACCATCCAATTAAAATCGTCGAGGCTCATATACGCCTTGTTGTCGAGCGCGCCTCTGTCGCAGACTATAAGCACCTTATCGGTATTCATAGTTCGCGCGGCTTCTTCGAAAACGCTTTCTTTTTTGAGCTGAAGCTCAAGCTGGCATTTTTGATATTCGGCAACCGTACCGCAGGTCCAAGGCGCGACGCCGCCCGTGATGAGCTCGGTAGCGGTTTCGGGCACGAAAAGCACGGTGTAGCCGAGCTTTGTGAATTCGCGCTTGATGCGGCTTGTTGCAGAGGATTTTCCCGCACAAGGTCCGCCCGTTATGACGATTTTTGAAATTTGCATAGTTACAGCCTCGTTATTTTTATTAGCAAAGCTCTTCCATTTCGGTTATAAGCTCGCCGAAGAGCTTCAAAGCCGCGTTTACGGGGTCGGGAGTCGACATATCCACGCCGGCAATTTTAAGAAGCGAAATAGGATCGGTGCTCGAGCCGCCCGAGAGGAACTTTTTGTAGTCGTCGACGGCAGGCTTGCCTTCTTCAAGAATACGCGATGCGATTGCGCAAGCCGCAGAGAAGCCGGTTGCATATTGGAACACGTAGTAGTTATAGAAGAAGTGAGGAATTCTTGCCCATTCGAGCGCGATGCCTTCGTCGGATATCATATCGGGACCGAAGTAGAGCTTATTGAGCTCGTGATATTTTGCGGAAAGCGCGTCTGCGGTAAGGGTTTGTCCGCCTTCGCTCATTTGACCCATAGCAAGCTCGAATTCGGCAAACATCGTTTGACGGTAAACCGTGCCCTTGAACTGATCGAGGAAATGGTTGATAAGATATGCGCGTTCCTTTTTATCGGTGGTTTTTGCAAGCAGGTGGCGCATAAGAAGTATTTCGTTGCAGGTAGATGCAACCTCTGCAACAAAGATAACGTAATCGCTCGTGCAGATAGGCTGATTCTTGGTGGAATGGTAGCTGTGGAGAGCGTGGCCCATTTCGTGAGCGAGAGTGAACATACTATCGAGATTATCGTGGTGGTTAAGAAGCACATAGGGGTGAGGACGGCTGTTGCCCGAGGAGTATGCACCGCCGCGCTTGCCTTCGTTTTCATAAACGTCGATCCAGCGGTTATTAAAGCCCTCTTTAAGAAGCTCGATATAATCCTCGCCGAGAACCTGCAACGCCTCGAGAACGGTTTCCTTTGCTTCGGAATAGGAAATTTCGGAAGCGGCATCGGCAACTATCGGGGTGTAAACGTCGTACATATGAAGCTCGTCAACGCCCAAAAGCTTTTTGCGGAGCGCAACGTAGCGGTACATTTTATCGAAGTTTTCGTGAACTGCTTTAATGAGGTTATGGTAAACCTCGACAGGTACCTCGGTACGGTCGAGCGATGCTTCGAGCGTCGAATTATACTTACGTGCGTTCGCGAAGAAGCGGAGCTGCTTGAACTGACCGTCGAGCGTTGCGGCGATAGTATTTTTGAATTCGCCGAGTCTGCCGTAATATGCTTCGAAGGTGTTCTTGCGAAGGGTTACGTCTGCGCTTTCAAGAAGCGGAACAAAGGTGCCGTCGGTAAGCTGATGCTCGTTTCCCTCTCCGTCGACAACGTTCGGGAAGCGCATATCCGCGTTACGAAGAATAGAGCCGATATTGTCGGGTGCGTCTGCCATCTCGCCTGCGGTTGCAAGTATCATTTCGCATTCGGGAGAAAGCACGTGTGCGGCTCTGCGGCGAATACGATAGATAGGACGACGGTAGGTTTCGAGCTCGGGCTCGTATTTGAAGAAGCCTTCGAGAGTTTCTTCGGGAATTGCCATAATCTCGGGAGTAGCGAAGGAAGCCGCACCTGCTATTGCAACGTAGGTGCTCATCGCCTTACCGCGAAGGTCCTGATAAAAGCCGTTTGCCGTATCCTCGTCGCCCTTACAGCTTGCATAACCGTAAAGCGGTGTAAGGCGAAGCTCGATTTCGTCCTCTAATTTAAAGTAATCAAGCAAATTTTTTGCGTTTTCGCCCAATTTGCCCTGAAATTCAACAATTTTTGCGGGGAGCGCCTTTAATGCCTCGTATTCGGCAAGCCAAGCGTCATCGCTTTCGAACATATCCGCGAGATTCCAAGTGTTTTCAACAGGAACTTCGCTTCTTTTAAGAATCTTCTTTGCCATATTTATTTCCTCCGTTAATGATTCATTTTCCAATTAGTGAGTTTAGCATATTTTTTCGGGTTTGTAAAGGGTTATTGCAGCTCGGAAGCGGCAAGAAATGCTTTGAATGCAAGATAGTCCTCGCGCATTTTTTCGTCCAGCTCGGATATATCCGCCTTTTCGACGGAATAAGGCGACGGGTGTTCGTGAGCAAAAAAATGCTTATCGAACGCACCGCAACGTACTACTATCGAATCAAGCGGCGTGCAATTTACGTAATGAAAGGCCTCTCCGGGCTGAAGAAGAACTATTGCATATTTTAAATTTCCATATCTATCGGGATATTTAATAACATCACCTGAATCTATGTATTTGGGAAATTCACTTTCTTCGTTGCAAAGTGAAGCATACTTCTTTTCATCTTCGGTCTCGTAGAAGCACTCTATATTCTCGCACCATATGTCCCTAATTTCTCCGTCAACAACGGTACAGAAATCGCAATCCTCAAAATAATCGGGTTTTATATCGTCCGCTCCGCGTAATTTCCTCTTCGAGATAAGGTATGTTTTCACAGGAACCGCATACTCGTTAGTCGGATAAAGCTTAGTAAACGAAATTGCGGATTCGAAATCTTTGAAGATATATCTTTCGTAATCTCTTACAGACACTTCAAACACCATATTCTCACAATCATTTACAAAGTATTCCAGCTGTTCGGTTTCATATTTTATATGCGTTTCGACAAACTTTGCTATTCCCCCGCATAATTCGTCGTGCAGCAGAATTAAATATTCGATACGCTTTTTGGCGGTTGGCGCGCAAGCGTCGATTATTCTGAAAAGATCAAGCTCAGAGAATTGAAAGTCTGTTTCCTTTATTGCATTTTTCAAGCTTTCGGACGTAATAAGCGCAACTATTTTATCGTGTATTTCTTTATTCATTTACTCTCCTCTTAACGTTTTCGCGGCTTGTTCGCGTTGCTTGCTTATTTCTGCCCACGAGGGAAGTTTATTTGAAATAGCCACCAAATCGGCAAGATGTGTCGGAATATCTATATTCTGCGGGCAGATATTCACACAGCTTGCACAGCCGATGCAGGAGGCGGGTTGTTCGCTTTCGGGAAGCGCGTCGATACGCATTGTGATATTCGTTGTGGGTGCGATACGCATTTCGTTATAAAATTCGAGCATTTTGGGGATATTTATTCCCTGCGGACAGCCCGAAACGCAATAGCCGCAGGCGGTACAGGGCACCGAATTCTTCATTCCCTCCGCGATTTCGAAAATAACCTTTTTCTCTTCCTCGTTAAGCGGTTTTTCGTCGGAAAAGGTTTTAATATTATCGCAAAGCTGGGACATATTCGACATACCGCTTAATATCATTTTAACGCCCTGAATATCCTGCAGGAAGCGGAATGCGAACGCGGCAACCGATTCTTCGGGACGCAGAGCCTTAAGCTTTGCGGTATCGGCTTCGTTCAAATTTGCGAGCTTTCCGCCGCGCACGGGTTCCATTACCCAAATAGGAATATTATAGCTTGCAAGAAGCTCGCATTTTTCCTTTGCGTTTTGCAGAGTCCAATCGAGATAGTTAAGCTGTATCTGGCAAAATTCCATATCGCTCGCATATTCATCGAGAAACGCCTTCATCGTTTCGATACTGCCGTGGGTAGAAAAGCCCAAGTGCTTTATTCTTCCGTTTTTCTTTTGCTCGCGGAAATATTCGATTATTCCCCACTGCGGGTCTTTATAGGTGTTTAACGAATTTTCGTAAACGTTATGTAGCAGGTAAAAATCGAAATATTCCACCCTGCATTTTCTTAACTGGTCCTCGAAGACAAGCTTCGGATCATACGACGAGGATATCTGATGTCCGGGGAATTTATCTGCGATATAAAAGCTTTCACGCGGGTATTCCGAAAGAAGCTTACCTATTACAAGCTCGCTTTCACCGTTATGGTATGGGTATGCCGTATCAAAATAATTCACGCCGTTTTCGATGGCAAAAGCAACCATTTCGCTTGTTTTCGCTTCGTCAATTTTACCGTTTTCATCGGTAGGCAGGCGCATACATCCCAAGCCGAGAAGCGAAAGTGATTTGTTTTGAAATTCCGAATATATCATTATTATTTACTCCTTTACCGAAACGAGTTCTGTAAGCTCCTTACGTTTCTTATTGCGTAATTTATCGTCCGGTTCGGCATAGCCGAGGGTTATAACAAGGCGGACGGAGTGTTCGAGGTTACAGAGCTTGCGCAGTTTTTCATCATCAAACCAGCCGAGAATGCAGGTAGAAAGGCCTTGTGCCGTTGCTTCCGCGGTTAGATACGCGGTGGTGATACCGATATCGATAGAACGGTAGTCATTTCCCTTTACCTTCGCGCCCATCGCGGCGGTTTTGTTATAGGGCATTTCCGAAACAACGATAAGCACGGGAGCGTCGCTTGCGAATCTGTTCATACCCATACCCATACACGCCTTTGCGACCGCTTTTGCGGTTTCGTTTTTGCAGACGGTGAAATGATATGGCTGACCGTTACAAGCGGAGGGCGCAAGGCGGGCAGATTCAAGTATTTCGTTTAATTTTTCCTGCTCTACTTCCCTGCTCGGATCGTAGGCGCGGCAGGACTGGCGGGTTTCTGCTATTTCGCGAAAGTTCATTTATTTAACTCCTTTATGTACTCGTCTATTACCGAAAGGGCAAGCTTTTGAGATGATATCGAGGTGGTTTCATCAAAGGGTTGAAGCATAATTTCGTTATTCGAAATCACGCGCAGCGTGACGGCGGGGGTATTCAGGCTTTGCGCGGCAAAATAAACGCCGGTGCATTCCATCGCCTCGCAGGTAATGCCGTATTTTGAGTTATATTCCTTTATAAGCTCGGGCGATTTTGTCCAGACGTCGCCGCTTCCGACGATATCAAAATAAACCGTATCGTGCTTAAGCACTTCAAGGCTTTTGAGCCATGCGAGTAGCTTTTCTTCACATCGGTAGGACATTATTTCGTTATCAACCGTTTTATATTCATCACGCTTCCACGGGTTTAGCGGCTCGGTTTCTTTATCCGATTCGGTTGCAAATTGAGAAATATAACATATACGCTCACCAACAACAACGTCGCCGATATTAAGGTGCATCGCGAATGCTCCCGCTGTACCTTGATTGATTATGAACGCGGGAGAATATTTTTTTATTGCAAGCACGGTAGCTATCGCGGCACAAACCTCGCCCATTTTGGTCTTACTTACTATTACGGGATAACCCTTGTAAAGACATTCATAAAAAACATAGCCGTCTTGATTTACGGTTGATTTAACATCGAGCGTGTTTAAAAGATAGTCGAGCTCGCTTTGAAGCGCGCCTTGAATAATTACGGGAGATGTCATACGCTATACCTCATATAATTGATGCATATCTTATTGTAGCACAAATATTACATTTTGGCAACCGTATAGCGCGGATACAGGTGTGAATTTTTTGTGTAAGAAAAAAGTTAAAAAATTTCGAAAAAGGGATTGACATTCTCGTTTTGCTGTGTTATACTACACCTCGCTGGCGTGAGCGAGATGCTGGTGTAGCTCAATGGCAGAGCAACTGATTTGTAATCAGTAGGTTGGGGGTTCGACTCCCTTCACCAGCTCCAAAAACCTACTGCACACAACAAAATATTTATATGGGGGAATTCCCGAGCGGCCAAAGGGGGCAGACTGTAAATCTGTTGTCACTGACTTCGGTGGTTCGAATCCACCTTCCCCCACCAGAAAAAAGACTTGCATATGCAAGTCTTTTTTCAATGAAGCGCGCCTGTGGCACATGAAGACGCTTCGCTAATGAAGCAGACTTCGGCTATGAAGAGCGGCTTCGTCACATGAGGATGCGCGCTTCGCTTCATGTTCCGCTCGCGGAACGCTTCATACGAGCGTAGCGAGTGCTTCATATCGCCGTAGGCGATGCTTCATTGACAAATAAGCGGATTTACGGTATAATAAAGCAAAGAAACGCGGTATAGCCTTCTTTTCTATACAAGGGGAAATCATAATGATGAAATGGATAAAGAAACTGTTTGAACCTCCTATTGATAAAATCGAAATTGAAATCAAAACGCTATTTCAGTTTTTGATTGATGATTATGGATTTACGTTTGCTAAAACTGATTTGGAAAACCTTGTTGACAAAAGTGGTAAACTCATTTTTTACGGACCGCTATATGCATA
>JAZTZW010000034.1:0-5848 GCA_045637685.1 Eubacteriales bacterium | reverse complement strand
ATTATCCATTAAAGACAAAACACTTATTATCGTTTCGCATCAATTTAGTCAAGAAAAGATATCCGCATTTGATGCGGTGTTGGACTTCTCTTAGGTGTTAAATGCCCCGATGAGTTGGTGCAAATTTGGTGCAACACTTTACGCAACGATACTCACGATATTCACGATATCGCACGAAAACACACGATAAATGCACGATATCACACGATATTTAACGATATTCACGATATCAAACGGTACTCTCAAAACTCCAAGAGATAATTTCTCTTGTGCGATTGGATACGGCGCAGACCGCAGAAAAAGATCTATTCTCACATTCAATTATGGAAGAGTCGGTTTTCACCGACTCTTTTATTTTCCCATTATATTTTTTCTGCTATGAAAAAACAGAACCTCTCGACGTACGTTTGTACGCCTTCGGATTCTGTTTTTCCATTCTGCATCCGCCTGCAACTGTGCAAGATTCTGTTTTTTGTTGCCTCCCCTAAATCGCACAAAACCCCGAAGCCTTTACGGTTTTCGGAGTTTTCTTTTTATTTCCGCGCCTTATTGACATATTTTGAAATATTATGATATAATTTAACCGTCAGATAAACTTGAATTCAACGAGGTAAGTATTATGTGGAATAAATTATATAATGCCGCAATTAAGGTACAAAACAACCGAACAATTTCCCCGTTTATAGAAGCGGGCGGTGTTGCGGCTGCTATTCTCACTAAACAAGGAAATATTTATGTCGGTGTTTGTATCGATACTGCATCAACGCTCGGTATGTGTGCAGAAAGGAACGCCATTGCCAATATGATTACAAACGGCGAGAGCCGGATTGATAAAGTCGTGGCAGTAATGCCCGATGGTCGAGTAGGTTCTCCTTGCGGTGCTTGCCGTGAATATATGATGCAGTTAGATAAGAATAGCGGGGATATTGAAATTCTTCTTGACCTTGAAACCCAAAAAACAGTAAAACTTAAAGAGTTAATCCCCGATTGGTGGGGTTACGATAGATTCGGAAAATAGTCAGATAAATTCCATTTGAAGTGAGTTGATTATATGAAAAAGGAAAAATTATTCTATGCCATATTATGTGCTTTGGGTAGTGGCACGGTAGGTTTCTTTGCAAACCAATTAACAGAGATATACGGCTGTATATTGTTCGGTATCGGTGTTGGTTTAATGGTCTACTCGATTATAAATTTAAGTAAATAATTCCAATTTACCGCACCAACAGATAATTACTCGTCTTACAAATATCAAAAACCCCGAAATTTGCATTTTTCGGGGTTTTGTTTTTGTTTCCGACCGTTATTGACATATTTCGCGGTTTATTATATAATTAGATGATTATATATGAATTTCCAAGGAGATATATTATGAAGAAACGCATATTCGCCTTGCTTATGGCGTTGGCATTTATTGCAAGCGCGATGCTTCTCTCCGCCTGCAAGCAGGAAAGCGAGCAATCGAGTGACGAAACGAGCGAGCTTTTTAACCCCTCGTTAAAGGAAATATTCGAAAGCGCGCTTCGAAACAAGCTCGCAATCGACGAGGAAAACGAGCTTATCGAAAAGCTAAAAGAGCTTACAGACGTTGAAATGCAAGACGTTGCGGGCGTAACGAGCGCAAAGGTTACCAAATTAACACTGAACGATTTCGACCTTTCGGGTATCGGAAGCATAACGCTCGACGGCAATATTGCCTACGACGCGGACAGCAAGCGCATTAACGGCGACCTTTTGCTTAGCGCGATGGGCGAAAAGCCGACTTTTGCCTTTACCGCGGACGAAAGCGGGGCTTATATTACCGATTATCTTGGTCTTAACGAAAAGCCGCTTTATATCGACCCGAAAAAACAGCTGGAATCGCTCGACCCCGAAAAGACCGAGCGTATATCCAACGCAGTTAAGGCTTACGCCGAAATTTACGCGCACATTAAGGCTTCGGCAGAGGCGGTTATCAATGCGGACGTCGAGGAAAGCGCGTTCAGCGCGGTTATAAAGGACGCACAGTTCGGCACAAGCATATTTACCAACGCACACGAAATTACCCTTACGCTTAAAGGCGAAAAGGCAAAGGAAATTTCATCTAAGCTTATCGACGAGCTTTTAAAAAGCGAGGATATTAAGGCGCTTTTAGGCGGTGAATTCGATAAAAACGACCTGCTTTCAAACGCTGAAAATATCAAAGAGCTTCGTATGATAAACACCGTGTACGAGGGCGAAACGGTTGCGTTTGATATTGCTATCGACGCCGAAAACGAAGAGGAAAGCGAAAGCTATCTTTTAAAAAGCGTGCTTATAAAAGGCAACTATATGAGCGCGCTCGGCACGCTTGACGATAGCGGCAAATACGACCGCGCCGTAGAGTTTGCATACAGCGGCGAGGCAGACGCGGGCAAGCACGGCATTACCGCCGATATTACCAACGAGGGAACGACCTTTAACGCGCTTACGGCGTATATGACCGAGCAGGACGGCAAATACAGCTTTGATATTACCGTTTGCACCAACGGCAAAACGAAGGTTAATGCCAAGCTCACCTTCGAGGGTGACAAGGAAAGCGGCAACATCGCGGTTTCGGAGGTCAACACGACCGACGCCGAGGGTGTTACGAAAAAGCTCCCCATTGTATTCAACATCGAATACAAAATCGAAAACGAAATACTTACCGTTAAAAGCCTTATAAACGCGAAGCCGAACGAAAGCTTAAGCATCGAAGCCGAATCGCTCTTCACCGGCGAATACAAGGACGTTACAATCGACGCAGTAACAGAAAGTATGCCTATCGAGGATTTCGATTTCGATACCGCAAAAATCGCGTTCGCCTTTAAATACCCCAAAATCAACGCGTTTATGCTTATGTATGAATTGCAGAAGTAACGGTTGTTATATTGTTATATTTGATTATTACGAGAGAGTAACTTTTATAAAAGTTACTCTCTCGTAATAATCAAATATAACAATATAACAACCGTTACTTCTGCAATTCATACATAAGCATAAACGCGTTGATTTTGGGGTATTTAAAGGCGAACGCGATTTTTGCGGTATCGAAATCGAAATCCTCGATAGGCATACTTTCTGTTACTGCGTCGATTGTAACGTCCTTGTATTCGCCGGTGAAGAGCGATTCGGCTTCGATGCTTAAGCTTTCGTTCGGCTTCGCGTTTATAAGGCTTTTAACGGTAAGTATTTCGTTTTCGATTTTGTATTCGATGTTGAATACAATGGGGAGCTTTTTCGTAACACCCTCGGCGTCGGTCGTGTTGACCTCCGAAACCGCGATGTTGCCGCTTTCCTTGTCACCCTCGAAGGTGAGCTTGGCATTAACCTTCGTTTTGCCGTTGGTGCAAACGGTAATATCAAAGCTGTATTTGCCGTCCTGCTCGGTCATATACGCCGTAAGCGCGTTAAAGGTCGTTCCCTCGTTGGTAATATCGGCGGTAATGCCGTGCTTGCCCGCGTCTGCCTCGCCGCTGTATGCAAACTCTACGGCGCGGTCGTATTTGCCGCTATCGTCAAGCGTGCCGAGCGCGCTCATATAGTTGCCTTTTATAAGCACGCTTTTTAAAAGATAGCTTTCGCTTTCCTCTTCGTTTTCGGCGTCGATAGCAATATCAAACGCAACCGTTTCGCCCTCGTACACGGTGTTTATCATACGAAGCTCTTTGATATTTTCAGCGTTTGAAAGCAGGTCGTTTTTATCGAATTCACCGCCTAAAAGCGCCTTAATATCCTCGCTTTTTAAAAGCTCGTCGATAAGCTTAGATGAAATTTCCTTTGCCTTTTCGCCTTTAAGCGTAAGGGTAATTTCGTGTGCGTTGGTAAATATGCTTGTGCCGAACTGTGCGTCCTTTATAACCGCGCTGAACGCGCTTTCCTCGACGTCCGCATTGATAACCGCCTCTGCCGAAGCCTTAATGTGCGCGTAAATTTCGGCGTAAGCCTTAACTGCGTTGGATATACGCTCGGTCTTTTCGGGGTCGAGCGATTCCAGCTGTTTTTTCGGGTCGATATAAAGCGGCTTTTCGTTAAGACCAAGATAATCGGTAATATAAGCCCCGCTTTCGTCCGCGGTAAAGGCAAAAGTCGGCTTTTCGCCCATCGCGCTAAGCAAAAGGTCGCCGTTAATGCGCTTGCTGTCCGCGTCGTAGGCAATATTGCCGTCGAGCGTTATGCTTCCGATACCCGAAAGGTCGAAATCGTTCAGTGTTAATTTGGTAACCTTTGCGCTCGTTACGCCCGCAACGTCTTGCATTTCAACGTCTGTAAGCTCTTTTAGCTTTTCGATAAGCTCGTTTTCCTCGTCGATTGCGAGCTTGTTTCGAAGCGCGCTTTCGAATATTTCCTTTAACGAGGGGTTAAAAAGCTCGCTCGTTTCGTCACTCGATTGCTCGCTTTCCTGCTTGCAGGCGGAGAGAAGCATCGCGCTTGCAATAAATGCCAACGCCATAAGCAAGGCGAATATGCGTTTCTTCATAATATATCTCCTTGGAAATTCATATATAATCATCTAATTATATAATAAACCGCGAAATATGTCAATAACGGTCGGAAACAAAAACAAAACCCCGAAAAATGCAAATTTCGGGGTTTTTGATATTTGTAAGACGAGTAATTATCTGTTGGTGCGGTAAATTGGAATTATTTACTTAAATTTATAATCGAGTAGACCATTAAACCAACACCGATACCGAACAATATACAGCCGTATATCTCTGTTAATTGGTTTGCAAAGAAACCTACCGTGCCACTACCCAAAGCACATAATATGGCATAGAATAATTTTTCCTTTTTCATATAATCAACTCACTTCAAATGGAATTTATCTGACTATTTTCCGAATCTATCGTAACCCCACCAATCGGGGATTAACTCTTTAAGTTTTACTGTTTTTTGGGTTTCAAGGTCAAGAAGAATTTCAATATCCCCGCTATTCTTATCTAACTGCATCATATATTCACGGCAAGCACCGCAAGGAGAACCTACTCGACCATCGGGCATTACTGCCACGACTTTATCAATCCGGCTCTCGCCGTTTGTAATCATATTGGCAATGGCGTTCCTTTCTGCACACATACCGAGCGTTGATGCAGTATCGATACAAACACCGACATAAATATTTCCTTGTTTAGTGAGAATAGCAGCCGCAACACCGCCCGCTTCTATAAACGGGGAAATTGTTCGGTTGTTTTGTACCTTAATTGCGGCATTATATAATTTATTCCACATAATACTTACCTCGTTGAATTCAAGTTTATCTGACGGTTAAATTATATCATAATATTTCAAAATATGTCAATAAGGCGCGGAAATAAAAAGAAAACTCCGAAAACCGTAAAGGCTTCGGGGTTTTGTGCGATTTAGGGGAGGCAACAAAAAACAGAATCTTGCACAGTTGCAGGCGGATGCAGAATGGAAAAACAGAATCCGAAGGCGTACAAACGTACGTCGAGAGGTTCTGTTTTTTCATAGCAGAAAAAATATAATGGGAAAATAAAAGAGTCGGTGAAAACCGACTCTTCCATAATTGAATGTGAGAATAGATCTTTTTCTGCGGTCTGCGCCGTATCCAATCGCACAAGAGAAATTATCTCTTGGAGTTTTGAGAGTACCGTTTGATATCGTGAATATCGTTAAATATCGTGTGATATCGTGCATTTATCGTGTGTTTTCGTGCGATATCGTGAATATCGTGAGTATCGTTGCGTAAAGTGTTGCACCAAATTTGCACCAACTCATCGGGGCATTTAACACCTAAGAGAAGTCCAACACCGCATCAAATGCGGATATCTTTTCTTGACTAAATTGATGCGAAACGATAATAAGTGTTTTGTCTTTAATGGATAAT
>JAZTZW010000033.1:0-2657 GCA_045637685.1 Eubacteriales bacterium | reverse complement strand
CGCCTGTAAATCCCCCCGTCGACCCCGAAGTTAAGCTCGGCGACGTTAACAACGACGGTGCTATCGACCAGTACGACTACATCCTCGTTAAGCGTCACTACTTCGAAACCCGCACCCTTACCGACGACGAATTCTCCCGTGCGGACGTTAACAAGGATACCAAGGTCGACCAGTTCGACTACATCCTTATCGCAAGACATTATTTTGGCACCTACACCATCGCCTAACAACGAAAGAAGAGTAAAAAAATGAAAACAAACCTTTTTAAAAAGCTGCTTGCATTTGTGCTTGTAACCCTGATGCTCGCGGCACTCGCCACTCCGCTTACCGCAGCGGCTTACGACAACACGGTTAGCGTAACCATTACCGGCTACGATTCCTCCCCCGGATCATCCGGTGTTACCGTATTCAGAAACACCGGTTCGAGCACCAAAACCGTTTATGTAGCAAATTACAGCTTCCGCGAAGCAAAGCTCCTTATTTTCAACGGAAACGGTAAATTAATCGAAGCGGGCAACGGTCTTTTCGCCAACTCAAGCACCGTTACCGGCTCTCCCCAATCTATCGTTAAAATCCCCGCAGGCGGCTTTATGGTTGTCTTCGGTAACAGCGCATCAAGCTCTCTTACAAACGTTTACAACGTTGCATTGGAAGGCGCGGTTATTTACAACGCAACCATGTCGGTAATCTACGACGTTTACGGCAGCTACAGCACCAGCACAAACAAGCTTACCATTCAATACAACAACCCCAAAGCTCCCTCGGCTAACGCAAAGAAGTTTATGTTTATCGGTAACAGCTCGACCTACTTCAACGGCACTCCGATAAAATTCAAGGGTCTTGCTCAGGCGGCGGGCGTTGAAATCGACGTTGACTACTGCACCTACGGCTCGGCAATGCTTTGGGAATTTGCTTCCTCCACGCACGAACGCGGTGTTGCTATGCGCAATATGCTCGCCAACAACAAATACGATTACGTAGTTATTCAGGGCGAAGCCTCCGCAACCTACGCAAAGGTTAAGGACTACGTTAACACCATCGTTGCCGAAATCAACAAAAACGGCGCAGAGCCTCTGCTTTATATGCGCTATTCGGCGGCAAGCACGCTCGAGCAAAACACCATTAACGCAAAGAAGCATTACGACACCTACACCGCACTCGCAACAGAATACGACCTTCGCGTTTCCCCCGCGGCAGACGCATTCATATTCTGCCACGCTAAATATCCCTCGATAACCCTTTATGCAGAAGACGGCGGCCACCATTCCAAGGAAGGCTCCTACCTTATCGGCTGTGTATGGCTCTATTCCTACCTCGGTATCGACCCCACGGGCAACACCTACACCGCAGATATGGACGCTACCACGGTTGCAAGACTTCAGGAATGCGCAAAGCTCGCGGTTGAGCAGGGTTATCCCTACCCCGGCCGTTACAACACCTACACCGCAAACGGCACAACCTATCAAAACATCGCGCTCGGCAAATCTTACGTTTCCAGCGGTGCCGCTTACGGTCAGGCAGCATGGACCGACACGGGCTCCGACAACAAGCCTCTCGGCAAGCTTACCGACGGCAAGTTCGCTACCCTTGGTAACGACAAGGCTATCGGCGCATACAACGGCAACGACGTTAACATCGATATCGACCTAAAGGCTTATTCCGATATTAAGGCAGTTAAAACCACCCTGTTCGGCAACAACTGGGGTATTGCCAACCCGAACAACGCAACGGTAAATGTTTCGGTTTCGAACGACGGCGTGAACTACACCTCGCTGGGCGCAGCGGCAAAATCCAACTCCGCGGTAGAAAACAACTGGACCAGCGTTGACTTCACCCTCGCCGCACCCGCAAACACAAAGGCAAGATACGTTCGCTTTAACATCGTTAATATGGTTTGCACCTGGACGAGCGAGCTTAGCGTTTACGGCGTGCTCGGCACTCCTATCGTAGACCAAGACCCCGATTTTGTAACCGCAGAAAACATCGCGCTCGGCAAAAAATACACCATTTCGGGCAACGGAAAGCCCTATGCACAGTACACCGCAAACCTCACCGACGGTAACGCATACACTGCTATCGCTTACGACAGCAACTGGTTCACCTTCTACAACAACGGCGACGATGCGACCATTATCAACGCACCGAACGGTGTCGGCTCGATAATCATCGACCTCGAAGACTACTACGACGTAACCAAGGTTATGGTAAACACTATCGACCTTCAGGGCGATTCCGGTATCAAAACTCCCAAATCCATGATAGTTTACTTCTCCAATGACGGCGAAAATTGGGACTATGCAATTCCTCTTACCATCCCCACAAGCCAAAAGGGTGTTGCTTACCTCGCACAGGCTGAAACCAAGGGCGTTGCTCGCTATGTCAAGCTCGAGGTTGAGCTTGACGGCGTATTCGCGTTTATCAACGAAATCAAGATGAACGGCGAAAAATCCGATGAGCCTGTAAATCCCCCCGTTAACCCGCCCGTAAATCCCCCCGTTGACCCCGAAGTTAAGCTCGGCGACGTTAACAACGACGATGCTATCGACCAGTACGACTACATCCTCGTTAAGCGTCACTACTTCGAAACCCGCACCCTTACCGACGACGAATTCTCCCGTGCGGACGTTAACAAAGATACCAAGGTCGACCAGTTCGAC
>JAZTZW010000032.1:0-39870 GCA_045637685.1 Eubacteriales bacterium | reverse complement strand
GATGATGACGACGAGGACGAGCAGGAGGAAGGCGGCAAAAAGAAGGGCAGAGCCTTTGAAATTATCGGCAACATCTTTTCGCATTTAAGCCTTGTTCCAAAGGCGGTAATTTATATTGCGCTTGTCGTTATCGTTTCGGCTTACCTTTCTTATTATATAATCACTATCGGCAACGATATTTTTGCGCTGGTTTCCGACACGCGTGAGGTAACCGTTACGATAGAGGAAAACGCCACCCACGAAAGCGTTGCCGAGCTTTTGGAAAGCGAAGGCATTGTCGAATACGGCTGGGTTTACGAAATTTATATGAAATACCGCGGTGGCGGCGACAGCTCGAATGAATATATTGCGGGCGAATACACGTTAAACACAAACTACAACTATTCGCAGATAATCACGGTGCTTACCTCGAAAACCGTCAAGCGCGAAATTGTACGTGTCACCATTCCCGAAGGCTTTACCGTCGACCAGATTATCGATTTGCTTGTCGAATCGGGCGTCGGTCAGCGCGAGGAATATATAGAAGCGATAAACAATTACCCCTATAAATGGAAATTCGTTCAGCTTTTGGACGAAATGGGCTATTCCGAGCATCGCAAATACCGCTTGGAGGGCTATTTATACCCCGATACCTACGAATTCTACACCACCGAAAGCGAAGTTTATGTTATAAACAAGATGCTCAACGCCTTTAACGATAAATTCTGGAAGGATTTCATCCACGAAAACGCAGAGGGCGAAACCTACCAAGCGTTTATGCTCGAGGAATACGGGCTAACCTTCGACGATATTATCGTGCTTGCCTCGATGGTGCAGAGCGAGGGCGGAACGGTCGAGGATTTTTATGCAATTTCCTACGTTTTCCACAACCGACTTTCGCACCCTGCAAGCTTCCCGAAGCTCGAAAGCGACGCGACTATTCAATACGCGCTTCCCGAGCGTATAAGCGATTCTACACAGCTTGATATATCTTATCAAACACCCTACAACACCTATCTTTACGACGGTCTGCCCCCCGGAGCGATAAGCAACCCCGGACTCGACGCGTTAAGCGCGGCTATGTTCCCCTCTGCTCCGCAATCTGAAAGTGGAAGAGATATCGACGCATACTTCTTCGTTTCGAACGACGCGGGCAAGACCTATTACGCCTCGAGCGCAAGCGGCCACGAAAAGAACGTGGTTCAGGCAAAAAAGGATAACGAAGCAATAAAGAACGGTACCTATGAAAACTAACCGAAAACGCCCCGAGCTTTTATCGCCCGCGGGAAATTTAGAAAAACTTAAATATGCGGTCAATTACGGTGCGGACGCCGTTTACTGCGCGCTCGATAAATTCGGTATGCGCGCCTCGGCGGGAAATTTAAGCCTTGAGCAATTACAGGAAGGGCTTGATTACGCACACGCGCGCAACGCAAGGGTTTATCTTACCCTTAACACGATGCCACGCGATGCCGAGCTTGAAGCCTTGCGCGATTACGCGCGCGAGCTTGATAAAATAACGCCCGACGCCTTTATTATAAGCGACCCCGGCGTTATGGACATTATTAAAGAAGAAATACCGAACGCCGAAATACACCTTTCCACCCAAGCCTCGACGGTGAATTCCGCCGCAGTTAGGTTTTGGAGCAGGTACGGTGTTAAGCGCGTGGTGCTGGCAAGAGAGCTTTCGCTCGAGGAGATTAAGCGCTTGCGCGCAAGCATTCCCGAGGAAACCGAAATAGAATGCTTTGTTCACGGCGCGATGTGCATTTCCTATTCGGGCAGATGCTTGATGTCCAATTACTACACGGGCAGAAACGCAAACGGCGGCGCTTGCGCACAGCCCTGCAGGTGGAAATACTTCCTGCGTGAGGAAAAGCACGGCGAAACCGCTTACGCCGAGCAATACGGCGACGGCACTTACGTATTTTCATCGCGCGATATGCGAATGATAGAGCATATCGGCGACCTTGTCGAAGCGGGTATCGATTCGCTTAAAATCGAAGGCAGAATGAAAAGCGCCTACTACACCGCCGCTATAACCAACGCCTACAAGATTGCGCTTGACGATTATTTCGCGAACAAACCGTTCGACGAGCGCTGTCTGCGCGAAACCGAAAGTGTGAGCCACCGCGAATACGGCACGGGGTATTTCTATTCCTCGCCCTCGCAGGATGCGAACACCGTAACCGAAAACGAATATATCGCCGACCGACCCTTTCTTGCCACCGTTTCGGAATTCGACAGCGAAAAAAAGCTTGCAAAATGCTACCAGCGCAATAAAATGCGTGTCGGAGATGGAGCAAACCTGCTTTCGGCGGGTACGTTCGGGCAGGATTTCGTAATAGGCAAAATGTACGACCTTGAAATGAATCCCATTGAAGCTACCCCCCACGCGGGAATGGAATTTTATTTGGAGATTGAAAGCGCAAAAAGCGGCGATATTATAAGAGGAGCATAAATGATTTCTTTAAAGGACCTTGCCAAGGAAAAGGTAACGGTAATTTCGGGCCCTTACGGCTCGGGAAAAACCAATATCGCGGTAAACCTTGCTATGGATATCGCGAAAAGCGGTGAAATTTGCCGTATTGCCGATTTAGATATAGTTAATCCCTATTTTCGCTCTGCCGATAACGCGAAAATGCTTGAAGCAATGGGCGTGCAGACGATGATACCGATATTTGCCAACACCAACGTCGATATCCCCGCCCTGCCCGCAAATTATCAGCTTTTGTTTACCGGCAACGGCAAATCGGTTGCCGATGTCGGCGGCGACGGCGACGGTGCGGCGGTTTTGGGCTTATCGCACGACGATTATATCGAAGCGGGCTACAAAATGTATTTCGTTTACAACCGCTACCGCTATATTACAAGCGAGCCCGAGGGCGCATTAGAGGTGCTTAACGAAATAAAACGCGCTTCGGGGCTTGAATTCCACGGAATTATAAACAATTCGAATCTTGGCGCAGAAACCACCGCCGAAACGGTGCTTTCCGCCATACCTTATGCAAAAAGGCTTGCCGAAATTGCAAACCTTCCGCTTTTGCTTACCACCGCGCCCGATTGGGTAGAGGCGGAAAACACAATTAAGATTACCGATATAACGAAAAAGTTATTTTGATAATAAAAATTCATAAAATACAAAGGACAAAGAAAATGAACAAAGTAACCTTCAAAACCGACCTTTGCAAGGGTTGCGGTCTTTGCGTTCTCGCCTGCCCGAAGAAGATAGTCTTCCTCGACAAGAGCCAGCTCAACGCAAAGGGCTACCACCCCGCAACGGTTACCGAAATGGACAAATGCATTGCCTGCGCTATGTGTGCGACAATGTGTCCCGACGTCGTTATTACTGTGGAAAGAGGTGACAAATAATGGGCGAAAAGCTTTTAATGAAGGGCAACGAAGCTATTGCAGAAGCCGCTATCCGTGCAGGCTGTAAGCTTTTCTTCGGTTATCCCATTACCCCGCAAACCGAGCTTGCCGAATATATGGCAAAGCAAATGCCCAAAAGAGGCGGTCTTTCTCTTCAGGCAGAAAGTGAAATCGCGGCAATTAATATGGTACTCGGCGCAGCAAGCACGGGAGCCCGTGTTATAACCAGCTCCTCTTCCCCCGGAATTTCGCTTAAAAGCGAAGGTATTTCCTACATAATCGGCTCCGACCTTCCCTGCGTTATCGTTAACGTTCAGCGCGGCGGCCCCGGTCTTGGCGGTATTCAGCCCGCACAGAGCGACTATAATCAGGCAACAAAAGCGCTCGGCCACGGCGACGGACACGCAATCGTTCTTGCCCCCAACTCGGTGCAGGAAATTGCAACCCTTGTCGGCGAAGCCTTTGACCTTGCCGATATCTACCGTATGCCCTGTATGATACTTGCAGACGGCGCGCTCGGTCAGATGATGGAGCCGGTTGACTTCGAGGCGAAGCCCGCGCGTGAGATTCCCGAAAAGGATTGGGCGTGCAACGGCCACGGCGGCAAGCGCGTTCACAATATCGTAAACTCGCTTTATATCGAGCCCGAAAAGCTTGAAGAAATCGTACTTGAACGCTTCGAGCGCTATAAAAAGCTCGAAGAAAACGAGGTTAAGTACGAGGAATATCTTACCGAGGATGCAGATATTGTCCTCGTTGCCTACGGCATTACCGCGCGTATTGCGAAAACTGCAGTTCGCAACGCACGCAAAAAGGGCATAAAGGCAGGTCTTTTCCGCCCCATTACCCTTTACCCCTACCCCAAAAAGGAGCTTAACGAGCTTGCAAACAGCGCGAAGTGCTTCCTTTCGGTAGAAATGAATATGGGACAGATGGTTAACGACATTAAAATTGCCATCGACTGCAAAAAGCCTGTATATCACTACGGAAGAACGGGCGGTATGATACCCTCTCCCGAAGACATACTCGCGAAGATCGAAGAATTGGGAGGTAACGCATAATGACGGTTTTCGAAAAGCCCCACGCTTTAACAGACACACCCTTTCACTACTGCCCCGGCTGTACCCACGGTATAATTCACCGTCTTGTAGCCGAGGTTATCGACGAGCTCGGCGTTGAAGCAAACACGGTTGGTATTGCTCCCGTCGGCTGCTCGGTATTTGCATATAACTATTTCAACTGCGATATGATAGAAGCACCCCACGGCAGAGCGCCCGCGGTTGCAACCGGCGTTAAGCGCGCAAACCCCGACCTTACGGTATTTACCTATCAGGGTGACGGCGACCTTGCCGCTATCGGTACCGCAGAAACGGTGCACGTCGGCGCAAGAGGCGAAAATATAACCATTATCTTCGTCAACAACGCAATCTACGGTATGACCGGCGGTCAGATGGCACCTACCACCCTGCTCGGTCAGGTTTCCACCACCTCGCCCTACGGCAGAATTAAGGAGCTTCAGGGTAACCCCATTCGCGTTTGCGAAATGGTAAGCACCTTAGACGGCGTTGCTTATGCAGAACGCGTTTCGGTAGACTGCGTTCCCAACATCCGCAAGGCAAAGGCGGCTATCAAAAAGGGATTCGAAATGCAGCAGAACAAGAAGGGTCTTTCGATTATCGAGGTCCTTTCCACCTGCCCGACCAACTGGGGTCTTTCTCCCGAAAAGTCGCTTGAATGGCTTCGCGAGAATATGATGGCTCACTATCCGTTGGGCGTATATAAGGACGTTACTAAGGAGGAAACGAAATGAGTGCTATTCTTTTGGCAGGCTTCGGCGGTCAGGGCATACTTTTCGCAGGTAAGCAATTAGTGCTTGCGGGTATGAAGGCGGACAAGCAGGTTAGCTGGCTTCCCTCCTACGGTCCCGAAATGCGTGGCGGTACCTGCAACTGCTCGGTAAATATCGACGATGAGCCCATCGGCTCTCCCCTCGTTACCACCCCCGATATCCTTATCGCGATGAACAAGCCCTCGCTTCTTAAATTCGAAGGCAGAGTCGCTGTCGGCGGCGATATCGTTATCGATAGCTCGCTCATCGACGTTAAAACCTCGCGCAGTGACGTAAACGCGCACTACATCCCCGCAACCCAGATGGCTAACGATGCAGGCTTTTCCAAGCTCGCAAACGTTATTATTCTCGGTTATCTTATTAAAAAGACGGGACTTTACGATTTTGATTACTTTATGGAATGCATAAAGGCATCTGCGCCCAAGGCAAAGCCCGAGCTTGGCGAAATGAACGCACGTGCGCTTCAAATGGGCTACGATTACGAGGGTTAATCAAAAATCGCCTTAAATTGCTATGGTTAAAAAAGCCTACGCCGTTATCGCCGCCGCGGGAAGCGGCAGACGCATGGGCGGCGTTTCGAAGCCGAATATAGAAATACTCGGCAAAACACTTTTTGAATACGTGCTCGGAGCATTCGAGGAATCCTGCGTTGACGGAATCGTTGTCGTTTGCTCCGAGGATAACGAAGACTCTCTGCGTGGGTTGGCTTCGGGCTGTAAAAAGCCCATAACCTTCACACGCGGGGGGGCAACCCGTGCCGAATCGGTAAGAAACGGTATAGAAGAGGCAGGCAGAGAGGCATATTTGGTATGCGTTCACGATTGCGCCCGCCCCTTCGTTACCCCCGAAATGATAAACGAAACGCTGAAAGCCGCCGAAATGCAGGGCGCTGCCTGCGTTTGCTCGCCGATGACCGATACGGTTAAGCAAAAGGACCCGATAACGGGTTTTGTTTCTACGCCCGAAAGGGCAAGCCTTTTCGCGGTGCAAACACCGCAAGCCTTTAAACGCTCGCTTTATATTCACGCCGCGAACGCAGTAGGCGACGGTTTAAAGGATTTTACCGACGAAACCTCGCTTTTAGAGGAAATCGGGGTCGAGGTCTGCTATATTAATCGGACCGAAACAAATATGAAGATAACCGCAATCGACGACGTTCCGATAGCGGAAATATTAATGAAAAGAAGGGAACGCTTATGATAAGAATAGGTCAGGGCTACGATGTGCACAAGCTCGTAATGGGCAGAAGGCTTATTGTCGGCGGTGTTGAAATCCCGCACGAAACCGGCCTGCTCGGCCATTCGGATGCCGACGTGCTTACCCACGCTGTCTGCGACGCGCTTTTGGGTGCGGCGGCTTTGGGCGATATCGGAAAGCACTTCCCCGACAGCGACGAAAAATACAAGGGCGTAAGCTCGCTTACCCTTCTTGATGAGGTTGGAAAAATGCTTCGTGCCAAAGGGTACGAGATAAATAATATAGACTCGATAATTATCGCGCAGGCGCCGAAATTCGCGCCCTTTATCGATAAAATGCGCGAAAATATCGCAAGCACGCTGGGAATAAGCATCGAATCGGTTGGCATAAAAGCCACCACCGAGGAGGGCTTGGGCTTTACCGGCAAAAAAGAAGGCATCGCCGCAAGCGCGGTGTGCATAATAAATAAGTGAGGAAATTATGAGCAAGCAGTATTTATCGGGTAAGGTAATTACCCCCGAAGGCATTGTTAACGGCAGTGTTTCCTATGAAAACGGCAAAATAAACGAAGTTTGCGCAGGCGTTGCCGAAAACGACTACTACATCGCCCCCGGCTTTGTGGATATACATATCCACGGCGGCGGCGGACACGATTTTATGGACGGCACGGAGGAAGCCTTCCTCGGCGCGGCAAAATTACACGCATCGCACGGTACGGCAACACTTCTTCCCACAACACTTACCTGCCCCGACGAGGAGCTTTTCCATTCCTTCTCGGTGCTTCGCAACGTTAAAAACGACGAAACCTACGGCGGAATGTTTTACGGTATGCACCTCGAGGGACCCTATTTTTCGCCGATGCAGGCAGGCGCGCAGGACCCGAAATATCTTAAAAACCCCGAAAAAAGCCATTACGAGGCCATTTTAAAGGAAGCCGACGGCTTAATTACCCGCTGGTCGGTGGCACCCGAGCTTGAAGGCGCGCTTGAATTGGGCGATAAGCTTAAGGAGCTTGGCATTTGCGCTTCGATGGGCCATTCCGACGCGCTTTACGAGCAGGTGCTCGAAGCAAACAAGCACGGATATACCCACCTTACCCACTTTTACAGCGGAATGAGCGCGCTTACGAGAAAGCGCGGCTACCGCTACCCCGGTATGATAGAAAGCGGTTATATGATAGACGACCTTACTGTTGAGGTTATATGCGACGGCAAGCATCTTCCCCATTCTATGCTCGGCTACGTTTTCCGTGCAAAGGGTGTCGATAAATGCGCACTCGTGACTGACGCGATGCGCGGCGCGGGTATGACAGAGGGCAAAACCATTCTCGGCTCGCTTACAAACGGTCAGGAATGCTATATCGAGGACGGCGTTGCAAAAATGCCGGGCGGCGAAGCCTTTGCGGGCTCTGTCGCAACCACCGACAGACTTGTGCGTAACGCGGTCAAAGCGGGCGCAAGCCTTTTGGATGCGGTAAAGATGATGAGCACCACCCCCGCACGCCTTTGCAATATGCAGGACCGCGGCGAAATTGTTGCGGGCAAGCGCGCAGACTTTACTGTTTTTGACGAAGATATTAATATTATCGCCGTTGTTTCGGGCGGCAAAATCATATATGAGAGGTAAAAAATCATGGCAATTATTAAACAGGGCAAGGTTGATAACCTTAATTACGTAGCTTTTGAAACCCGCGCCGAAATGGGCGCTTATGCCGCAAAGGAAGCGGCGGCTGAAATTAACCGCCAAATCGCAGAAAAGGGCGAAATTAATATGATTTTCGCCGCGGCACCCAGCCAAAATGACTTTTTGGAAGCTATTATCAAGGACGAAAGCATTGATTGGTCCAAGATTCACGCATTCCACATGGACGAATACATCGGTCTTTCCGCAGACGCGCCCCAAGGCTTTGGTAACTTCCTTAAAAACGCAATCTTCGGCAGAGTTCCCTTTGCGTCGGTTAACTATATCGACTGCACCGCGGCAGATCCCGAAGCAGAATGCGTTCGCTATTCCGCGCTTTTGAACGCGCACAAGTGCGATGTTATTATTATGGGTATCGGCGAAAACGGCCATATCGCGTTTAACGACCCCCACGTTGCCGACTTTAACGACGAAAAGACGGTTAAGGTAGTATCTCTTGACGAAACCTGCCGTATGCAGCAGGTAAACGACGGCTGCTTCGCTTCTATCGACGAGGTTCCGAAGTTTGCGCTCACCCTTACCATTCCTACTCTTGTCGCACCCGAAAGCATTTTCTGTATCGTTCCCGCAAAAACCAAGGCAAACGCGGTAAAGAGAACGCTTTGCGGCGATATTAACGAGGAATGCCCCGCAACCGCATTGCGCAACCACGCAAACGCAAAGCTTTATCTCGACAAGGACAGCGCCGCACTTATTTAACGAATGAATATACGCATAAGCCAACCGCAGGAGGGCGTTTATCTTGCCGCCTGCAAAACCGATAAATTTAAATCCGCCGCGATGACGGTTTCTTTTGCCGTGCCCTTGGAAAAGGAAACGGCTTCGGGTTATTCCCTGCTTACCAACCTTTTGTCGCTATCGACGGGGAGCTACCCGACAATGCAGGCATTTTCGATAATAAAGGACGAGCTTTACGCGCTCGGCTTGGATGCCTACGTTCAGCGCAGGGGCGAGCTTTTGCTTGTAAAGCTCGAAATAAACACGATAGCCGATTCCTTTGCATTCGGCGGCGAAAGGGTGCTTTTCCGCGCGACCGAGCTTTTGGGCGACGCGATTTTTAACCCACATATCGAAAACGGCGTGTTTCCGCAGGCGAAGGTTGAAAACGAAAAGCTATGCCTTATCGAGGAAATTGCCTCGCTTATCGAAAATAAGCCCTCGTACGCTATGCTCCGCGCAAGACAGATTATGTGCGAAAACGAGCCCTTTGCGGTAGATGCCGCAGGCGATATCGAGCTTGTTAGCGGGCTTGATGGCGCGGAATTGATGAAATATTACCGCAATATTATAAAAAACGCGCCCGTGTTTATAACCTACGCGGGCGAGGCGGATTTTGAATACGTCGAGGAATGCGTCCGCGCGCACCTTCCCTTTGCACCGCGCAAAAACGCACTTCCCGATTCGGTAATACACCAAGCGAAAAACGAAATATACCGTGTGTGCGAAGCTATGGAAATGGAGCAAAGCGTTCTTATTCTCGGCTTTTCGACAATTATGCCCGACAGCGCAAAAAAGCGCGCCGTTCTTACCGTTTACGACGAAATTTTCGGCGGCTCGCCCGCAAGCAAGCTGTTTATGAACGTGCGCGAAAAGGAAGGGCTTTGCTATTACTGCTCGTCCTACCCCGCGGGCAGAAAGAACGTTATTTTCGTTTCCTGCGGGTTAGAAAAAGGGTTTGAGGACAAGGCGATAAACGCAATTTACCGCGAAATCGAGGCGATGAAGAGGGGCGAATTCGACGATTCCGACCTTATAAACGCCAAAAATTCGATACTGCGCTCGCTCAACAGCGTCGAAAACAGCTTAGGCTCTATCGGCGGCTATCTGCTCGGTCAGATACTCAGCAACGATTCGGCAACCGTCGAAGAAAGCATCGAGCTTGTTTCGAAGGTCACGCGTGAGGAGGTTATCGCGCTGGCGCAAACGGTAACACCCGAGCTTGAATATATACTCGGCGGAGGTGCAGAATGAACGGCTTTAAATTAAAAGAAAGCGAGCTTTTGAAGGAAAAATATATCTGTACCGAGCTCGAAAGCGGCTTTAAGATAACCGTTATCCCAAAGGACCTGCCGAGCATCTGTGCGATGATTTGCTGTGATTTCGGCGGTGCGGATATCGAATACGAAAAGAACGGTCAAAAATACAGCTTCCCTGCGGGAACGGCTCACTTTTTAGAGCACAAAATGTTCGAAAGCGAGGACGGAAGCGACGCCTTTTTGGAATTTGACGCCTTCGGCGGCAACGCAAACGCCTTTACCTCGTTCGAAAGCACCTGTTATTATTTTTCCTGCACCGAAAACTTTTACGAAAACCTTAACGTTTTGCTAAAAGCCGTTTCAAGCGCGCATTTTTCCGACGCTTCGGTGGAGAAGGAAAAAAAGATAATCGCGCGGGAAATAACGATGTACGAGGACCTTCCCTCGTCGAGCGTCGCGCGAAATTTAAGCAAATCGCTTTACCACGCACACCCCACGGTGCACCCCATTTCCGGCACGCTGGAAAGCATTTCGCAAATAACGAAAGAAACGCTTTTCCGCGCTTATAACGATTTTTATGTTCCCAAAAACCTCTCGCTTTGCGTTTGCGGCAACGCAGACCCCGAAAAAATAAAGGCAGAGGCAGAAAAATATTTCGGCAAATGCAAAGGCGAACGCCCGAAAACACTCTTCCCCGAAGAGCCCTTAACCGTTGCTCAGAAAAGAAGCGAAGGCTTTGCCGCCGTGGCAAGCGCGCTTTACTGCATCGGTATAAAATGCCGTCCCTACCCCGAAAACAGCCTTCTTTCGCACCGCAAAGCCACCGCGATGCGGCTTGCAATATCGCTTACCTTCGGCAGAGCGAGCGACTTTTTCTGTGAAAATTACGAGCTTGGGCTTTTGAACGAGCGTTTTTACGCGGGCTTTACCTGCTCGCGCAGGAGCGCGCACATAATCGTTTCGGGAAGCGGCAACGAATTTGAAACGGTTTGCGAAAGGGTTATTGCCGAAATAGAAAAACGCAAAAAAACCTTCTTCACCGATGAACAGATACTTCGCGAAAAGAAGGCGGCTTACGCCGAAAGCATTACTCTGTTCGATTCGGGCGAGGATATTACAGCGTCTATGGCGGCGTGCGCGCATTTGAGCTACGACGAATTCGATTGTATCGAAATGCTGCGCGACATAACCGCAGAGGAAATAAAAGAAGCACTAAATTCGATTGACACCGAAAACCGCGCAATAAGTATAATACAGAAAGGAAAAGACTTATGAACGAAGTAAAATTTCCGGGGCTTGGTCTTGAATTCACGCTGAACGAAACGGCTTTTTCCGTTTTCGGTCTTGAAATTAAATGGTACGGAATAATTATCACCACAGGCATTCTGCTTGCATTCCTTCTTTTTTACCGCTATGCTGTAAAAAAAGAACAGCTCGACCCCGATTCGATCTATAACATCACCCTGCTCGTTATGCCTATTGCGATAATCGGCGCGCGCTTTGTTTATGTCATTACCGAATGGGAAGACCGCTTTAAGGGCAAGGGCTTTTTGAATATGATAAATATTCGCCAAGGCGGTATTGCTATCTACGGCGCAATAATTTTCGGTCTTATCACCGTGCTTATCTATAACAAAATCAAAAAGCATAGCTCGCTTTCTATGCTCGATGCGCTTGCACCCGCGGTAATGCTCGGTCAGGCTATCGGCAGATGGGGCAACTTTGTAAACGCCGAAGCATACGGCTGGTCGGAAGGGGTTGAAAGCCTTCCTTGGAGAATGTGGCTCGAAAAGGTTTATATCGACGATATTTACCAGCCCGACATCCACTTCGTACATCCGACCTTCCTTTACGAATCGCTTTGGAACGCACTCGGTCTTGCGCTTATACTCTTCATACTCTACCGTAAAAAGAAATTCAACGGCGAAATATTCTTCGCCTATATCGGCTGGTACGGTCTTGCCAGAGCCTATATCGAAACGCTCCGCGCAGACAGCCTTTATATCGTTGGAAGCCTTAAATTCTCGGTATTTGTGGGTATCGTTTGCGTTATCGCCGCAATTATCGGCGAAATAGTGCTTTACCGCCGCCACAAGGAAGAAAAAAGCGAAATGGCGGAATACACCTCTGCCTTTGAATCGGTAAGAATCGCAACCGAAAACGAAGAAGACGCGCTCGACCAAAGCGTGTTCGATACCGAAAGCGAATCGGAAAACGAAGAGCTTGACGAGCTTGACGAAAACGATATCGAAACGCTTGCAGAGCAGGATATGCTCGACGGCGATATCGAGGATATCGAGGAATCGGAGGAATAATTATGAACATTATCGACGGAAAGGCAATATCCGCAAAATGCAAAGCGGAAACCGCCGAAGAAATTAAAGCGTTAACAGCCGACGGACGGCGCGCTCCCTGCTTGGCGGTTATACTTGTCGGCGACGACCCCGCAAGCGCGGTCTACGTCCGCAACAAAAAAAGAGCCTGCGAAGCGGTTGGCATAACAAGCCTTGAATATCTCCTTTCGGCAGACGAAACCGAGGAAAAGCTTTTAGAGCTTATTGATTTTCTTAACAACGACGAAAGCGTCGACGGCATTCTCGTTCAAATGCCCGTCCCCAAGCAAATCGACCCCGACCGCGTTATCGAGGCGATTTCGCCCGATAAGGACGTCGATGCATTCCATGCCTACAACGTTGGCAAGCTCTTCACGGGCGCGCCCCGCTTTCAGCCCTGCACCCCTGCGGGCGTAATGCGTTTGTTAAAGGAAGCAAACGTTGAAATTTCGGGCAAGAATTGCGTAGTTGTCGGCAGAAGTAATATTGTGGGCAAGCCTATGGGCGCGCTCCTGCTCGCCGAAAACGGCACGGTAACCACCTGCCATTCCCGCACGAAGGATTTGGCAAGCTTTACCAAAAACGCCGATATTCTTATCGCGGCGGTCGGCAAGCCGCAAATGATAACCGGCGATATGGTTAAAGAAGGCGCGGTGCTTATCGACGTCGGCATAAACCGCGTGGGCGATAAGCTCGTGGGCGACCTCGATTTCGAATCCTGCGCAGAAAAGGCTTCCTATATCACCCCCGTCCCCGGCGGTGTCGGACCTATGACCATCGCGATACTTATGCAAAACACCGTAACCTCTTATAAAATGCGTTTCGGTCTGTAAGATAGTGCGCTTCGCTTTCCATTGATAACACTTGTTTTCGATAGGTTTTTGTGAACGCCGTTCGTTCGCAGAGCGTTCGTACGCGATACTTCGTGTCTTATCCCAACGCTCGGCGTTCCAAGGTATAAAAACAATTTAAAAAGCTCGCATTTTGCGAGCTTTTGCTTTTTAGGGGGAATTAAGGACCCCAAAAACTAAAAGTTTTTGTTTTTTTATTGTGTGTCAATTTTTATTTATGCTGTCTTTCAGTCTGTCGGGTTTGTGGCCTCCCTTATGTAAAGGGTGCCTACAAACCTTCGATTTTATTGCCGCTTTCTACATACTGTACAATCTCTTATTTAATCTAAAAAAAGACTGCCGCAGCAGTCTTTTTTTATTTACTTTTCGCTCTCTTAAAAATCTTCGCCTTCATTCCCGACCAAAGCAAAATTATAACCTGACCGGGTATGCCGATAACGAATATAAGCCAGCTCGAATAATCACCGATTGTAAGATAAACGCTTGCGAGTATTCCCCACATAAGCACGGTGATAAAAAGATAATTCAGCTTTTTTCTGCCCCAAATCGAGTTAAATACTATTAATATTACCGCGCAAACAGGCACGCAATAAACGTAAGCGAGCCAAAGACGTTGAATATCGGTTGCCAGCGCAAGCGATACGAACAAAACCGTCGCGATAAGAAAGGTTAGCATACAGGAAAGCCCCGTAACAAGCAATCGGTTTATTTTTAACTGCTTGGGGACGCTTTGCATCGTCGCGCTTAGGGGGTGGACTTCTTCTAAAAGGTAATCGACCGTCACACCAAAAAGGTCGGCTATCTGTTTAAGCACGATAACGTCGGGAATCGATTCGCCGCGTTCCCATTTCGAAACGGCTTTGTCGGAATAATTAAGCTTTTCGGCAAGCTCGGCTTGGGTATATGGCACCGCCTTGCGAAGCTCGGTTATGTTGTTTGCGATAATTCTTTTATAATCGTCCATTCCGCGTTCCCTTCCTTTTTCTTTTATAATACCACACCTTTTCCTGCTTGTCAACCCCGAAAACCCTTGCAAACACAGTCTTTTCTACTGTCGGTAGAGCAGTAGAAAATTCTCTCTACCGCGTACACCCCGCGCAGTCGAGCGCGCGCACGCGTGTGTAGGTGGACTTTTTGCCCGCTTGGGGGTATAGTAAATGCATGCACGGCGCGGCAGACTTGTCGCGGTACGGGTATCATCTCTCGGCGAGACGGAACTCGTCACAACGCGCGGCAGACTTGTCGCGGTACGGGCATCACCTCTCGCGGGGCGGAACTCGTCACAACGCGCGCCAGACTTGTCGCGGTACGGGCGTAACCTCTCGCCGGGGCGCAACTCGTCACAACGCGCGGCAGACTTGTCGCGGGGTTGCTATAATGCAAACGCTTGCTTTTTTCAAAAACGGAAGGAAAATGCGATTATGAAAAAAATCAAGATATACGGCGATTCGATTTTAAAGGGCGTAATGTATAACGAAGAGCTTAAGCGTTATAAGCTGTTCGGTTATCGCTATGAAAAGCTTTTGGAAAACGGTATCGAGGTCGAGAACAACTGCAAAATGGGCGCGACGGTTGACGAAGGCTTTGAAATTATGAAATCGACGCTCGAGGATTGCGACAAGGACACTTTTGTTATTCTTGAATACGGCGGAAACGACTGCAACTACAACTGGGCGGCGGTGGCGGACGACCCGAACGGAGAATTTTTCCCCAACACCCCCGAGGAGCATTTTACCGAAACCTACCTAAAGCTTGTCGATTACGCGCGCAGTAAGGGAGCAGAGGTTGCTATCTGCACGCTTGTCCCTATCGATTCCGAGCGTTTTATGAATTGGGTAACGCGCGGATTGAATTACGATAACGTTTTGCGCTGGATGGGTGATATTAACCGCATTTCGCGTTGGCAGGAATATTATTCTAAGCTCGCCGAAAAGGTAGCAAAGCTTGCAAACTGCAAAATACTCGACCTGCGCTCTGTTTTCAAGGACAGCATGGGCAACCTGCTCGGCATCGACGGTATGCACCCGAGCGCAGAGGGACACACAATAATACGCGAGGTATTTCAGCAGAAAATTCTCGCAACTGTATAGTCGTGTTCTGTTCCGAAGGACACAACTCGGCGATATAAATCTCTGCGAGATTTGCGATATACGCAAAAGCGTGCGATATATCTTTGATGCGTTTATGCCCTTCGGGCGCGCAATGCGAGGCATATCACAAAAACAAGAAAACGTTTATAAAGAGGGACAGAGAATTTTTAAGCTCTGTCCCCTTTTTTAAAGACTAAACGGTTAGTTGATTTTACCCGCCATTCTTGATTTATTCACAAACCTATGCTACAATTTCCGCAAGGAGGTACTTAATATGACTACCGATTATCCTATTTTATACGGAATTATCAACGCGATTTTCTCTCTTTTACAAATCATTATGGCTATCTCAATTATCGTCGCGCCGTTTGCGCTTCTTGCGTGGTTTATCGATAGCATTGTAATGTTTGTTAAATCCGAGAAGGGCACAAAAAGGCGCAATATTTGGCGCGGAAACCTTATTGCATCGTCGATAGTGCTGGGCGTTACGGTCGTTTTTGCCATCTTCATCGCCATAATCATCCACATCGCGCAGGATGCGGTAATTCACATGTAATAATGAAAACAAAAACCTTTTTAACTCTGCTTTATACAATCGTCGCGCTTGGCGTTTTGCTAACGATCGCACACGCGGTTTACGCCGTTTATGCCTACGGCAACTCCTCGATAATTCATTTTGTTTCGAAGGAGCTGTGGTAAAATGAGAACGGTAAGACAGATTTTAATACTTTTCCTCATCGCGGCGGTGTTTTTGTGCCTGAACGGCGGCGTTTATGCGCTTTTTACACAACGCTGCGGCATTAATTTCGAAACGCGTTATATCGAGCCCGAGCGTTATCTTCCCTTCGATAAAAACGCGCAATTCACACCCGTTGAATCCGAGCTTGAATTAAGCGGCGAGATTCCAAAAATCGACGGCGCGGCGGCGCTCGTCCCCGTATATTCGGCGATAGTGAATTCGGTTTACCCCGAAAGCGCGGTCGATTTCGACGGAACGCAATACACCGAAAACAGCAAAATACGCTTTACCGACACGGCAAAGGCATATAAAGGCGTTGTCGACGGTGACGTGGATATTATCCTTTGCGCCGCGCCCTCGGAGCAGCAAAAGCAGTACGCCGAGCAGAAAGACGTCGAGCTGGTTTACGTCCCTATCGGGTACGAGGCGTTTGTTTTTTTCGTGAACGAAAGCAACCCTGTCGATAACCTTACCGTTGAGCAGATAAAGCAGATTTACGCGGGCGAAATAACGAATTGGAATTCGGTTGGCGGAGCAAACCGACCGATAAACCCGCTTGACCGCCCCGAGGGAAGCGGAAGCCAAACGGTTATGCTTAACTTTATGGGCGGCCGCGAGATAAAGAAGAATCCGCTCGGCGTTTTCGGCGGAGCTATCGGATTTTCGTTCCGTTTTTACGTCGAAGGAATGGTTGCAAACAGCGGAATAAAGCTTCTTTCTGTCGACGGTATTGCCCCTACCGAGGAAAATATCGCGAACGGCAGTTACCCGATAATTTACAATTTTTACGCCGTTTACCGCAAGGACAATAAAAACGAAAATATCGAAAAGCTTGTAGATTTCATCCTCTCGCCCGTGGGGCAAAAAATCATCGACGAAAACGGCTATACTCCCATAAACAGATAGCCTTTTACCGAAAAATCGCGTTAATCAAGCAAAATAATTCTTGCTAAATTGTGAACTTTGTGTTATAATGTTTACATAATGAGGTAAACTCCTCATTTTCCGCGACTCTGCGCGCAAGCGCAGGGCACACCCCCACCCCTTACGAGGTATTTTCCATGAGATTCTCAATCGGCGATTTGATTATATACGGCGAAACCGGAGTTTGCCGTGTTGAAGACATTGTCGAAAAGGAGTTTTTGGGCGTGCTTCGCCCCTGCTACAAGCTCCAACCGCTTTACCAAAGCTGTATGATTTTCACCCCCGCGGATAACGAGGCGGTGTTTATGCGCCCGATAATTTCGTGCGACGAGGCGAACGCGCTTATCGACGGTTATAAAAACGTAATGCCCGTCGAATGTCCGCCCGCTTCCCCGCGCGAGCTTTCGGAACGCTACGATAAGATTATAAAGCTTCACGATTGCGCCGAGCTTATAAAGCTTTCGGTTTCTATCCGCGCAAAGCGAGAAATTCTTATAGATAAAAAGAAAAAGCTTTCGGCTGTTGACGAACGCTATCTTAAACGCGCCGAGGACCTTTTATTCGGCGAGCTTGCCGCCGCGCTTAATATGGAAAAATACGCGATGAGCGGCTATATCGAGAACAAAAACAAATAAAAAGGAAGAGCTTTTTATGAAACTTCAGGGCAAATCGGTTATTTTTGTCGGCGATTCGCTTTGCGAAGCGGTCTGTGAATGGAACGACCCCACATACGGCAACACCCCCGGTTGGGCGGGAAGAATTATGGCAGAAAAGGGTATGACAGGGCTTAACCGCAGTAAGGGCGGTGCTTCTATGTCGCTCTGCCGCGGCGAAAATACGGTTATTAATCAGCTTATCGCAGAAAAAGGCAATAAATACGATTACTGCATTATCGAAGGCGGCGGAAACGACGCTTGGGATTCTGCGCCCGTTGGTGTTATGTCCGACGGTTTTGAAGGTCCTTTTGATATGAACAGCTTCGCAGGGGGCTTGGAAGCCACCTTTAAATACGCGAAGGAGAACTACAAGGGCGCGATATTCGGATTTATCGTCACCTTTCAAATGCCGGCTTCGCAGTTCGGCAGAATGAGCGATATGAGCGAATATTTCGCACTTTCGAAAAAGATATGCGACAAATGGGAAATCCCCTATCTCGACCTTTATTTCGACGAAAACCTTAACAAATACCTTCTTAAAACCCATACCGCCGAATGCCTGCCCGATACGGTGCACCCGAATTCGAAGGGGTATAATATTCTTACTCCCTATATTTCGAATTGGATGGAAACGATATAGGGTTGGTTTCAAAGATAAAATATAAAAGATAATGGTTAACGGTTGATGTTTTGCCGCCGGAATCCAAAAAAAGCACCGCCGAGGGTATTGTTTCCCTCGGCGGTTTTTCATATTTTACTTTTTAAAAAGCGATGTCCTTTAAACCACAAGCCTGAAGATATACTCGCTGCAGCCGCGCTCGAACGCTTTCTCGTTCATTTTGTAATATTCTTCATCGGTTTCGAACGCATCGCGCGGGTAAAGAGCTTCGGATTCGATAAATTCGCCGTGCCACGAAATCTGTATAACAACGTAATAAACGCCTGCTTCGAGCTCGTTCAGCCGATTGGGCTCGCAGCTGCCGAATTCGGGAAGTTCTTCGCTGCCGTCGAGCTTCGTACCCGCTTTTAAAATAAGCATACCTGTGCTTGTATTGTTATGTTCCTCCGAAAAATAAAGCGTAACACAGTCCTTTACATATACGGCGGGAATATCCTCCCTGCCAAACGCAAGTATATCGCGCCATCTTGCGCCGTCGCTGAACACCCAACCATCCTGCCAAGTTTGCGTATAGGGCGTACAGCCAAAGCCCTCCTCTGCCTTGCCGTCGTTAAAGAGCGCAACCCTGTCGAGCGATGATTTATCGACAAGCTCGACCGATGTGACGTTAGAAAGCTGCGGCGGGTCGGTTTCGAGCACCATGCCCGAATAGGTAACGCGTACAAGGTCGCCGATTTTAAAGCCATTTTCGCCCTTTGCTATCGGAAAAGCGTAGTTATACTGCGCCTCCCATTCGCCGTTCAGCGGCATAACGCCCTGCTCGGTCACCGTCGCCAAAAACGAAGAGCTCTTCGGCTCGGGCTGTGAGCCGTGATATTCGATTGCGCTTATTTGGTTTATCTCCGCAAGCGCATCGCCCGCGGCGGGCTTTATTTTGCCGCGATATTTTATGTTCAACGTACTTTCAAGAGTTACCCGTTCTGGCAAAAGCTCGTTTGGATATTCGATATTCAATCTTACGCGTCCGAATTTTTCGGTGTCCAACTTGTAAATCGGGTCTGCGTCGATATAATTTTCGTGTATTCCGACCACGCGCACGGCAAGCTCTTGAATTTCGCCGTCGGCAGGCGGTTTGCTGTCCCCGCCCTCGTCCTTATTGTCCCCGTTGGGTTCGGAGGTTATGGTATATGATGTTTCGGGATAATCCGATATCTCGCTGTGCGAGTTGCCGCAGGAGACGAGCGTTAAAAGCATAGAAATCGCAACGAATAAAGTAACCGACCTTTTCATTTTAGATCCTCCTGTTAAGCATATCGTTATATTATACGTTTTAAAAAGCAAAAACACTCAGCCTATCATATCGTAAAGCTCGCTAAAGCTGTAAACCGTCATACCGTAATAATGCTCGTTATCGCGGTTAAAAAGTATCGGGGAAATGCCAACCTCCTCTGCGGCAACAAGGTTTTGCGCGTTGTTATCGATAAACATACATTCATAGGGCGAACGGTTTATCTTATCGAGCGTTAGGTCGTAAATTTCAAGGCTCGGCTTGCGGCATTTTACCTCCGCGCTAACCGTTTTATGCTTGAAATATTTGTTCAAGCCGAATTTTTCGCATATATAACTGCTCCATTCGCTAACGTCGTTCGAAAGCAAAACAAGCTCGTATTTATCCTTTACCCTCTCGGCAAAATCGATAAAGCCGCTATCGAGCGTTAAATAGTTATCGATATAACGCTTGGAATGGTATTCCCAATCGCTATACCCGAGCATATTCATAAATTCGCGCGCGTTTATTTCGCCCAAGCCCGCCTTATCGAAAAGGCGCTGATCGTAAATGAGCTTTTCGACACGTTCGTATTCCTCTTTGGTAAGATTATCGCGCGAGTAATCGAGCAATCTGCCCTTCGATTCGTTTAATATTACCCCATACATATCGATAAGCAGGGTCGTGTATGTCTTTATCATTTTTAATGCCTCTGTTTTTTTCTGTAATTAAATTATAAACCATGTTCGGATAAATGTCAACAAGTCGAATTTTGTTGACAGAAGGGGTTTTCGGTAGTATAATTAAGCTTAGCCAAGGTATTGCAACGCCTTGGCTAACATCACCTAAGGAGTGCAGATATGGCAAATATGGAATATACTCCCCTACTTCAAGAGCTTATCGACCATTCGAAAAGAATAGGCGAAAAGAACAACGCCCCCTTTACGGCAGAGCGTTTTTTCGTTACGCTTGTAAACGTGCTCGACGGAACGGTATCTGTCCGCGACACTATGGCATTTAACCCCGTTGCCGAGCTTCTTACAAGCAGTAATCTTGACCTTAAATCCCTGAAAAACGTTATGCTCGAGGACGTGCTCAACGATAAAAACGAGCTTATGGAAGACGTATTTATGCGGAATTCGATTACCGCCGCTATTGCATTCTCTTCCGAAAATAATCTTACCGAATTAACCCCCTCGGTGCTTGCGTATTGCATACTTTCAAAGCCCTGCGCGAAGCTTCGCTTACTGCTTTCGAAGTGCGTTAAGGAAAATCCGCAAGGCACTTCCGCGCCCGAGGACAGACCTATTGTCGCAAACGGCGTTGTCCCCCCGAAAACGCCTATCGTTTTCGACGAATCGCCTGCCGACAGACCTATGACCCCCTCGACACAGCGTATTTTGAACGAAGAAGCGGCGCAGAAAAACCGAAACAGCAATGCCTTCGACACTATCCCCAAGGGCGAAATAGAAAAGCTTACCGCAGAGGTAAAGCGTATTCAGGACGTGCTTTCCTCGAAGGTGCTCGGTCAGGCAAACGCGATAAACGTTACCACCTCGGGCTATTTTCAGGCGGAATTGCTTGCGATGACGGCGACCGAGCGTGTAAAGCCGCGCGCAACCTTCCTTTTCGCAGGCCCTCCCGGTGTGGGTAAGACTTCGCTTGCCGAAGCATTCGCGAAGGAATCGGGGCTTCCCTTCAAGCGTTTAGATATGTCGGAATTTGCAGATAAGGAAGCGAATATCCGTCTTGCGGGCTCGGATCAGGTTTACAAGGACAGCCAAAGCGGCGTTCTTACGAAATACGTTATGGACCATCCGAAATGCGTTATCCTCTTCGACGAGATAGAAAAGGCGCACGCTGTCGCGCTGTTCCTCTTTTATCAGATTCTCGACGCGGGCACGCTTGTGGACGCAAAAACCAACACGCTGGTTTCCTTCAAGGACACCTATTTGATATTCACCACCAACGCGGGCAAGCAGTTTTACGACGATGCCGAAAACGGCGATTTTTCCGCTGTTTCGCGCAAGGTTATTCTTAAAGCGATTCAAAAGGACGTTAATCCCGCAACGAACGAGCCCTACTTCCCCGCCGCGCTCTGCTCGCGTTTTGCTCAGGGCAACGTGGTTATGTTCAACCACATGTTCGCACACATACTTCACGATATTGCAAAGTCGCAGATACTTAAGCACTGCGGCGTATTCGGCAAAAAATTCGGCATAACCACCGAAATCGAGGATTCGGTCTATACCGCGCTTTTATTCTCGGAGGGCGGCAGCGTCGACGCAAGAACGATAACCGGACGCGCAAAGAGCTTTTTCGATAACGAGCTTTACGAGCTTTTGCGCCTTACCTCCTCTAAGCTTACCGATTCCGAAATTAAGGATATCGAAAAAATAAAAATCGGCGTCACTCTTCCCGAAAATAACGAGGAAATACGCAAGCTCTTCGTTCCGCTATCCACCCCCGAGCTTCTTCTTTTCTCTGCTTCCGACGTTGCCGAAAAATACGTAGGCAAAGCGCAAAAGTGCATAATCAATCACTGCGACAACACCGAAAGCGCGAAAATGTGCTTTAAAAACCACGATATAAAGGCAATTATTATCGATATTAACCACGGCAGAAAGCACGACGAAAACTACCTTAATATCGAAGACGACGCCTCCGAAGCGCGCGATTTCTTCTATTACGCTATCGAAAACCACAACGGCGTTCCGATATACTTTATCGAAACGGGCGAGCGCGATTTCGACCGCGAAGAAATTGTTTCGTTTATGCGAAAGGGCGTAAAGGGCATTATTAACGGCTCTTCCAAAAACGATGTATTCGCACAAGAAATAGAATCGCTTTGCATAAAGCTTCACCAACAGCAAAGCATGAACGAGTTGGCGCGTGCAAACAAGCTTGTAACCTATGAAACCGCGCAAATGCTTTCTGATGACGGCAAATGCGCCGATATCCGTCTGTTCGATTTTAAGCTTGCCGTTGCGCTCGACCCCGAAGACAGCGACGAAATTCTCGGCAATATGTCGAAGCCGAACGTAAGCTTCGATGACGTTATCGGCGCGCCCGAGGCACAAAGCGAGCTTAAATATTTTGTAGATTACCTTAAAGACCCGAAAAAATATCTCGGCACGGGTGTAAGCACCCCGAAGGGCGTGCTTCTTTACGGCCCTCCCGGTACGGGTAAAACGTTGCTCGCAAAGGCTATGGCAAGCGCAAGCAATTCGACATTTATAAACGTCGAAGGCAACAAGCTTATGTCCAACGGTCAGGGCGACGGAAGCGAACGTATTCACAAGCTCTTCCGCACCGCGAGAAAATACGCGCCCACCATTATATTTATCGACGAAATTGACGCTATCGCAAAGGAACGCACGGGCTACGGCGGAGGAAGCGAAGCGGTGCTTACCGCGCTTCTTACCGAAATGGACGGCTTTAAAAAGGATAACTCCCGCCCTGTATTCGTGCTTGCCGCAACCAATTTCGACGTTACCCCCGGCAGTCCCAAAAGCTTGGACGGTGCGCTTATGCGCCGTTTCGACCGCAGGCTTTATATCGGGCTTCCCGGCAAGGCAGACAGAAAGCGTTATCTGCTTTTAAAGACCAAGGGCAAGGAACGCTTCGATATAAGCGAGGAATGCATAGATAGCATCGCGCTCCGTTCGGTCGGTATGAGCCTTGCGCTGCTCGAAAACGTGCTTGAGCTTGCGCTCCGCACCACCCTTATCAAGGGCGAAAGCAAGGTCACCGATGAAATATTGGGCGAAGCATTCGAATCGTTCAACAGCGGCGAAAAGAAGGAATGGGACCCCGCCTACCTCGAACGCACAGCGCGCCACGAAGCGGGCCACGCATTCCTTTGCTGGCACGGCGGCGAAACCCCCGCATATCTTACCATCGTCGCGCGCGGCAACCACGGCGGCTATATGCAGCACGGCGACAACGAAAACAAGGGCACCTATACCAAAAAGGACCTTATTAACCGTATTCGCGTTTCGCTTGCGGGCAGAGCAGCGGAAATCGTTTATTACGGACCCGAGGACGGCATAACCACCGGTGCAAGCAGCGACCTTGAAAACGCGACGCGCGTCGCTCAGGCGATGATATGCTCCTACGGTATGGACGACCCCTTCGGAATTTCGGTTATCGGTCAGGAGGCGGCTTTGAACGGCGAGCTTTCGAGCGAGGTCCGCGCGAAGGTCAACTCGCTCCTTTCCGAGGAAATGAAAAAGGTTATCGAAATTATCACCCAAAACAAAAAAGCAATCGATGCGCTTGTCGACACGCTTATGCAAAACAGCTATATGACAGGCGACGACATCGAACGTACACTCAAAGCGTTTTAAGCATTACGGGAGCAAGGGATAAGCCCTTGCTCCTGCTTTTTCTGTTGACAAAAAACGCTTGATGTTGTATAATATATTTAACACATTTGTTAAATGAGGTGAAACCGTGTTTGCCATAAAAACCGAACGGCTTACTAAATATTACGGCAAGGTCTGCGGCATAAAGGAGCTTGACCTTTGCGTTAACGAAGGCGACTTTTTCGGCTTTATCGGTCCGAACGGCGCGGGCAAAAGCACCACAATACGCACGCTTTTGGGATTTATTGCACCAAGCGGCGGCAACGCACAGATTTTCGGCAGGGATATTTTAAAGCACCGCACCGAAATCCTTGCGGATGTCGGCTATCTGCCGTCCGAAACTGCGTTTTACAACGGAATGCGCGTGCGCGATATGATAAAGCTTTCGGCGAATTTGCGAAACCGCGATTGCGAAGCCGAGGCAAAAATGCTTTGCGAACGGCTTGAATTGGATATAAACCGCAAGGTGGGCGAGCTTTCGCTCGGCAACCGCAAAAAGGCGGGCATTGTCTGCGCGCTTCAGCACAAGCCGAAGCTTTATATTCTCGACGAGCCGACAAGCGGGCTCGACCCCTTAATGCAACGCGAATTTTACGATATTTTAACCGAGCGCAACCGCGAGGGGGCAACCGTTTTCCTTTCCTCGCACATACTTTCGGAAATCGGAAGATATTGCAAAAACGCCGCAATAATACGCAACGGCGAGCTGTTGGTTACCGAAAGCGTTAACAATTTAAGCCACACGGGGGTTAAGCGCGTTTATTTGCGCGGAGTTGCTTCGGCACCGCAAATCGCAGGCGTGCGCGATATTAAACACGAAAACGACACAGCAAACTTCCTTTACAGCGGAAGCGCGCAAGCGCTTATAAACGAGCTTGCAAAGCTAACGTTCGACGATATAAGCATTACCGACCCAGACCCCGACGAGGTATTTTTGCACTATTATTCAAAGGAGGGCGAATAATATGACGCTGTTTCTGCACGAAATGCGCGTGAACAAATGGCAATATATTATCTGGTCGCTCGCCGTTTCGTTTATGCTCGGAATATCGGTGCTTATCTACCCCGAAATGAAATCGCAGATGAACGAATTAAGTGAAATGTTTTCGCAAATGGGCTCGTTTTCGGAAGCGTTCGGTATGGACCAGCTTAATTTTGGTGAATTTTTAGGCTTTTTCGGCACCGAATGCGGCAACACGCTTGGGATGGGCGGCGGTATTTTCGCCGCGTTAATAGGCGTTTCGGTGCTTTACAAGGAAGAAAAGAACGGCACGGCGGAATTTTTGCTTTCCCACCCGATAACCCGTTCGCGCGTGGCTTGCGAAAAGCTTCTGTCAATCATCGCCCAGCTTCTTATTTTCGTTTCGGCTTCGGCGGCGGTAACCGCGATTGCCACCGTAATCATTGGCGAAAATCCCGATACGAAAACGATGCTTCTTATCTTCCTCGCACAGCTTTTTATGCTTATAGAAATATCCTCCGTATGCTTTGCGGTATCGGCGTTCGCGCGCAAGGGCGGAATCGGTATCGGAATAGGCATTTCCGCGCTGTTCTATTTTATAAACATTATCGCCAACCTCACCGAAAGCGTTGAGTTTTTAAAATACATTACACCCTACGGCTATGCCGACTGCGCCTACATCGTTTCGGAAAGCGCAATCGATTTAACCAAGCTTGCAATCGGCGCGGCGGTAACGCTTGCCTGCATCGCGCTCGCGTTTTACAGGTACGGCAAAAAGGATATACGTTAGGATTGAATTGAGAGAAAAACTTTTTGTAAAAAGTTTTTCTCTCAAACTCTTTTTTCAAAAACTTTAATATTGATTTTTTTATTATTAATTTCTTTGAAGATACATAAGAAACTTTCTTTTTGAAAGAAAGTTTCTTATGCGGAGTTTGAGGCAGAGCCTCAATACGATTTCTCTTCGCTCTGTTATTTTTATGTTTCCTCTTGAATGTTTTGTTGATATATGTTATTATTAATAAAGCTCAAAGGAAAGGAGCGAAAAAATGTTAGAAATTAAAAACCTTTGCTTTTCCGCCAACGACGGCGCGGAAAGAATAGATATACTTAAAAATATCGACCTTAATATAGAAAACGGCAGATTTTTGGTGCTTACCGGTCCCAACGGCGGCGGCAAAACGACGCTCGCAAAGGCTATTTCGGGTATCGTTCAGCCGACAGGCGGCAATATTATCTGGAACGGGCTGGATATAACGAATATGTCGATAACCGAACGCGCCCACGCGGGCATAAGCTACGGCTTCCAACAGCCCCCGCGCTTTACGGGTATGACGGTAAAGGCGCTTTTGCAAATCGCCGCGGGCGGCAGAAAGCTAACGCGTTTGGACTGCTGTAACTACCTTAACAAGGTAGGTCTTTGCGCCGCAGACTACGTCGACCGCGAGGTGGACGCATCGCTTTCGGGCGGCGAGGTAAAAAGAATAGAAATCGCAACCATTCTCGCACGCGGAAGCGGGCTTATGATATTCGACGAGCCCGAAGCGGGCATCGACCTTTGGTCGTTCGCGAAGCTGACCGAAACCTTCCGCGAGCTGCACAAGGAAAGCGACGCGACGATTATAATAATATCGCACCAAGAGCGCATTATCTCGCTTGCCGATGAAATATGCGTGCTTTCGGGCGGCAAAATCGCGCAGTACGGCACGCGTGACGATATTTTCCCCAAGCTTATCGCGGGCGATATCAACTACGGCTGTGAATATATGAGAAAGGGCAACTGATATGGACAAGCTTGATTTCACTTTGTTAAAAGAAATTGCCCTTATGGATTCTATCCCCAACGGGGCATACAATATCCGCAAAAACGGCGGCTCGGCGGGCAGATTTTCCACCGAAAGCATCCGTATCGACAACAAAACCGATAAAGCGGGTATCGATATAAACGTTAAAAGCGGCACAAAGGGCGAAACCCTGCACATTCCCGTTATTATTACCGACTCGGGCTACACCGAAACGGTTTACAACGATTTCTTTATCGGCGATAATTGCGATATTACCATTATGGCAGGCTGCGGCATTCACAACTGCGGCGACAGCGAATCGCGCCACGACGGTGTTCACACCTTCTATATCGGCAAAAATTCGGTCGTACGCTATGCCGAACGCCATTACGGCGACGGCGACGGAAACGGCGAACGCGTTATGAATCCCGAAACGGTGGCATACGTCGGCGAAGGCTCGACCATTCAAATGGACACGACGCAGATACGCGGTATCGATTCAACCTACCGCAAAACGAAAATCGTGCTCGCAAAGGACGCAAACGCCGTTATAAACGAAAAGCTACTCACCCACGGCAAGCAATATGCCGAATCGGATATGGACCTTATATTAGACGGCGAAAACGCAAACGGCAGAATTATTTCGCGCTCGGTCGGTCAGGACGAATCGAAGCAGGTCTTCCGCCCCTGCGTAACCGGCAAGGCGAAATGCTTCGGGCATATCCGTTGCGATTCGATTCTTATGGGCAAGGCAACCATAAGCTCTGTTCCCGCCGTTGCGGCAGAACACCCCGAAGCTAACCTTATTCACGAAGCGGCTATCGGCAGAATCGCGGGCGACCAATTAATTAAGCTTATGACGCTCGGTTTAACCGAGGAAGAAGCCGAGGAAAAAATCCTCGAAGGCTTCTTGGGTGAATAAAAAGCGTTTTAAAACCCGATTATAATGACGAAAAATCCCAACAGACATTTATATCTGTTGGGATTTTTTATGTTGATATACGTTTTATCAGCCCACAGGGGTATCGCCGTTTTCGGGAGTGGATGCTTCTGCGTGAATATAGCTTTCGAAGTTATACATAAGCGTTGCAACCTGCGCTCTGGTAAGGTTTGCCTTGGGGGTGAGCTTGTTATCGTAGCCCTGAAGCAGACTCTTTTCGACCGCCCAAGCCATTTCCTCGTAGTAATATTCGTTGATTTCAGCCGAATCCTCGAAATAAAGAAGGCTGTAAAAATCGTTTACGGAAGTATCCTCGCCCAAAGCCTTCGCAAGGCGGTAGAAGAATACCGAGGAAACCTCACGCGTAACGGGTGCAGAAGGATTAAAGTTTGCATCCTTTACGATAATGCCGTTTTCGTAGCACCAGATAAGCGCATCCTTATACCAAGCGTTTTCGGAAACATCGGCAAAGGGAAGCGCGGTATTGTTGTGCGCAGGCTCGCCCGCAAGGCGGTACATAAACATCGCCATCTGCGCGCGGGTAGCTTCGCCGTTGGGGTCGAAGGTGTTGTCGGTAACGCCTTCTATGTAGCCCTTTTTGTAGGAATAAAGAACCTCATCGTAAAACCACGAATCCATCGCAACATCGGTAAAGGGAAGCTCGGAGCAGGTTACGTATTTAATTGTCCAATAGCTTATATTGTTGGGGAACATCGTGCGGACAGCAATTTTCAAATACTTGCCGTTGGTGAGCTTGCTTGCGGGGATTTCGTAAGAAACCGTCTGATTCATAAAGCTCGTTTGGTCGTAAATAACCTTGCCGTTCACCGCTTCGTTTTCGTTTCCGGGGTCGGGCTCGCCCGCAAGCTCAACTATTTTGAACTGATAACCTGCCGCGCCCTTAATATCTGCCCAAGTAGCGGTGTAGCCACCGTTTAAGGGTCTTACGTCGGAGCTGGTGATAACCGTCGCACCGTTTTCGACGTTGCCGATGCGCTTGGTATCCTCGTCGAGAAGGATGTAGCCCTTATAGTCGCCGTACTGAGTGCGGCCGAACTTGGAGTTTACTACCTCGTAAACCTGCATAACCTCGCCCTTGGGAATGTTTACGAGAGTACCCGAATTGGTAGAAGCCGAATCACGAAGGTATTTAACACCCAAAAGCTCATAGTTGCCGGAGGTCCAAACAACCGAGGGCTGCGATGCCGCAGGCTTGCCGGTTGCCGAAATAAGGCAGAACCAGTCGAGGTCGAGCTTACCTGTGGAAAGTCTTGACTGTGTAACCCAAACGTTGCCGCGGTTGGAGGCGGTGCCTCTTGCGCTGCTGGGTGCGCTGTCATATACGTGGAATTTATTGGTGCTGTAATCGTAACCGACAAGTGCGATAAAATGACCGGGAACGTGGCCTATTGCAACGCCGCCGTTCGCAAGGTGCTTTTTAAGCGTCGCGTTTGCCGCAGTGGACCAATAACCCGTATTGCCGCTGCCGCAATCGACGGTAAAGCCGTATGTTCCGCCGTATTTAGCCTGAACTCTGGGATAAAGCGCGGTACGGTAGGTGCCGCTTGCACCGTATGCGCCGATAGAATATGCCCACGACGCAACCGAAACAACGTCCATACGCTTGCCGGTAAGATAACCGACCGCGTTAACGAGCGAGAAGATACCGCAGCCTGTTGCGGAAAGCGTTCTTCCGCCGTAATAATATGCCTTCCATTGAGAATCGGTCTGACACAAATTCACCAAAGGAGTAGCCGCCGAAGCGGTAACAGTAGTAGTGACAACAAACGCAAACATCATTGTTGCAACGAGCAATAACGCAAGCATTCTCTTAAGAACTGTCATTTTTTATCCTCCAACAAATCAATACGCGGAATCTGCATCCCGCGCCGTTTTTTCTTAACGATTTATTATATAATAATCGGTATAAATTGTCAACCGAAACGTCACCGCAAAAATCTTTTCGGCTTTTTGAACAAAAAGCAGGCACGCGTTTTTGTTTAAAAAGCCCTTGCCCAAAGCATTGTAGCTTAAATTAGCAATAAAAAGGAAGACAGCTTCTTTACGAAGTGTCTTCCAACGTTACGTTTTTTACATTACTTTCTCGGCAATACGATTTTTCTGTTTTCCGCCTTGCTCGATTGGCGGTAAATAACCACCTTTCTGCCGATAACCTGTACCGCCTCACAACCAAGCGCCTCGCAAAGCGAAACCATAGCCTCCTTGGGTGTTTCGGGGCAGGTTTCGAGTATGGTGAGCTTTATAAGCTCGTGCGCCTCGAGTGCCTTTTCTACGGTATCTATAACCGTTTCGCCTATGCCGAATTTGCCGATTTGAGTTGTCGGCTCTATTGTGTTTGCGAGCGAACGCAAATACGCTCTCTGTTTTGTTGTAATCATTTTTCCCTCTTAATATATTTTTTCTGTTTATGCGAAAGTGTCTTTTGAAAAAGCCACTCTCGCGCTCTCTTCAAAACTTTTTAATATAAATACAATAAAAATGCCATAAAAATCGGAAATCACATTTTCGATTTTTATACCTTAGATGTCCGCAACCTTGGACAAGACGCTTTAGCGTCGCGCACAAGGTTGATGCGAATGTACGGACATCACAAAACCCATTGAAATCCTTGGATTTCAATGGAAAGCGTCAGCGATCCGTGCTCCCAAACCCGCCGTGTCGTTCCTCGGTGCATTCATCGTCCTCGGTAATGCCGTAGGGCAAAAATATTCCCTGCGCGAACGCATCGCCCGCCTTTACCGAATAGGTTTTATTTCCGCCGACGAGCTTTATTTTTATATGTCCTTCGTTGTCGGCATTGAAGTAATCGGAATCGATAACCCCTGCGGTGTTTGCAAGGCGCACACCGTATTTAAAGCCCGAGCCCGAGCGCGGCAATATTACCAGAACCCAGCCTTCCGCAATTTTCGCGCGGATGCCGGTATCGATAATAATTTCCTCGCCCGATTCAAGAGTGAAATCGTACGGCGCAATAAAATCGTACCCCGCCGAGCCTGCCGTTGCGCGGCGCGGAAGAATTATGCTCTCGTAACCGTCGCGGCCAAACTGCTCTTTTGAAACCTTATAAAATTTTGCAATACGATTCATAAATTACCTCTCGTCACAACAAGAATTTCAATTCAACCTCGTCCCATACCTCTGCAAGCGCTTTTCCGTTTATAACGGCGTTGCAAAGTAGCTCATAGGTGCTTTCGAAGCTTTGCTCCTCTTTTCCCTGCCACAGCGAAACGTATTTTGCAGAATCACTTTGCGAAATAAAATATTCCCTGCCGTCGAAAGCAAGCTCCAATTCCCTGCCGCCATCGATTAAAAACATAAGCGCCGCCAAGGATTTTTTCTTGAACAATTCATCGACGATACGGTCGTAAATATCCATAAAAGCACCTCCAAGTGTCCTATTACCCGTTCCAGCCCCCATTAACATCGAACACCGAGCCGGTAATATATTTGGACTTATCCGAAGCGAGAAAAGCAACGCATTCGGCAACCTCGCTCGCATTTCCCATTCTGCCGAGCGGAATTTCATCGCAAAGCGAGTCAACGTCCTCGAAGGTAAGGTCGTCGTTCATATCGGTATCGATAACGCCGGGGCAGACGCAGTTAACGCGTATTCCCGCAGGGCCGACCTCTTTTGCGAGTGCCTTTGTAAAGCCGATAATCGCCGCCTTCGCCGCCGAATAATCAACCTCACAGCTTCCGCCGCTTTCGCCGAAAACCGATGAAATATTAATAACAACCCCGCTTTTTCGGCTTATCATCGCAGGCAACAGCCTTCTTGTTAAATTTATCGGCGCGAAAAGGTTTATTTCGTACATTTTTCTCGCCGTTTCCTCCGAAACCGCATCGAACGGCGAAACAAGCGCAACGCCCGCATTATTCACAAGAACGTCTATATTTTTGCACTGTTCGGCAAGCGCATCGACCGCGCGCGCGTCACTCAAATCGGCACAAACGTATTCGGCGTTGCCAAGAGAATCGCAAAGCTCGCGCGCTTCTTCCACGCTTTGATTACAATGTATATAAAGGTAATATCCCTCTTTCGAAAGCGCACGGCTTATTTCCTCGCCGATACCGCGCGCACCGCCCGTTATCAACGCTGTTTTTTTAGTTTTCATTATTTTTCTCGATTATCTTTAATAAATGCTTCAAATCGCTCTTCGAGTATTTATAAACGGCATCGCAGAAGCTGCAAGTCATCTCGGTTACCTCGTCGCCGTTTTCTATCATATCCAAAAGCTCCTTCGTGCCAAGCGAAATAAGCGCGTTATCGGTCTTTTCGCGGCTGCAGGCGCATCTGTATTCGCACTCTATCTCGTCGAAAATATCATACTCGATACCCTCGAATACCTCGTCAAGCACGTCCTCGAGCTTGCCCTCGGAAAGCGTCTTTGTTACGGGGCGCATCTTTGCGGCGTTCTGCTCCAATTTTTCGGCAACCTCTTCATCGGCAAACGGCAAAAGCTGTACCAGCGCGCCGCCCGCTTCTTTTACGGTATAGTCCCTATCGACAAGCACGCCCAGCGCGCAAACCGTGGGTATCTGCTCGCTCGTCGCATAATAATACGCGATATCGTCGCCAACCTCGCCGGTTTGTATCTTCGAAACGCCAACGTAAGGCTCGCTTCCGCCCGCGTCGCGCAGGATATAAAGCTCACCCTTGCCGATACAGCCGCCCACGTCGAGCTTGCCGTCGGCACGAAGCGGCAAATCCGCCTGCGGATTCTGAATAAATCCGCGCACGTTACCGCACCAATCGCCCGTAACCACTACCGTTCCGCCCAAGCCGTCGCCCTTAAAACGCACCGTCATAACGTCCTCCTTCTCGCCGAGCATCGAGCTCGCGAGCGAGGTTGCTATAAGCGTTCTTCCCAGCGCCGCTGTCGCGGCGGGTGTGGTATTGTGTATCTGACGCGCGCGCTCAACTATATCGCGTCCGTCAAGAAGGATAGCTCTTGCCGAGCCATCTCTTGTCATCGCCCTGATTATACGTCCCATTTTTCTTTCGATTTTTCCTTCTGTTAATCTGTTTTTATTTAGCTACCGCTTTTTTCTTGCCGTCGGCAAGCATAAGCTCGAATTCGGTGCCGGCAGGCAATTCGTTTACACTCTTTATCGCCTTGCCGTCCTCGCCGAAGGCGACCGAAAAGCCGCGCCCAAGTATTGATAACGGGTTAAGGCTTAAAAGCTTTTCGTTCTGCGCGAAAAGCTTCATTCTTTCGCGTTCTATTTTGTTGCCGACAATACTGTATAGCCGTTCTTCGTTCCTCGCGACAACCATTCTTCTGTCGTCGAAATAGCTTTTCGGGCTTTGAAGCACGGGGCGCTGTGAAAGCGCAAGCAGTCTTTGACGCAAAAAATCGGTTTTTGCCGTAAGCGTTTGAAGCATACGCTTTTCAACGTTCGCAAACTGCTTTTTTAAATCGCGCACGTCGGGAACGGCAAGCTCCGCCGCCGCCGACGGTGTCGGTGCACGCAAATCGGCAACGAAATCACATATCGTAAAATCGGTTTCGTGTCCGACAGCAGAAATTATCGGGGTTTTACATTCATAAACAGCGTGCGCAAGCGCTTCGTCGTTAAAGCACCACAAATCCTCGGCACTACCGCCGCCTCTGCCGATAATAATAACGTCACACTTGCCGCTCGAATCCAAATTCTTAAGCGCGCTTATAAGCTGTGCGGGCGCAGAGGACCCCTGCACGAGCGACGGGTAAAGATAAAGCCTTACCGCAGGAAAACGCCTGCGCGAAACGTTTATCATATCCCTAACAGCCGCACCGCCTGGTGCGGTGATTATGCCGACCGAAAAGGGTATTTTCGGAATCTTCTTTTTATGCTCGGGCGCAAAAAGACCTTCCTTTTGAAGCTTTGCCTTTAACTGCTCGAACGCGATATATAATGAACCGATTCCGTCGGGTTCCATTTCCTCGGCGTAAAGGCGGTATTGTCCGTCCCGTACGAAAACCGCGACCCTGCCCGTGCAAACCACCTTCATACCGTTTTCGGGCTTGAATTTAAGCTTGCCTGCGCCGCCGAACATCGTTGCGGGGATTGCCGAATTTTCGTCCTTCAAGGTAAAATATATATGTCCGCTTCCGCCGTAAACGCGCACGTTCGACATTTCGCCCTTTACCACAACCTTGTTAAGCAGGGGCGAGGTGCCTAAATAGTCCTTTATATATGTGTTAAGCTGCTCGACGGTTATTGTGCGGACGGTCTGTCCGTTCATTCCGAAACCTCTTCGGGGTTAATAAGCGCTTCCGAATCCTCTTCGACCTCTGCCGAAAGCGGCTTCTTCTTAGCAAGGGGCTTTTCTACTCCCTTTGCATATCTGCCGAGCACGCCGTTAATGAAGCCGACAGAATCCTCCTCACCGAAATGGCGTGCAAGCTCAAGCGCCTCGTTTACCGTTATTTCGATAGGAATTTCGGGGAAATAATCTATCTCGCACGCGGCAAGACGGAGCACCGATATCGAAACTCTGTCGATACGGTCGATTCTCCAATTATCGGCAAAGCGTGCTATCTTTTCGTTTATATCGCCCAAATTTTCATCGGCAACAAGAAAAAGCTGCCTTGCAAATTCGCTTATCTTCAGTCCGCGCTCCTCCATCGCGTCTTCCATAATCTGCTCGGGAGTGCGTTCGTAATCAAAGCTGCGTTCGAAAAGCAAAGTTATTGCCACCTCGCGCGATTCGCGTCTTGTCATAAAGCCTACCTCATACAAAAACATAATAATTCACGCTATTATAACATCTATTTCGCGCTGTGTCAAATATATAATTAAAGAAAAAATAATAAAAAGCTATTGAAAAAGAAACAATTTTTGGTATAATTATAATGTTAAAATATATTTTTGAAACCGAAAGGGTAAAAATCTTATGTCTAACGGAATTTTCGGCGCGGAAAAGCGCCCCATTGTTACTATTGTTATGGACGGCATAGGTATATGCGCACGTGAGGAAGGCAACGCGATTAAAGCGGCGGACACTCCCACGCTCGATATGCTTGCACAAAAATATCCCTGCTTTTCTTTAAAGGCTCACGGTACCGCTGTCGGTCTCCCCTCGGATGACGATATGGGTAACTCCGAGGTTGGCCACAACGCACTCGGCGCAGGTCAGGTGTTCGCACAGGGTGCAAAGCTTGTAAGTGAAGCTATCGAAACCGGCAGAATGTTCGAAAACGCTTCTTGGAAGGAAATCGTTGCAAACGCAAAGGACTCTACTCTTCACTTCCTTGGTCTTTTCTCGGACGGTAACGTTCACTCGCATATCGACCACCTTAAGGCTATGATAATCCGCGCAAAGGAAGAAGGACTTAAAAAGGTACGCGTTCACATCCTTCTCGACGGCCGCGACGTCGGCGAAACCAGCGCGCTTGAATACGTACTTCCCTTCGAGGAATTCCTTTCCTCTCTCCGCGACGATAATTTCGACGTTTGCATCGCTTCGGGCGGCGGCAGAATGGTTATCACCATGGACAGATACGAAGCAAACTGGGCTATGGTCGAAAAGGGCTGGAAGACCCACGTTCTCGGCGAGGGCAGACTTTTTGCTTCCGCTGAAGAGGCTATTACCACCCTCCGCAACGAAACAGGCGCAATCGACCAAGACCTTGCACCCTTCGTTATCGCACGTGACGGCAAGCCCGTCGGCACCGTTGAAGACGGCGACAGCGTTGTATTCTTCAACTTCCGCGGCGATAGATCGATCGAAATAAGCAAAACCTTCGAAGCAGGCTCGGATTTCGATAAATTCGACCGTGTTCGCGTTCCCAAGGTGGTATATGCAGGTATGCTCGAATACGACGGCGACGCGCACATCCCCTCGAAATACCTCGTTTCTCCCCCCGAAATAAGCAACACTCTCGGCGAATTCCTTGTAAACAAGGGTATTACCCAGCTAGCTATCTCCGAAACCCAGAAATACGGTCACGTTACCTACTTCTGGAACGGCAACAGAAGCGGCAAATTCTCGGAAGAGCTCGAAGAATATATCGAGGTTCCCTCCGACGTAGTTCCCTTCGAACAGCGTCCTTGGATGAAGTGTGCGGAAATTACCGATATTCTTATCGAAAAGATAAAGAGCGGCAAATTCGATTCGCTTCGTGTTAACTTCCCCAACGGCGATATGGTCGGTCACACCGGCTCGTTCATCGCGGCAAAAGTTTCGGTCGAAGCGCTCGATATCTGCCTCGCAAGAATCCTTAAGGCTATCGACGAGGTAAAGGGTATTGCGATAATCACCGCAGACCACGGCAACGCCGACGAAATGTACGAAATCGACAAGAAGACAGGCCTTGCAAAGACCAACAAGGACGGAAGCAAAAAGGCAAAGACAAGCCACACCTTAAACCCCGTTCCCTGCTATATTTACGATAATTTCTATTCCGATAAGTACGAATGCATTTCCGGCAGCTACGGTCTTGCAAACGTTGCGGCAACCGTTGTTACTATGATGGGCTACGAAGCACCCGAAATGTGGGAAGCTTCGATGATAAAGCTTAAATAAGGACTGATTTTTAATGCTATTCAACATTTTAAGCGGCGGCGGAAGTTTTGGGGAAAAGCTTCTTTTCCTCTTCATCTACGTCATCGCACTGCTCCCCGCGCTTACTCTTCACGAATGGGCGCACGGATATACCGCATATAAATTGGGCGACAGCACCGCGAAGGCGGACGGGCGTTTATCGTTAAACCCCTTGGACCACCTTGATTTTTACGGCACGCTTATGCTTCTTTTCGTCGGCTTCGGCTGGGCGAAGCCCGTGCCCATAAACACGCGCTATTTCAAAAAGCCGCGGCGCGATTTTGCGCTTACCTCGATTTCGGGGCCGATGATGAACTTCATTCTGGGCTTCGTTTCGGCTCTGCTTTACGTGCTTGCGCTAAATTTGTACGTGTATTTCGAAGCTTCCGCAATCACGGCAATGGCGGTAATAAACGTGTTCTATTATTCAATGGTCGTCAATATCGGCTTGGGGCTTTTCAACCTTATCCCTCTGCCCCCGCTGGACGGCTCGAATATCGTTATATGCCTGCTTCCGCATAACCTTGCGGCAAAATATTCGAAGATAAGATATTACTCGCGTTATATCTTTTTGGGACTTATCCTGCTCGAACACGTCCCGATGCTCGATTTTATCCCCGACCTTTTCTTCTGGCCGGTGACCGCGGGCAGAGAACTGATAATGAATTTCTTTATAAGCATATCCGATTCTATCCTTTCTCTTTTCTTTTAAGCTGCCCCCTATCTTTTTTAGTTAATATTTACGGTGATTTATGGAAATACTCAATTTAAAGGTCGAGCAATACGAAGGCCCTCTTGATTTATTGCTCGCCCTGATTTCCAAACACAAAATAGATATTTTCGACATTCCCATTTCCGAAATATGCGATCAGTATATCGCTTATCTCGATGCTATGCGTCAAATGGATATGGAGGTCACGAGCGAATTCGTCGTTATGGCGGCAGAGCTTATGCTTATTAAAAGCAAAATGCTGCTTCCCCGCACCGAGGAAAGCGAAGACCCCCGCGCCCCCCTTGTCGATGCACTTTTGGAGCATCAGCGTGCAAAGGCGGCGGCAGAATTCCTTAAAATGCAAAGCGCAGGGCATTTCGATACCTTTACAAAGCCCGCAAGCGAGCCCGAAAAAAGCGATTACTCGCGCGATCACGCGGTAGATTTGTTAACAGAAGCGTTCGCACGTATTGCCGACCGTGTAGCCTTGCGCAAGACCGAGGGCGAGCCCGAGCTGTTTAAGCGTATCGAGGAACGCTATTATTCGGTCGAGGAAAAATCGGAAGCGATAATGTCCTACCTCAAAAGCAAGCGCGCCTGCACCTTTATCGACCTTTTTATCCAAGTCCGCAGCCGCAGCGAAGCGGTGGCAGTCTTTATGGCTCTGCTCGAGCTTGTGCGCGACGGGCTGATCGATGTCGAAGGCAACGGAGAGGATATTGAGCTTTCTCTCGCCGACGCTCTCGACTGAAAAAAGGGCAAAAGATATCTATTATCTAAAAAACCGGAGGTTTTCCCATGAACATAAATCACGAAACTCCTGCGGCGTTGGAGGCAATACTGTTTGCCTGCGGCGGGCCGGTTGCGTTTGACCGTCTTTGCGAAATACTCGGCGTGAATTCCGAGGGTCTGCGCGAAGCGGCAACGATACTTAAAAACAAATATGCCGATGACCGCGAAAACGGAATTCAGCTTATCACCGTCGAAAGCGCATATCAGCTTTGCACGAAGGCTTACGTTGCCGAATACGTAAAAAAAGCGTTGGAGCTACGCAAAGCACCCCCGCTTTCGAAAGCCTCGCTCGAGGTTTTGGCGATAATCGCATACAACCAGCCCGTTACACGTTCGTTTATCGAAATGGTGCGCGGCGTCGACAGCTCGGCCATCGTTGCATCGCTTGTCGATAAAGGTTTGGTTGCCGAACGCGGCACGCTTGATGCCCCCGGCAGACCCACGCTTTTCGGCACGACCGACGCGTTCCTGCGTTGCTTCGGCTTGGAAAGCATCGACGACCTTCCCAAAACCGAGCTTCAAATGTCGGGCGAGCAGGTTGCGATAGATTTTTCTGCCGAAGCCGAGCAACCCAAAAACACCGAGGAAGAATAATCCTTTCCAAACACGGAGGCTTTTATGAACAACACAAACGATATTCCGCTTAAACAGATAATAGAATCGGCGCTTTCGAAAATCGGCGAGGTTGTCGATGTCAACACGGTTATCGGCGAGCCGATAGCCTTGGGCGAGGTTACGCTTATTCCCTTTTCGAAGGTCGCTGTCGGCTTTGCCTCGGGCGGCACGGAATTCGGCGGTAAAAACCCGCGTGCCGACGGAAAGGCTTATTTTGCAGGCGGCAACGGCGCGGGCGTTACTATGACCCCGCTCGGATTTATCGCTGTCGAAAAGGGTGTTGCACGCGTTATCGAGCTTGGCAACCCCGCAACCTACCAAGCGCCCCAAGACCCCGTTAACCGCGTGCTCGACGGAATCAACGGCGTTATCGAAAAGGTGCCCGATATTGTCGATAAGATTATGAATCTTATAAACAGCTACGGCGCAAAGAGCGACAGCGAAATCGAAGCTGTCGAGAACGCGCTCGCAGAAAACGAATAAAACAAGGAAGGTTTGGCTTTAATTGTCAAACCTTCTATTTATTATCCTTGAAAATATTGACATTACAAGCTTATAGTGATATAATCAACGCAGAATTTGAAAATTCGGAGGAAAAATAAAAATGAGAATCATTGTTTGTGAAAACGCAGATGCAGTAGCAAAAGAGGCTGCTAAAATTTTCGCCGCACAGGTTTATATGAAGCCCAATTCCGTTCTCGGTCTTGCAACAGGCTCTACCCCCGTCGGTATGTATAAAATCCTTGCAGATATGAACAAGAAGGGCGAAATTTCCTTTAAGGATTGCAAGTCCTTCAACCTCGATGAATATTACCCCCTCGCTCCTACCCACGACCAGAGCTACCGTTACTTTATGAATGTTAACTTCTTCGACCATATCGACATCGACAAGGCGAACACCCGCGTTCCCGACGGTCTTGCTGAAGATCCCGCGGCTATGGGCGCAGAATACGATGCAGCTATCGACGCAGCAGGCGGCGTAGATATTCAGGTACTCGGTATCGGCCAGAACGGTCACATCGCGTTCAACGAACCCGATGAAAAGCTCGTTGCAGGTACCCACCTCACCGGTCTTACCGAAAGCACTATCAACGCAAATGCTCGCTACTTCGAAAAGAAGGAAGACGTTCCCACTCAGGCGGTTACTATGGGTATGGCTTCTATTATGAAGGCAAAGACCATTATCCTTCTCGCTACCGGCAAGGCAAAGCATCAGGCAGTTGCAGAGCTTCTTGACGACAAGATTACCACCCAGAACCCCGCAACCCTTCTTAAGCTCCACCCCAACACTATTATTCTTGTTGACAAGGACGCATACGAAGGTTAATATCGCTTCGCTCTCGAGGGAAAACGCTTGTTTTCCCTCGTTTTTTGTGAGCTTCGTGCGCTCGCGCCAACCTCGTGCGCCTCGCTTCGCTCGTTGTCCGAGGTTGCGAAGCTCTGCGGTATAAAAATCCACGCACCTGTCGCGGATTTTTATGATAATTTCAATTATAAAAGCCTGCCAAAAGGCAGGCTTTGTTTTTTGGCGGCGTTCTCGCGGTAGGTTTCTACCTCTTCGATCGCTTTTGCGCGTTCTGCACTCGCCTGAACGC
>JAZTZW010000031.1:0-2254 GCA_045637685.1 Eubacteriales bacterium | reverse complement strand
AAACTTTTTGCAAAAAGTTTTCTCTCGCGCTCTTTTTCAAAAACTCTAAATATAAATATTAAAAATATATAAAGTTTTTGGGGTTGTTAAGGGACTTTTTCAGTCGCTCCGCTCCCGATGAAAAACCGTGTGTTTTTCATCGAAAACCGCGCGGCGGATTTTGTGAGTTCCGTTCGCTCGCGCAGGCTTTGTGCGCGTCACTTAACACCCCCAAAAAATCTTCGATTTTAGGGGCACCCCCGTTTCGTTCCTTGTCCAAAGCCTCGGAACTCTAAGGTATAAAAATCCACGCACTTGTCGCGGATTTTTATGGGATTTTTATTGTATTTAAAAGTTTTTGGGTTGTTAAGGGACTTTTTTCAAAAAGTCCCTTAATTCTTTTTAATCGCGCTATTCTTTTTAATTACGATGTTCTTCACGGTATTTGTTGTAGTCGGATTCGTAATAAAAATATCCGCTTGTGTCAAGCCGCGAAAGCTTTGTTAAATATTGTATTTGCGTGTGCGCGGTTGCTTCGGAATCGCTTTCGTTATAAACTATTCCCGCGCCGAAACGGCAAGCATTGTCCAAATAACAATATTAAACCCCGCCTCGTCTGCGTGAAAGCTTTCTGCCCCTGCAAAATAAAGCGAGCGTATCGCCCTTTTTAGCTTCTTGTCCTCGATATTAACGTCCTCGCGGGATAGGTTATATCCGTTAGAGGTGCGCAATATAACCGCCTTGTATTCGTTTAGAGTGATAGACAGAGAATAACAGTCAAGACTTTTAAAATAATCGTAAAGCAGCTCTGAATTTTCGGCTTCGCTGCTTAAAAAGCTCTGCGCATTATTCGAGGTTGCCGAATTACCGTCAAATATATGACTTCCGCAGGACGTGAGCAGAGCAAGGCAGAGAAGTATTGTTAGTAATTTGAATTTCATACGAAAAGTTTTTGGGGTTGTTAAGGGACTTTTTTCAAAAAGTCCCTTAAATAAAACGAATCATTCCTTGCCCAAAAGCCTTGCGTATAGCTGCGAAAGCAGGTAAGAGCCGACGGTAAGCCCGATAGTGACAAAAATGTTGGTGTATAACCAACCGCCTAAAATCGCTATCTGCCAAAAGCCTGTATAATGCCAAACGCCCCACGACGAGCAGACAACAACCGAAAGCAGGGTGAACAACGCGCTAAAGAGTGAGAAGGAAAGACGGCTCTTGTAAAGGCGCACGAAATACCAGTTTGCAAGCGAAACAAGAAACCCCGTTGCGGGAATAACAAGCGCAAACGCCCAATCGCTGTTGCCGTCGTTTATGCCGGTGCGCGCTTCGAGCGCAACGCCGATTGTAATAACAAGGAACGAAAAAAAGAACAATAACGATTGCAAAAGGCTTGCCTTCCAAAGGTGGATTTTGTGGGTCTTTTTAACCATTTTTACGGTTTTTTCGGTTTCGATAGGCGTTGACATCGCCTCGTAAAGTGCCTTGCAGGATTCGCATTTTGTAAGGTGCGTTTCAACAGTATAACGGCTTTCGTCCGAGCATACGCCGTCGATGTAAAGGGGTATTAAATCTTTAATAATGTCGCAGTTCATAAATTCATCTCCTGAATTATCATTTGTTTGGCACGGTATAACGTGACTCTCGCCCAGCTTTCGCTTTTGTTAAACGCCTTGCTTATTTCGGCAAGGCTCATACCGCCGTACACCGAAAGCAGGAAAACCTCCTTGTATGGCTCGTCAAGCGCTTTGATAATCTTCATAGCCTTTTCCGAAACTATGCGGTTTTCTACCTCCTGCTCGACGTTTTGCTTGGATTGAAGCTCTGCAGCATCTTCAATATCGGTAAATCGCTTTTGCATTTTGTAGTGCGAAAACAGCAGGTTTTTTGCGATAGAGCATAGCCAGTAAGCCGCTTTTGCGTCGTCTTTTAACTGCTTTATGTTCATAAATGCCCGAAAAAAGGTTTCCTGCGCCAGCTCCTCGGCAAGGTCTGCGTTACCGCACCGCGAAAGCAGGAATTTGTAGACAAATCCGTAATATTCGCGAAAAAGTATTTCGACGTCAGCCACGTTCTCACCGCCTTTCGTGTATTAGATAACGCAAGAAATGATTCGTTACAAAAATATTTGCTATTTGATTACGAGAGAGAACTTTTTGCAAAAAGTTCTCTCTCGCGCTCTCTTTCAGTCGCTTCGCTCCCGATGAAAAACGCACGGTTTTTCATCGACAACCGCGCGGCGGGGTTTGTGAGTTCCGTTCGCTCGCGCAGGCTTTGTGCG
>JAZTZW010000030.1:0-10586 GCA_045637685.1 Eubacteriales bacterium | reverse complement strand
GATGAGTTCAACCTTCATGTCAACGTTGTCGCCAGGACGGCACATTTCAACGCCTTCGGGAAGATTGATGATACCGGTAACGTCGGTAGTTCTGAAGTAGAACTGAGGTCTGTAACCGGGGAAGAAGGGCTTATGACGGCCGCCTTCCTTTTCGGTAAGAACGTAAACCTGACCAACGAACTTGGTGTGGGGGTTGATGGAGCCGGGCTTTGCAAGAACCTGACCTCTTTCGATGTCGGTCTTCTTAACGCCACGGAGAAGTGCACCGATGTTGTCGCCTGCTTCTGCAGAGTCGAGAAGCTTACGGAACATTTCGATACCGGTAACGGTGGTCTTGGAAGTTTCGCTGATACCAACGATTTCAACTTCGTCGCCCATCTTAACAACGCCACGTTCTACACGGCCGGTAGCAACGGTACCACGACCGGAGATGGAGAAGACGTCTTCAACAGGCATAAGGAAGGGAAGGTCGTCGTTACGAGCGGGAGTGGGGATATATTCGTCAACTGCGTTCATAAGCTCAACGATAGGAGCGTATTCAGCAGAGGACTGATCCTTGTTTTCGGAAAGGAGAGCTTCTCTTGCAGAACCCTTAACGATGGGAATTTCATCGCCCGGGAAGTCATATTCGGAAAGAAGTTCACGAACTTCCATTTCAACGATTTCGAGAAGTTCTTCGTCGTCTACGAGGTCGCACTTGTTGAGGAATACAACGAGAGCGGGAACGCCAACCTGACGAGCGAGAAGGATGTGTTCACGAGTCTGCTGCATGGGACCGTCGGTAGCAGCAACAACGAGGATTGCGCCGTCCATCTGAGCAGCACCGGTAATCATGTTCTTAACGTAGTCAGCGTGGCCCGGGCAGTCAACGTGTGCGTAGTGACGTGCGTCGGTTTCGTATTCAACGTGACGGGTGTTGATTGTGATACCACGAGCTCTTTCTTCGGGAGCGTTGTCGATCTGGTCATATGCCTGGAATTCGATGTTTGCGTTGGTGAGAGAAAGAGTCTTGGTGATAGCAGCGGTAAGGGTGGTCTTACCATGGTCAACGTGACCGATGGTACCAATGTTAACGTGGGGCTTTGTTCTTTCAAATTTAGCCTTTGCCATTATTAAAATCCTCCGTTTTTTGATATTATACTAAATTCATTATATCGAATTTTTCGCCTATGTCAAGGCATTTTTTGTTTTTTATAGCTTATTTCGCTTTTCCTGCAACGATTGGTTCGAGAATCGACTTAGGAACAAGCTCATAGTGGCTGGGTTCCATTACATACTGACCGCGACCCTGAGTCTTGGAACGAAGGTCGGTAGCGTAACCGAACATCTGGGAAAGAGGTACGTGAGCAGTGATCTGCTGACCGCCGCCGACATTTTCGGTACCCTGCATTGCGCCACGGCGAGAGTTAATATCGCCGATAACGGTGCCGAGGTAATCGTCGGGAGTGGTGACAACGACCTTCATGATGGGTTCGGTAAGAATGGGACCTGCATTCTTCATAGCGTTCTTGAACGCCATAGAGCCTGCAATCTTGAATGCCATTTCCGAAGAGTCGACTTCGTGGTAAGAACCACCGGTAAGTGTTACCTTAACGTCAACAACGTTGTAACCTGCAACTACGCCGGAAAGCATTGCGCCCTTGATACCTGCGTCAACAGCGGGGATATATTCCTTCGGAACGTCGCCGCCGGTAACTTCATTGACAAATTCGTAGCCTTTACCGGGGTTGGGCTCAACGTTAATAATAACGTGGCCGTACTGACCCTTACCACCCGACTGACGTGCATACTTGCAGTTTTCGGTTGCGGTCTTGGTAATGGTTTCGCGGTAGGAAACCTGAGGCTTACCAACGTTTGCTTCAACGCGGAATTCGCGGAGAAGTCTGTCAACGATGATTTCGAGGTGGAGTTCGCCCATACCTGCGATGATAGTCTGACCGGTTTCTTCGTCGGTGTAAGCCTTGAAGGTGGGGTCTTCTTCAGCAAGCTTTGCAAGAGCGATACCCATTTTTTCCTGACCTGCTTTGGTCTTGGGCTCGATAGCAACGCGGATAACGGGTTCGGGGAATTCCATCGATTCGAGGATAACGGGAGCCTTTTCATCGCAAAGGGTGTCGCCGGTGGTGGTGTTTTTAACACCAACTACTGCAGCGATATCGCCTGCGCGGATCTCATCAACGTCCTCGCGGTGGTTAGCGTGCATAAGAAGGATTCTACCGAGTCTTTCTCTGCCGCTCTTGGTTGCGTTATATACGGTCGCGCCGGACTGTACGCAGCCCGAGTAAACACGAACGAAGCAGATCTTACCAACGAACGGGTCGGTAGCGATCTTAAATGCGAGAGCCGAGAAGGGCTCATCGTCCGAGGTGGGACGAGTGGTTTCTTCGTCGGTCTTGCAGTCTATACCCTTGATATCTTCGATATCGGTGGGAGCGGGCATATAATCTACGATAGCGTCGAGGAGCTTCTGAACACCCTTGTTCTTGTAGGAAGTACCGCAAACAACGGGTACCATCTTGTTAGCGATGGTAGCTGCGCGGATAGCCTTCTTAACGTCGTCCATCGGGAGTTCTTCGCCCATAAGCCAGAGTTCCATAAGCGATTCATCGAATTCTGCAACAGCTTCGATGAGTGCCTGATGGTATTCTTCTGCCTTATCTGCCATATCTGCAGGAATATCACGTTCTTCGATATTCTGTCCGAGATCGTCAAGATAGAAGTATGCCTTCATCTTAACGAGGTCGATGATACCCTTGAAATCTGCTTCAGCGCCGATGGGGAGCTGAATGGGAACAGCGTTTGCCTTCAATCTGTCCTTGATCATGTCAACGACGCGATAGAAGTTTGCACCCATAATGTCCATCTTGTTAACGTAGCACATTCTGGGAACCTTGTACTTGTCAGCCTGACGCCATACGGTTTCAGACTGAGGCTCAACGCCGCCCTTTGCACAAAGAACGGTAACCGAGCCGTCGAGAACACGGAGAGATCTTTCAACCTCTACGGTGAAGTCAACGTGACCCGGGGTATCGATAATGTTGATACGGTGGTTCTGCCAGAAGCAGGTGGTAGCAGCAGAGGTAATGGTAATACCGCGCTCCTGTTCCTGTTCCATCCAGTCCATCGTAGCGGAACCTTCGTGGGTTTCGCCGATCTTATGAGTTTTACCTGTGTAATACAGGATTCTCTCGGTTGTGGTCGTCTTACCCGCGTCTATATGAGCCATGATACCGATATTACGGGTAAGCTCAAGCGGAGTTTGTCTGGCCATATATTTTTCTCCTTAATGAAATGTCGCGTATAAAATGACGCGGTTTACCACTTGTAATGTGCAAAAGCCTTGTTTGCTTCTGCCATCTTGTGAGTATCTTCCTTCTTCTTAACTGCACCGCCGGTACCGTTAACGGCATCGATGATTTCTGCAGCAAGGCGTTCGCTCATCTTGCGGTCGTTTCTCGATCTCGCATAGGTGATAAGCCATCTAAGGCCGAGAGTCTGACGTCTCTCGGGGCGAACGTCCATAGGAACCTGATAGTTAGAGCCGCCTCTGCGCACTGCCTTAACTTCCAATGCAGGCATAATGTTTTCAAGAGCCTTCTTGAACTGTTCAAGAGGATCGTTGCCTGTCTTCTGTTCGATGATAGCGAATGCGTCGTAGACGATCTTCTGGGCGATGGACTTCTTGCCGTCGTACATAATGTTGTTTACCAACTTAGTAACGAGCTGGGAATTATACATCGGATCCGGAAGAACTTCTCTTTTAAAACCATGTACTCTTCTGGGCACTTTACTTCCCTCCTTCATAAAGATAGCGTTTTTACGCTTCAATGAATTCACAGGTACTCGAAAATTTTTATTTCCGTTAGTGCCGATATCTATATGAATTTCTTCGTATCAGCACGAGGAAAGCGAAATTATCGTTCCTGAAATTAAACCTTAAGAAATATTATTTCTTAGGCTTCTTTGCGCCGTATTTCGAACGGCTCTGGTTTCTGTTGGCAACACCCTGAGTATCGAGCTTGCCGCGGATGATGTGGTAACGCACACCGGGAAGGTCCTTAACTCTACCGCCCCTGATAAGAACAACAGAGTGTTCCTGAAGGTTGTGACCTATACCGGGGATGTAAGCGGTAACTTCGAGACCGTTGGTAAGTCTTACTCTTGCGATCTTTCTCTGAGCGGAGTTCGGCTTCTTAGGGGTTTTGATTGCCACCTTAGTGCAAACGCCTCTCTTCTGAGGGCTGGAGATGTCAACTGCAACGTTCTTGATCGAGTTGGTGCTTCTCTGGAGAGCGGGGGACTTGGACTTGTAGGTCTTGTCCTGTCTGCCGTGCTTTACCAGCTGGTTGAATGTAGGCATCGTTTTCTCCTTTCTTCCAAAATTATCGCAAAACGCAACAGTTTGATTATACTTCAAACTGTTGCGCTTTGTCAATAGCTTTTTTACTTATTTTCCCGCTGTTTCAAAGGTTTTTTTGATATTTTAGCTATAAAAGAGCAATTTTATTTTAGCGTGTTAAAACGACGCTTTATTGCTCGGCTTCTGTGATAACAGCGGTGGGCACGTCCACGCCCGCCATCGCGGCAAGGTCGTCGCAGGTGTGCGTATTGTCGAGCAACACCTCGGGATGTGCCTTAAGCTCGCGCTTTACGCCGTCGGCAAAATACAAGTCGGCGTCGTTTGCGAGGTAAACCTTTATTGCTTTCCCGCGGCGGAGAAGCTTAACGAACTGATTGTAGCCCGCTATTCTTCGTCGCGGGCAGGGATTATCGCTCATTTTAAGATAATTTCCTTTTTATTGTATTATCGGGCGTGTGTTACACGCCCGATGGTTTATTATTTGCTTTGTCCCGACCGATTATTCGGCATCAAACACTCCGCCTGTGGGAGCATCGCCGGTATCGACGTTGGTTTCGCGGTATGCTCTCATACCCGTACCTGCGGGAATGAGCTTACCGATAAGCACGTTTTCCTTCAAGCCGAGAAGCGGGTCCTTCTTACCCTTGATAGCTGCTTCCGCAAGTACCTTGGTGGTTTCCTGGAAGGAAGCGGCAGAGAGGAAGGATTCGGTAGAAAGCGATGCTTTGGTAATACCGAGAAGCTGGTTTGTACCTTCTGCGGGAATCTTCGCGGTTTCCTCGGGGTGCGCTGCGTTGTATTCTTCGATAGCCTTGTTGGCTGCGTAGAATTCCGAAACGTCCACGAGTGCGCCTACAAGCAGATCGGTATCGCCGCTCGAATCAATTTTGATCTTGCGGGTCATCTGACGTGCGATAACCTCGATATGCTTATCCGCGGTTTCAACCGCCTGCAGACGGTAAACGCGCTGAATTTCCTTGATAATGTAATCGTAAACGGCATCAAGACCCTTAATGCGGAGAATGTCCGCAGGGCATTCGGTACCGTCGGTAAGCTTCTGACACTTAACGACCTTAGCGCCATCTTCGACGATAACCTTGGTAAGAAGAGGAACGCTGGTTGCCTTTTCTTCGCCGGTTTCATCATCACGAACGATAAGCTGCTTGGTCTTCTTGCTTTCCTCGATACGGAAGGTACCGTCGAATTCTGCAAGAACGGCAGTCTTTTTGGGCTTTCTCGCTTCGAAGATTTCTTCAACTCTGGGAAGACCCTGCGTAATATCGCCGCCTGCAACACCGCCCGAGTGGAAGGTTCTCATCGTAAGCTGTGTACCGGGTTCACCGATAGACTGAGCCGCGATGATACCAACCGCTTCGCCGATATTAACGGGCTTGCCGCTGGTCATATCCGCACCGTAGCAGTGTGCACAAACACCGTGCTTAGCGCGGCAGTTGATGAGCGAACGGATACGAACGTTTTCGATTCCTGCGGCGATAATCTTCTTAACAGCCGCTTCCTCGATCATAGTGTTATCGGGAACGATAACCTCGCCGGTAGCGGGATCAACAACATCGCCGATAGTAAATCTGCCGATAAGTCTGTCTTCGAACGGTTCGATAACAGCTTCCTTGCCGCCGGGGAGAACGTCAACGATACGGCTTACCCAAAGACCTTCGGTATCGCCGCAGTCAACCTCACGGATGATAACGTCCTGCGAAACGTCGACAAGACGGCGGGTAAGGTAACCCGAGTCTGCGGTACGGAGCGCGGTATCTGCAAGACCCTTACGCGCACCGCGGGCTGCGGTGAAGTATTCGAGAATCTTCATGCCCTCGCGGAAGTTTGCCTTAATAGGCATTTCGATGGTTTTACCGGTTGCAGAAGCCATAAGTCCACGCATACCTGCAAGCTGACGAATCTGCTTGATCGAGCCACGCGCACCCGAAACCGCCATCATATTGATGGGGTTATACTTATCGAGGTTCTTCTGAAGTGCGGTAGCAACGTCCTTGGTACATTCGTCCCAAACCGATACTACGCGCTGGCTTCTTTCTTCGTCGGAAAGAAGACCCTTGCGGTAAAAGTCGGTAATGATATCGACCTTCTGTTCAGCCGCAGCAAGCAAGCCTGCCTTTTCGGGAGGAATGGTCATATCGTAAACCGAAATGGTAATAGATCCGCGGGTGGAATATTTAAAGCCCTGAGCCTTCATCTGGTCGAGCACTTCACAGGTAACGGCGTTGCCGTGAATTCTGATACAGCGGTCGACGATAGTGGAAAGCTCGCTGTTGGTGGTAACGAAATCAACCTCAAGCTTAAACGCGTTTTCGGGCTTGCTTCTGTCAACAAATCCAAGGTCCTGAGGAATGGGAATGTTGAAGATAAGTCTGCCGAGCGTGGTTTCGGTAATACCGGTGCGCTCTACGCCGTCGATAACCTTGGTAACGCGTACCTTGATCTTGGCGTGAATGCCGAGCTCGCCGTTTTCGTAAGCCATAACGGCTTCATCCATACTGCCGAAGTATTTGCCTTCGCCGGGCTCGCCGCTCTTATCGAGCGTGAGATAGAACGAGCCGAGGACCATATCCTGCGAGGGAACGGTAACAGCGCGTCCGTTAGCCGGCTTTAAGAGGTTGTTGGGAGAAAGCATAAGGAATCTTGCTTCTGCCTGTGCTTCTGCGGAAAGGGGAACGTGAACAGGCATCTGGTCGCCGTCGAAGTCGGCGTTGGACGCCGTACAAACGAGCGGGTGAAGCTTAATAGCTCTGCCTTCTACGAGGATAGGCTCGAACGCCTGAACAGAAATTCTGTGGAGAGTAGGCGCACGGTTAAGAAGAACGGGATGTTCCTTGATAACTACTTCGAGTGCGTCCCAAACCTCGGGAGTAGCACGTTCAACACGCTTCTTCGCGTCCTTAATGTTCGAGGACTTGCCGGTAGCGACAAGCTGCTTCATAACGAAGGGCTTGAAGAGCTCGAGTGCCATTTCCTTGGGAAGACCGCACTGATAAATCTTAAGCTCGGGGCCTACGACGATAACCGAACGGCCGGAGTAGTCAACACGCTTACCCAAAAGATTCTGTCTGAAACGGCCCTGCTTACCGCGGAGCATTTCGGAAAGAGATTTAAGGGGACGGTTGTTGGGACCGGTAACCGGTCTGCCTCTTCTGCCGTTATCGAACAAAGCGTCAACGGCTTCCTGAAGCATTCTCTTTTCGTTACGGATAATAATATCGGGCGCCTGAAGCTCCATAAGCTTCATAAGGCGGTTATTACGGTTGATAACACGACGGTAGAGGTCGTTGATATCCGAGGTAGCAAATCTGCCGCCGTCGAGCTGTACCATAGGACGAATTTCGGGCGGGATAACGGGAAGCGCATCGAGAATCATCCATTCGGGACGGTTGCCCGAAAGACGGAATGCTTCGACAACCTCAAGGCGCTTGATATCGCGCACCTTGCGCTGACCCTGAGCGGTAAGAAGCTCCTTCTTGAGTCTTTCCGATTCTGCTTCGAGGTCGATTTCGGCGAGAAGCTTTTTAATAGCCTCTGCACCCATACCTGCCTTAAAATCGTCTTCATATTTTTCGCGGTATTCGCGATACTGCTGTTCGGTAAGGAGCTGATATTTTGCAAGAGGAGTTTCACCGGGGTCGGTGACTATATACTGTGCAAAGTAGAGCACCTTTTCCAAAAGCTTCGGAGAAAGGTTGAGCAAAAGACCCATTCTGGAGGGGATTGCTCTGAAGTACCAGATATGCGAAACGGGAGCCGCCAATTCGACGTGACCCATTCTTTCGCGGCGAACACGGCTGGTGGTTATTTCAACGCCGCACTTTTCGCAGACCTTGCCCTTGTAGCGCGCGCCTCTTTTGTACTTACCGCAATGGCATTCCCAGTCCTTGGTCGGACCAAAAATACGCTCGCAGAAAAGACCGTCGCGTTCGGGCTTAAGGGTACGGTAGTTAATGGTCTCGGGCTTTTTTACTTCGCCGTAGGACCACGATCTTATCATTTCGGGAGAGGCTAAGCCAATTTTTATCGACTCAAATTCAATGTTGTTTTCCATTTATCGCATCTCCTTTTCAATTAGTCTTCATAGCTGTTTTCGTTTTCATCGTAAACGAATACTTCATCGTCAAGACCGAGATCATCCTGTTCTTCTTCAAGAGGCTCAAGCTCGCTGAGCTCGTCGTCATACATAACGTCGTCGCCGTTTTCGAGCACGCTCTTTCCGAGCTCCTCTTCGCTGAACTTTCTTTCGTCGGGTCCGTCATCGTCATCCGAGTAATCCTTAAGAGGAATTTCGTTGTCGTCCTTGTCGAGCACACGCACGTCGAGAGCGAGCGACTGAAGTTCCTTAGCAAGCACCTTGAAGGATGCGGGAACGCCGGGAGTGGGGATGTTCTGACCCTTAACGATAGCCTCGTAAGCCTTTACACGGCCCTTGATATCGTCGGACTTAACGGTAAGAATTTCCTGAAGGGTGTAAGCTGCGCCGTATGCTTCGAGCGCCCAAACTTCCATTTCACCGAAACGCTGACCGCCGAACTGCGCTTTACCGCCCAAGGGCTGCTGTGTAACGAGCGAGTAGGGACCGGTAGAACGAGCGTGGATCTTATCGTCGACGAGGTGGTGGAGCTTAAGGAAGTACATATAACCGACAGTAACGGGGTTATCGAAGGGCTGACCGGTACGTCCGTCGTAAAGAACAGTCTTACCGTCAACAACCTTAACGAGGTTTGCCTTACGCAATTCTTCGAATTCTTCCTTATTTTCGGCAACCCATTCACGGGTGAGCTTTTCGATATGCTTGTCGCCGGTATCGGGATCGGTGACTTCTTTGTAAAGAGCCTTACCTTCCGCGGTTTCGTCGTAACGAAGATCGCGGTAAAGGTTAGCTTCGCTCAAGCATTCTTCGATGTCTTTTTCGTTTGCACCGTCGAATACGGGGGTCATTACCTTCCAGCCGAGCGCTCTTGCCGCTCTGCCAAGGTGGACTTCAAGTACCTGACCGATGTTCATACGTGAAGGAACGCCGAGCGGGTTAAGAACTATATCAAGCGGAGTACCGTCGGGAAGGAAGGGCATATCTTCGCTGGGAAGTATGCGGGAAATAACACCCTTGTTACCGTGGCGGCCCGCCATCTTATCGCCGACAGAGATCTTTCTCTTCTGTGCGATATAAACTCTTGCAACCTTGATTACGCCGGGAGCAAGAATGTCGCAATCATCGCGCGAGAATACCTGAACGTCTACGACGATACCCGATTCACCGTGAGGAAGCTTAAGCGAAGTATCTCTTACCTCGCGCGCTTTTTCACCGAAAATAGCACGGAGCAGGCGTTCTTCTGCGGTAAGCTCGGTTTCACCCTTCGGGGTAACCTTACCTACGAGAATATCGCCGGAATGTACCTCCGCACCGATACGGACGATACCGTCTGCATCGAGGTCGCGCAGTGCTTCATCGCCGACGTTGGGAAGCTCTCTGGTAATTTCTTCCGGACCAAGCTTAGTGTCGCGCGATTCGCAGTAGTATTCTTCGATATGGATAGAGGTGTAAACGTCGTCGCGAACGAGTCTTTCGTTAAGAAGGACCGCGTCCTCGTAGTTATAGCCTTCCCAAGTCATAAAGCCGATAAGAACGTTCTTACCGAGCGCGACTTCGCCGTTATCGGTCGCGGGACCGTCTGCGATAATGTCGCCCGCAAGAACTCTTTCGCCCTTCTTTACAACGGGACGCTGGTTTACACAAGTGCCCTGGTTGCAGCGCTTGAATTTAATAAGATTATATACGTCGGTGCCGCCGTTATCCTTACGAACGACAACGCTGTCGGAGGAAACGCTTTCGACGATACCGTCGTTACGGCAGAGTACAAGAACGCCGCTGTCGTAAGCAGCCTTGTATTCCATACCGGTACCGATAACCGGTGCTTCGGTAATCATAAGGGGAACAGCCTGCTTCTGCATGTTCGAACCCATGAGCGCACGGGTGTTATCGTCGTTTTCAAGGAAGGGGATCATCGAGGTTGCAACCGATACCACCATTTTAGGCGAAACGTCCATAAGGTCGATCTTGCATGCCTCGAATTCGAGAATTTCATCTCTGTGGCGAGCAACGATCTTACGGTTAAGGAAGTGGCCGTTTTCGTCGATAGGCTCGTTAGCGGTAGCTACAACGTATTCGTCCTCGACGTCCGCGGAGATGTAAACAACCTCCTTCGTT
>JAZTZW010000029.1:0-101736 GCA_045637685.1 Eubacteriales bacterium | reverse complement strand
CGTTGAAATTGCAAAGAAGGCTCTTTAATTAATAAGGAAATTTTAAAAAATTGTAAAAATCTTTGTTGACATGTGTCGAATTGTTTGATATAATGTCCCCAATAGATGCGATTTCCTCGGAAACCGATGTAAGGGAGGGTTAAAAATGGCAGAGGTAAGAGTTAAGGAGAACGAAACCATCGATAGCGCTCTCCGCAGATTTAAGAGATCTTATCTCAGAAGCGGCGTACCTGCTGAGATTCGTAAGAGAGAACATTACGAAAAGCCCAGCGTAAAGCGCAAGAAGAAGTCCGAAGCGGCTCGTAAGCGTAAGTACAGATAAGCTTCTGTCTGCGATTTTGTTTTACACAAAATAAGAAAGCACAACGGTATGCCCGTTGTGTTTTTTTATCGTTAAGTATCGAAAGGCTCTTGAAATTCACGGCTTTTTACTGTATAATAATACGGAATATGAAAGATGGAGGATACAATGAAAAGAATACTCGCTTTTATTATGCTGTTTGCTATGGTTGTACCTATGCTCGCAGCGTGTGAAGAAACTACATCAAGCGGCGAAAGCTCTGCTGTTGAATCCACGGAGGAATCTTCTATGTCTCCCGACGCTAATGCACCTACCGTATGGCAGGAAGCCTTTGCCGACGAGGCTAACGGCTTTAAAGACGCAAGCGAGGTATATAAGCTTCAAGCTTATTCCGACGGAACTGCGACCGATGCTTACGCATCTCTCCCTGCGGGCGATACTCGCTACATCTTCGAGGGTAAGGAAAAATCCCGCGCGGTAGTTCTTTCCGAAGGCTATGCGCTCACGCTTCCTTCGGCAAACATCACGCCCGATTTTTCGCTCGGCGCGCTTCGAAGCAAATTCAAGGGCGAAAATTACGTTCTCACCGTTTCTTATGAGGACCAAAACCCTTACGGCGCAAACGAAAAGGGCTGGAACACCTATTTCACCGAATGGGTGGTACGTTATCTCGAAAACAACGATTTTCTTATAGAAAACAGCCTTCGCCGCACTCGTAAGATCGGCGTAACCGAAGAGCTTCTTCCCGGCTACGTTGTAAACTATTACGATATGCAGATCAACGTTGCGACAAAGATGGAATACGATTGCTACAGCATCGCCATTGTGCGCCCGAAGGATAACTATAAGTATTTCTGGCTCTTTGTTCTTAAATCCAACGATCCTATGTTCGAGGCTATGGATTCTATCGTAGCTTCCTTTAAGGAGCTCGATAAGAGCGGCACCCCTGTTAACAGCGTCGGCTCTTACGAATTAAAGATTCCCGAGCATTGGAACGAGGAAACCAAGGCTTACTATAATAAGCTTCTTACTCAAAATACCGTTGATATGGGTATGTTCTATCAAAAGAATGACCCCATTTACGTAGATTGGTTTTACGAAAGCATCGAAAGCGAGCTCGATGTATTTATGACCTACCTCCATACCGGCTGGTACGGCAAGGATTACACGAGAAGCGCGCTCGATATGGACCTTATCAACTCCGAAGCAGGCGGTAACGGCTTTAACGGCAAGCCCGTGCTCGAGCTTACCTATCAGTTCACCACCACCAATAACGTCCTCGGCGGCTATACTCCGATGTTCGATATCTGCCGCGGCAGACTCGATGCCGAATTCCGCACTCTTGCGAAGGAAATCAAGGAATACGGCAAGCCCGTTCTTTTCCGTCTTAACAACGAAATGAACACCGACTGGACCTCCTACTGCGGTATGCAGACTCTTCTCGACCCCGATATCTTTATCGACACTTGGCAAAGACTTTACAACATCTTCATCGAAGAAGGCGTTGATAACTGCATCTGGATTTGGAATCCCATCGCAACAAGCTGTCCTTACAGTAACTGGGGCGACCAGCTTAACTATTGGCCCGGAAGCGATTACGTTCAAATGCTCGGTCTTACCTATTACCAGATGAACAACGACGATAAGATCGAATCCTTTAAGGAAATGTATTCCGAGCTTTACCAGAAGAACACCCCTTGGTTTGATAATTTCCCCGCAATCTTGGGCGAATTCGCTTGCGGCGCAGGCGCAGAGGTTATTTTCGACTGGGATAAGAACGCATACGTTCCCGTTGAAGATCTCGAAACCAAAAAGCAATGGCAGGCACAATGGATCACCGATATGTTCGATTGCTTTATGAAGAAGAACGAGCCCGGCTATGAATGGTGCAAGAACATTACCGTTGCAACTTGGTTCTCGGCTAACGACTACACCACCGTCGACGGCGTTGAAAAGGTTTATAACTACCTAAAGCTCGATAACGGCGTTCCCCTTGCGATCGAAGCGTATAAAAACGGCTATAAAAAGCTTAAGGAAGCAAGAGAAAAATAATAAATAATAAACTAAAAGCAAAACAAGCTTCGAACCGTTTCGAAGCTTGTTTTTTTATCGATAATATTAAAATAAAGCGTTATCCTATCATACCTTCGCTTATCTGCTTTGTGGTGTAGGGCATTTCGCCGTCTGCGTTAAAGCTGAGCGTAAGACGGATATCTTGCGAGGAGGCTGCAATATGCAGCAAATATTCTCCGTTTTCGACAACCCAATCACGAAGCGCAGGGTTGTAATAAGCCAAATCGGAGTAGGGGATAGTTATGCTTACGTCTTTTTCCTTGCCTGCGCGCAGGAATACCTTCTTGAACGCCTTTAATTCCTTCGGTGCGCGCGAAACGCAGGATAAGGGCTTGGCGACATAGATCTGAACAACCTCTGCACCGTCGATCGAGCCGACGTTTTTAAGGCTGAAAGAAATAACCAAATCATCGCCGTTTCTATAAAACGATGCGTTTTTGTATTCGAAATCGGTGTAGGATAAGCCGTGTCCGAAGGGATAAACGATTTCTTCGGGGTGCGAATCGTAATAGCGGTAACCGACTTCGAAGCCCTCGCCGTAGCGCACTACAAGACCGTTGCCGATATCAAGGTCGTGCCTTTCTTTTTTGGGGAAGGTTTCGGGAAGTCTGCCCGATGGGTTGACTTTGCCGGTAAGAATATCTGCAATCGCTCCGCCTGCCGCCTCACCGCCGAGCCACATCTGCAAAACTGCGTTGGCTCCGTTTCTCCATCTGCCGAATATCATTGCAGAACCCGATTGGCAGATAACAACAACCTTCTTGCCGAGGTTTATTGCGGCGTTGATAAACATTTCCTGGTTCGGATTAATAGCAAGCGTTCTTCTGTCGAAGTTTTCGGTGTCCTCCGATTCCATTGCGCCGACGAACATCAAAACCACGTCGCAATCCTTTATCGTTTCGTTGAACGTGCCGACGGTGGGCCACAGCATCACATCGGAAAAACTGCGTTTTTCGTAGGTTTTTAAATAAATAAATTCGCTTTCGGGCAATGCCTTTTTCAGCTCGGCAAGCGGGCTTTCGATATATTCGTCGTGGGGGAATACCTCTGCGCTGCCCTGACCGTATGAAAGCGCGTTGTCGCCGTATTCGCCGACAACTGCGATTTTTTTGTATTTTTCCGAGTTAAGCGGAAGCACGCCGTCGTTTTTAAGCAGCACGGTTCCTGCCGCCGCAACGCGCCTTGCAATATCGTGCCTGCGGCTGCGGTCGTATTTCGGGCTCTTGCTCTTTTCGGACAAAGCAAACGAAAGGAATCGGGTGACGGCATCGTCAAGGCGCTCTTCGGTAAGAATTCCGTTTGCCAACGCATTATCGAGCTCGTCTGCCATAATCCAGTTGTTCGGCATCTGAAGGTCGAGTCCTGCGGCAATGGCTCTGCCTGCGTTCTGTACCGCACCCCAGTCGGAAACCACGAAGCCATTAAAGCCCCATTCGTCTTTTAAAATATCGTTTAAAAGATATTTGTTTTCCGAGCACCAAATCGATTGATATTTGTTATACGAGCACATAACGCTCTTCGGCTGTGATTTTTTTACGGCTATTTCAAAGCATTTAAGATATATTTCCCGAAGCGTGCGCTCGTCTGCTTCTACGCTTATGTTAAGACGGTCCTTTTCTTGATTGTTCAATGCATAATGCTTCAGCGAAGCCGCAACCCCCAGGCTTTGAAGACCGTTTATATACGCCGCCGCAAGCTCGCCCGCAAGCACGGGGTCTTCCGAAAAATATTCGAAGTTTCTGCCGCAGTTGGCGTACCGCTTTATGTTGATTCCGGGACCCAAAAGCATATCTACGTCGTGTTCGACGCAATCTGAGCCCAGCGCCTCGCCCATTTCGTATAAAAGCTCGGTGTCGAAGGTTGCCGCCGCAGAGCAAAGGTTGGGAAAGGAGGTGCAGTTTTCCTCCTTGTCGTGTCGGACACCATGGGGGCCGTCTGCAAGATTTTTAGCGGGAATGCCCAAACGCTCGATTGCGTGTGTAAGCATTCCGGCGTCACCGGTTAAAAGCGACGCCTTTTCTCTTGTGGTAAGCTGTTGTAAAAGCTCGTTAATAGTCATTTTTGAACTCCGAATAAATCATAAATCAAAAACTTTTTTTGCGTTTTCCGAATAAATAAGCGCTTTTTCCTGCTCGGAAAGACCGATTTCTTCAATTTGGTCAAAGGCAAATCGGGTGTTCCAAAGCGGATAATCGCTGCCGAACATCACCTTTTCAACACCGTGCTTTTCAATAAGGTTGTAAAGCCCTTTGCCGTCCATACCGATAAGCGCTTCGCTCGTGTCGGTGTAAACGGGTGCGCCGATAAGATATTTTTCCGCCTCGTCCCAAACGCTGTAACCGCACATGTGCGCCGCGATTATTGTAAGCTCGGGCAGTTTTTCAAGAACGTTGCATACCCGCTTCGGGGTAGAAAAATCGGTATTTTTATCGCCCACGTGGAAAAGAATGGGAAGCCCAAGTCTTGCCGCTTCCTTGTATATTTCCATAGCGTTCGGTGCATCGATATAAAATTTTTGAAAATCCGAATGTATCTTAATCCCCTTTGCGCCCAAAGCCTTGCATCGCTCAAGCTCTGCTACAACCTCATCGAAGGGAATATCGGGGTGGAACGACGCAAGCGGAATAAATCTGCTGTCGTTTTCGGCGGTGTTTATAAGAAAATCGTTGCCAACGCGCGCGTGCTCTATATCGGGGCGAAGCGTTGCCGAAGATATAACAAAGCGGACGTTGCTAAGCCCCTCCGCACCGCAGAAAATGCCGTCCTGCGAGCCGTCGCCCTGACGGGGAAGCGAGTAGTAATTCACAATATTGTCCGCCGCGCGTATCGCGATCTTGTTCGGCCAGATATGTGTATGTACGTCTATTATTTCTCTGGTGATGCTCATAATAATTTACCTTAAAATGAAAGCGGTAAGTATCGCTATGGGCGTACCTACCGCGTTTCTTTTTTTGCTTGATTATTCCTTGTCTTCGCCGCAGCAACCGCAATCGCAAGCATCGTCCTCGTCGTCGATTTCGGTTTCAACAAGGGTCAAAACCTTACCGCAGGAGGGGCATTCAAGCTCGTCGATCTTTTCAACGTCGCATTCGTCGATATAAACCGGCTCGCCGCAAGCGGGGCATTCAAGCTCCAAGCATTCGCAGCAGTCACAGCAATCGCAATCGTCGTCGCAATCGTCGCAGTCGCAGTAATCGTAATCGTCATCGCAATCACAGCAGTCGCAATCATCGTCGCAATCGCAGCAATCGTCGTCGCAGCAGTAGAAATCTTCTTCAACCGCGCCGAGATCCTCGTCGATCTCTTCGATGTATTCGCGAAGGGTTGCGTTTTCGTCTTCGAGGTCCTGAATGGAAAGCGCGAGGTCCTCGAGAAGATCAGCCATAGCGGCAAGTATCTTGCCTTCGCCCTTGGAGGTATCTATATCCATACCGTCCATAAGACCCTTGATATATGCAGCCTTTTCGGATACGTTCATTGTTATTCTCCTTTTTTAGTTCCTGCGGTATAGCTTGCCACGGAATGCGGCATTCTATCCGCGTAGGTAAATTCCCGTAAGCTCGGGAGTGATGCGGATTATACTCTTTCCAAGTATTCGCAGGTTCTGGTATCGATCTTGATAACGTCGCCTTCGTTGATGAAGATAGGCACCTTAACCTCTGCGCCGGTTTCTACGGTTGCGGGCTTGGTTACGTTGGTAGCGGTGTTGCCCTTAACGCCGGGTTCGGTAGCGGTAACTTCAAGTTCAACGAAAATGGGGGGCTCAACCGAGAATACCTTGCCCTTGTATGCCATAAGTCTGCAGGTCATACCTTCCTTAACAAACTTAAAGCTGTCGGGAAGCTGTTCTGCGTTAAGCGGCTCCTGATCAAAGGTAACGGGGTCCATAAAGTAATAAAGATCGCCGTCGGTGTAGCTGTATTCCATATCTCTTCTTTCAACGATAGCCTGAGGGAACTTTGCGGTGGGGTTGAAAGAGGTTTCGATAACTGCGCCGGAGATGATGTTTCTCATCTTAGTTCTGACGAAAGCCGCGCCTTTACCGGGTTTTACGTGCTGGAATTCGATAACCTGCATAAGCTGGCCATCCATTTCAAAGGTCAGACCGTTTTTGAAATCGCCTGCCGAAATCATATTATATCCTCCTGATTTATGTCCTATTCATAAGACAAAATATTATATCTAACTTATTTTATATTAAACGACTGTATTTGTCAAGTATTTTTTAAAGCTCGATAAGGCTTCTGTCGCTGTTTGTAAGATTTTCGCAACCGTTTTCGGTAACAAGCACCATATTTTCGATTCTTACACCGTATTTTCCGGGGATATATATACCCGGCTCGACAGTCACGATATTGCCCGCAACGAGCGTATCCTTGCTCTTTGGCGAAGCCGAGGGGAGCTCGTGTATTTCAAGCCCCAACGAATGCCCGAGCGAGTGACCGAAATACTGTCCGTAGCCCGCGTCCGCAATAACGTCGCGTGCGATTTTGTCGGCTTCGATGCCCGAAATGCCTGCGCGAATATGCTTCATCGCCTCGCTTTGCGCGGTGAGCACGGTGTTGTAAATGCGCTTCATTTCCTCGTCCGCCTTGCCCAAAACGACTGTTCTTGTCATATCCGAGCAATAACCCGCGAATCTTGCACCGTAGTCCATTGTAAAGAAGGAGTTCGGGGTAAGCTTTGCCTCGGTAGGCACGCCGTGGGGAAGCGAAGAGTTTTTGCCCGAAACAGCAATCGTTTCAAATGCAAGTCCGTTCGCCCCGTGTGAGCGCATAAAATATTCAAGCTCTGCGGCAACCTCAAGCTCGCTTCTGTCGGCGTTGATAAAACCGATAATGTGTGAAAACGCCGCGTCGGTAATGCTTTGCGCTCTCTTTATCTTTTCGATTTCCTCGGGGGTTTTTACTCGTCTGTGCTTAAGACATACGTCCGAAAGATAACCGAATTCCACACCCTCACAGCGTTCGGTAAGCGTGTTTAACTGCTTTATGGTAACAAGCGCGGGATCAAGCGCGACCTTTTTTGCGCCTATTCCCGAAAAATAATCGGCAATATCTGCGTAAAGTCCCTTTTTAAAAAGATAAGCGTTAACGTCGTTACTTAATTTTCCTGCTTTTTTATCGTTTTCTGCCGCTTCGATATAGCGAGAATCGGTAAGCAAAGCCGTTTCGTTCTTCGAAACTATTACGGCACCGTCGGTTGTGTAAAAATCGCTTAAATAGTATTGACTGTTTTCGTCGAGAAACAAAGCGCAATCAAAGCCCTCGGCGCTTATGTCGGCGTATATTTTTCTTCCGTTCATAATATCAAACCTCCGAAATTGTTATCAAGCTTCACTCTACCATAAAACCGCGCTTGTGTCAAGTTTGCCGATAGCGAAGTTATTTTTGCGATTTATTTCAAAAACTATTGAAAAAGCTGTAATAATATGGTATTATTGTGTTACCTTTTATAATGTAAATTCGGAGGAAAAACATTATGTCTAAAATGAAGATCGCAATTATCGGTTGCGGTACTATCGCTAACAGCGCGCACATTCCCGCTTATATGGCAAACAACGACGTAGAAATCAAGTATTTCTGCGACATTATCAAATCCAAGGCAGACGCTGCTGTTGAAAAATACGGCTGCGGTACCGCTATTGAAGATTACCACGAAATTCTTAACGACCCCGAAATCGAAGCGGTTTCTGTCTGCACTCCCAATAAGGCACACAGCACCATCACTATCGATTTCCTTAAAGCAGGCAAGAACGTTCTTTGCGAAAAGCCTTCGGCAAGAACCCTTTCCGAAGCTCTTGAAATGCAAAAGGCACAGCACGAAACCGGTAAGGTTCTCAATATCGGCGTTGTTAACCGCTTTAATGCGGCTGTTAACAAGGTTCGTGAGCTTATCCAGTCCGGCGAACTCGGCGAAGTTTACCACGTTTACGTAAGCTTCCGTGCTCACCGTTCTATTCCCGGCCTCGGCGGCGCATTTACCGATAAGTCCATCGCAGGCGGCGGCGTCCTTATCGACTGGGGCGTTCACTACCTCGATATCGTTATGTACTGCACCGATGACCCCAAGCCTCTTACCGTTTCCGCAAAGGCATTCTCCAAGCTCGGCGTAGATATGCCTAACTACGTTTACAACGGCATGTGGTCCGAAGATACCAAGGATCTCAACGGCACTTATGACGTTGACGACTTTGTAACCGGCTTCGTTCGTACCGAAGGCCCCACCATCACCCTCAACGGCGCGTGGGCACAGAATATCGGTGTTCAGGAAACCTATATCGACTTCCTCGGTACCAAAGCAGGTATCCGTCTTAACTACGGCGGCGACTTCACTATGTACACCACCTCCTGCAATACTCTTATCGACTTCAAGCCCAAGTATAAGGATCACGCAATGTTCCAGAAGGAAATCGACTCCTTCATCAACTGCATCAAGACCGGCGAAAAGCTTCCTTCTCACATCGACAAGGCAATCATCACCGCAACTATGATGCAGGCTATGTATGATTCCTCCGAACAGGGCAAAGAAATCGTGCTCGCATAATCGCGCATAGCTTAGAAACGCTCACTTGCAATAGGTTGCTATTGCGGCGTTCGCGTTTCGTCGCTCTGCATCGATTCTGCTTCGCCCGATTAAATCGTACTTGCATAATCGCGCAGAACGCTTCAAAAGGACAGCTTAGGCTGTCCTTTTTCATTCTGCATCCGCTATGCGAGCGAAATGGTGCGGGCATAAGGGCGCACGACATTAAAAAAGGACGCGATTTGCGTCCTTTTTCTGTTAATTATTATTTGACTTAAAGGTTTCTACGGTATCGTCGATTGCGTCTTTGGTGAGCTTTTCGATTTTTTCGTAAGCCGAAACGAAGGTGCCGACGGGCTGTCTTCTCATACCGGCTACGGTTGCCATCATATTGCCCCAGCGGTACATTTCCGCCAATTCGGGAGCGCGGTTAGCGTTGATAATATCGAGCATACGCATCGAATCGTCATCGCGCGAGATTTGGTATTGCAGAGTCTGTTCGTAGTAAGTGGGGGTCAGTTTGTCCTTCGATACCGCACCCAACGACTCTATAAAATAGCCTACGAATTCAAGGTCTTCTTCTGCAACCGAGGTGGGAATGCAAACGCAGTTCGAGGTCCACGAGCCGACGTTGCTGTTATAATTTTCCTGCGTGCTGTCGAAAAGCGGGCAGGGAAGTACGCCGAAGTCGTCTTCCATAGTACGAATGGTAGCCAAACCGCTTAACGCATTGAAGAAGAAAAGACATCTGCCATCGATAAACGCCTGAACTGCAGGATTTATAGGAAGACCTAAGCTGGAATAATCGTCGGCGATAATAAATCCGGTTGTGTTGTCCTGACAGTATTCCTGTGCTTGGGTAATAAGATTTATCGCGCGTTCGTTTTTAACCGTAAGCTCGGGGTATCCCTCGCTGTCAAGCGTGCAAATATTAATATCGCCCGAGCGCAAAAGCCAATAAACGAAATTTTCCTGACCCGAAACGCCGATAATGTCGTCGGGGTCGGGCTTGTTGTTTTCGTTGCTGTCGACGTAAATCTTTTTCGACATTTCAAACATAACGTCCTGCGTCCACGCCTTCGCGTCGACCATATCGTACATAGTATCGTAGCCGTAGCTTTTTGCAAGCCCGTTTACGCTTTCTATTCTTTTGTTAAACGCAACGAACATCGTCGATTCCATACCCACGGTGCCGATATCGCCCGATGCAAAATAGGTTTTCCCCGCGATAGTAACGGCATCGTTAAACGGGTGGCACCACCAAGCGTTTTCAAGGTTTACTACCTTGTTAAGGTCGTAAAGCAAGCCGTCCGTTGCAAGCATCGCCGCTTCGTTAAGGCAGGGCATAGCAAATACGTAATCGCCGGTGAAGCTCATCGCATCACGCGCGATACGCTGATACATAGGGCCGCCGTAGCGCGAGCTCGAGAATATTACCTCTTCCTCGACGTTTATGTTCAATAGCTCCTCGACAAGCTTTGTACATTCCGAGGCGGCTGTAAGCACCGCGGTGGTTGTTTCAGCAGAATAGTCGGGGTTGTCCTCGGGCTTTATTTGGTAACAGGTACCGGTTGTGCCGGTTGACGTTGTAAGCACCTTTACCGTTCTGCCTTCGAAATCAAGACCTTCGGGTATTGCGTATCCGTAAAAGGTGGGCGCGGCTTCGCTGTTTTTCGCAACGTAAGAGCTTTCCTCCTGCTTGCTGTCGCAGGCGGCAAGCAAAGTGCAGGAAAATGCCACGAGCAGAATAACCGATATCAAGCGTAGTGCGTTTTTCATAACCTTACCTCTCGCTGTATTTTGTTACCACAATTATATAATGCAGACGCACGAGATGTCAATACGTAAGCGAAAATAACAAAAAATCGGCAGTCAAGTCCTTTATAAATATTGACATTTCGCCTGTATGGTGATAAAATATACTGAATATATTTTTGATGTTATCCGCGGAGGAAAATATTATGTCTGTAAATAAACCTATATTCAAGGGTACGGCTACCGCACTCATCACACCCTTCAAGGACGGCGCAGTCGATTACGCCGCTTTGGAAAACATACTCGAGTTCCAGATAAACGGCGGTATCGATGCTCTCGTTATCTGCGGAACCACGGGTGAGCCCGCAACGCTTGACGACGATGAACATAAGCGCGTTCTTGAATTTGCAATAGAAAAGGTAAACAAGCGCGTTCCGGTTATCGCAGGTACGGGCTCGAATAACACTCAATACGCAATAGAGCTTTCGCGCTTTGCAGAGCGCGCTGGCGCAGACGGACTTTTGCTCGTCACCCCCTACTACAATAAATGCTCGCAGAAGGGTATCGTTTCGCACTTCAACACGGTTGCCGATTCGGTAAATATCCCCTGCATAGTATATAACGTACCCGGCAGAACCGGCTTCTGCATCAGCCTCGATTCCTACAAGCAGATCGCAAAGCATCAAAACATTGTAGCAACCAAGGAAGCAAGCGGCAACCTTTTGCTTATGATGGAGGTGCTTGAAGCCTGCGGCAACGATATCGATATGTATAGCGGTGACGACCAGCAGATAGTTCCTCTTATGTCTATGGGCGCTATCGGCGTTATTTCGGTATTTTCGAACGTTATGCCCGCAGAAGCGCATAACCTTACCAAGCTTTGCCTCGAGGGCGACTTCAAAAAGGCGGCAGAGCTCCAGCTTAAATATCTCCGTCTTATGAACGGTCTGTTTATGCAGGTTAACCCCATTCCCGTAAAGACCGCAGTTGCAAAAATGGGCTATTGTCAAAACGAATTCCGTATGCCGCTTTGCCCGATGGATGCAAGCGACGATGAAAAGCTCTTTGCATTAATGCGCGAACAGAATCTTATTAAATAATCAGGTATATTTATGAAAATCATTTTAAACGGTGCTTGCGGCAGAATGGGCAAGGAAATTATTGCCGCCGCAAATAAAAACGGAGTGGAAATTGTTGCCGCTGTCGATAAATTCGGCACGCCCGATTTCGAAATTCCCTTCTATAATTCCTTAAACGAAGTGAACGAAACCGCCGATGCGATGATCGATTTTACCCACCACACCGCGGTGCCCGAAATATGCGCCTTTGCGCGCAGAAGCGGCATTCCCTGCGTGGTTGCCTCCACGGGCCATACCGAAAGCGAAAAGGCTATGCTTTCCGAGCTTTCGAAGGAATACCCCGTGTTCTGCTCGCGCAATATGTCGCTCGGTATAAATTTGCTTATCGATCTTTGCCGCAGTGCATATAATGCATTGGGTGGCGATTGCGATATAGAAATAATAGAAAAGCACCACCGCAACAAGCTCGATGCTCCCAGCGGCACAGCGCTTATGATTGCCGAGGGTATCGCAGAGCTCATGCCCGAAGGCACCGAGTTTGTAACAGAACGCGCCACCCGCCATTCCGTTCGCCCCGATAACGAAATAGGTATTTCCTCGATCCGTTGCGGCGGAATTTTCGGTGAACACGAGGTTTTGCTTTCGCGTAACGGCGAAACTGTAAGCCTTAAGCATACCGCGGAAAGCCGCGCCTTGTTTGCCGAAGGCGCATTAAAGGCGGCAGAATATATCGCAGGCAAGGGTGCGGGAATGTATTCTATGAAGAATCTTCTTGCGGAATCGGCTGCGGTAAAATAAAAAATGCAACGATTTCTGCGTTATATTGCAAAAACATAAACAAAATATCCTCACAAGGGCAAATAAATGTAACGAAAATGCAACAAAATGGCGTTTTCGTTGCATTTTTGGTTGACAAGGGGAGTATCTCTTGCTATAATTGTCCCCAATGAAAGGGAGTATAACTATGACTAATAAGCTTAATATAGAAATGCTTGCCGATACACTGCGCGAGCACAGCGCGTTTGACGATCAAATGTATGCAAAATACGGGGTCAAGCGCGGGCTTCGTAACCCCGATGGCACAGGTGTGCTTGCGGGTATTACAAGAGTAAGTAACGTACACGGCTACGTGATAAACGAATATGAGCGTGTCCCCTGCGAGGGTGAGCTCTTTTATCGCGGCATAAGCATCGAGGATATCGTAAGCGCCAACGATAGAAGAGACCGCTTCGGCTACGACGAAGCTTCTTGGCTGCTTCTTTTCGGCACACTCCCCACGGCGGAGGAGCTTGATTTTTACGACGCTATTATGGACGAATACAGCGAGCCGCCCAAGTTCTTTATCGACGATATGATAATGCGCGCACCCAGCCCCGATATTATGAACAAGCTGGCGCGAAGCGTGCTCGCGCTTTACAGCTACGACGAAAACCCCGACGATAATTCTATCGATAACGTGCTTCGTCAATCGCTTATGATAATTGCGCGTATGCCGATGATAATGACAGCGGCATATCAGGTAAAAAAGCGTTATTATGATAACGAAAGCTTTGTTCTCCACGCGCCTATACCCGGGCAAAGCATGGCGGAAAACATACTTTCGATGCTCCGCTTCGACAGAAAATTCACGCGTGAGGAAGCAAAGCTTCTCGATAAATGCCTTATTCTCCACGCCGAACACGGCGGCGGTAACAACTCCACCTTCGCGGTGCGTGCGCTTACCTCCTCGGGAACAGATACCTTCTCGGCAATCGCCGCAGGTATCGGCGCGTTAAAGGGTCCCCGCCACGGCGGTGCGAATATTAAGGTTGTTAAAATGCTCGACGAGATAAAAGCGGGCGTGCGCGACTACAAGGATGACGAGGAAATCGCGCATTACCTCAAGCGTCAGCTTAATAAAGAGGTTGGTGACAGAAGCGGACTTATCTACGGTATGGGCCACGCGGTCTACACCTTGAGCGACCCCCGTGCAAAGATTTTGCGCGACGCGGCGGAAGAGCATTGTGATATGTTCGGTATGCGTGAGGATTTTGAGCTTCTTCACGCGGTCGAAAGACTTGCACCCGCGCTTTTGCAAAATAAAATGCAGGACGGCAACGCGATATGTGCAAACGTCGACCTTTATTCGGGTCTTGTTTACCGTATGCTCGATATCCCGCAGGAAATGTTCACCCCGTTGTTCGCTATCGCTCGCCTTTCGGGCTGGTGCGCTCATCGGTTGGAGGAAATTATCACCTGCCGCCGCATAATGCGTCCCGCATACCGTACCTTCCACGGCAGATTGCCTTATATAGAGCTTGAAAACAGAAAGGATAACATAAAATGTCCGGATTGACAATCGCACAAAAAATAATCAAGGCGCATCTCGTAGAGGGCGAAATGGTAAAGGGCTCGCCTATCGGCTTGCGTATCGACCAAACCCTTACGCAGGATGCAACGGGTACTATGGCATACCTTGAATTCGAGGCTATGGGAATTCCCCGTGTAAAAACCGAGCTTTCGGTTGCATATATCGACCACAACACGCTTCAAAACGGCTTTATGAACGCCGACGACCATTTGTATATCCGTACCTGCGCAAAGAAATACGGTCTTTATTTCTCGCGCCCCGGTAACGGTATTTGCCATCAGGTACACCTCGAACGCTTCGGTGTTCCCGGCAAAACGCTTATCGGCTCGGATAGCCACACCCCCACGGGCGGCGGATTGGGTATGCTTGCATTCGGCGCAGGCGGTCTTGACGTTGCCGTTGCTATGGGCGGCGGTGCATACCATATCACAATGCCCGAAATGGTGCGCGTAAACCTTACGGGTAAATTGAACGATTGGGTTTCGGCAAAGGACGTTATTCTCGAAGTGCTTCGCCGTTTAAGCGTAAAGGGCGGCGTCGGCAGAATTATCGAATACGGCGGAGAGGGCGTTAAGACCCTTACCGTTCCCGAACGCGGCACTATTACCAATATGGGTGCGGAGCTTGGCGCGTCGACTTCGGTGTTCCCCTCCGATGAAAATACCCGTCTTTTCCTTGCCGCACAGGGCAGAGAAGACCAATACGTTGAATTAAAGGCGGATGACGATGCGGTTTACGACCTCGTTATCGATATCGACCTTTCTTCGCTCGTTCCCGCGGCGGCTTGTCCTCATAGCCCCGATAATGTAAAATCTATCGAGGAAATCGGCAATATCAAGGTTGATCAGGTTTGCATCGGCTCCTGCACCAACTCGTCTTACGTTGACCTTATGAAGGTCGCACATATATTAAAGGGTAAAACCGTTCACGATAACGTCAGCCTTTCTATCGCTCCCGGCAGTAAGCAGGTTTATAATATGCTTGCGGCAAGCGGCGCGCTTTCTTGGATGATCGATGCAGGCGCAAGAATTCTCGAATCTGCTTGCGGTCCTTGTATCGGTATGGGTCAGTCACCCCAATCGGCAGGCGTTTCTCTGCGTACCTTTAACCGTAACTTCCTCGGAAGAAGCGGCACAAAGGATGCACAGGTATATCTCGTAAGCCCCGAAACAGCGGCAATATCCGCGCTTACCGGCGTGCTTACCGACCCGAGAACTATCGGCGAAATGCCCGAATTCGCAATGCCTAATAAGTTTATGATAAACGATAATATGGTTATTAAGCCTGCAACGGTTGAAGAAGCGGCAGACGTAGAGGTCGTTCGCGGCCCCAACATAAAGCCCTTCCCCGAAAGCAGACCTGTTCCCGAAACTATCGATTGCGAATGCATTCTTAAGGTGGGCGATAACATCACTACCGACCACATTATGCCCGCAGGCGCAAAGATACTTCCTTACCGTTCGAATATCCCCTATCTTTCCAACTTCTGCTTCGAAGTGTGCGACGAGGAATTCCCCGCACGCGCAAAGGAAAAGAACGGCGGCATTATAATCGGCGGCGAAAACTACGGTCAGGGCAGCTCGCGCGAGCATGCGGCTCTCGTTCCGCTTTATTTGGGCGTTAAGGCTGTTATCGCAAAGAGCTTTGCGAGAATCCACGCGGCAAACCTTGTAAACGCGGGTATTCTTCCTCTTACCTTTGCAAACGCAGAAGATTACGAAAGCATCGCACTCGGCGATAAATTACTGCTTAACGACGTTAGAAGCTGCATAAAAGAGGGCAGGGAAATTACGCTTAACGTAAACGGCAAGGAAATTAAGCTCGTTTCCTCGCTTTCCGGCCGCGACCGCGATATAATTCTCGCAGGCGGACTCTTAGAGTTCACTAAGCTCTGAGTTATACCCAAAAATGCAAAAAGGAGAAATAATATGGCAAAAATACAGATGAAAACGCCGCTTGTCGAAATGGACGGCGACGAAACCACCCGAATCGCGTGGCGAATGATAAAGGATATACTTATCCTTCCTTTTGTTGACCTTAAAACCGAATATTACGATCTCGGTCTTGAATACCGTAACGAAACCAACGATCAGGTAACTATCGATTCTGCAAACGCAACAAAGAAATACGGCGTTGCCGTTAAGTGCGCAACCATTACCCCCAACGCGGCAAGAATGACAGAATATAACCTTAAGGAAATGTGGAAATCGCCCAACGGTACCATCCGCGCTGTTCTCGACGGTACGGTTTTCCGCACCCCGATAATCGTAAAGGGCATTCCCCCTTACGTGCGTAATTGGACAAAGCCTATCTCTATCGCGCGTCACGCGTATGGCGATATTTATAAGGCTACCGAAATGAAGGTCGATGCAGGCTGTAAGGCAGAGCTTGTCGTTACCGCTCCCGACGGAAGCGAAACACGCGCTCTTATCCACGATTTCAAAACCGAGGGCATAATTCAGGGTGTTCACAATATCGATAAAAGCATCGAAGGCTTTGCGAGAAGTTGCTTTGATTATGCGCTCGATATGAAAATGGATCTTTGGTTCTCCTCGAAGGACACCATAAGCAAGACCTACGATCATCGCTTTAAGGATATTTTTGCCGAAATATTCGAAAATGAATATAAAGAAAAGTTCGAAGAAGCCGGAATAGAATATTTCTACACCCTTATCGACGATGCGGTTGCTCGCGTTATCCGTTCCGAAGGCGGCTTTATTTGGGCGTGCAAGAACTACGACGGCGACGTTATGAGCGATATGGTATCCAACGCGTACGGCTCGCTTGCGATGATGACAAGCGTTCTCGTTTCTCCAGACGGATATTATGAATACGAAGCGGCTCACGGTACGGTACAGCGCCATTATTACGATTATCTCAAGGGCGTTCCCGTAAGAATTAACCCCGTCGCAACGATTTTCGCTTGGACCGGTGCGCTCAAAAAGCGCGGCGAGCTCGACGGAATCGAAGAACTTGTCGAATACGCCGAAAAGGTGGAAAAGGCTACTATCGATACTATCGAAAGCGGCGTTATGACTAAGGATCTTTGCATTATTTCCACGCTCGAGAATAAAACTCAGGTAAATACCGAGGAATTCTTGAAGGCAATAGCCGCAAAGATTTAAAAACTGCTTAAATATCCCCACCCAATGTCTTAAGATTTTGGGTGGGGATTGACTTTTGTGTCTTGTTGGTGTATAATCTATAAAAATTAACTCACCGCGGAGGTCATATCGTGGAGATTAAAGATATATTTACTTTATGTAATATAATCCTCACCGCCTCGTTTGTTCTTTGTTATCTCTATCAATTTTTATATATATTTTGGGTTTTTCTCGGAAAGGATAAATCCGATCCCGTTAAAAGCGATAAGCTTAATAAATTCGGCGTGGTAATAAGCGCCCGTAACGAAGAAAACGTTATCGGCCACCTTATCGAAAGTATAAACCGTCAGGATTATCCGCAGGAGCTTATAAAGGTGTTCCTTATTGCCGATAACTGCACCGATAATACCGCCCAAGTGGGCAGAGAGCACGGCGCGATAGTTCTCGAGCGTAATAATAAAGAGCTCGTCGGCAAAGGCTATGCGCTCGATTTTCTCTTTAAAAAGCTGCTCGCCGAAAACGACGATTGCGACGCCTACATAGTTTTCGACGCCGATAACCTTGTCGATAAAAATTTCGTGAAGGAAATGAACAAAAACTTCAATCGCGGATATAAAGCGCTTACCAGCTACCGTAATTCCAAAAACTACGGTACAAACTGGATATCTGCGGGTTATTCGCTTTGGTTCCTTCGCGAAGCAAAGTATCTTAACCACGCAAGAATGCGCTTCGGCACCTCGTGTGCTATTTCGGGCACGGGCTTTTGTATAAGCAAGGAAATTATCGAAGGAAATAACGGCTGGCCCTACCACCTTCTTACCGAGGATATCGAATTTTCGACCGATATGGCTGTCCGCGGCGTAAAGATAGGTTATAGCGGCGGCTCGATAGTTTACGATGAACAGCCCGAAACCTTTAAGCAGTCTTGGAATCAGCGCTTGCGCTGGTCAAAGGGCTTTTATCAGGTGTTCGGTAAATACGGTGCAAAGCTGTTCAAGGGCATATTCAGAGGCTCGTTTGCCTGCTACGATATGCTTATGACAATATTCCCCGCGCTTATGTTTACCATTCTTTCTGTATGCTGCTGTATCGCGGAATTTATCTACGGTCTTACCATTTTTGCAGATTATCCCGAATTTTCGGTGTTCCTGCAATTCTGTATGGTGCCCTTGCTTTATTTCTGCGCGATAATTTATATGCTTATTTTCGTCGTCGGCTTTATAACGCTCATAACCGAATGGGAGGTTATCGATTGCCCGCACGGCAAAATGATAAAATATCTCTTCACCTTCCCGATATTTATGCTTTCCTATTGTCCTATCGCAATAGCGGCTATATTCAAAAAGGTTGAATGGACTCCTATTAAGCACAGCGTTACCAAATCTATCGATGACGTTCAATCGAGCGAAACCGAAGAATAAACAAACAAAACCAAGGACGGCTTTTGCCGTCCTTTTTATTTCCTGCGCGAGAACAAATGTTCTTGACAAACAAACGTTCGGGTGGTATTATATACGGGAAGAATAATTAAGAGGTAATTTTATAATGTATATGGGACCAAACGACGGCTCGGCTTTGTTCCGAACGTCGAATTTTCACGCCGAAAGCGAAGCGCCCGAAAAATACCGCACCGTGCTTCATTGTGACGCGAATTCGTTTTTTGCCTCCTGCGAAACGGCGTTGCACCCCGAATACGCACAATTTCCGATGGCGGTGTGCGGAAGCGTTGAGGATAGGCATGGTATAGTGCTTGCCAAAAACGAGCTTGCGAAAAAATATAATATAAAAACCGCCGAAACCGTGTGGTCGGCAAAGAAAAAATGTCCGAATCTGCTCGTTGTCCGCCCGACTTACGGCTTGTATGCCGAAATGTCGCGCAGGATGAACGACATTTTTTATCAATACACAGACCTTGTCGAGCCGTTCGGGGTAGATGAAAGCTGGCTCGACGTAAGCGGCTCGTTAAAGCTCTTTGGCAACGGCAAACGTATAGCCGACGATATACGCGAGCGTATAACAAAGGAATTGGGCATAACCGTTTCGGTCGGCGTTTCCTTTAATAAGGTGTTCGCCAAGCTCGGAAGCGATTTAAAAAAGCCGAACGCCACTTCTGTTATCCCGCCCGAGGGCTTTGCCTCGATAGTGTGGCCTATGCCGGCTTCTGCGTTGCTTTTTGTCGGCTCATCCACCGCAAAAACGCTCGAGCACATAGGCGTGCATACAATAGGCGACCTTGCCTGCTGTGACGAGCTTTCGCTTAAAGAGGCACTTGGCAAAAACGGTATTATGCTAAAGGAATTCGCGCTCGGACGCGATTACGCCGAGGTGACGGTAAAGGGCTATGAGCCAGAGCCCAAATCGGTTTCGAACGGAATGACATTTCGCTATAACCTCGCAACACCGCACGAGGTGTCGTTCGCCGTTACCTATCTTTCTATGTCGGTAGCCGAGCGGCTTCGCAAGCATTCGCTTTGCTGCAAAAACGTTGCCGTTACCGTCCGCACGCCCGATATGAAATCGATAAACCGTTCGTTAATGCTTTCGCACCCCACCTGCCTTTACAGCGAAATATCACGCGCGGCGCTTATGCTTGTGCGTGAAAATACAAACCCCGAAAGCGAGATATATTCGGTTACGGTACACGCCGAGAAATTAACGCGCGAAAACGAATTTTTGTATCAGCAACAGCTTTTCCCTGAGCCGTGGGAAACCAAGTATAAAAAGCTCCATTCGCTCGAATCGGCGGTCGATACAATACGCTCGCGATACGGCAGGGAAGCGATAGGAATAGCATCGGCGATAAATAACCGTTTGATATAGCCGAAAAAAGTATGCGCGGGCACAAAAAAATCCTTCGTCCCCCTTTTATTTTTCGCGTAAATGTGGTATAATAATTCGATTAAAGCAAGAATTTTCAAAAGGAGGCGTTTTTGACGTGGATAAGTTCCAGCTCGTTTCGGATTTTTCGCCCACGGGCGACCAGCCTGAAGCGATAGATGCGTTGGTGAACGGCATAAAAAACGGCGACAGAGATCAGACCCTTATCGGTGTAACCGGCTCGGGTAAGACCTTTACAATGGCAAACGTTATCGCACGGGCAAACCGCCCCGCGATAATTTTAGAGCCGAACAAAACCTTGGCGGCACAGGTTTGCTCGGAAATGCGTGAATTTTTCCCGAACAATGCTGTTGAGTTTTTTGTTTCCTATTACGACTACTATCAGCCCGAAGCTTATGTCCCCGGTAAGGATGTTTATATAGAAAAGGACGCCGCTGTAAACAACGAAATAGACAAGCTTCGCCATTCGGCAACGAGTGCGCTTTTCGAACGGCGCGACGTTATAATAGTTGCTTCGGTAAGCTGCATATATTCGCTCGGTGACCCTGCGGAATATGCCGAGCAGGTGCTTTCTATCCGTAAGGGCGCGACATTCGCGCGCGATGACGTTATAAAACGCCTTGTCGCGTTGCAATACGGCAGAAGCGATATCGGGTTTGAACGTAACAATTTCCGCGTCCGCGGCGACGTTTTGGATATTTTCCCCTCGAACACCGATACCGATGCCGTGCGTGTTGAGTTTTTCGGCGACGAGGTCGACCGTATATGCAAAATCAACGTCGTTACGGGCGAAGCGGTTGCAGATATGTCGCATATCGCGATATACCCCGCGTCGCACTACGTTACCTCTGCCGAAACACGCAAAAAGGCACTCGACGAAATTATCGCCGAGCTTGACGAAAGAATCGCATTTTTCGAAAGTCAGAATAAATTTATCGAAGCACAGCGTATAAGAGAACGCACGATGTTCGATGTTGAACAGATACGCGAAATAGGCTTTTGCAACGGTGTAGAAAACTATTCCCGCGTGCTTTCGGGCAGAGAGCCGGGGAGCGCACCCTATACTCTGCTCGATTATTTCCCGTCGGACTATCTTGTGTTCGTTGACGAAAGCCACGTTATGCTTCCCCAGATACACGGTATGGCATCGGGCGACAGAGCGAGAAAGAAAAACCTTATCGATTACGGCTTCCGTCTGCCCTCGGCTTACGATAACCGCCCGCTTGTTTTCGAGGAATTTAACGAAAAGCGCGGTCAGACGGTATATGTCAGCGCAACCCCGAAGGAATACGAGCGCAACCTTTCGACACGCCTTGTCGAGCAGATAATACGTCCCACGGGCTTGCTCGACCCCGAGGTTGAAATACGTCCCACCAAAGGTCAAATCGATGACCTTGCGGGTGAAATACGCCTGCGCGCCGCAAAAAAGGAACGCGTGCTTGTTACTACGCTTACCAAAAAAATGGCAGAGGACCTTACCGAATTCTTCGAGCTTTCGGGCATAAAATGCCGTTATATGCATTACGATATCGATACGATGGAGCGTATGGATATACTGCGCGGTCTGCGTGCGGGTGAATTCGACGTGCTTGTCGGTATAAACCTGCTAAGAGAAGGTCTTGACCTGCCCGAGGTTTCGCTCGTCGCGATACTCGATGCGGATAAGGAAGGCTTTTTGCGAAGCGAAATATCGCTCGTGCAAACCATAGGACGCGCCGCGCGTAACGCCGAAGGTAAGGTAATAATGTATGCCGACAGCGAAACCGGCTCGATGAAGCGCGCAATAGCCGAAACCAACAGAAGAAGAAAAATACAAAAGGCTTATAACGAAAAGCACGGCATAACACCGAAAACCATCGTTAAGGATATCCGTGCACCTATCGAGATAACCTCGAAGAAGGAAGCCGAAAAGCTTGAAAAGAATAAGAAGCTAAGCAAGGAAGATAAGAAAAAGCTTATCGATAAGCTCACCGCCGATATGAAGCGCGCCGCAAAGGATCTCGATTTCGAAACCGCCGCGCTTATCCGCGATAGGATCAGGAGATTAATGTAAAATGTCTGATAAAATAGTTGTAAAGGGCGCTCGCGTCCATAATTTAAAAAGCGTCGATGTGACAATCCCGCGTGATAAGCTCGTTGTGTTCACGGGGCTTTCGGGCTCGGGTAAATCCAGCCTTGCCTTCGATACTCTTTATGCCGAAGGGCATCGCCGCTTTGTCGAATCGCTCTCGTCTTATGCGAGAATGTTTCTCGGTCAGCTCGATAAGCCCGATGTCGATTTTATCGAAGGGCTTTCGCCCGCAATTTCCATCGACCAAAAAACCACCTCGCGCAATCCGCGCTCGACGGTCGGTACGGCAACCGAGATATACGATTATCTCCGTCTGCTTTACGCTCGAATCGGCATACCTCATTGTCCGATATGCGGCGAGGAAATAAAGCAGCAGACAGTTGATGAAATAGTAGAACGTATCTGTCAGCTTCAACAGGGAACACGCTTTATAGTGCTTGCGCCCGTCGTATCTGCGCAAAAGGGTATGCACGAAAAGGTTTTCGAAAGCGCACGCAAAAGCGGCTACGTCCGCGTACGCGTCGACGGAAATATGTACGAGCTTTCCGAAAAAATAGAGCTGGATAAGAATATAAAGCACGATATCGATATCGTTGTCGACAGATTGGTTATGAAGGGCGAGGAAATGCGTTCCCGCCTTGCCGAAAGCATAGAAACTGCATCGAAGCTCGCAAACGGTATTATGAAAATATTGCTTCCCGACGCGAGCGAGGATAACGAAATTATCTTTTCTCAAAACTACGCCTGCAAGACCCACGGCGTGTCGATAGGCGAGCTTACACCGCGTATGTTCTCGTTCAATAACCCCTCGGGCGCGTGTGAGGCGTGCGGCGGCTTGGGCGAAAATAACGTATTTTCGGAAGAAAAGCTTATTCCCGAAAAAAGCCTTTCGATATTCGCAGGCGCAATAGTTTGTAACGGCTTTAAAAGTGCCGAGCCGGGCGGATATTTCGCCGAGCTTATAAATTCTGTCGGCAGATACCACGGCTTCGACGTTCATACCCCCATAAATAAGTATTCCGAAGAAGCCTTTAACGTTTTGATGTACGGTAATAAGCGCAAGCGCAAATCGGTTTCCGAGCCTTCCTTTAAAGGTGTTATCGGTATGATCGAGCACCGCTATAAAATGGGCGGCGGATATGAAGCGCGCGATTATTACGAGCAATTTATGGATTTTATCCCCTGTCCCGAATGCCACGGTAAACGCTTGAAGGATGAAGCACTTGCTGTGACGGTCGGCGGACTTAATATATCCGAGCTTTGTGAGCTTTCGGTAATAAACGCGCGTAAATTTTTTGCAACGCTTAAGCTTACGAATACCGAAACCGAAATAGCAAAAGAAATATTAAAAGAGATAAACGCGCGCCTTTCCTTCCTTGAAAACGTCGGCTTGGGATACCTTACGCTCTCGCGCAAGGCAGGCTCGCTTTCGGGCGGCGAGGCACAGAGAATACGGCTCGCAACCCAAATAGGCAGCTCCTTGGTGGGCGTTATGTACGTTCTCGACGAGCCGAGCATCGGTTTGCATCAGCGCGATAACCAAAAGCTTATTAATACGCTTAAAAAGCTGCGCGACATAGGCAACACCGTGCTTGTTGTCGAGCACGATGAGGAAACCATCGAGGAAGCCGATTTTATCGTCGATATAGGCCCCGGTGCGGGCATTCACGGCGGCGAGGTGGTGTTTACGGGCACACCCGCACAGATAAGAAAATGCAAGGAATCGATAACAGGCCAGTACCTTGCGGGCAAAAAGTGCGTGACTGTTCCCACACAGCGCCGCAAAGGCAACGGCGGGTTTATAACCGTTGTCGGCGCGCGCGAAAACAACCTTAAGGATATCGATGTTACCTTCCCCTTGGGTAAATTCGTTTGCGTAACCGGCGTTTCGGGCTCGGGTAAATCCAGCCTTGTCAATTCGGTGCTCTATAACACTATTGCACGGAAGCTCGGCAAGTTTTCGGTAATACCCGGCAAGCATAAAGAAATTGTTGGTGCGGATGAAATCGATAAGATAATTCAGATAGATCAATCGCCGATAGGCAGAAACCCGCGCTCCAACCCCGCAACCTATATCGGACTTTTTAACGATATACGTGCCGTTTTCGCCTCGACACCCGACGCGAAGGCGCGCGGCTATAACGAGGGACGCTTTTCGTTCAACGTAAAGGGCGGACGTTGCGAGGCTTGCCGAGGCGACGGTACCCTTACTATCGAAATGCACTTCCTGCCCGACGTTTACGTCACCTGCGACGTATGTAAGGGAAAGCGCTATAACCACGAAACGCTTGAAATTAAATACAAGGGCAAATCGATATACGACGTGCTTGAAATGACCTGCGACGAGGGTAGGGAGTTCTTCCAAAACTATCCCTCGATAAAGCGCAAGCTCGATACGCTTTGCGATGTCGGCTTGGGCTACGTAAAAATAGGTCAGCCCGCAACAACTCTTTCGGGCGGAGAGGCGCAAAGAGTAAAGCTTGCAAACGAGCTTTCGCGCCGCGCCACGGGTAAAACGCTTTACGTGCTCGACGAGCCTACAACGGGCTTGCATACCGACGATGTGAACAAGCTTGTAAGCGTGCTTCAAAAGCTTGTCGACGCGGGCAACTCTGTCGTTGTTATCGAGCATAACCTCGACCTTATCAAAACCGCCGACTATATTATCGATATGGGTCCCGACGGCGGCGACGGAGGCGGCAGAGTTATTGCAAAGGGTACGCCCGAAGAGGTTGCCGCAAACGAGGACAGCTACACCGGCTTCTATTTAAGAAGCAAGCTTAAAAACCTATAATTGGAGAAATTAAAAGTGATAGATTACGAAAAATACGCCCCCCTGCTCGAGCAGGTCGAAAAGCCCGGCAGATATGTCGGCGGCGAATATGCATCTGAAATTCCCGACCCCGAAAAGGCAGAGCTACGCGCCTGCTTCTGCTTCCCCGATACCTATGAAATAGGTATGTCTAACCTCGGTATAAAAATTTTAACCGGTTGCTTCAACAACACGGGTTATATAAGCTGTGAGCGTTGCTATATGCCTTGGCCCGATATGCGCGAACAGCTTATAAAGCACGGCTATCCGTTGTATGCGCTCGAAAGCGGCGACCCTCTTAACGTGTTCGATATAGTTGCATTCACGCTTCAGTACGAGCTTTGCTATACAAACGTCGTGGCTATGCTCGGCTTGGGAAATATTCCTTTGCTTACAAGCGAAAGAACCGACGAGCATCCCATAATTATCGCAGGCGGCCCCTGCGCGTATAACCCCGAGCCTATTGCCGATTTCATAGATATATTTTCGATAGGCGAGGGCGAGGAAGCACTGCTTGAGCTTACCGAGCTTATAAGAGAATGCAAAAAATCCGGTGCAAGCAGGGAAGAGATACTCTACCGCGCGTCTAAGCTGAACGGCTTTTACGTTCCCTCGCTTTATAACGTTGAATATAACGAGGACGGCACTATTGCTTCGTTCGCGCCCAATAAAGAGGGCGTTCCCGCAAGCGTTAAAAAGCGTATAATCGAAAATCTCGATAACGCTTATTTCCCCTGCAAATGCTCTGTTCCCTTCCTCGAAACGGTGCACGACAGAGTTATGCTCGAGGTGTTCCGCGGCTGTATTCGCGGTTGCCGCTTCTGTCAGGCAGGTATGATATACCGCCCCTACCGCGAAAAATCGCCCGAGGTATTGAACGAAAACGCGAAAATAGCTATCGACCATACGGGTTATTCCGAAATATCGCTCACCTCGTTGTCTATCAGCGATTATACCCACCTGCGCGAGCTTATCGACAGTATGCTCCCTTGGACAAACGCAAAGAACGTAAACCTTTCGTTGCCCTCTATGCGTATCGATAATTTCTACGAGGAACTGCTCGAAAAGGTTTCGTCTGTTCGCAAAAGCGGTCTTACCTTCGCGCCCGAGGCGGGTACGCAGAGACTGCGCGACGTTATAAACAAAAACATAACCGAAGAAGAAATAATCACCGCCTGCGAAAAGGCGTTCGACGGTGGCAGAAGCAGTTTAAAGCTTTATTTTATGAACGGTCTGCCCACCGAAACCGACGAGGATATTTGCGGAATAGCTTCGCTTTCGCAAAATATCGTTAATACGTATTATTCAAAAAAACGCTTTGGCGGCGGCAGGGGAGTTAATGTTACGGTAAGCGTTTCCTGCTTCGTCCCCAAGCCCTTTACCCCCTTCCAATGGGAGCCGCAGGACAGCTTGGAGGAGCTTGAACGCAAGCAACAGCTTTTAAAGGGCGAAATAAAAACCAAAAAGATATCATATAAATATCACGACGCACGCGTTTCACGCATAGAGGCGGTTTTTGCACGCGGCGACAGAAGGCTCGGCAAAGCTCTGCTCGAAGCATATAACCGCAATATGATGCTCGACGGCTGGGACGAATATTTCAGCTATGATAATTGGATGAATGTTTTCGATTCCTGCGGCATCGACCCTGCGTTTTACGCTAACCGAAGATTCGGACTCGATGAAATTCTGCCTTGGGATTTTATCGATATCGGCGTAACGAAGAAGTTTATGAAGCTCGAATACGAAAGAGCGCGCAAAGCCGAAACAACACCCGATTGTCGTACAAAATGCTCGGGCTGTGGCGCAAGTACGCTCTGTAACGGCAAATGCGTGTGTGACGGAGGTAAAGAAAATGGCTGATATCCGCGTGACCTTTACAAAGCTCGGAAAGCTTAAATATATTTCGCATCTTGACCTTCAGCGCGCGATACACCGTATGCTTGTACGAAGCGGACTTCCCATAGCATACAGCGAAGGCTTTAACCCCCACCCGAGATTGAATATCGCGCTTCCGCTTTCGATATATCAAGAGGGCGAACGCGAGCTTTTCGATTTTCGCCTTACCGAGGACGTCGAAAACGAGGTAATAACCGAAAGCTTAAGAAAAGCGGCGTTCCCCGAAATGGAAATTATAAAGGCGGAGGTTGCGGTCGGCAAGCTCCATACAAAACGCGCTCTTTGGCGTTTGGAATTGGAAACGGATATGCCGCTTGAAGAAATTAAAAACGCATTTAACGGCGAAATGGTGGTAACCAAGCGCAGTAAGAGCGGAGATAAGCAGGTAGATATATCCCCGATGATAAAATTTATCGCTGTCGAAGGCGCAGAAAATCGCGTTATTTTGCGCGTTGAGCTTAACGCGGCCGGCAACGATTACCTCAACCCCTCTTACGTTGCCGCATTTTTCGGCGACAGAGTAAAATTAAAGCGTACAGTTCGCGAGAATATTATATTTTAGAACATTTTTCTATTGATATTGCGGTTTTTGTTTGGTATAATCATAATGATATGAAATATAACAAACCGAATTCACTTAAAAACCTAATATTAATATTGCTTGCGTGTGCGCTTGTGCTTACCTTTTCGGCGTGCGGCGATGAAGAAATAGCGGAAAGCTCGGTTGCCGAGGAAACGTCGCAACCGCTTGAATTGACGCTTGACGAAGCGAAGGCGCTTATCGAGCGTGATAGGCTTATAACCGATATGTTCGTAAACAATTCGCTTTGCAGTAAAAAAACTGCCGAATATGCACCCGTTATTTCGTTTAACGAATATTCCGATTACGGCAAGCTTCTTTCGCTGCTCGAAAACACCTATACCGCTTCGGGCGGAAATATTCAGACGTTCCTTTCCTATCCCAATGAACGCCTCCCCGCGATAAAAAGCATCAACGGCAGGACAAACGTTTTCAACCACATCGGAAGCAGCTTTGAAGGCTTTGTTAATGATACAAGCGTTTCTGTTTCTGACACCGAGGACGAAGCTATAAAGACTATTGCCGCAACATCAAAGGACGGTAAGCAAGTAGAATTCACCGCTAAGCACGAAAACGGCAAATGGCTTCTCGAAAAGGGGATATTTCTTTTGAATCCCCCCGCCGAAGATGAATTCACAAAGGAATTCCCGAACACGTCGCTCGGCTCGTTTATCGATTTTACGGGCGAGGTGCTGGTTATCGAGCTCTTTGTTTCGGATTACCAAACCCAGTTCACGCCCGATGAGGAAGACGTTTTTCACGAAAAGCTTGAAAACGCATTCGGCTATATTCAGGAACAGTCCGAAACGTTCGGGAACGAGGTTAATATAACCTACGAACGCATTTATTACGAGTATTCGGGCATTATTGGCGTCCGCCCGCTGGATTTCGATATCGTTTTTGCCGAAACAGGCTTCGGTACTCTGCAAAAATTCGCCGACGCGAATTACGACCTTACCGCTTACGATAATTACGTTATCGCGGTGTGTATTAATAAAGAAGCCGAAACAAGCTATGCATTATACGACGGCACAAACGAAACCGAAATATATTTTGGCGAGCGTGTGATTCTCGGAAAAAATGCGCTCGATACCGATATATGCGTGTCGCTTCTTTCTTTGCTCGGCGCGTACGGATATAACGAAGGTGTCTGCGACGAATATACCGAAGCGCTTTACCGCAAGTATTTCCCGAACGATATAATGGTTTCCGAAAGTCTTGTTTTTTCGGAAATGTCGCCCGTAACCGCTTATGCCTGCGGCATTACCGAAGAGCTTTCGCCGCTATACCAAGTATTTTATTACGATTAAAAAGCGAGGAATTTCAAAATGGCACAGCAATTCAAACGTGTTCTTGTCAAATTAAGCGGAGAAGCGCTCTCCGGAGAGGGCAACCGTATATTGAACGGCGATATGCTTGCGTTGGTTGCCGAAAAGCTTGCTCGCCTTGTGAATGAAGGCGTTCAGGTCTGCGTGGTTATTGGCGCGGGCAATATCTGGCGCGGTGCAAGGCAAAACGGCTTAACGGTAGACCGCGTTCGCGGCGACCATATGGGTATGCTCGCAACCGTTATAAACTCTATCGCTATGCAGGATTATATTATCAAAACCGGCGTTAACGCGCGCGTTATGAGCGCTGTTCAGATACAGCAGTTTTGCGAAACCTATTCGCAGTACAAGGCTATCGAGTGTCTTGAAAAGGGCGAAATCGTTATTCTCGCCTGCGGCGTCGGCTATCCCTTCTTCTCGACCGATACCGGTATGATGCTTCGCGCGGCTGAATTAAAGTGCGATGCCGTGCTTTCGGCAAAGAACGTAGACGGAGTTTACGACAAGGACCCCGCAAAGCATAAGGATGCGAAAAAGTTCGATACTCTTACCTATTCCGAAATGCTCTCGCTCGGCTTAAAGGCTATCGACCAAAGCGCCGCCGCTATCGGCGAGGAAAACGGCATAAAAACTGTGCTGTTCCCGCTTTCCGACCCCGAAAACATAATTCTTGCCGCACACGGCGAAAATATCGGCACTTTGCTTTATAACGAATAAAAATTAAAACATATAACCAAAACAAAAAAGGAAGGTAAACACAATGTTTGACATTAAGCCCTTTGAAGAAAGAATGAAAAAGTCTATTTCCGTCCTCGAGGAGGATTTCGCTACCATTCGCGTAGGCAGAGCAAGCGCGAAGGTGCTCGATAAGATAACCGTTCCCTATTACGGCACTCCCACCGGTCTTGACGGCGTTGCTACCATCAAGGCATCCGATGCAAGAACTCTCGTTATCACTCCGTGGGAAGCAAATATGGTAAAGGAAATCGAAAAGGCTATCCTCGCTTCCGACGTTGGTATTACCCCCACCAACGACGGCAAATGCGTTCGCCTTGTTTTCCCCGCACTTACCGAGGAACGCAGAAAAGAGCTTACCAAGAAGACCGCTAAAATGGGCGAGGACTGCAAGGTTGCTATCCGTAACGTTCGCCGCGATGCAAACGATGCGGCAAAGGCTATGAAGAAGAACTCCGAAATTACCGAGGACGATCTTAAATCCGCAGAAAAGACTATTCAGGATGTTACCGACAAGTACATCAAGGAAGTCGATTCTGTTATCGCAAGAAAAGACAAGGAAATCATGGAAATCTAATGAGCTCGCGCTCTTAATAACGTCTGTTTTTCTCGCCCGAGGAATTTCTTCGGGCGGGAAGTATTATAATAAACGAGGTTTGTTATGGCGGATAAATTAAAACCGCGTCATATAGCGATAATAATGGACGGCAACGGCAGATGGGCGAAAAAGCGTATGCTGCCGAGAAGTGCCGGACATAAAGCAGGGTTAGACACGTTTGTGGATATTTCGGATGCCTGCAACGATATGGGTATCGAATATCTTACCGTCTATGCCTTTTCCACCGAAAATTGGAATCGCTCTGCCGAAGAGGTCGGCGCGTTAATGGAGCTTATGAGCCGCGGTATTGTAAAATACGAGCCCGAAATGGTCAAGCGCAACGTAAAGCTTAAGCTGTTGGGCGATATCGACCGCTTCGAGCCGCAGTACCGCGAAGCGCTTTTGGGCGTGCAGGAGCGTCTTTCTGTAAATAGCGGTATGACACTTTGTATATGTCTTTCCTACGGTGGCAGGCAGGAGATTGTCAATGCCGTTAACCGCATTTTAAAGGAAGGAAAGACCGAAATAACCGCCGAGGATATCGAACGCAACCTTTATTCCGCGGGCATACCCGACCCCGACCTTGTTATACGCACCAGCGGCGAATGCCGTGTTTCAAACTTTCTGCTTTGGCAATCTGCATACGCAGAATATTATTTCACCGACGTTTTCTGGCCCGATTTTAATAAACAAGAGCTTTTAAAGGCTATCGAGGTCTATTCAAAACGCGAACGCCGCTACGGGAGGTAAAAATGGTCACAAGAATATTAACGGCAATCGTTGCGCTTTTGTTGCTTATTCCTCTGCTCATATTCGGCGGAATGTGGGGCGCAGGTGCGCTTTTTGCGCTTATTTGCGGCTTTTCGGTTTACGAAATGCTTTCTTGCTGCGGCTTACTTAAAAATTGGTATATTTCTATCCCCTCGATACTGTTTGCCGCACTTTGTGCGCTTATTCCCGTTATCGGATATCCCCACACGCTTTTAATAATCGGCTTCTTTCTTGCCGCTGTGCCTTTTGCGCTCGTTTGCTTCCTTTTCGTATCGGTTGCCGCGCATAAAAGCATAAACCCCGAACGTCTTTTGATGTTCTTTGCGCTTGCGATATATATCACCGCGGGTTTTGCGTCGCTTTCGCTTATTCGCACGCTGTACGGCTTGTGGTCGGTTGCCTTGGCGCTTTGTATAGCTTGGGTGACCGATACTATGGCATATTTCAGCGGTATGCTTTTCGGTAAAAAGAAGCTTTGCCCCGAAATATCGCCCAAAAAGACGGTTGCGGGCGCTATCGGCGGCACACTTTTCGGCACGCTTGCGGGCGTGGCGGTGTTCTGGATCGCGTTCGGCACTCCGCTTTGGGGCATTATGGCGCTTCCGCTTTCTATCGTCAGCCAATACGGCGATCTTGCCGCTTCGGTAATCAAGCGCCGCTTCGGCGTTAAGGATTACGGCAAGATTTTTCCCGGTCACGGCGGCGTGCTCGACAGGTTCGACAGTATTATCCCCGTGTCGATAATGACTGCGCTTATACTTGTCGCTATCGATACCTTCGCTTGGCTGTTTTAAAGGGGCGTAATTATGCAAAATTCTATTTCTCTGCTGGGCAGTACAGGCTCAATAGGAACTCAAACTCTCGATGTGGCGCGCAAGCTTGGGCTTCGCGTCACTGCGCTTTCGGCACATTCGAACGTTTCTTTGCTTGAAGCACAGTGCCGCGAATTCAAACCGCAGCGCGTATGCATCGGAGAGGAAAAATATAACGAATTTAAGCTTGCCGTTAAGGATCTCGATATAGAAATTCTTTGCGGCGACGAGGGCGTTTTGTATCTCGCGAGCGAGGACGAATCCCAAACTCTTGTAAATGCTGTGCTTGGTATGAAGGGACTGCTTCCCACCATCGCCGCGGCGAATAAGGGCAAAAGAATCGCGTTCGCCAACAAGGAAACACTCGTCGCGGGCGGTACGCTTGTAACCGACGCTGTTAAAAAGGGCGGCGCGGCTTTGCTACCCGTCGACAGCGAGCATTCCGCGATATTTCAATGCATTCAAGGCGGCGCGGCAATAAAAAAGATACTTCTTACCGGCTCGGGCGGACCGTTTTTGGGCAAGGACAGCGAGTTTCTTAAAACCGTTACCCCCGAAATGGCGGTGCGTCATCCGCGCTGGAATATGGGCAAAAAAATATCGGTCGACAGCGCAAGCCTGATGAATAAAGGCTTGGAGCTTATCGAAGCCGTGCATTTGTTTAATGTTTCGCCCGATAGGGTAGAGGTGGTAATTCACCCGCAAAGTATAGTGCATTCGCTTGTCGAATTTGCCGATAACGCAATAGTTGCACAGCTTGGTATGCCCGATATGCGGGTCTGCATACAGTATGCAATAACCTACCCCGAGCGTAAGCCATCGCCTGCCGAAAGCCTTGACCTTTTCGGCAAGCAGCTTGATTTCTTAAAGCCCGATGAGGAAACCTTCCCGCTTCTTGCGCTTGCAAGAAGGGCGATAACGAAAAACGGTAATATTCCCGCCGCGATGAACGGGGCAAACGAAATTGCCGTTGCGCTTTTCCTCGAAGGAAAAATCAGCTTCCCGAAGCTGTTTGAGCTCGTTATAAACGCAACCGAAAGCGCTTGCTTTGTCGAGCGCCCGACAGTCGAAGATATTCTCGCCGCGGATACCGCCGCGCGTGAATACGTTTTTTCTCATATTTAGGAGAGATTTTTAATGTTTCAGTCGCTTTTAAGCCTTGCCGTAACTATTTTTGTATTTGGTCTGCTTATCTTTATTCACGAATTCGGTCACTATATCGTCGCACGGGCATTCGGCGTCGGTATAATCGAATTTTCGATAGGTATGGGACCTACGATAAAAAAGTGGAAGGGTAAATATAACGATTTTTCTATCCGCGCATTCCCCATAGGCGGATTTGTGAATATGGTCGGCGAATACGACGAGGAAATACCCGAGGAGCATCAGTATAAAATACCGCTTAACGAGCGCGCAGTCTGGAAGCGCATTCTTATCGTTGTTGCGGGTCCGTTTATGAACATTCTTCTCGCCTATGTCGTTATGATCGCGCTTGTTTCGAGCGGAAACGCTATCGGCTCGACAACGGTAAAAGCGTTCGCCGAGGGAAGTATGTCGGATCAATACGGCTTGCAGGTGAACGACGAAATTGTGCGCGTTAACGGCAAGAAGATACACTGCTTCAATGACGTGTCTTATAAAATAATGTCCGACGGTATCGAGCCTATCGATATTGTCGTTATCCGCGACGGCGAGGAAATAACGCTTCAAAACGTTCAGTTCCACACTATGCAAGAGGATGGCATTGTCTTCGGCGCAAGAGATTTTGCCGTTTATACAAAGGAAATGACTGTCGGCAACGTTATGAAGGAAGCGTTCTGGCAGGCAAGCTCCACGATATATATGACAATCGATTCGCTTGTCGATACCTTTACGGGACGCTACGGTTTAGACGCGGTAGGCGGACCGGTTGCCGTAGGCGGCGAGATAAATACCGTAATAGAGGAAAGCAACGGCTTTGTAGAAACAATGCAAAATCTCGGCACGCTCGTTGTTATGATATCGGTTTCACTCGGTATTTTCAACCTTCTTCCCATTCCCGTTCTCGACGGCGGCAGATTGCTGTTTTATATAATCGAGGCAATACGCCGTAAACCGATAAACCCCAAATACGAGCAGGCAATAAGCGCGGTGTTTACCGTTTTACTGCTCGGACTTATGTTCTTTGTATTAATGAAAGATATTGCGGGACTGTTCTGATATGAAAAAAACAAAGATAATCAAAATAGGCAATATATTAATAGGCGGCGGTAATCCTATCGCTATTCAGTCGATGACAAACACCAAAACCGCCGATAAGGAAGCTACGCTTGCACAGATAAAATCGCTTTCTGCCGCAGGCTGTAATATCGTGCGCTTTACTGTAAACGATATGGAAGCGGCAGAGGCTATCCCGTATTACGCAGAAAACACCTCGATTCCGCTTGTTGCGGATATTCATTTCGATTATAAGCTCGCCCTTGCCGCGGCGGAACGCGGGATAAACAAAATCCGCATTAACCCCGGCAATATCGGCGAAAAGGAAAATATAAAAAAGGTTGCCGATGCCTGCCGGAAAAATAATATTCCCATAAGAATCGGCATTAATGGCGGAAGTGCCGAAAAGTCGGTACTTGCCAAATACGGCGGACCTACTGCCGAAGCACTTGCCGAAAGCGCGCTTAATAACGCAAAAATGTTAGAGGAATGCGATTTCGATAATATCGTGCTTTCGGTTAAAAGCTCGGACGTAAAAACAATGGTCGACGCCGCGCGCATACTTAACGAAAAGTGCAATTACCCTTTGCATATCGGCGTTACCGAAACTGGTGACGTTCGACGCGGTAACATAAAATCGGCAATCGGCATAGGCGCGTTGCTTTTGGACGGTATCGGCGATACGGTGCGCGTTTCGCTTACCGAAGACCCCGTGCTCGAAATTGCCGCCGCGAAGGATATTTTGTTCTGTTGCGGTATCGGTGGGGGCATAAATATCGTGTCCTGTCCCACCTGCGGAAGAACGCAATCGGATGTTATTCCCTTGGTTGCCGAATTGGAGCAAGCCACAAGAAGTATAATCACCGACCGCCGTTTAACGGTTGCGCTTATGGGCTGTGCGGTAAACGGTCCGGGCGAAGCAAAGCACGCCGATTTGGGCGTTGCCTGCGGCAATAAAGAAGGGCTTTTGTTCCGCAAGGGCGAAATAATAAGAAAAATTCCGCAGGAAGAAATAGTAAACACACTCGTAACCGAAATAAAGGAAATGCTTAATGCTTAACGAATTTCTTGCAAAATTCAAAAAAGCGTCCTTTTCGCAAAAATCGAAGGACACCATATCGAAATTCGATTCATTCTCTGTACTCGTCGACCGCGATCGTATGACGATAGCGGTCAAAACAGAGCTTTCTTGCTATGTTAAGCCGACGTTGTTTTTCACAGTTGAGGATGAAATAAAAAAGGCATACGCGGTCAACGCGGTGAATATCTATCCGCATTACAATATCGAATTCGAAGCCGCATATATGGACGGCATTATCGAAACTTTAAAGCATATTTCTAAGCTCGACTACGGCTTTTTCGACCAGTGCAGCTATAACTATATAAAGGAAAGCGGCATTTTTACAATAAAATTGCGCCGAAATATCACGGCGGATATTCCCGAAGCCAACGGTGCAGAGCAATTTATAACACAATGCGTGCTTGACCAGTTCGGAATAAAGCTTTCTGTAAGCTTTGAATACGAAAGGATCGATCTTTTCAATTATCGCAACGAGCGCGAAACACAGCTTGCCGAAAGCATACGCGAAACCAAGTTCGAAATAGCGCAGGAAACCGAAAAAGAGCCCCCTCGCGCTTCCTTCTTTAACGAGGAGGTAGAGGACGCTGAATATAGCGAAGAGGACGGCAAGCGTATTGTAAAGCTCGGCAAGATGACGCTTGATATAACAACCCCCGAGCCTATTTACGGCGAACGCCGAAATTGGAACTTCACCCCCATTTCGCACATTAAATGCGACACGGGTGTTTGTGTTGCAGGTAGGCTTTTCCTTGTCGAAAGCAAGGAAAACTACGAAGGCGAAAAAATGACCTTCACAATATATATAACCGATAATTCTGCCTCTATTTCGGGCAGATTTACCTGCAAAAAGAGCGAAGCACCCAAATTAAAGCCGCCTATGTACGTTATGGTTGCGGGCAAGGCGGAGCACAGACGCATTTTCGACCGTAACAAGCAGGAATGGGTCGAGGACGACGAAATTACGCTTAATATAAAGGCTATATCAAAATGCGGCTTTATCGGCAGAAAGGATAACGCCGAGGAAAAGCGCGTAGAGCTTCACCTGCATACGAATATGTCGGCGACCGACGCGCTTACCGATGCTTCCGACATAATGGCGCGCGCTCACGCTTGGGGAATGCCTGCAGTTGCCTTTACCGACCACGGTACGCTTCAGGCGTATCCTATCGTTATGAAGGCGGCAAAGAAATATCCCGACGTAAAGCCTATTTACGGTATAGAAGGCTACCTTGTCGACGATACCGCGCGCGCGGTGTTCCGTTACGATGACGCTTCGAACATAAGGTTTGCCGAGGATGAATTTATTATCTTCGATATCGAAACCACGGGTCTTTCGCCGAAAACCTGCGGTATAACGCAAATCGGCGCGCTTAAATATAAAAACGGCGAAATAATCGGCGAATTTTCCACCTTTGTCGATTGCGGTATGCCCATACCCGAAAATATTATAAGGCTTACCGGTATTACCGATGAAATGGTAAAGGGCGCACCGAGCGAAAAAGAAGCGGTAACACAGTTCCTTGAATTCTGCGGAAGCAGAATGCTTGTGGCGCATAACGCGAATTTTGATATTTCGTTTATCCGCCGCGTTGCCGACGATAACGCAATACCGTTCGACAACGCATATCTCGATACGGTTGCGCTTTCGCGCTATATCAACAGCGATATTAACAAGCACACTCTCGATACGCTTGCAAAATACTATCAATTAGGCGAATTCGACCACCATAAGGCAGATGCCGATACCGAAATGCTTGCAAAGATATTCGAATGTATGTCGCGCAAGCTCGCCGCAAACGGCATTTTCACAATTAACGAAATGAACGCCGCGATGGCAGGCAACGCCGACCCGAAGCGCCTAAAAAGCTACCACGTTGTAATACTTGTTAAAAATCTTAAGGGGCTTAAAAACCTTTATAAATTGGTTTCACGCTCCTATATCGACTATTTCCATAAGCATCCGCGTATTCCCAAAACCCTGCTTAACGAATACCGCGAAGGTCTTGTTGTCGGCTCTGCCTGCTCCTCGGGCGAGCTTTACGACGCAATATTGCAGGGAAGACCCGATAACGAGCTTTACCGTATTGCCGATTTTTATGATTATCTCGAAATACAGCCCGATTGCAACAACGGCTATCTTATCGAGGAAAATCAGGCAACGCTCGAACAGCTTCACGATAACGTTCGCAAAATAATCGGTATCGCCAACAAGCAAAATAAGCTCGTTGTCGCAACGGGCGACGTTCATTTTCTCGACCCAGAGGATGAAATATACCGCCAGATAATGCTAAGCGGCAAGGGCTTTTCCGACGCTATGCGCGAAACACGCATATTTTTCCGAACAACCGATGAAATGCTTGCCGAATTCGCATATCTCGGCGAAGAGCTTGCATATAAGGTGGTTATCGAAAACCCGAAAAGGATTATCGAGGATTTCGACGCAATAAAGCCAATCCCCGACGGCACCTACACACCGAAAATCGACGGTGCGGAGGAGGAATTGCAAGAGCTTTGCGAAAAGACCGCGATGGAAATGTACGGTTATAACGGCGTAATCCCCGAGGTTGTTCGCAACCGAATGGACCGAGAGCTTACCTCTATTATCAAAAACGGCTTCGCGGTGCTTTACGTTATTGCGCGCAGACTTGTTCAAAACAGCGAAGAACACGGCTATCTCGTCGGCTCGCGCGGGTCGGTAGGTTCTTCGTTTGCGGCTACGCTTGCAAAAATATCCGAGGTTAACCCTCTGCCGCCGCACTACGCCTGCCCGAAGTGTAAGTATTCCGAATTCTTCCTCGATGGCTCTGTCGGCTCGGGATTTGACCTGCCCGATAAGAACTGTCCTGAATGCGGCACGGCGATGCGTCCCGACGGTCACGATATCCCCTTCGAAACCTTCCTTGGCTTCCACGGCGAAAAAGCACCCGATATCGACCTTAACTTCTCGGGCGATGTTCAATCGGAAGCACATAAATATACCGAAGTTCTTTTCGGCAAGGAAAATATATTCCGCGCGGGTACGGTTGGTACTTTGCAGGATAAGAACTGCTTCGGTTACGTTAAAAAGTATCTCGAAAAAGAAAATATTTCTATTACAAAAGCAGAACAGCAACGCCTTGTTCAAGGCTTTGTCGGCGTGCAAAACACCACAGGACAGCACCCCGGCGGTATCGTCGTTATTCCGAAGGAATATGAAATTTACGATTTTACTCCGGTTCAGTACCCTGCAAATAAGGCTTCGAGCGGTGTTATAACCACGCACTTCGCGTTTGAATACCTGCACGATACGATACTTAAGCTCGATATACTCGGGCACGATGTTCCGACCTATTATAGGTATTTTCAAAACTATACGGGTATCGATGTGCGCGACGTTCCTATGAACGATAAAAACGTTATCGAGCTGTTTGCAAGCACCAAACCGCTTGGCGTTACGCCCGACCAAATCGGCTGTCCGATAGGCACAATGGGTATCCCCGAATTCGGTACCGATTATTCGATACAGATGATACTCGACGCAAAGCCGAAATCCTTTGCCGACCTTGTGCAGATCGCAGGGCTTTCCCACGGTACGGGTATCTGGCTCGGCAACGGTAAGGACCTTATCGAAAGCGGCACCTGCACTATCGATGAAATTATCGGTACGCGTGACAGCATAATGGTATATCTTATGCATAAGGGGCTCGACTCTGCTATTGCGTTTGACTCTATGGAAAGAACGCGAAAGGGAAGAGGTCTGCTACCCGAGCAGGAAGCGGCTATGCGCGAAAAGGACGTTCCTCAATGGTATATCGATTCCTGCAATAAAATACAGTATATGTTCCCCAAGGCTCACGCCGCGGCATATACGATAGCGTCGCTCCGATTGAGCTGGTTTAAAATATATCAGCCGGTTGCATTTTACGCGACCTATTTCACCATAAAACGCAAATTCTTCGACGGCGAGCTCGTTATGCGCGGTAAATCGCGTATCGAGGAACGCTTGAATGCACTTCGCCAAGCACCCGACCTTTCGGCTACCGAGGAAGGCACGATAATCATACTGCGTATTGTGCTTGAAATGTTCGCACGCGGTTTTTCATTCCTGCCGATAGAAATAGGCAAATCCGAAGCTATGGCGTTTGTTCCCGAAAACGGAAAAATACGTCTGCCGCTTTGTGCGCTTAACGGCTTGGGCGAATCTGTGGCGGAAAAAATAGTAGAGGTCGTAAAAAGCGGCGAAGCAACGACTATCGAGGAAATACGCGTTAAGGCGCAGGTAAATAAATCTATTATGGACCTGCTTTACAAAAATAATTGCTTCGGCAATATTCCCGAATCGGATCAGATAACTTTATTCTAATACAGCTTAAATTAAGGCAAATACTATGTTTGACAATCATTCACACACACAATATTCGGGCGATATCCCGAAGGGCAAAGGGAATTCGGTGCGCGAGCTTTGCCTTGCCGCGATCGATAAGGGCTTAACCGGTATCGCGATAACCGACCATTTCGATATCGACGGCATACGCGACGGCTTCTTTCCGCCGCTCGAGCACGATAGCGTCACACGTGATATTTACGCCGCGCGCGAAGAATTTAAAGGCAGACTTGTTATATTGCAAGGCATCGAGCTCGGTCAGGCAACACACATGCCCGAGGAATCGCATTCCCAGCTAAACAGCCAACCCTACGATATAGTGCTTGGCTCTGTCCACGCGGTGCGCGGCATAATCGATTTTGCGGATACCGATATAAAATCGATGCAAAAAAACGAATATATAAGGCTTTGGGAGCAGTATATCGAAGAAATGCTCGATACGATAGAATGGGGCAATTTCGACGTTCTTACCCATATCACCTATCCAAAGCGTTATTATCTTGCCAACGGTGTAACCGAATTTCCCGATATTAAAAATAAGGGCAGAGAATATTTCGAGCCTATATTAAAAGCGGTTATAAATAAAGGCTTAACGCTTGAATGTAACACGTCGGGATTGCGACAAGCTATGGGCGAATGCCTGCCCAACGAGGATCTGCTGCGCTTTTATTACGAGCTCGGCGGAAGAGATGTATCAATCGGAAGCGATGCCCACAAGGCAATCGATATAGGCGCAAATTTCGGCGATGCGTGCGAAATGCTTGCAAATATCGGCTTTACGCATCTCGCTAAATTCAATTCCCGCAAAAAAGACTTTTACAAAATTTCGGAGGAATAACAATGAAAGAACGTATTCTTGCTTATCTCGAAAAGGATGCCCGCACCACCCCTGCGGATATCGCAACAATGCTCGGTATATCCGAAAAAGAGGTAACCGATATAATCGCCGAATGCGAAGCGGACGGCACTATTGTTAGCTACCGCACGGTCGTTAATTGGGAAAAAACAGGCAAAAGCAGCGTTACTGCGCTTATCGAACTAAAAACCATTCCCCAGCGCGATAAAGGCTTCGATTCGGTCGCCGAGCGTATCTGCAATTTCCCCGAGGTAAAATCGGTTGCTCTTATGTCGGGCGGCTACGACCTTGCAATAACCGTTGAATGTGCGAATATGCGCGACGTTGCCTTTTTCGTTGCCGAAAAGCTTGCGACAATCGAAGGCGTAACCGCTACCGCAACTCATTTTGAGCTTCAGATATATAAAGAAAACGGCGTCGTTTACGGCACCGAGAAAACCGATAAAAGAGGAAACAGCTGGTGAAATTCGACGCAAATAAATGCCTTCCGGCAAAAATAACCGAAATAAAACCGTCGGGTATCCGTAAATTTTTCGACCTTTTGGGCGAAATGAAGGATGTCGTCGGCTTAACGGTGGGTCAGCCCGATTTCGATACGCCGTGGCATATCCGCAACGCGGGTATCCGCTCGCTCGAAGAAGGTCACACCTACTATACCTCGAATAACGGCATAATGGAAATGCGCCAAGAGATTGCAAATTACCAAAAACGCCGTTTCGGTCTTGAATACGATGCAGCAAGCGAAATAATCGTAACCGTCGGCGGAAGCGAAGCCATCGACCTTGCTCTGCGCGCACTTATCGAGCCGGGTGACGAGGTTATAATCCCGCAACCCTGCTTTGTTTGCTACGAGCCGCTTGCGCGCCTTGCGGGTGCGGTTCCCGTGACGGTAGACCTTTCTGCCGATAACGGCTTTAAGCTTACCGCAGAACAGCTAAAGGGCGCAATAACAGAAAAGACCAAAATGCTTATACTTGCGTTCCCGAATAACCCGACAGGCTCGGTGCTTCGTAAAGACGACCTTGAAGAGCTTGCAACGGTACTGCGCGAAACGAATATTGTCGTGCTTTCCGACGAAATATATGCCGAGCTTACCTACGGAGAAAAGCATATCTCTATCGCTTCGCTTGAAGGTATGCGCGAGCGTACGATTATCGCAAACGGTTTTTCAAAGGCGTATGCGATGACGGGCTGGCGAATGGGCTATACCCTTGCGCCCAAATATTTTACCGAGCAGATGGCGAAAATACATCAGTACGGTATAATGAGCGCTCCCACAACGAGCCAGTACGCATCTATCGAGGCGCTTAAAAACGGCGATGCCGATATAGAATATATGAAAAGCGAATACGAAGCGCGCCGCCGTCTTATCGTAAGCGAGCTTAACCGTATAGGTATCGAAACCTTTATGCCCGAGGGTGCGTTTTACGTCTTTGCGGACCTGCGGAAATTCGGACTCGACGACGAAACCTTCTGCGAAAGATTGCTTTACGAGCATAAATGCGCAATAGTACCGGGTAGCGCCTTCGGCGAAAGCGGCAGAGGCTTTGCAAGACTTTCCTATGCATATTCGCCCGCGCATATACATAAGGCGATTGCGCGCATCGAAGAATTCGTTAAAACGCTATGAAATTAAAGGCTTACGCAAAAATCAACCTAACGCTCGATATTACGGGCGTGCGCCCCGACGGCTTTCACGAGCTGCGCTCGGTAATGACGCCCACCACTCTTTGCGATACGTTAACCTTTGCAAAGAGCGATTCGTTTGCGTTTGACTGCAGTATAAAAGAGCTTTGCGGCGAGGACAACCTTTGTGTCCGAGCAGCAAAACTCTTTTTCGAAAATGCAGAAATACCGCCCGAAATATCCATATATCTCGAAAAAAACATTCCGTTTCCCGCGGGCTTGGGTGGCGGAAGTGCCGATGCGGCTTGTGTGTTACGCGGGCTGAACGAATTTTACGGAAACCCTATTGCAAAAGAAAAGCTGTTTTCGATTGCCGAAGAATTAGGGTCCGACGTTCCCTTCTGCTTGCTTAATTCCGCCGCGCTTTGCGAAGGCAGGGGAGAAATACTTACCCCGATAAACGGTATGCCCGAGCTTGATATCGTTATCGCGATAGGGAAAGCGCGCTTAAAAACCCCCGAGGTTTTCCGTGCATACGACCGCTTAATGCCCGACGCTCGTAACGATACCGAGCAGCTGTTAAACGCAATAAAAACAAACAGCAAGGAAGCGCTTGTATCCGCTTTTGGCAACGCCTTCGAGCCGATAACCGATATGCTTGCACCCGAAACAAAGGAATTGCGAAGCACTATGCTTTCCTTGGGTGCAATGAATTCACGTCTTTCGGGAAGCGGCCCTTCGGTCTATGGCGTGTTCGAAAATGCGCATAAAGCCGAGGCTTGTGCCGAAAAGCTAAAAAAAATGGGCTATTTTGCTATTTGCTGTAAAACACTTGCCTAAATAGATATGAATAATTTTCCTTTTTCGGGGCAACAATTTCTTCAAACCGAAAAAGGAGATTTATTAATGAAACTCAAAACAAAAATCCTTGCGCTGTTTTGCGCCTGCTTTATGCTGCTGAATATCGTGGATATGATAATTCCGCGAAGCGAAGCAAAAATATTCGATAACGCAGTTCGCCTGCATATTCTTGCTACGGATAATTCCGAAGCGGCGCAAAGCTTGAAATTAACCGTGCGCGACGCCATACTTGAGGAATACGGCGAGCTTTTCGAAAATAATGCGAATATTAACGAGGCAAGCGCATCTGTTACCGAAAATCTTAGCGCTATCGAGCGTACCGCAAACCGCGTCCTTTCCGAAAACGGCGCAAATTATAATGCGGTCGCAGAATGGGGCTACGAGGAATATCCCACTCGTGTTTACGAAAACGTTACACTCCCCGCGGGAACATACCGCTCGCTTAGGATAAAATTGGGAAGCGGAGAGGGGAATAATTGGTGGTGCGTTCTTTTTCCGCCGCTTTGCACAAAGGCGGCAAGCGATAATAACGATCTTTCCTCCTCGGGTGTGAACTCCAACGATTCTGCGGTGTTCACAAGCAAAAAATATCTGTTCCGATTTAAATTACTTGAACTGTTTGGTGGTTAAAAATGCTGTATCGTGTAATGGGTGGCTCCGGAAGCGGAAAAACCGAATGCATACTTGAACATCTCAACAACGCGCTTAAAAACGGCAGGCGTTGCTTTGTAATCGTGCCCGAACAGCAATCGGTTGCGTATGAATCGATGCTTTGCGAGCGCTTTGGCGACGGTGTAAACCTGCTTTGCGAGGTGCTTAATTTCGAGCGTCTTCCTAACCGTGTTGCGCGCGAATACGGCGGACTTGCCGCAAAAAATATTGATAAAGGGGGCGCTTGCGCCCTTTTGTCGCTTATTGCGGAATCGTTAAAGGACGAGCTTAGCGAATATTCCGCGGTTGCGGCAGACCCCGATTTTGCGCGTTCTCTTTATAACCTTATTTCGCGTATGAAAATGGGTATGATAAGCCCGCAAAGGCTTTTTAACGATGCAGAAAGCGACCTGCTCGAGGGCGATACGCGTATTAAGGCGAAGCTTACCGATATAGCAAAAATATACGCTAAATATGAATCGCATTTCAACAGCGAGCTTCACGACCCGCGTGATGCGCTCACCAAGCTTGCCGAAGAGCTTAAAAGCAAGCCCTTTTTCAAAAATACAAGCGTTTTTATAGACGGCTATTATACTTTTACGACGCAGGAATACGCTGTTATCGAAAGAATAATACAGCAAAGCAAGGATACTTATGTTTCCTTTACCGTAGATAAAACGCGCTCTGTTTTTAAAGAAAACGAAAATGCCGCAAAAGAGGTTGCTTCGCGCGCACACGGCAATTACAGCGATTTGCCTATGGATATTCCCAAAAGAGCCAAATCCGAATCGTTGCGCTACATCGAACGCAATATCTGGAAAAGTAACGTTGTCCCGATGAGCGAAAACGACGGTGCGGTAAAGCTGATAACCGCGCGCAACCGCTTCGACGAGGTAGAAGCGGCGGCTTCGGAAATACTCGCCTTTGTGCGCGACGGCGGCAGATTCCGCGATATTACTTTGCTTACCGCAAACGTAAATGCTTATGCTTCTATTACCGATTCGGTGTTTTCGCGTGCCGAAATACCCATATATATGTCCACAAAGGAAGAGCTTGCGGTAAAGCCGCTGTTCGCATTTCTTCTTGCAAGCCTTTCGGTTGTTATCGAGGATTTCTCGCTTAAAAGCATAAAGCGTTACATAAAAAGCGGTTATACCGACCTTACAATAGCCGAAAGCGATGCGCTTTTAAGCTATGCCTATTCTTGGAAGCTGCGCGGCAAGGCGTGGTACAACGGTATGCCGTGGACCTTGGACCCCGAAGGCTACCGCGAGGGCGACCTTACCGACCGCGGCGCATATATGCTTAAGCTTGCAAACCAAGCGCGCGATAAAATCGTTGCGCCGCTTGCCGCCCTGCGCGAGTCATTACAGGGCGAGCAGACGGTTTCGTCATCTCTGCGCGCACTTTACACCCACCTTATAGCTATGGGTGCGGATGAACATCTGCGTAAAAACGCCGAAAGATTGCTAAAAAAAGGCGAAAGAGAGCGTAGCGAACGCGAAATACAGCTTTGGAAGCTTCTTATAAATATAATCGACCAGCTTGATAACCTCTGCGGCGATACGAAGGTTACCACGAAACGCCTACTTTCGCTTATCAAGCTTATGTGCGATAATTATTCGCTCGGTGCTATTCCCGCATCTGCCGATTCGGTCACCTTTGGCGATGCGTCGCTCATTCGTGCAGGCGGCAGTAAGCTTGTAATAATTCTCGGCGTATGCGACGGCGAATTTCCCGCATCGGTGCAAAACGGCGGATTTTTCGACCGTACCGAGGCGATTACGCTCGAAAATCTCGACCTCTGCCTTGCTGACACTATGGAAAAGCAGATAAATACAAACCGATTTTTCGTATATGCCGCGCTTAGCGCACCCACCGAAAAGCTTGTTCTTCTCTGTCCGCGAAGCGAGCTTGCAGGCGGCGATCTTCGCCCCTCTGCCGCTTGGCTCGCTGTCGAAAAGATGCTTCCGGAGGACAAGCATAAAACGATCGACTATTCGAGCGGAGATATGCTGTACTCGCGTGAATCTGTTGCGGCGACGTTCCCCTCTTTTGCGGAAGGCACAATGCGCGATGAGCTCGAAGAGGCATTACGCAAATCAAACCAACCCTTCCTGCGCGAATATCCCGAGGTAACCGAAAAGCGTTCGCGCATAGAGTTTACCGAAAATATTCTAAACCTTTCTCCTTCGAAATTCGAAACCTATGCTAAATGTCCGTTTTCGTTTTTCGGAAGCTATCTTTTGGGGTTAAAGGAAAAAAAGCTCAACGAGTTCTCGATGCCCGAAATAGGCAACTTTGTTCATAAAATATTAGAGCTTTTTATGCGCGAATGCGTAAAGAGCGGACGCTTTGTACGTCCCGATAACGCCTCGCGCAGGGCGCTTATCGAATCACTTGCAAAGGAATATTTCCTCGATGTTATCGGTATTCAGGCGGCAGAGGACAAGCGTTTTCTCCACACCTATGCGAATATGGTAAAAACCATCGATTTCGTTACCGAAAGCCTCTGCAACGAATTCGAGGAAAGCGATTTTATCCCTTCGGGATTTGAATTTAAAATAGGACTAAAGGGCGAGGATATCCCCGCTATCGAATACGATGTCGACGGAAAACGCGTATTCCTGCGCGGCTCGATCGATAGGGTGGACACCTATGTCGAAAACGGCGTAAAATACGTGCGAGTTGTCGATTATAAAACCTACGATAAAAGCTTTACAGCCGATCTTGTCGCATACGGGCTCGACAGCCAGCTTCTTCACTATCTCTTCGCCTATTGCAAAAAGACCGATTCCAAGCCCGCGGGCGCGCTCTATTATACCGTTACTCTGCCGAACGTAAGCATAACCGGCAGAGAAAGCGACGAAGAAATAGCAAAAGCAATAGAGAAAAGCATAAAAAGAAGCGGTATAGTAATAAACGACCCCGATATAGTGTGCGCTATGAGTCACGATTTTTCATTCGTTCCGGTAAACAAAAAGAAGGACGGCACCTTGTGGCACCGCGGCGAATCGAAAAAGCTTTATACAGACGAGGAATTCGTTGACCTCGAATCCCTGCTCTTTGAGCAGATAAATAAGCTTGCGGGCAACGTATTTTGCGGCAAAATGGATATATCCCCGCTTGAAATAGAAGACGAAAAGACCGAGCCCTGCAAATACTGTGCGCTCGGCGACCTTTGCCGCAACAAAAAACAGGAAGAGGAGGACGGAGATGACGGAAGCGAAGAATAATAAGCCCGAATTTACCCCAATGCAGGAAAAAGCCATAAGCACTCCCGACAAAACCCTTCTTGTAAGTGCGGGTGCGGGAAGCGGTAAGACCACCGTGCTCACACAGCGTCTTATCGAACGCATTAAGGCAAAAGGAAAGGTGACCGAATTTCTTGTGGTTACCTTTATGAAAGCCGCGGCGGCAGATATTAAGCGCAAGCTTTACGATGCACTTCTCGAAGAAATATCCGCAGACCCAAATAACGATCATCTATATCATCAATCACTCCTTGTGAGCGAGGCGAATATCTGTACGATTTCGTCTTACTGCCTTAATCTTGTAAAAGAAAACTTCGCGTTGCTCGGTATATCGCCAAAGGTGCGCGTAATGGACGAAACCGAAGCGGCGATGCTGCTTCGCAACGTTGCCGATGAGCTGATAGCAAAGGGCTACGATAGCTCCGACGCCGCATTTCTGCTTATCGCCGATAATTTCACGGGCGATAAAAACGATGCGCCGCTTGCCGATTCAATGATAAAGCTCTTTAATTCGCTTCGCGTTACGCTCGGTAGGGAAGAAATGCTTCTTTCCTGTGCCGAAGAGCTTAGATGCGAAGCGGCGGTATTGCGCGAGCAGGGCTTTTTCGCAACGAATATCGGCAAGGCGGTAAGGACTCGTCTTGCGCGGCTTTACGATGAATTTATCGAGGAGGCAAACGAAATACGCGATTTCGCCGAAGTCGTTGCCATCGACGAAAAATATTTGATTCCGCTCGATAAGCTTGTGCAGGCGTTCGAAAGCGTAAGAGAAAGCATCGATGCAAATTATGTAAACTATTGCTCGCTTGCCGAAACCGCGTTTTTAAAGCTTTCGCTTGCCCGCACAGGGTGCGATGAGGATAGTCGAAAGATAGTTTCCGAACGCAAGAAAAAGCTTATGGACGAGCATTCCAAGGTTAGAACGCGTTATGTTCGCGGTAACGACGAATACAACGCCGAAAGCTTTGAAAAATGCGCTGATATAGTTCTCGCGATAAATTCGTTTTTGAATTCGTTAGAAAAAGGATATGAGCGTGCAAAGCTCGAAAACGGTGTGCTTGATTATACCGATTTCGAGCAAAAGGCGTTGCAACTGCTCGAAACCCGCGACGAAAACGGAAATTATCAGCCTACCGAGCTTTGCCTGAAAAAGCGCGCCGAATTCACCGAAATACTTATCGACGAATATCAGGACGTCAACCCTATGCAGGACAGACTTTTTAACCTTCTTGCAGGCGACGGCAGACGCTTTATGGTTGGCGATATAAAGCAAAGCATTTACAGATTCCGTAACGCATACCCCGATATATTTATCGGCTATAAAGAGGCGTTCCCGCATATCGAAAAGGCAGATGGCAGTAAAAACGCCTGCATTTTCCTGCGCGAAAACTTCCGTTGCGGAGAGGCTGTGATAAATTATGTAAACTTTTTATTTGAAAGCATAACCAACGGCACACCTTATTACCGCGAATACGACGGCGAATGGCTTGTAAAGGCGACGAGGCGTAACGATATGAAGCACCCCGTAACGATTGCCGTTGCCGATAAAGCCAAGGGCAAGGCGGTCGAGGCAAGATGCACCGAGGCGGAATATATCGCAAGCGAAATAAGACGTCTTATGCTCGAGGAAACCGACGACGAGGGAAATAAATTCAAATTTTCGGATTTCGCGGTAATGCTCGGCGCTATGAAGGGCTATTCGATAGAATACGAAAAGGCTTTCAGAAAATTCGGCATACCGTATAAGACCGAAACCTCCGAAAACTTCCTCGAAAACCCCGATATACGGCTTGCCGTTTCTTCGCTTAAAGCAATCGACGACCCTACCGACGATATATCGCTCTGCTCGCTTATGCGCAGTCCGATAGCCAATTTCGATTCGAACGACCTTTATTCTATAAGAAAAAGGGTAAAGGACGTTGCTTTTTGGTATGCGCTCGAGGCTATCGCATCACCAAAACGTGCAGAACGTATAACACAAAAACGCTTTTCGTTCATAAAAAGGTCGGGCAAAGCCTGCCTAACGATAAGGTGCAGAGCCTTTGTGAAGCGCATAAACGAATGGCGCTACGAAAGCACGGGCGTGCCATGCCGCGACTTTTTAAAAAGCTTTTTCGTTTCCTCGGGGCTTTTGCGCATCGCAAGTGCCAACGGAAGCCGTGAAAGCCTGCTTCTGCTTTTCGATTATGCAAGCCGCTACGAAACACCGCAAAATCAAGGGCTTTCGGGATTTCTCGATTATCTGTCCGAGCTGTCTATGGGCGATAGGGAAATATCCGATGCCGCACGTGCAGGCGATGAAGCGGCGGTTTCGTTCATAACCGTGCATAAATCAAAGGGGCTTGAATTTAAGGTCTGCTTCCTTGCAGGCTGTGAAAAGCAATTCAGAGGTCTTAAAAGCTCCTCGGATATTACTCTTCTTCGTGGAAAGGGCATATTCTTCCGCCTGCGCGATAGGGTTAAATTCACCAGCTTCGACCCGCTTTGCAATATTTACGCCGCCGACGAAGAGCGCGATGCCGCAAAGGGCGAGGAGCTTCGAAAGCTATACGTTGCGTTAACAAGAGCAAAGGAACGGTTGTATATAACCGGTAGTGCCGAGGAGGGCTGGAGAGAAAAGCGTTACAGCCGCGATTCGGCGAAAAGCTGGCTCGATATGGTGCTTTATGCATCGTTGGGTACAGAACGCGAATTTTTTACTCTGCGCTCGATAGAAAAATCGGATGCCGAAGCATCTTACCGAGAATTTTCACAGCGCAAACAGCTTCACGTCACGCGTGAAGTGCTCGATATCGTCGCCTTTGAATATCCGTATCCGAAGGCGGTGAACGCCGCCGCGAAAATATCGGTTTCCGAGCTTCGCGAGGGTTTGCTCGAGGACGATGAATATAACCGCACCGTACTAACTGTTCCCGCGTCGCGCGTGTCGATGCGCCCCGCATTTGCTTCGGATATTGCCATTTCCGCTGCAGATATAGGTACTGCAAACCATTTGTTTATGCAGTTTTGCGATTTTGCGCGGGTCGAATCGGAAGGTGTAGAAAAAGAAGCAAAGAGTCTTCTCGATATACAAATGCTCACCGCCGAGCAGTACGAAATGCTTGAATTTAAGGCACTTGAACGCTTTTTCGAAAGCGAGCTTTACCTTCAAATACGTTCTTCCAAGCGGGTTTACCGCGAAAAACGTTTTTCGGTAAGCGATATCGATAAAGCAAGCGGCGAAAAAATGCTCGTTCAGGGAGTAATCGACTGCTTTTTCGAAAACCCCGATGGCAGTTACACGGTTGTCGACTATAAAACCGACCGAGTTAAGACCCTGCAGGAGCTTGCCGACCGTCATCGTGTTCAGCTTGATTATTACCGCCGCGCGGTCGAGCGTATGACAGGTAAAAGCGTTTCGGTTGCTCTGCTTTACTCGTTTGCGCTTAACGGTACGATAGGAATATAAAATAAAATGTCAACCTTATCGCTACATAAGGTTGACATTTCTTCTTTTCCGTGATATATTTTGTTGGAAGGGAAGTGAGCTTAATGAAAAATCGCGAAAAAATAAGAAATATGACACATATCGCGCTTTATTCTATAATGCTCACCGTATGCTCGTGGCTGTCGGTGCCGCTTGCCGTGCCGATAACCTTGCAGACCTTTGGCGTGTTTTTCATACTTTTTTACGCCGGAGGTAAAAAAGCACTTGCTTCGCTGCTGCTTTATATCGCGCTCGGCGCAATAGGCTTGCCCGTGTTTTCGGGTTTTGGTAACGGTATGAGCGTGCTTGTCGGGCCTACCGGCGGATATATATTGGGTTTTCTTGCCGCAGGAGCCGTCTATTTCGCCGCAGAAGCGATTTTTAAAGAAGGAATGAGCAAGCGGTGGGTAAAATATTGCGTTGCAACAGTCGCCCTTTTTGCCTGTTATGCGTTGGGTGCGCTCGGCGTGATAAAATATGCTTCCGATTCTGCGCTTGGCTATTTCGAAGTATTTTTCGGCAGCGTCGCCGCATACGGTATCGCAGACGCATTAAAAATCGTATCTGCCGAGCTGTTGTGCGTCTATATCCGTAAATACGTCAAAGCTTAATGCTTATTTCGCCGCTGTTTAAAATAAGCGTTTCGCCGTTTTCTGTCAAAACCTCAAGCCCGCCGTCGTCGTGTATCGCCAAAGCTCTTGCGCGGTATTCCGTTCCGTTTCGCAAAAAGCTTATTTCGTTTCCCAAAACAAGAGAACGCTTGCGATATTCCTCCATAAAGCTTCTGTCGGGAAGCTTTTCGCAAAGGCTCTTTAAGTGCGAATATATGTCCGCGATAAGCCTGCAACGGTCTATGCAAGCACCGACCGATGCCGCAATTCCCATAAGCTCGTCGGGGAAATTTTCGGTGGTTAGATTAATGCCTATGCCGATTATAACCGCCTGCACCGTTCCGCTTTCAAAATCCGAAACCGCTTCGGTAAGAATTCCGCAAACCTTTTTTCTCTCGATGAATATATCGTTCACCCACTTTATCTGCGGGTGTTTTTTTGTTGCCTTTTCGATAGCTATACATACTGCAACAGCCGCGGCGGAGGTAAGCGCCGCCGAATCGGCAAGGCCGACGTTCGGATGTAGCAGGCAGGAAAAATAAACGCCGCTTTGCTTCGGGGAATAAAAGCTTTTGCCCCTGCGTCCTCTGCCCGCTGTCTGCTCCTCTGCGGCGAATATCGCGTTTCCTTGCAAGCCGTTGCTTAAAGCGCGCTTTGCTTCGCTGTTGGTGGAATCGATGCACTTAAATACCTTTATTTCGGTATCGCCGCCGTTTAAAGCGGCAAGAATGCCCGATTCCGAAAGTATATCACAGCTTTTGTCGAGGCTGTGACCGAGATTGTTAACCGAGCTTATCGGATATCCCTCTGCCTTGAGCGCGCTCACGCATTTCGCCACCGCGCTGCGCGATACCTCGCATTCTTCTGCGATATCCTGCCCCGAAATATACTCGCCCTTTCGGCTTTCGAGAATATATATAACCTTGTCGCGTAACGTCATATATCTACCTCTAAAATCAAAAGCCCCGATTTGGGGCTTTTGTCATTAATACATCTGTTCTTCTTTTACAAAAATTCTTCTCGAAGCGATTCTTCCGTTATCGATGTCATCATCGTCGATAGAAATTTCGCTTACAAAGCTTTCGGGAACAACGTATTCGAAGGTTTTCACGAATACCTCGCTTACCGATTCTGCAAGAAATTCTTCCTTTATATCTTCGACCTTTTGGCTTTCCTTGTCGCCCTTGCCGAAGGTGGGGATTATACCTGCAAAGAAATTATCCTCTTCAACCACTTCCGAAATCTCTTCGGAAATTTCAAAAGAAACGTCCTCGGAAACAATATCAGAAGCCTCGTTTGAGCTATCGGAAACCAAGCCGCTTTCTTCGGCTTCGCTTTCCTCATCGCGGATCATTAAAGAGTTTTCGAGATATTCGTTATATTTCTTTTCGGTAACGTATGTCATTTTAATGCGGTAGGTGCCATTTTGCATTCCCGCAACCTTGTCTTCAGGAACAGAAACGTTCCAGCCTTCGCCGGGTTCAAGCTCGGCAAATGTGCCGCCATAAAGCTTGGAAACTGCCTGAGCGTTGCCTGCGGTGTAGCTTACGTCGCAATATTCAACCCAACCGTCCTCGCTTAAATATTCGATCTTGCCGGTAATTTCGGCATTTTCGTAGAAGAGAAGTGTCGAGCCCGCCATATTGCGAACCGAAATGATAACCTCGTTACTGCCTTCTTCGGTTTCGCTAACGATTGCAACGGATATATCTTGGCTTTGCCATAAAAGGACCTGCACCGCCAAAGCTGTGAAGATCAACATAAATATTAAAGCTAATGTGATAATTGTCAATACAGTTGACTTTTTGCGTTCTATTGCGTATCACCTCGACATTAATATACCATTATAATCATATTTTGTAAATGTGATTTTTTACCAAAAAATCACCTTTTCATATCCTCTGCATAGAATAGTATTGATAATATCACACAATAATTCCGCAATATAAGATATTATCCAAACAAGGAGGAATTATAATGAATGAAAAAAACGGCCTGCTCGGCGGGCTTTGCGGCAACGGCAAAGAACAGCTTTGCTGCATCAGCGTAGATAAGGTTTTCGATTCTGCGCGCGATAAGGATTGTCTTGAGGATGTTCGTGTGCACCTCTGCGATATGGGACAGGAGATAATCGACAGAGCGAGCGCGGTAAGATGTAAGTGCGTTGAGGTTATCAACACCAGCATTAACATCGAGCCCGTCCCCTTCAACAAAGGCTTTTATCAGGTAACCGTGCGTTACTATTTCTGCGTAACTCTCGAAGCCTGCGTATGCGGCGGCAGAGTTCAGGAGGTAAAGGGTCTTTGCGCCTTCGATAAGAAAATTATTCTCTTCGGTAGCGAAAAGAACGTGTCGGTGTTCACGTCCGACCCCGAAACGAACTCCTTCTGCTTCGATGAGCACGAGCTCCGCTGTGACAGCGAGCCCACTCTTCCCACGGTAGTTGTCGAGGTTGCTTCTCCTATCTGCCTCGATAGTAAGGTTGTCGAGCGTTGCAAGCCCTACGGACATTGTTGTATGTGCATCGACGCGATTCCCGAGCTTATCCGCTCGCGCTTCGATGGCAGCTTTGTCGACGGTGTAGGCGCAAACAACGTCTACGTTACCATCGGCGTCTTCTCGGTCATTCGTATGGAGCGCAAGGTGCAGCTTATGCTTCCCGCCTGCCACTTCTGCCTGCCCGAAAAGGATAGCAAGCCCTGCAATAACGACGACCCCTGCTCTATCTTCGGTAAAATGCAGTTCCCCATCGGTGAATTTTACCCTTATGCCGAGGATCAGTATGGCAACAACGACCGTTGCGGCAACCAGAATTCCAAAGGCTGCTGCGATAAGGGCTGTAAATAGCCAAATAAAAGCATCGCCGCGAATTATTCGCGGCGGTGTTTTTTTTATGTTGCAAAACTGCTTTAAAAGTGTTATCATAATAACAGAATGTAAAAACAGAGGTGTTATTATGAACTACGTAGAGGTTGTAAATCAAAATCAGCACTTGCAGGGCTTTTCGAACGGAAACGGCTTTATGTATTGGTCATTTACCGACAGCCTTGTAAAAACCACGCTGAACGGCACGGTAAAATGTCAGGTGGAAATACACGGCGGTCATCTTGGCGATATCGATTACCACAACGGAAAGATATACGGAAGCTATCTTAAAAATTCGCTCCCCGGACACGCGTGGGAGGATTGGACCGGCTTTAAAATATACGTTTTCGATGCAAACGACCTTCACACCGTGGATATTATTAATCTTGATATTTGCGATTACTATAAAAGCATTACCTGTTCTCCCGAGGATACTCGCGGCTTTCAGGGTATAGACGGCGTTGCAATCGCACCCGACCCCAAAACCGGTGAAGATAGAATGTTCGTTGCCTGCGCACTTTATACAGGCGAAAAATATAAGAATCAGTTAATCTTGCAATTCACCTTGGACGGTACCTACGAAACCGAATACCATGTTCCCACGGGCAACACGGTTTTCGGCATACAAAATCTCGATTACGATGCCGAAAACAAGGAATTTTGGTTTACCACCTACGGTCCTTCACAGCCTTATCAGCCCAAAGAATTGCTTTACTGCGTATCGGGCGATTTTAAGGAAATCAAGCGTAAATATATATTCTCTACTCCCTACGGTATTGATTGCTTGGGCAAAGAGGGCTTTTACGCTTCGGTGCAGTACGGCAGAAACAGCAAGCGCGGCGGCATAGCCTATCGTTGTGAGGAATCATTCTTTGAAACCCCAAAAACCGAAGCAGAGCTGCTCGAAATCAAAGCCGCTTTAGAAGCGCAGGAAGACTGATAATTTATAAAAAAATACCCTGTTGTCTTATTCGGCAACAGGGTATATTTTTTATTCTTCGGTTGTTTCGATTGCGGTTTCGGTTTCGGTTTCAGTTTCGGTTTCAGTTTCTGTTTCCTCTGCTACTCCCTCGGCTACTTCGGGAACTGCTTCCTCGCCAGCCTCGTTTTGTGTATCGGAAATACCGTTAACCGCTATACCAACCGCGGTGATTTGTTTAACCTGGTCAAACGCCGCACCGCAATCGTCGTAGAAATCAAAGCTGAAGAACTTGGTTTCCGCCTTGTGCTTTTTCAAAACAAGGTAGTAAAGCATATAAAGCAGATACAGAACGAGCGCGATAAGCGATATCCATACACCGCCGGGGAGCTTCATTTCGATACCCGCAAAGCTTACGCTGCTCGAAACCACAAGACCGGGGGTGGAATAATCGAATACAATCTCGTTTTCGCCCGCTTCGCATTCAACCGCGACAAAGCCGTAGGTAACACGTAAAACCTCGGTTTCCTTGCCGTTTACGGTTGCGCTCCAACCGTTTTCCTCGTAAGGAACGCTGAAATATACGATATTAGGCTTATCAAGCGTAATGGTTGCGTTAAAGCCATCGCTCGAATAATCAAAATCGTCACAGCACATGGTCTTGCGCTCTGCAACCGATTCTTCAAACAGCGTATCGCTCGCCTTTTCCTTTTCCTTGTATTTGACGTGGGTCATAAATTGCGAATAGTATTCGACCATATCGTCGGGTACAACAAGGTATTTGCATAGCATTTTATCGCGGTTCGCAGCGGTATATGCCGTTTCGAAATCGGTCTGGGTCATAAATTCGGTATATGCAAAGCCCATAGGGATATAATTTTCGTTTATATAAATATCATATCCGTTTTGCGATTCCAGATAGCTAAAGCCGTGAGCATTGTGCTTTTCGGTATAGGTTCCGTCTTTATTTTCCTTGCGGTTGTTTTTGCTCGATTCGATAAACGAATACTTCGTCGAGGTAAAGGCGCGCAAGCCGTGAAGCGAGCTTTCGGGGCGCGAGCCTACGTTTCTCGTAACGCCGATAACGGGATAAAATTCCATTATCGAAGGCGGAACCACCGTGTGGAAGCATTCGATAGTGGGATAATTCCAATAAATACCCAAATTGTCGAGCGTGGAAACCGAGGTGTTGCGGTAAAAGTCTATTCGGTAAAAATCCTCGTGCGGGTCGGGTAAAACAACCTCGCCCTCGATACATTGATCGACAAGGAATTTACTGCTGTGAGAATACTGCTTGCCGTTGGTTATATGAACGCAGCCGTAAAGCAACGTCATACCGCATACGCCGTAAATCAACGCGCGCTCGAAAAGCTTGGTGCCGCGGTATCTGCGAATAATATAAGCGGTAAGCGCGATACCTAAAATTGCTATCGCAACGTAAAGCCAGAATCTGAATCGGTACGGTGGATAGCCAAGCTCCATTACCTCGTTGTCATTTTCGTGCCATATAAGCCCGAGCGGGAAGGCAACTGCGGTGCAGAAGAAGATCATTAACGCGGTGGGCACACGCCATTTCGTTCGGTTGTCTTCAAGACAGACTACCGTTGCGAGCGAAAGCATAAGAATCATCATATACAGCCATCTCGCGTAGTAAGAGGAATTGAAGAGGAAGAAGCTACTGTTGAGTATGGGAACGAACGAGAAGACGATGAGCGTGATAATTAGTCCCTTTAACCACTTGCGCTTCTTTACCGTAAACAAGGCGAACACACCCGAAAGACCGAACATCGGTAGGTACATTGAAATAGAAGCCCATCTCGTTTCGTGGCCGCTGAAGAAGTTCACGCGGGAAGGAATATCGGGCGGGAAGAAGTAGGATTCGAATATCTGTCCGTATCTCTGCCAATAAAATTCGCCGCTTTTGCGCCATACGAGAAGCGATTTAAGGCTGTTTATAGCAGAATCGGTCTTGCCGTCCTTTAAATATTCGATAATCTTTGAAATAGTGCCGGTGTAGGAATTCGATATTCTGTCGTTCCCCATAAGTGCGGTCGCCGCAGGCAGGAATATGAACATCGACATCGCAAAGCCAAGCACCGCTTCGATAATAAGACCGCCCAATTTGCCGAGCGTGATTTTGAATGATTTGGTGGGCATTCTGAACATAAAGTAGATAACGCAGAAAACCACCTGACCTGCGAACATAAAGTAGTTGATAAGCGCGTTTACGGTTACCGCAAGAGCAAATATGCCCTTTCTGTCGTTCTGAATAAATTCCTCCATACCGATAAGCAATAAGGGGAAGAAGGCAACGACGTCGTGGAACTGATTAAAGAAGGTGTTGTATATCTGGAAACCCGAAAACGCGTAAAGCAAAGCACCTACAACGGCGTAATTCTTGTTCTTTACAAAGCGTTGCAGATAGGCATAGGCAATTAAAGCCGCAACCATATATTTCACCATATACATCGGCGCCATAAGATAAGGAGCCCACGTAGCGGGGAATATGCACATTATCCAGAAGAAGGGGCTTCCGAGCATATAGTAGGAATAGCTGCCGATAAAGTTCGAACCCATATCGGTAACCCAGTCCCAACCGAAATCGCCGTTTCGCACCATTCTTACGCAGTTTTCGTAAAAACATATCTGCTGTGCGTTGTAATCGCCATAATAAAGAAATACGGGCGAGCCGGTTTTTATCCATTCAAAAATAACGAACGGAACGGTTATGCAGGCAGAAACAATGAATGACCACCAAAGCACCGTGCGGTAAAAATGCCACGGACTTTCGGGGTCGAATTTAAATTTGCTTTTTAAAGCTTTTGTAATCGTCATAGAGATTACTCCCGAAATTTTACTTATACCCGTTTATTTTACACCTTTTTGCACCGAAAGTCAATATAACTATATATCAATATGAAGATATAAACAAAAATTGCCGCCGTTTGTCTGTTGACTCGCGGCGCATAAGTGTGTTATAATACGAAAAATGAAATTTCGGAGGTTTTGGTTTTGAAAAAAATATTATGCTTGCTGTTATGCGCGTTTATGCTCGCTTCGGTTTTGCCCGCCTGCATATACGGCGATGAAGAGAGCGGTTATGTTGCGATAGACGGTTATTTATACAACGTTCTCGAAAAAACGCCGAAGAGCGAGCTTGAAAAATACGGATATACCCTCGAAAGCTCCGAAAAGGAATATGTCGCTACGGGCGATGTCGCGACCGATAAAAACGGAAACCAGCTTAAGGTCGTTATTTACGGCGACTGTGACGGCGACGGAGAAGTAACGGTCTACGACTATATTCTTGTCAGACGTGTGTATATGGGCACGATAAGGCTCGAGGGCGCGTATGAGCTGGCGTGCAGAATGGAAGATGCTGTTACACCTTATGATTATATACTCGTCAAGCGTCACGTGCTCGGCACCTATTTAATAGGCACACAGCCCCACCGTATTCCTCTGCCGAATCAAGACGAGTCTGATGATACAAGCGATACCGACGATACAAGTGTTCCCGACGATACAAGCGGGATAGATGGCAACGGCATAAAAATAGCGTATATTCCGCTCGACAACCGTCCCGTTAATAAAGATCGCGTTGAATTTCTCGCGGCTTCCGCAGGGTTTGAGCTGCTTATTCCCGAAGAAGAGCTTTACCGCACCGCGCTCGATAATATGACTCCAAATTCCGACGGCTCGACGATAGGTAACCGTGAAGCACTTTTAGATTGGCTTAAATCGGTCGAGAACGAATGCGATTATTTTGTAATTTCGCTCGACCAGCTCATATCGGGCGGCTTGGTTGGCTCGCGTTATCTCTGCAACACCGACCTCAGCTTCGAAATGGAGGTCAGCGATTATATCGTACGCCTTGCCGAGAATAAGCACGTCGTGCTGTTTGATACGGTTATGCGCCTTGCTTCTACCGTTGACTATCAGGGCTACGACCTCAATACCTACAATATTTTGCGTGCGTACGGACAAAAGGAAAGAAAACAGCTAAGCGGAAGCGAGCTGACCGTGGATAACATTGTTGCGGGCTATCGCTTCGATAAAAACGGCAATGAAATATCGGTAAATCTTTCGAATGACGTTATCGACAGATACTTCGCCTCGCGCGAGCGTAAGTTGCGCGTTATGGATTACCTGCTTGCCAACGCGTCCGAAACGATCGAAAGAATATACGTCGGCGTCGACGATTCCTCGCCGCAGATTACGGTACAGACAAACGAGATTAACTATATCAAATCAAAGGGCGGAGAAAATCTTACCCTTTTCGCAGGCGCAGATGAACTTGGACTTATGGGTATCGCCGCCGTTGCGACCGATGTTTACGGCTCTGCCGACTGTAAGGTAACCTATTTCGGAGAGGGCAAGGACCTTCCCGCCGATGAATTCGACACCGCAACGCTTGCAAGCAATATCGAAAACCATTTCAATTCTATCGGCGCGACAATGAACAGCGAAAACGAAAACGCTCTTCAGGTGCTTGTGCTTACCCGCTCGAACAGCCTTTCGGTAAATGCCGATAAGCTTATGAAGCAGGCAATCGAAAATATCGAAAAGGGAATACCTACCTGCATCATCGATGCTTCCAATAACAACCAAACGCTTCCGCAGAAAATGCTCGATTACAAATACGATATAGCAAAGCTTTTGGGATACAGCAACTGGAATACCGTCGCGAACGCAACGGGTATCGCGCTTTCGAACGCGGTTGCGAGATACGTTTATATCAATAACGTAAACGAGGTTACAGAGGATTCGAACAAGGCGTTCGTCAAGACAATTACCTTCTCGCTAATAAAGGATATTTCATATAAACGCAAGGGTATTACAAACCTTTCCGATAGCTCGGCTTATGGCCCCGCAACTATTGTTAACCGCATAAACGACTCCGAAATAATGGGCAAGGATTGCGAATATATTGCCCACGGCAGCGTAAGCGTTTCGAACTTCCGCTACCCGTGGAACAGAACATTCGAAGCAACCTTCGACGTAACGGTAAAATAAACAAATAAACAAAAAAACAAAAGGCTTTCCGTCAAATGAAGGAAAGCCTTTTTGATATGCGATTATAAGCAATTATTTAACTGCGGCGATGCTGTATGCATTTGCATAAACCTCGTAATCGCGGCGGAATTGCTCGTCGTTGCCGCTCTTTACGTTGTTTAGGTATTTGTGGGTTGCGAATTCGCCCTCGGCAACCTCTATCAAAGCAACCGCGATGTTCGAGCAGTGGTCGGAAACGCGTTCGAAGCAGTTTATAAGGTCGTTAAGGATAAAACCGAGCTCAATGGTGCAGCTACCTGCCTTGAGTCTTGCAATATGGTTGCTTCTCATAACTGCGGTGATACTGTCGATAACCTGCTCAAGCGGCTCTACCTTGCGCGCAAGCGCGGTGTCGCCGTTTTCGAATGCTGTGAAGGTAATGTCGATTATTTCGCGAAGCGCACTTTCTGCAATCGCGACTTCTTTCTGCGCATCCTCCGAGAATTTAAGCTTCTTTTCGTTAAGCTCCTCCGCGGTTTTTGCTATTTCGACGGCGTGGTCGGAAATACGCTCGAAATTACCGATAGAGTGAAGCATGGTCGAAACGTTTTGCGAGTCGCGCTCGGTTATGTCGTCGCTCGAAAGCTTTACAAGATAGGTACCGAGCTTGTCCTCGTATTTATCGACAACGCCTTCGTCCTCTACAACCTTTTCGACAAGTGCTTTATCGTATTTGTTCAGCACGGCAATCGAATCGAGCAGAGCGCTTTTTACTATGCCGCTCATTCTTACGGTAATGTTGCGGCATTCCGAAATTGCAATCGCGGGGGTTGCAAGAAGTCTTTCGTCAAGCAGCTGTACCTTTTCGGTAACGCCTTCCTTGTTGCGTATGATTTTGTTTGCGAGCGCAACAAGCGCATTTTGGAAGGGCAGAAGTAATGTGGTGGTGAAGAGATTGAACGTCAAATGGCAGATCGCGATGCCCAAAGCATCGATTTCCCATGCCATAAACGCGAATTTGAATATCCAGTTTAATGTGTATAGAACAATGAGTCCGAGCACTGTACCGATAATGTTAAAGGCTATATGCACGATTGCAACGCGCTTTGCGTTACGGTTTACGCCGAAGCTGGAAATAAGCGCCGTTACACAAGTACCGATGTTCTGACCCATAATGATCGGAATAGCCATACCGAAGGTAAAGCCCGAGCCGGGACCAACGAGTGTCTGAAGAATAGCGACCGACGCCGCAGAGCTTTGAATGATACCGGTTATCAATGCACCGATAAGTACGCCGAAAATGGGGTTGTTAAATATCGTGAGCAGCTTTGCAAATTCGGGGTCGTCCTTAAGTGCCGAAACCGAATCGCCCATAAGACCCATACCGCACATAAGCACGGCAAAGCCGACGATAATGTTTCCTATATCTCTGCGCTTTTTGTCTTTGCCCATAACGAAAAGGACACCCAAAAGCGCAAAAACAAGCGAAAAGTTGGCAGGCTTGAGCAGGTCCATAAAGTTGAATCCGCCGCCTTTGCTTTCAACGCCGACAAGCGAGGTGAGGAATGCCGTGAGCGTAGTACCGATGTTCGAGCCCATAATAAGCCCGACGGTCTGCTTGAGGTTCATAATGCCAGAGTTTACAAGACCGACAAGCATTACCGTCATCGCCGAAGACGATTGCATCGCGATGGTAATGCCTGCACCGAGTGCAAGACTCTTGAACACGTTGGAGGTCATCTTTTTGAGCGTAGCTTCAAGCTTGCCGCCCGACATTTTCTCCAAGCCGTTCGACATAACGGTCATACCGTAAAGGAAGAACGCTACGCCTCCGATGAGAGTGATAAATTCAATAATTCCCATTTTTTCTCCTGATTTCGCTCGCTTCTTAATTTCTTCAAAGCGGGTGTTACGGCCGCCGTGTTCCTGTCGCGGCTGTGGGTTAAATGTTTGTGAAAACCGCAAAATATGCGTCGAATTCGAATTTCCCTCAAATATATCTTATCAAATAGCTCGCAGACTGTCAACAGTTTTTTTACCAAAACTTCACCGGCAATTTACTGTAATTTTACCTATAATGATAATAATTAAAAAACAACGCTTCGCGTAACACGAAGCGTTGCCGTAAAATTGTAAAAATACTTGTTATTCGGTGCGTAATGCAACAACGGGGTCCTTCTTTGCGGCACTGCGCGAGGGAATAATGCCCGCGAAGAGTGTAAGCAGTACGCTTATCGCGATAAGAATTAATGCAACAGGAATGGGAAGTATTGCGTTGAGGTTGCTTATATCGGTCACAGCGTGCAAAATTGCGTTAATGGGAATGCAAAGCAGGTAGGTGATTATAATTCCCAATGCGCCCGACGTGAAGCCGATTATTACCGTTTCTGCGTTGAACATTCTCGAAACGTTCTTCTTCGAAGCACCTATCGCGCGAAGTATGCCTATTTCCTTTGTGCGTTCCTGTACCGAAATAAGGGTAATAACGCCTATCATAATCGAGGAAACGATAAGCGAAATCGCAACAAATGCGATAAGCACGTAGGTGATTGCGTTGATAATTGTGGTTACCGAGGACATCATAAGACCAACGTAGTCGGTATAGGTGATCTTTTCGAGGTCGGGTACGTTGTCGTTATAGGATAGTATCGCTTCTTCGATGATATCCTTTTGCTCGAACGATGCGGCGTAAAGATTTATCGATGCGGGGCTGTCTATATCAACGTAGCCAAGCTCCTTAAGATTGTTTTCGTAGCTCGATTCCGAAAATTCAAGCACCTCGTCGTAATAAAGCACAAGCTGTTCCTTTGTGTAAAGCGGAAGCTCGGTATCAAGCATAGCCGAAAGCTGTTCTTCGGTAAGCGTCGATAACTGTTGCTTCACCTGCGCCGCGTATTGCGCCTTTGTCTGCTCGGTTATCATCTGGGTGAATATTTCTTCTATATCCTCGTCGTTCATAGAGGCGAGATAGCCCGCAATATCATCTTCCGACATACCCATTTGCGCGGTGATAAACTGCACCATCGCATTTTCCATATCCTCGCGAGTCATTCCGCCAAGCGTTTCTTCAACGATTTTATCGAGCTCCTCCTGCGAAGGTGTGCTCTTTATTGCTATATATGCTTCTGCCTTGCCCTTGGTATCGAGCGATTTGATATAGTTGTTGAATTCGTCTATCTTTTCAAGCTCGGTCAGATTGCCGGTGTTTTCGTGGAAGGGAAGATTTGTAAAAATATCGGTTTCGGGGCTTTCGAGCTGCGCCTTAATAGCAACCGAATCCTTTGATTTTTCTATAACGTATTCGGTAAGCTTGTGGGTGTAGCCGATAGCACCTGTGAGCATAGTCGAAACGGCGTCCTCGCTCGGGCGGATAATACCCGTGATCTTAAGGTCAAGACCGTTTGCGTAAAGCACCTTTAAACCTGCCTGAGTATCGCGCAGGTCGACGTATGCGCCCGTGTTTTCGTCCTTGGTGTAGCAATCCGCGGAAAGTATCGTGCGGAATTCCATATTGCAGATCTCTTCATAGGTCCACTTTTCGTGAGTGGTTTCGATAGGCTGCTTGTTGAATGCCGCCTTTGCGAGCGCGTCGATATCCTCCTTCGACTTCAAGCCGAGTGCGAAAAGCGTCATATCGTCGATTTCGTTGTTTTCGTCCACAACAAGAACTACTTCGTTATAGGAATTGGGCCAAGAGCCATAGATAACATCGTATTGCTTTTTGAGCAAGGGGTTGATGGGGTCGCCGTTATCGCCGGGGAGTATTTCCTGCCAAAGCGTAACCGAAGAGCCCATGCTCATCATGCTGGAACCCATCATATTTTCGCTCATTTGGTTATATGCGGTAAGATCCAAGCCGAAATATTCTATCATAAGCTCCTGCATAAGAGCCTGAGAGTCGGATTGAATAATATCACCGTCGATATTTTCGGTATATATGAGCATATCGAGGTCGTAGGTGTATTGAATGCCGTTTATCGCATCCTTTAGCTTCGATTCGCCCTCGCCCTTGGCACGCTCGGCTTCAAGAAATTTCTTGAACGCCTTTAGGTCGTTTTCGTTGGTTTCCATAGCGTTTAATGCGTTTACAAGATTGTAAAACATCGCTTTTTGGTAAACCGCATCGTTTTCGTGCGCCTCGGCCGAGGTTGCTTCGCTTATAAACGCCGCCAAAAGCGAGCCGACGTCCATATGCTGTGCTTCGAGCGTAAGGGGATAGGAAGAAAGCGTATCCTCCTGAAGCGTATCGATATAGGTCGTCATACCCTGCGATACCGCGAAAATAAGCGCAATACCGATAATGCCGATACTGCCCGCAAAGCTCGTTAAAGCCGTTCTGCCCTTTTTGGTGAAAAGGTTTTTAAGCGAAAGCCCGAACGAGGTTTTTAAGGACATAGAGGGCTTCTTTGCCTTTTTCTCTTTTTCGGTCTTTTCGCTGTCGTTTTGGCGTTCCTTGTTCATTTCTTCTTCGGTCAGCGGCGAAGAGTCCGAAATAATAACACCGTCGAGCATTCTTATGGTGCGCGTTGCGTAATTGTCGGCAAGCTCGGGGTTGTGAGTAACCATTATAACAAGGCGGTTCTTCGCAACCTCTTTAAGAATATCCATAACCTGCAGGCTGGTTTCGCTGTCGAGCGCGCCGGTCGGCTCATCTGCAAGAATAATATCGGGGCTGTTTACAAGCGCACGTGCAATAGCAACGCGCTGCATCTGTCCGCCCGACATTTCTGCAGGCTTTTTGTAAAGCTGGTCGCCGAGTCCTACGTCCTCAAGTGCCTTTTTGGCGCGTCTTCTGCGCTCTGCCTTCGAAACACCGCCGAGCGAAAGCGCAAGCTCAACGTTTGCAAGTACGTTTTGGTGGGGTATAAGGTTATACGACTGAAAAACAAAGCCGATAGAATAGTTGCGGTATTTGTCCCAATCGGAATCCTTGTATTCCTTTGTCGATCTGCCGTTAATAACAAGATCGCCCGAATCGTATTTGTCAAGACCGCCGATAACGTTCAAAAGCGTGGTCTTGCCGCAGCCCGATTGACCGAGTATTGCAACAAATTCGCTTTCGCGGAAATTTATCGATATACCCTTAAGCGCTTCGGTAACGGTATTGCCCACTCTGTATGATTTGTGTATATCACGCAGTTCAAGCATTGTCTTCCTCCTGAATAAATGTATGTGTAAAATAAAATCCGAAAAATTAGCATTATAATAATAAAACAGATTGGAAGTGTTTGTCAATAACAATTATTATATATTTTGTAAACATTTAAACAAAAACAGAGTATTATACAAAAAAATACAAAAATCCCCTCGGTCTGCTTAAGGCAACCCGAGGGAGGATTCAAAAAAGTGATTGTTCTTCGTTCAAAAATGACTTATCCCAGCTTTTGCGATAATATTTGAATTCTGCGCTCCAATAGCTTTTCGGCAAAACAAACTTATGCTCGGCAATATCTATCGGAAGGTTGTGCAAACAGTCTGCCAAAGCTTCCGCCTGCTCCCACTTTTCGCTATTTATTAAGCCTAATAAATCCTGCGTTGCTCTTATCAACACCAGATATACTTTTTCGTCTTTCAAAAAGCCCGAAATATAACTATATACGTTAAGCGTATCAACAAAAGGGTATAGATTTCTGTCGAGATTCGATATCTCTTGTAACGCAATTCTGATTTGATTTGGGCTGTGGCGATGATTTCTGTGCGAAAGTACCTCGAGAATACACGCTAAAACGGTTTCGTTGTATTCGTACTTGGGCTTTTCTCTTATCGCCGTGAATACCGCCGACAGGTCATATAAATCGTAAACGCTGAACATTTTCGCACCTCGATTCTATCAAGAAAACATACCGCTATATGTTTAACGAATTATTTTCTGATTAAATTTTATCATACATACCTATACTTGTCAAGCAAACAAAAAAGACCGCCGAAGCGGTCTTTTCTCGGTATTATACAAGCTTAAACGTGTGTATTTCGTAGGGCTTGAATTCGGTTTCGCCGTCGGCTTCGCCAATAACGTTTTCAAGCAAATCGCAAAGATAGCATTTTCTTTCGCCAAACGCGCTGTTAAGCGTGATTTTTGCCTTTGCACCCTTGCCTGCGTATTCATAAGCGCGAACGATAATGCCGTTTCCGTCCTCTGCGCGTTTCACCCAATCTATCGCAACGCCGTCTGCATTACACTTTGCAACGGGTGCGTCGATAAAGGCTTCGGGAGCCGCGCCGTCAAACGCCTTCGGGGGCATATTAAGCGCATATCCCTCTGCGTTGATTTGGTTAACATAATCACTTCCGTGCACAAAGAACGAATAAGTGAACTCCTGCGCGCCCTTGTCGGCATCCTTGCCGGGGTACATACTGCTTCTCAGCAGGTCGATGTCAAGCACGCTGTCCCAAACCCTATAACCGTATTTGCAGTCGTTCATCAAAGCCGCGCCGTGCTCGCTGTCGGAAATATCGATCCACTTGTGAGCGCAGACTTCCTTCTTCGCGGCGGCAAAGCTGTCGCGCTTGTGTGTCGGGCGCAGAATGCTGCCGTACTGAATATCGCATCTCGCTTCGTCGCTCTGTGCGGTCAACGGGAATGCGGCGCGGAGCATTTTGTGGGTTTCCTGCCAATCAACGGTGGTTTTAAAATCTATCCTCGTGCTTTCGGGGTATATCTTAATGGTTTGAACGATGGTGCTGTTGCCGACGGTATAAACGGCTTTTCTTTCGGCAACGCCGTCGATAACTCTTTGGGAAACTTCTTTAACCGCAAGCCTTTCGCGCGGATTTACTGCGTAATCGGCGGGTACCTCCCAAGCGTTTAAGGTATCGGAATATGCATTAAGCACGTTACCCTCGCCGCGAAGATATTCAAAACCGTCCTGCTTGCCGATAACCGACGAAATGCCGCCTTCGGGGGTAAAGGTTACCTTAATCTTGCTGTTTTCAATGGTATTTTCACCTAAAACAACGGTGGGATTTTCGTCCTTTGCAACAGAAGCAAAGCTCATCGGAAGCGCTTTTACATAGTCGTATCCGCCCTCTTTTTCAATGTATCCGTCGAACGCAAAGGGCGAGGGGTTGAAATAGCATCTGCCGTCGCCGTTAGAAATTGCATCGAACGCTTCGCTCTCGATGCGCTTTATTTCGCCGAGAATATATGCATATCTCACGTCGGTTTCATCGTAAACTCGCTTGATCGAGGTACCGGGGATTATATCGTGGAACTGATAAAGCAGTACCTCTTTCCAAAGCTTTTCGAGCTCTTCCTTGCGGTATTCCTTGCCGCCGCAGAAGAATGCGAGAGTTGACATAATTTCGGCATTGTGGAACCCGATTTCGCATTTTCTGTTGTTGCGCTTGTTGCGTGATTGGGTGGTGTAGGTTCCTTGGTGCTTTTCAAGATAAAGCTCTCCTTGATAGGTGGGGAATTTATCCTGATCCGCTTCGAGCTCGCGGAAGAAATCTATCGCAAAGCCCTGTTTTACCTTCGGCAAGCCGATAAGGTCGTATTCGCGCTCGAGTCTTTCGAGGTGCTCCATGCCGGGACCGCCGCCGCCGTCGCCTATGCCGTAAAGAAGCATAGAACGGTTGTCGATTTCGCGCTCGCGGAATTTTTCCTCGATTATGATAAATGATTCGGCGCGCGCCGCGCTGTTGTAGTTGCCTTCGGGGGGCATGTGTGTAAGTATCTTCGAGCCGTCAAGCCCGATCCAGTTAAATGTGCTGTGCGGGAAGAGATTCACCGCGTTCCAGCTCATTTTAATGGTAAGAAAATACTTAACACCGCTTTTTGCCATTATCTGCGGGAGCTGTGCGGTATAACCGAAAACGTCGGGAATCCAAAGAATTTCCTGCTCGTAGCCGAATTCTTCCTTAAAGAACTTTTTGCCGTAAAGCATTTGGCGCACGAGGCTTTCGCCGCTCGGCACGTTGGTATCGCTTTCTACCCAAAATCCGCCCTGAAGCTCAAGCCTGCCGTTTTCGTAAAGCTTTTTCATCTGAGCGTAAAGCTCGGGGTGGGTGTCCTTAATCCATTCGATCATCTGCGGCTGGCTTACGCCGAAAAGATAGTTTTTGTATCTTTCGCTGTTACGCAAAACGGTTGCAAATGTTCTTTCTGCCTTGCGCTTGGTTTCACGTATCGGCCAGAACCACGCCAAGTCGATATGAGCGTGACCGAGCGCGGTGATTTGAAAATCGCTTTCGCTCGTTTGCGAAAGGAACGCCTTCGTGATAGCGCTTGCTTTGACAATATCGCTTTCATATACCGATATTGCTTCTTCGAACGCTTTTTTTGCGCTTTCCTTAATGGATTCGTCCTTGGTTGCTTCCGCAAGGTGCCAAATAACCTCTAAATCGTAGTAAAGCTCGCGCTTTGCGTTATCGACGGTTGCGATACGCGCCTTATGAAGCACGCCGATTTTATCGAGCGGGGCGTGCTCTTCCTCGCCGAAAAGGTCATTTGCGCCGCAGTCGACCCATATATCGATATTTCCACCGTTTATCATTTTTACATCGGGGAACACCACGACCTTGCCGGGCATTCCGAGATGGAATGAATAAAAGCTGTCCTTGTTGGTAATGCCCTTAAAAGGAACGCCTTCGGAATCGAAAACACAGCCTTCTCCGCCAACGTCGAGCAGAAACGCTATATTTTCAAGCGAAACCCCTTCGGGTACCGTGCCCTTCATATTCATCCAAGCGCAATCCCAAAGCTTGCCCCAGCGTTCGCCCTCGGCAAGCATTCTTTTTTCGCCGTTTTTGCGTTCAAGGTAGGGAAGCGGCTCTTCGGTAATATAGGCGGTAATCTCGAACTCGGCTACCGAGGTGTATATTTCTTCAAACAGTTTATTTAATCTTTCATCCATATCAGACCTCTTAAAGACTTTCCGAGACAGAAACGTCTCGGAAAGCCGGAATTATTTATTGAGCAATATCTTGCAATCCTCGGTGCAGGAAGCGATTTTGGTTTCCGCATCGGAGTCGCTTTCTGCGCGGACAAGGATATAAGCCTTTATTTTCGGCTCTGTGCCGGAGGGGCGGATAATTACCGCAGAGCCGCCTTCCAATTCGTAATAAAGCATATTGCTTGCGGGCAGTCCCGTAGGCGCTTCGCTTCCGTCGAGCTTTTTAATAATACCCGTCGAATAATCGCGCACCGCGGTAACCTTCATATTGCCTATGGCTTCGATGGTCTTGCCGCGAATATCTGCCATTATTTCGCCCATAAGTCCCATCGGGTCGATGCCGGTTATCTTTACGTTAAGTACACTTTCTTTAAAAATGCCGTATTCGCTGTAAATGCTCTGTAACGCTTCGTAAACCGTTCTGCCTTCTGCGTAATGGCGGCATACCATTTCTGCCGCGAGCACGCTTGCGCCGATTGCATCCTTGTCACGTGCGTAGCCTGCGGAAAGATAACCCTGACTTTCCTCGTAACCGAAAATAAAGGTGTTGCTTCCGTCTGCCGCCCATTCCTTTATCTTTTCGCCGATATATTTAAAGCCGGTAAGCACACTTATGTGTCTTACGCCGTGCTTTTCGCAGATAGCATCGAAAAGATTCGAGGATACAACCGATTTGATCGCGCAGGCGTTTTCGGGAAGAATGCCGTTTTTCTTCCTTATTTTAATAATATGGTCGATAAGCAACGCACCTATCTGGTTGCCCGAAAGTGCGATAAATTCGCCCTTGTCGTCCTTTATCGCAAGACCTATTCTGTCTGCGTCGGGGTCGGTGGCAATAATTGCGCCGCAGTTTACACCAAGCTCGTTCAGCTTTTTAACCGCTTCCTCGAAGCATTCGCGGTTTTCGGGGTTGGGCGAAGCTACGGTGGGGAAGTTGCCGTCTGGAATCATCTGGCTGTCGATGGTAATGAGCTTGTCGATGCCGCAACGCTTTAAAGCCTCGGGAACAAGCTTGTAACCCGTGCCGTGAAGAGCCGAGTAGGCAAGACCTACCTCGTTGCCGTATTTCTTTGTGTTTTCCGCATCAAGGCGGCAATCAAGCACTGCTTTAAGGAATGCTTCGTCGCATTCGTCGCCGATCATAATAAGCAGACCGCTCTTTTTTGCCTCTTCAAGACACATCGTCTTAACGCCGTCGAAAATATCGGTTGCCGCGGCAGAAGCCGAAACTACGTCCGCGTGCTCGGGAGGGAGCTGTGCGCCGTCTTCCCAATAAACCTTGTAGCCGTTATATTCCTTCGGGTTGTGCGAAGCGGTAACGTTAATGCCTGCGATGCAGTTGTAGTAAAGTATAGCAAAGGAAAGCTCGGGCGTGGGGCGTATGCCGTCGAAAAGATATACCTTAATTCCGTTTGCGGTAAGCACGCTCGCCGCGGTGCGGGCAAAGGTGTCGGAATCGTTTCGGCTGTCATAGCTTATCGCAACGCCTCTTTCCTGTCCGTTTGCGGAAATAATAAGCTCTGCAAGTCCCTGCGTGGTTTGGCCTACGGTGTAAATATTCATTTTCGAAATGCCTACGTCCATAGTGCTGCGCAGTCCTGCAGTACCGAAGCTCATGGGTATTGCAAAACGCTCTGCGATAGCGGTTTCGTCGCCTGCTATTTCGCGAAGCCTTGCTTTGGATGCTTCGTCAAGCTTGTCGTTGTTTAACCATCTTTCAAATTCCTTGTTCATAATAGGAATCCCCCAATATTAATGATTTGTGATTATAATTCGGAAATTGCTTCCTCCATCGCCTGCGCGAGCTGGTCGGGGCAAGAGGTAGTCTTGAAACCGCATCGAATGCCCTTGCATCTGCTGATAATTTCTTCTGCGAGCATACCTTCGCATAATGCAGCAACGCCTTTAAGGTTGCCGTTGCAGCCGCCTACAAAGGAAACGTTTGTTACTCTGCGGTTTTCGTCAATGTCAAAGGAAACGCTTCTCGAGCACACTCCCTTGTTAATTCTTTCGATTCTCATGCAAAAATCTCTTCCTTTTTATTATATAATATATATCTGTTTAACATTATAACAAAAATCTCATCTTTGTAAATACCTTTTTTGTAAATACTTTCATTGATTTTTATTGCAATTTGTGGTTAAATACGCAAAGGATGAAATGCAAGAAAAAGATTAACAGGTTTAATTGTATGTTCACAAAATGTTTACAATTTAATTTGTCAACCGGTATTGCAATTTATCCATATATATGGTAAAATCGATTCCGCTTGGTGTGCGATGAAGCTATAGATTGCTGTCAAATGGCAGGTAACTATGGCAGAGTATGTCCGACAATCGGGCGCAGGCTTCGAGCATTTTTTAAGGGTGTTTAACGAAACGCCCGGCGCGGTGTTCAAGGCTCTGCCGTCAAATCATTTCATTATTTTATATTTGGAGGCAAACCCATGGCAAAGAAAGAAAAGATCAGAATCCGTCTTAAGAGCTACGATCACACCCTTATCGATCGTGCTGCAGAAAAGATCGTCGAAACCGCAAAGCGCAACGGCGCAACCGTTTCGGGTCCTATTCCGCTCCCTACTGATAAAGAGATCATTACGATCCTTCGTGCTGTTCACAAGTATAAGGACAGCCGCGAACAGTTCGAGTACCGTACTCACAAGCGTCTTATCGACATCATTAAGCCCTCTAAGGCTTGTGTAGAAGCGCTTATGAATACCGATCTTCCCGCAGGCGTTGATTTCAACGTAGAGCTCTAAGAAAACAACTTTTCAACCGTTTCAAATTAAGGTCACGTTGATATGCGTTTGGCTTATCAACCAATAACCTAAGGAGGATAAGAAATGAAAAAAGGCATCATCGGCAGAAAGCTCGGTATGACCCAGCTCTTTGATGAAAAGGGCAAGGTTATTCCTGTTACTGTCATCAACGCAGGTCCCTGCGTTGTCGTTCAGAAGAGAACGAACGAAAAGAACGGCTACGAAGCCGTACAGCTTGGCTTCTCGGATATCCCCGAGAGAAAGCTCAACAAACCCCAGAAAGGCGTTTTCGCCAAGGCTGAGGTTTCCTTCAAGAAGTACCTCAAGGAATTCCGTCTTGAAGATTGCGCATCCCTCAACGTCGGTGACGTAGTTACCGCAGATACCTTCGAGGTCGGCGAAAAGATCGACATCACCGGTATCACCAAGGGTCGCGGATTTTCCGGCGTCATCAAGAGATGGGGCTGCCACAGACTCAGAATGACCCACGGTACAGGTCCTGTTCACCGTCAGGCAGGTTCGATGGGCGCAAACAGCGACCCCTCGCGTATCTTCAAGAATAAGAAGATGGCCGGTCAGTACGGTAACGAGCAGGTAACGATGCTCAACCTTGAAATCGTCAAGATCGACCCCGATAACAACCTTATCGCTGTTAAGGGTGCGGTTCCCGGCGCAAAGGGCGGTATCGTTTACCTCCGCAGCACTGTGAAATAAGCGGAAGGAGGAAAAGAAATGCCTACTATTAATGTTTTGAACATGGAAGGAAAGGTATGTGGCGAAGTCACTCTTTCCGATAAGATCTTTGCTGCAGAGATCAATAATGCAGCAGTTCATTCCGTTGTAAGAGCATACCTGCTCAATCAGCGTCAGGGTACACAGTCTACCCTCACCAGAAGCGAAGTTCGCGGCGGCGGCAGAAAGCCTTGGCGTCAGAAGGGTACTGGCAGAGCAAGACAGGGTTCGACCCGTGCTCCTCAGTGGACCCACGGCGGTATCGCACTCGGCCCCAAGCCCAGAGGCTACCGTATCAGCATCAACAAGAAACTTAAGAAAGTTGCACTTTTCTCCGCTCTTACTTCTAAAGTGGCAGCGAACGAATTGATTGTCGTTGACAATATCGCGCTCGACAGCTACAAGACCAAGAGCATGGTCAACTTCCTTAACGCTATCGATGCTAACGGCAAGGCTATGATCGTTACTCTCGACATTAACGAATACGTAGTCGGCTCTGCGGCTAACATCCCCGGCGTTATCACCGCTCCTGTTAACACTATCAACGTTTACGACATCCTTAAGTATGACAAAATGGTCATCGCTCAGGATGCATTAGCAAAGCTTGAGGAGGTATATGCATAATGAAATCGGTTTACGACATCATCAGAGAGCCGGTTATCACCGAAGCCTCTATCAAGAATATGCAGGACAGAAAGTACACCTTCAAGGTTCCTGCAAACGCAAACAAGGTTGAAATCAAGAATGCGGTCGAAGAAATCTTCAAGGTAGAAGTCGAAAAGGTTACTACCATTACTATGAAGAGAAAAACCAAGCGCGTTGGCTACCACGTTGGCAAGACTTCCGAATGGAAGAAGGCAATCGTAAAGCTTACCGCTGAATCCAAGACCATCGAATTCTTCGATAGCCTTATGTAAGAAAGGAGAAAGTGGAAAATGGCTGTAAAGACATATAAACCTACTACCCCGTCCCGCAGAAACATGACTACTCCCTCCTTCGCGGAAATTACCAAGAAGACCCCCGAGAAGTCGCTCGTAACCGTTCTCAAGAAGAACGCGGGTAGAAACAACACGGGCAGAATCACCGTTCGTCACCACGGCGGCGGTAACAAGAAAAAGTACAGAATTATCGACTTCAAGCGTGCATACAGCGAAAGCGCAAATAAGGTTATCGGTATCGAATACGATCCTAACCGTACCGCTTACATTATGCTCCTCGAAGACGAAAACGGTAAGAAGAGCTACGCTATCGCACCCGACGGAGTTACCGTTGGTACGCTCCTCTACTCGGGCGAAAATGCCGACATCAAACCCGGCAACGTTCTCCCCATCAGTGCAATTCCCGTTGGTACCGTAATCCACTCCATTGAGCTTTATCCCGGCCGCGGCGCACAGCTCGTTCGTTCGGCAGGTGCTGCAGCTCAGCTTATGGCTAAGGAAAACGGTATGGCGCAGGTAAGACTCCCCTCGGGTGAAGTTCGCCTCGTTCGCCTCGACTGCAAGGCTACTATCGGTCAGGTCGGCAACCTCGAGCACGAAAACATCAAGATCGGTAAAGCAGGTAAGAAGAGACACATGGGTATCCGTCCTACCGTTCGCGGTTCGGTAATGAACCCCTGCGACCACCCCCACGGTGGTGGTGAAGGACGTTCGCCTATCGGTCGTCCCGGCCCTGTTACCCCTTGGGGTAAGCCTGCTCTTGGCTATAAGACGAGAAACAAGAAGGCTCGCACCAACAAGTTTATCGTCAAGAGAAAGAACGACAGATAATAGGAGGATACAACTGTGAGCAGAAGCATCAAAAAAGGCCCGTTTGTCGAAGCAAAACTCTACAACAGAGTTGTTGATATGAACAACAAGGGCGAAAAAAGAGTTATCAAGACCTGGTCGCGCTCTTCCACTATCTTCCCCGAATTTGTCGGTCACACGATAGCCGTTCACGACGGAAGAAAGCACGTTCCGGTATATGTAGTTGAAGATATGGTCGGCCACAAGCTCGGCGAGTTCGCTCCCACGAGAACCTTCAAGGGTCACGCCGGCTCCAAGACTTCCAATAAGTAATGGGGTTGAAAGGAGAATATGACTGTGGAAAATAGAGAATCAAGAGCATATCTCAGACAGCTCCGGGTTACCCCGAGAAAAGTCAAGATAGTGCTTGACCTTATCAGAGGTAAAGACGTTGCTGCGGCAATGGCAATCCTCAAAAACACCAACAAGCTCGTATGCGAGGATGTTGAAAAGCTCCTCAAGTCCGCTGTTGCGAATGCTGATCACAACTTCGGTATGGACGTAGAAAAGCTCTACGTTGCTGAATGCTTCGTGACCCCCGGCATTCTTAAGAACATGAAGAGAGTTCGTCCCCGTGCGCAGGGCAGAGCGTTCCGCGTGCTTAAGAGAACCTCTCACGTAACCATCGTACTCAGAGAAAGACAGGAGGCGTAATAATGGGACAGAAAGTTAATCCTCACGGTCTCCGTGTAGGTGTTATCAAGGATTGGAGCTCCCGTTGGTACTCGAAGGACGAAACCTTCGGCGATACCATCGTCTCCGACTATAACCTCAGAAAGTACCTCAAAAAGCGTCTTATGCAGGCAGGCGTTCCTACCATCGAAATCGAACGCGACAGCAGCCGTGTAAGAGTTATCGTTTACTGCGCAAAGCCCGGTATCGTTATCGGTAAGGGCGGCGCTGAAATCGAAAAGCTCAAGAAGGATATCGCTGATTTCCTCAAGACCGACGCTACTGTTGATGTTAAGGTTGTTGAAGTTAAGCAGCCCGACCTCAACGCTCAGCTCGTTGCAGAAAATATCGCTGCACAGCCCGAAAAGAGAATTTCCTTCCGCCGCGCTATGAAGCAGTCCATCGGTAGAACGATGAGACTTCAGGCGAAGGGTATCAAGATCTGCGTTTCCGGCCGTCTCGGCGGTGCTGAAATCGCAAGAAGCGAACATTATCACGAGGGTACAATTCCCCTCCAGACCCTTAGAGCCGACATCGACTACGGCTTCTGGGAAGCGAACACCACCTACGGTAAGATCGGTATCAAGGTATGGATCTACAAGGGCGAGGTTCTTCCCGAAGTTAAGCGTTCCTCGGCACGTGAAGGAGGTAAACGCTAATGTTAATGCCTAAGAGAGTTAAATACAGACGTGTTCAGAGAGGCAGACTTACCGGTAAGGCCTCCAGAGGTAACACCATAACCTACGGCTCTTTCGGCTTGGTAGCTACCGAACCCGCTTGGGTTACCAGTAACCAGATCGAAGCAGCCCGTATCGCTATGACCCGTTACGTTAAGCGTGGCGGTAAGGTCTGGATCAAGATTTTCCCCGATAAGCCCGTAACCGAAAAGCCTGCTGAAACCCGTATGGGTTCCGGTAAGGGTTCTCCCGAATACTGGGTAGCTGTAGTTAAGCCGGGCAGAGTAATGTTTGAGATGGACGGCGTTGAAGAAGCACAGGCTCGCGAAGCTATGCGTCTTGCAATGCACAAGCTCCCCCTCAAGTGTAAGTTTGCCACCAAGGCTGACCTCGAGAAATAGGAGGTAGAAGAAAATGACTGTAAAAGAAATCAGAAATATGTCGGTTTCCGAGCTGCAGAAGAATATCGCAGAACAGAAGGAAGCACTCTTCAACCTTCGTTTCCAGCATTCTATCAATCAGCTCGACAATCCTATGAAGATTGTTGAAACCAAGAAGACCATTGCGAGACTTCTCTCGGTACTCCGTGAAAAAGAACTCGCAGAAAAAGCTTAAGGAGGATAAGGAACGATGGAAAGAGCTCTCAGAAAAACCAGAGTCGGTATCGTTGTTTCCGACAAGATGGATAAGACTATCGTAGTCGCTATCCGCGATAACGTAAAGCATCCTCTTTATAAAAAGATTATCAAAAGAACTGTCCGTTTCAAAGCGCACGATGAAAATAACACTGCTCGTATCGGCGATAAGGTTATGATTATGGAAACTCGTCCGCTTTCTAAAGACAAGAATTGGCGTCTCGTTGAAATCATCGAGAAGGCTAAGTAATTCAGGAGGTACACAATGTTACAGCAAGAGTCCCGTCTTAAGGTCGCTGACAACACCGGCGCAAAAGAATTGTTGTGCATCCGAGTTCTTGGCGGCACCGGCAGACGCTATGCGGGCGTAGGCGATGTAATCGTCTGCTCCGTTAAAAAGGCTGCACCCGGCGGTGTAGCAAAGAAGGGCGACGTTGTTAAGGCAGTAGTTGTCAGAACAGTACAGCCCACCAGAAGAAGCGACGGTTCCTACGTTCGTTTCGATGATAATGCAGCTGTTCTCGTTAAAGAGGACAAGGACCCCGTAGGTACCCGTATCTTTGGTCCGGTTGCAAAAGAACTGCGTGAAAAAGGATACATGAAGATCCTCTCCCTCGCGCCCGAAGTGGTTTAAAGGAGGCAGTGAACAATGAGTAAAATGCACGTTAAGACCGGCGATACCGTAGTAGTAATCTCCGGTAAGTACGCAAACGGTGCCGAAAAGGCAGTAGGCAAGGTTATCGCAGTATCTCCTGCTGAAGGCAAGGTTATCGTTGAAGGCGTACACATCGTTACAAAGCACGTTAAGCCCAGAAGACAGGGCGAACCCGGCGGCATCGTAAAGACCGAAGGTGCTATCTATGCATCCAAGGTTATGCTTTACTGCCCGAAGTGTCAGGCAGGCCGCAGAGTTAAGCACGTTCGCAACGCAGATGGCGAAAGAAGCCGTATCTGTGTAAAATGCGGCGAAGCACTTTAATGCAGGGAGGTTAAACAATGTCTAGACTTAAAGAATTCTATAATAGCGATGTTGCTCCCGCGTTGATGAAAAAGTTCAACTATAAGAGCCCGATGCAGATTCCCCGCCTTGAAAAGGTTATCATTAACTGCTGCGAAAGCGAAGCTAAGGATAACGCAAAGGTAATCGATAACATCATCGGCGATCTTACCCTTATCACCGGCCAGAAGGCAGTTCCTACCTACGCGAAGAAGTCGGTATCCAACTTCAAGCTCCGTGCAGGTATGAAGATCGGTGCAAAGGTAACTCTCAGAAGTGAGAATATGTACGAATTTGTTGATAAGTTCTTTAACCTTGCGCTTCCCCGCGTAAGAGACTTCAAGGGTATCAACCCCAACGCCTTCGACGGCAGAGGTAACTACTCCATGGGTCTTAAGGAACAGCTCATATTCCCTGAAGTTGAATATGACAAGATCGACAAAATCAGAGGCATGGACATTATATTTGTAACCACCGCGAATACCGACGAGGAAGCAAAAGAGCTTCTTACTCTCCTCGGCGCACCGTTCGCAAAGGAATAAGGGAGGAAGATAACAATGGCAAGAAAAGCAATGGTGCTCAAGCAGCAGAAAAAGCAAAAATTTTCCACCCGCGAATATAACAGATGCAAAATATGCGGCAGACCTCACGCTTATCTCCGCAAATACGGTATCTGCCGTATCTGCTTCCGTGAACTCGCTTATAAGGGCGAAATTCCCGGCGTGAAGAAAGCCAGCTGGTAAGAGGAGGAGAAACAGAAATGCAGATTACAGACGTAGTAGCGGATATGCTCACCCGAATTCGTAATGCGAACTCGGCAAAGCACGAATCCGTAGAAATTCCTGCCTCCAATTTGAAAAAGGCTATCGCTCAGATCCTTCTCGATGAAGGCTTTATCAAAGCTTACGATATCATCGATGACGGCAAGCAGGGTATCATCAAGGTAACCCTCAAGTATGGCGAAAATAAGCAGAGAATCATTCAGGGTCTTCGCAGAGTATCCAAGCCCGGTCTCCGTATCTATGCGGCAAGCGCGGATCTCCCCAAGGTAAAGAACGGTCTCGGTATTGCGATCGTTTCGACCTCCAAGGGTCTTATGACCGATAAGGCTGCACGTAAGCAGAACATCGGCGGCGAAGTTCTCGCGTTCGTATGGTAAGGAGGTAAAAAGATGTCCAGAATAGGCAGAATGACAATTACCGTTCCTGCAGGCGTTAAGGTTGAAGTTAGCGACACTAACCTCGTAACCGTTACCGGCCCCAAGGGTACCCTTTCCGAACAGATCAACCCCGCAATGATCATCGAAAACGACGGCGCAGTTATTAACGTAAAGCGTCCTTCCGAAAGCAAGGAACACAAGTCTCTCCACGGTCTTTCGAGAACTCTCATCAACAATATGGTTATCGGTGTTACCGAAGGCTATAAGAAGACTCTCGAAATCAACGGTGTTGGTTACAGAGCTGCAAAAGAAGGCAAGAAGCTCGTTCTTGGCCTTGGCTACTCCCACAACGTTGTGTTCGAAGAACCCGATGGAATCACTTTTGAAGTTCCCAATGCAAACACCGTTATCGTAAACGGCGCAAATAAGCAGCAGGTTGGCCAGCTCGCTTCCGAAATCAGAGGTAAGAGACCTCCCGAACCGTACCTCGGCAAGGGTATCAAATACTCTGATGAAAGAATCAGACGTAAGGCCGGCAAAGCAGGTAAATAGGGGAAAGGAGAGTAAAACACAATGGTTAGTCGCGAAAATAAGAACGCAAAGAGACTCCACAGACATAAGAGAGTCAGAGCCAAGATCTCCGGTACTCCCGCAAGACCTCGCCTTTGCGTATATCGTTCCAACAATAATATTCAGGTCCAGCTGATCGACGATACTGTCGGTAAAACCCTCGTTGCTGTTTCCAGCTACGAAGCAGGCTTCGAAAAGAACGAAGGCGGCAACGTAGAAGCAGCAGCAAAGGTCGGCAAGCTCGCAGCTGAAAGAGCTCTTGAAAATGGTATCACCGAAGTCGTATTCGACAGAGGCGGCTACCTCTACCACGGACGTATCAAGGCGCTCGCAGAAGCAGCCCGCGAAGCCGGACTCAAGTTTTAGGAGGGCAATATGAAGACAGATTTCAGCAAGCTTGAACTTAAAGAAACCCTCATCGATACCAAGAGAGTTTCCAAAACCGTAAAAGGCGGCCGTATCGCTCGTTTCTCGGCACTTGTAGTTGTCGGTGACGGTGCAGGTCACATCGGCTACGGTATCGGCAAAGCAGCCGAAGTACCCGATGCAATCAGCAAGGCGATCGAAGCTGCAAAGAAGAATGTCGTAGAAGTTTCCCTTAAGGGTACTTCGATCCCTCACGAAGTTATCGGCGAATTCGGCGCAGGCAGAGTGCTTCTTAAGCCCGCTGCAGTCGGTACCGGTATCATCGCAGGCGGCACCGTCCGTGCAGTTCTTGAATCTGCAGGTATCCGCGACATTCGTGCAAAGTCGCTCCGCTCGGGCAACAAGGCGAACGTTGTAAAGGCAACCTTCGAAGCTCTTAAGCAGCTCCGTACTGCCGAAGAAGTCGCTAAGATGCGCGGCATAAGCGTCGAAGCAGTCAACAATTAAGGAGGGTGTAGAAATGGCAAAGGTCAAAATCACTCTTACAAAGAGTCTCATCGGCCGCAAGAAGAATCACATTCTTACTGCGAACTCGCTCGGTCTTAAAAAGATCGGCGACAATAAGGTCGTTGAAAAGAATGAAGCCATCGAAGGCAAGATCACACTCATCTCTCACCTCATCAGTGTCGAAGATGCTGAATAACTATTTTACAGATTAGGAGGAAAAAGTTATGAAGCTTCATGAGCTTTCTCCGGCAGCCGGCTCCACCAAACCCAACTTTAGAAAGGGTAGAGGTGCAGGTAGCGGTAACGGTAAGACAGCAGGCAAAGGACACAAGGGTCAGAACGCACGTTCCGGCGGCGGTGTCAGGCCGGGCTTCGAGGGAGGTCAGCTTCCTCTGTATAGAAAACTCCCGAAGAGGGGTTTCACCAATCATTTCGCTAAGCAGTACGCAATCATCAACGTTGAAGTTCTTGATAAGTACGAAGCAGGCGCAGTGATCGACATCGATACTCTTATCAATGATAAAGTTATCAAAAACAGATTCGACGGGCTCAAAGTACTCGCCAACGGAGAAATAACCAAGGCTCTTACCGTTAAAGCAGCTGTTTTCTCGGCTCAGGCAAAAGAGAAGATAGAAGCAGCAGGCGGAAAGGCTGAGGTGGTATAATGTTCCGGGTTTTCGGTAACGCGTGGAAAATAGACGATCTCAAGAAGAAGATTATCTTCACGATCTTCGTACTCGTTCTCTACAGACTTGGCTCTGCCATTCCTGTACCTTATGTGAACGGTGCTGAGCTCGCAGAAGCAATGGAAGAAGCAAGTGACACACTCGTCGGTTACTTCAATATGCTTTCCGGTTATGCTTTCTCGCAGGGTACTCTTTTTGCACTCGGTGTTAGCCCTTACATTACTTCTTCAATCGTCATGCAGCTCCTCACCATCGCGATCCCTGCTCTTGAACGTATGTCCAAGAACGGTCCCGAAGGTCAGGCGAAAATTCAAAGAATTACCCGTTGGGTAACCGTAGCGCTTGCAATCGTAACCGGTTACGGCTACTACATCACCGTTAAAAACAGCTATCCCGGTCTTATCGCAGACGGCTGGTTCCCTGCAGTTGTTATCGTTGTAGCACTCACCGCAGGCTCCTCGCTCGTTATGTGGACCGGCGAAAGAATTGACGAAAAGGGTATCGGCAACGGTATCTCGATGATACTTTTTGCAAACATCGTTTCCAGAGGCGCAACCCTCGTTGGTCAGATGGTTACTCTTATCGATTCCGATAAAAAGCAGATCTTCTGGGTATTGCTCGCAGTACTCGTAATGCTTCTTATCATCACTCTCACCGTATTCTTCTCTAACTCCGAACGTCGTCTTAACGTTCAGTACGCTAAGCGTCAGGTCGGCAGAAAGATGTACGGCGGTATGAACACCTCGCTTCCTATAAAGGTGCTTATGAGCGGCGTAATGCCCATAATCTTCGCGAATGCGATCGTTATGATGCCTGCAACTCTCGCGATGATATTCCCCTCTTGGGAAGACGGTGTTAACAAGTGGTTTTCCGCTTCGTCGGAATATCCCTTCTACGTTATCGCAATGTTCGTTCTTATCGTTGCTTTCGCATACTTCTACCTCTCGATTTCTTTCAATACCGTAGAAGTTGCTAACAACCTCAAGAAGAACGGCGGTACAATCCTCGGTTACAGACCCGGTAAGCCTACTGCTGACTATATCAAGAAGGTAGTAAACAGAATTACCCTTATGGGCTCTGTATTCCTCTCCTTTATGGCGATTTTCCCTGTTCTTCTTGCTTGGACAGGTCAACCCGCTCTCACCGCTCTTGTATTCGGCGGTACTTCGATGATCATCGTTGTTAGCGTTGCTCTCGAAACCACCCGTCAGCTCGAAAGTGAGATCACTATGCGCCATTATAAGGGCTTCCTTGACTAAGGAGTTCGCGTTATGAATATCATATTGTTTGGCCCTCCCGGTGCGGGTAAGGGCACACAGGCTGAAATCATATCGAGCGAAATGAATATCCCCACGCTTTCTACCGGTGCGATGCTCCGCGAAGCGATGAAGGCAGGCACTCCTATGGGACTCGCCGCTAAATCGGCTATCGAAGCAGGCTCGTTGGTTTCCGACGAAGTTGTTATCGGCATCGTTAAGGATAGAATAGCACAGGATGACTGCAAGGGAGGCTTCATTCTTGACGGCTTCCCCCGCACGATCCCTCAGGCTGAAGCGCTTGACGCTATGGGCACTAAAATCGACGTCGTTTTAGACATCGAAGTTCCCGATGAAGCTATCGTAGAACGTATGAGTGGCAGAAGACTCTGCTCCGCATGCGGCGCGACCTTCCACGTGAAGTATAATCCTTCCGAAGAAGGCGAAAACTGCGATAAGTGCGGCGCTCCCCTTACCGTGCGTAAGGACGATAAGCCCGAGGTTGTCGAACACAGACTCGGCGTATATCACGCCGAAACAGAACCGCTTATCGGTTACTACAAAAACAAGAACCTTCTCGTAACTGTTGACGGACAAAAATCGCCCGCTGAAGTTACGGCACTTGTAAAGAAGGCTCTCGGAATATGATTACTTTGAAATCGGGTGAGGAGATCATCCGCATGCGCGATGCCGGCAGGATCGCAGCAATCGCACGCGAGATCGGCGGTGAACACGTCCGCGAAGGCGTTACCACCGCTCAGATCGACCGCGAGATTAAAAAATGTATCCTGTCTCACGGAGCTAAACCCTCCTTTTTGGGGTACGGCGGCTTTCCGGCGTCGGCTTGTATAAGTGTTAATGAGGAAATCATTCACGGAATCCCCTCCTCGGATAAGGTCCTTAAAAACGGCGATATAGTTAAAATAGACGTCGGTGCCTACTATAAAGGCTACCACGGCGACTGTGCGGCTACCTTCGCTGTCGGACAGATATCCGATGAGGCACAAAGGCTCATCGACGTAACCAAGCAAAGCTTTTTCGAAGGAATCGCCGCTATCGGCGAGGGTAAAAGAATAGGCGATATCGGTTATGCGATACAAAGCTATGTCGAAGCAAACGGATTTTCGGTGGTAAGAGAGTATATCGGTCACGGTATCGGTAAAAATCTTCACGAAGACCCCGAAGTTCCCAACTACGGAAACGCAGGCCACGGTCAGCGCATACGTGCGGGGATGACAATAGCTATCGAGCCTATGGTAAATCAGGGCGATTGGCGCGTAAAAGTTCTGCGTGACAAATGGACCGTGGTAACGGTGGACGGAAGCCTTTCCGCGCACTACGAAAACACGGTAGCTGTTACCGAAAACGGCGTGCTCATCCTGACGGATCCGGCTTAAAGAGGTTTTAAATGGATGACTTATTAGGACAATTATTCATTTCTTTGGCAGGACGCGATAAAGACTTGATTTGTACTGTCGTCGGAATCCCCGAAGATGAAGGCTATGTGCTTATCGCGGACGGCAAAGTCCGTAAAGTGGAAAATCCCAAGAAAAAGAAACTCAAACACCTTAAACCGATAGATTGCGAAAGGCTTTCGACAGAAAAGCTCACAAATCGCTTCATACGTGAAGCTATAAATGAGTATAAAGAAGCAAGCGCAGCAGTCTGACAAAGGAGGAATTATTCTGGCTAAAGCAGATGTAATCGAATGCGAGGGCATCGTAACAGAAGTATTGCCCAATACCGTGTTCAAAGTAAAATTAACAAACGGACATATAGTAACCGCGCATATTTCTGGTAAAATGCGTATGAACTATATAAAAGTCGTTCCGGGCGATAAGGTAACGGTCGAAGTATCGATCTACGACCTTTCGCAAGGAAGAATAACTTTCAGAGCAAAGTAATTTGAATGGAGGTAAAAAATGAAAGTAAAACCTTCTGTAAAGAAAATGTGCGAAAAGTGCAAGATTATTAAGCGCAAGGGCAAGGTAATGGTCATTTGCGAAAATCCCAAGCACAAGCAGAAACAAGGATAGGAGAGTAAAATATGGCTCGTATTTCCGGTGTAGATCTTCCCAACGCTAAAAGAGTAGAGATCGGCCTTACCTATATTTACGGTATCGGCAGAGCTCGCTCCAACGAGATCCTCGAAAAGACCGGTATCAACCCTGATACCCGTGTAAAGGACCTTACCGAGGAAGATGTAGCAAAGCTCCGTGACGTAATCGAAAACGATTACCTTGTAGAAGGCGACCTCAGAAGAGAAGTTGCTCTTAACATCAAGAGAATGGTTGAAATCGATTGCTATCGCGGTACAAGACACAGAAAAGGCCTTCCTGTTCGTGGTCAGAGAACTAAGACCAACGCAAGAACAAGAAAGGGCCCCGTTAAGACCATCGCTAATAAGAAGAAGTAAAGGAGGATATGAAAAATGGCAAAAGTACAGAAAAAGACGGCTGTTAAGAGACGTCGCGAAAGAAAGAATGTCGAAAGAGGGCAGGCACATATCCAGTCGAGCTTCAACAACACCATCGTTACCATCACCGATACCAAGGGTAATGCAATTTCTTGGGCATCCGCTGGTGAACTTGGTTACAGAGGTTCGAGAAAGTCCACTCCTTTCGCCGCTCAGATGGCTGCAGAAACCGCTGCAAAGGCCGCTATGGAACACGGTATGAAGACTGTTGAAGTTTTCGTTAAGGGTCCCGGCCAGGGCAGAGAAGCCGCTAACAGATCGCTTCAGGTAGCAGGCCTTGACATCACACTCATTAAAGACGTTACGCCGATCCCTCACAACGGTTGCAGACCGCCCAAGAGAAGACGCGTATAACATTAAACGGAGGAAATTATGGCAAGATATACTGGACCTTCCTGCCGCCTTTGCCGCAGAGAAGGCTGCAAGCTTTACCTCAAAGGCGAAAGATGTATGACTGATAAGTGCGCACTCGCACGCAGAGAGCAGGCTCCCGGCCAGCATGGCGCAGGCAGCGGCAGAAGAAGAGTCAAGGAATATAGCCTTCAGCTTCGCGAAAAGCAGAAAGCTAAAAGGTACTATGGCATTCTGGAAAAGCAGTTTGAGAACTACTTCATTAAGGCTGACAAAAAAGAAGGTCAGACCGGTGAGAACCTTCTCACTATGATCGAGCGCAGACTCGACAACGTAGTTTACCGTATGGGTATGGCAGATAGCCGTAAGGAAGCACGCCAGCTCGTACTTCACGCACACTTCACTGTAAACGGCAAGAAGGTAAACATTCCTTCTTACGAGGTTCGTAAGGGCGACGTTATCGCACTTAAGGAATCCAGCCGCAAGCTTGAAAAGTTCAAGGTGCTTATCGAGAATATCACCGCAAGGACAGTACCTTCCTGGATGAATGTCGATAAGGAAAACATCGTCGCAACCATCGTCGAACTCCCCAAGAGAGAAGACGTTGATTTCCCGTTCGAAGAACACCTTATCGTCGAGCTTTATTCGAAATAATCACTTCTGTCTAACAGGAGTCCCAACATTAAGAGGAGGAAAACAGAATGATCGAAATCGAAAGGCCGAATATCGTTACCGCCGAGCTCAGCGAGGACGGAAAACACGGTATATTCGTTGTAGAACCTCTCGAAAGAGGTTACGGTATCACACTTGGCAACTCGCTCCGTCGCGTGCTTTTAAGCTCGCTTCCCGGTGTGGCAGCATCGAGCGTAAAGATCGACGGCGTGCTTCACGAGATTTCCACCGTCCCCGGTGTTACCGAGGATGTTCCCGAAATCATCCTTAATGTCAAGGGTATCGTGGCAAAGCTTTATTGCTCTCAACCTAAAACCTGTGTAATCGATGTTCGCGGCGGCGAAGTAACCGCCGGTGACATTCAGGTAGACTCGGATATCGAGATACTTAATCCCGATCACCACATTGCGACCGTAGAAACGGGCGCGCCCTTCTTCATGGAGATTACTTTCGAACACGGCAGAGGATATGTTTCCTCGGAGAAGAACAAGGCCGCGGTTGAAAACCCTGTAATCGGCACCATTTATACCGATTCTATCTTCACCCCGGTTCTCAAAGCTAATTTCACGGTTTCTAACACCCGTGTCGGCAATATCACCGACTTCGATAAGCTCGAGCTTGATGTTACCACCAACGGTACCATCGATGCTAAAGAAGCAGTATCTCTCGCAGCGAAGATTCTCAACGAACACCTTAACCTCTTTATCGAACTCTCCGATGAGGCTATGAACACTGAAATCATGGTTGAACGCGAAGAAAAGATTAAGGAAAAGGTACTCGAAATGACTATCGAAGAACTCGATATGTCTGTAAGAAGCTTTAACTGCTTGAAGAGAGCGGGTATCGACACCGTAGAAGACCTTACAAACAGAACCGAGGAAGATATGATCAAGGTCAGAAACCTCGGCAAAAAATCGCTTGAAGAAGTTATCCAGAAGCTTCAGTCCCTTGGTCTGTCGCTCCGCAAATCGGATGACTAAACGAAAAGCCCACTAAAATAAGGAGGCAAACGAAATGCCCGGAACAAGAAAATTAGGCAGACCTACTGCTCATAGAATGTCTATGCTCAGGGGTATGGTCACCTTCCTTCTCGAAAAGGGAAGAATCGAAACGACCGTTACTCGTGCTGCCGAAGTCAGCGCTCTCGCTGATAAAATGATCACTCTCGGCAAGAAGAATACCCTTGTTGCTAAAAGACAGGCAATCGCATTCCTTAAGAAGGAAGCAGTTGTATATAAGCTCTTCACCAAGATCGCTCCTCTCTACGACGAAAGAAACGGCGGTTACACCCGTGTTCTTAAGATCGGTCCCAGACGTGGCGACGGTGCCGAAATGGCAATCATCGAACTCGTCGGTGCAGAAACTCTCTACACCGTAAAGGAAGAGAAGAAGGAAGAAAAGGTCGAAGAAAAGAAGCCCGCAAAGAAGACTACCAAGAAGGCAGTTAAGGCTGAAGTCAAGGAAGAAGCGGCAGCTGAATAATTTGGCTTAATAATAAAAAGGACAGTTCAAAACTGTCCTTTTTGTTTTTGTGTTTTTAAAGATCAATGCGTTTGGCTTTCCTATCCGAGTGCTTGTTCGCCTTCTTCGTGCCGGTATTTGCAATAATTCTGAATTTAAAGAGAAGTATAGCATAGATTATTAGTGCCGCAAGCGCGGGAAGCGAGAGCAGAGTTGCAACACCAATCGCGCCTAAAGCATTTACAAGGTTGAATACAGCTGTGTAAATAATGAATATTAAAAGTAATATGCTTGCCTTGTATTTGAGTATGCCTGCAATATCCTGCTCTAAAAAAGCTATTGCAAGCTTTATTGTCTTGCGCGTTGCAAGGAAAATAAACAAACAGATTACCGCGGCAATCGGAGCAAGCACATACAGCAAAGATTTGAATGTAAGAGCAAACGAAATCACCAATAAAACCGAAGATATAAGCGAGTAATATATAACCCGCTCAAGCGCTTTTGTGTTCGGCGCATTGCGTTTAAAGGAAAGGTATGTGCGCAATAACGCAATCCCGATAAGCGCATCGAGTATGAGTGAAATCACCTCGCAAGCATTTAGTGCAGTAAAGAGGTTTTCTGTTCCGCCGCGTTGTGAATCGTTAATCATTTCGATTATGTTAAGCAGATAGTAGACAACCGAAATTAAAAATGAAAACAGATCAAGCAAAATTGCCGCCAAAAACAGCTTCGATGCGCCCAATTCGCAAACCGCTTGACTGTAAACGTCTTTTTTGGCACTCATATTTAACCTCCGTTGTTAAAAGTGTTCGTTAAATATTGTTAATTTACAAAAACGTCGGTATCGGAAGGACCGTTGTCGTCGTCATCGGAGCTGTTATTTTCCTCGGGCGTAACCTCTGGCGCTTCTGCGATAGCTTCTTCGGTAACGGCTTCTTCGGTAACGGCTTCGCCTTCCTGCGCTTCGATAACGGCAGTATCAGCATCCGCGATAGCCGCTTCTGCCGCTGCCTTCGCCGCCGCTTCTGCCTGCGCGTTGGCACGTGCAATCGCCGCCTTTTGTCCTTCAATCCAATCCCATTCTGCCTTTGCATTCTTCATATCCGACTTAAATCTGAACATAAGAACAAGGAAGAAGATGGTGCTTATAAGCTGAGGGATAGATGCGAGAACAGAAAATATACTTGAGAAATATACTTCACCGTTAATGGTAAGGTTTGTCGCAAGTCCAAAAGGAGCCTGTAAAATTGAGCTCGCAGAGGAAACAACGCTTATAATGGTAATTACGATAAGAAAAACACTTACTTCGCCGTTGTAGATATCGACAGCGGCGCACATTGCGTGGTCCATTGTTTTCTTTATCGCTTTATATTGGAAAACGCAGAGCAAGACGGGGCCGATGATTAGAGCCGCAAATATAGGCATAAGGAAAAACAAGCTCACAAACAGGTCACTTACGTTTGACGGTCCCAACAAGAGCGCCGTGAACAGTAAAAAAACGGGAACGGCAAGAATAGATCCGTACACGATATAAACTATTTTATATATCTTTAAATAAAAATCAAAACCGCACGCATCAACGGTTTTACCCGAAAAATATCTGTAACCGCGCAGTAAGCCTACGTTTAAAAGCGCAGAAAATACGGCAGATACAATGCTGAATATAGTAGCCATACCGAATATTGCGCGTAAAATAGCCTGAGTTTCCGCAAAACTGCTTGTGTCCATTTCCAATTCCGCAAGCATAATGTCCATTACGTTAGGAAGCTCATAAAACAGAGCAAGCAGGGTAAGCCCCAAACCGACGAACGACAAAATTATCGCAGCCAAAAACATTTTCGAAGAGCCGTGTTTTCTAACCGTTTCGGAAAGCGGACGTCTATCCAATACGTTGTTATTCATAATAACCTCCTTAAAAATCATAAAGAATTATTCGCTAATGCTTTCTTCTGCCGCAACAGCGTTCTGAGCTTCCAAAGCAGCTATTTGCTGCTGTATCTGCGCGTGCTCAATCTTTGCCTTTTCCATATCTTTTTTGAATCCGAAAAGAAGCTTAACGTAGCATATCGAGCTGATGAGTGTGGGAACGGCAACAAATATAAGCGGCCACAACGATTTTAACAAAAGCGCAAACGGCAAAAACATTACCGAAAAGAAAACCGAAAGGAATATTGTGTCCTGCATTGTGAGAAGTGTGAAGAAAATAAATGCTATAACGAATATAAAAATTGAAGAGAGCACGAGCGATGCCGCAGAAACGATTCCTATTATCGAAAGGACTTGAAGGAACACGCTCACCTTGCCCTCGGCTGTATCGTTAACGGCGTTTATTGCATAGTTGACAGTCGTTTTTATCGATTTGAAAGAGAAGTAATAAAGCACAATCATTCCGCCGATTTCAGCAAGGTATATCGGTAAAACGAAAAACAGCAACGTAATTATGGCAGACGCTTCTTCTTCCGGTATAAAGCTCGAAAACATAAATATAATCGCGGATAATACCGATACGACAGAAGCGATTCCGCCGAGAATATAATAGATTTTTTGAAGCTTTATAATGGCTGACAAACCGTTCGGGTTGTTATTTTTACCTTTAAAGAATCTGCGCACGCTTAATAGCTTCAACGTAAGTAAGAGCGATACGACAATCGTGGCGATGAAAATTAAACCGAGAATGCCGAATACCGCAAAGAAAAAATATGAATTTATGCCCGAAAGGGGACTCGAAAACAACTCGGATAAATCGATTAAAACCGAAAAAACAGTGCCAAACAGCAAACAACTTGCGCCTAAGGAAATCAGATTGCAAATAATTACCGCGAGAAAATTACCCGAGGTCGCGTGCTTCTTTACCGTTTCAAAAAGCGGACGTCTGTTAATGTCGTAATGCATAATACACCTCCTGATGCGTTATTGCATAATAAGTCTACCATAATAGTAATTGCATGTCAAGTATTTGGTTAAAATGTTAACAAATGCCGATATATCGATTGACTTTTTGAACAGTTTGTGGTATATGTGTAGTAGAAATAAAAATATACAATATTTAGGAGAATCTATATGGAAAAGCTCAAAATAGGCGTTGTCGGCGCAGGTAATATTGCAAGAAGCGCACACCTTCCCGCATATAAGCAGTGCTCGAATTGCACCCCCGTTGCTATCTGCGATATCGATTTTGAACGCGCACAAGCGGTAGCAAAGGATTTCGATATTCCCGAGGTTTATTCCTCTGTCGAGGAAATGCTCGCTAAAGCGGATATCGATGCGGTGGATATATGTACCTGGAATAACGCACACGCACCCGTGCTTATCGCGGCGGCAAACGCGGGCAAGCATGTTATCTGCGAAAAACCGCTTGCTATGAATCTTTCGGATGCTCTCCTTATGGAAAAAGCCGTTAAAGAAAATAATATAATCTTTTTCCTCGCCGTCCCTTCGCGCTTTGGCTATGCAAATATGTATCTGCGCGATATGTACGATAACGGCGAGCTCGGCGACGTTTACTATGCAAAAACAAGCTACGTTCGCCGTCGCGGTACGCCCTCGGGCTGGTTTACCGATAAAAAGACCTCTGGCGGCGGCCCGATAATCGATATCGGTGTTCACCGTATAGATGCCGCTTGGTATCTTATGGGCACCCCCAAGCCTACCCGCGTGTCTGCAAACGTGTTCAATAAAATCGGTGACTATCAAACAAAAGGCATTAGCCGCTGGCATGGAACACCTTGCCCCGATAACCAATTCGATACCGAAGATTCGGGCGCAGGCGTAATCCACTTCGAAAACGGTGCAACTATGGTTTTCGAAGCAAGCTGGGCAATTAATGCCCCCGAAAAGAGCGAAACGCTTATCTGCGGCACAAAGGCGGGCGCAACCGTCGAGCCGCTCGTTATCTATGGTGAGCGCAACCAGTTCCTTTCCGACGATAAGGTGACCGTAAACCCCGCAAACGATAAGTTTAAGCTTGAGCTCGAGCATTTCGCCGATTGCGTGCTTAACGGTAACCACAATACAAAATATACTATCGAACAAGCTGTCGATATGCAAAGAATGCTTCAGGCTATCTATGATTCCGCCGCGGAGGGCAGAGAAATCGTTTTAGGAGAATAAAAATGAAGCGTAAATTTTTGGATGCGCTCGATATTCTGCTAAGTATAATAATCGGCCTATGGATTGCAGTCTTGATTGCGGATATGCTTTTACCAATGATGGTTAAGCTCTGCAATCTTTATGATGTTGCTATTGATGTAGTACGAATAGTCGGATATATTACAATAGTACTTATTGTTTTGTATATAAGAACTCAACGCACTACATGCAAAGCAACTCTTGTGTATAAAATTAGTGAGTTTAAGCCTAAAGATATCTTAATTACAGCAGGCATATCATTTGTGTTACATATGATAATGTGTTTTGTTTTTAAATTTGCCATGTATATGTCCGGAGCAGGATATTATTTTGCTCGATCGATATTCGAGATAAACAATCCGGAAGTTACAATAATTACAGGCTATGAGGTTTCTACGGCATTATATGCCGTTTGCACAATGGCTACGCATATTATTTATTTCATCGCTGTTTTCCTGAGTTATAAATCGGGATACGATAAAGCAAAAAATATTCTTACAGAACACGAGGAACAAAGAAAATGAAAAGTTGTATCAGTACTTATAGCTACCACCGCCTGTATGTTGAAGGCAATTTCACCCGTTTCGATGCGATAGATAAAACAAAGGAGCTCGGCTGTGACGGTATCGAGTTTGTTCTCGATGACAACACCCCCGACGGAAGCGCCCCGCGCGAGCACGCGCTTGCACTTACCGCACACGCAAAAGAGGTAGGACTTGAAGTGCCTATCTATACTACCGGCGCGAACTTTTTCGTTGCCGACCCCGAACGCGAAATCGAGCGCGTTTGCAAGCATATCGATATCGCTTCGGAATGCGGAATCCCGCTTCTCCGTCACGATATTACTTGGAGCTTTTATCCCGAGTACGACGGCGTAAAAACTTATCAGCACGTTATCGAAGCTGTTGCACCGGTTATTTCGAAGGTTGCCGATTATGCAAAGAGCAAGGGTGTAATGACCTGCTCGGAAAACCACGGCAGACTTATGCAGGACAGCAACAGAATGCTCGAGCTTTTCAATGCAGTCAATAATAAAAATTACGGCTTCCTTTGCGATATAGGCAATTTCGGCGGAGTTGACGAGGATTGCTTTACCTCGGTTTCGCGTCTGCTCGAGCTTATCGTTCACGTTCACGCAAAGGATTGCTTTACACGCTCGGGTATGTCCTATAACCCCGGCAGAGGCTACAACCTCTCGCGCGGCGGCAATTATCGCAGAGCAACCATTTTCGGTCACGGTAACGTTCCTACCTATCAGATACTCAACGCTATCCGCGCTTCGGGCTATGACGGATACGTAAGTCTTGAATTCGAGGGCTTGGAAACGGTTATGGACGGTGTTACCATAGGCGCAGAAAACCTTCAGCGTATGATTCGCGATATCGAAGGGAAGTAATTAAATGCTTATAAAAAACGGACTTGTTTTAAACGGCAAAAGCAACCGTTTCGAACAGACCGACCTATTAATAAATAACGGAATAATTTCCGCTCTCGGTGAATGCGGCGAGCAGACCGAGGTATATGACGCGGACGGAATGTACGTTATATCGGGCTTTATCGATACACATATCCACGGCTGTGTGGGCGTTGAATTTGCTTCTCCCGATGAGGATTTTACAAAAGCACGTCAATGGCTCGCAAGCGAGGGCACGACATCCTTTGCCGCTACGGTGCGCGCGCTCCCTCCCGAAAGGGTTGTAGCCGCGGAAAAAAATATCCTGCGTGAAGCCGAAAGAGATGTGCTCGGCGCAAGCATCGAGGGAATAAATCTCGAAGGCCCCTTTGTTTCGCTTCAAATAAGCGGTGTAATGAATCCGCCCGATATTAAGTGCGAACCCGAAACGGTAAAGCTTTTTGCCGAAGAGGCAAAGGGACTGCTTAAAATAATGACAATCGCACCCGAGCGCGAAAACGCTTGCCTTGCTATAAAAGCCGCAACCGAAAACGGCGTAAACGCTTCGCTGGGCCATACCGACGCAACCTACAACCAAGCCGTCGCCGCCATTAATGCGGGCGCGACCCGCGCGACGCATATCTTCAATGCTATGCGCCCTCTGTCACACCGCGAAACGGGTGTGCTTGGCGCTTTGCTCACCGATAACCGCGTAAACTGCGAAATGATTTGCGACCTTGTTCATCTTGACGAAGCTACGATAAAAATAGTTTATGGCTTAAAAGGGCATAAAAATATCACCCTCGTAAGCGATACCGGATTTATGTCCGGCTTGGGCGACGGTGAATACGAAGTCGACGGCAGAAAGCGCATAGTTAAAGACGGTGTCTGCCGTAATGCCGAGGGAAGAATAGCGGGAAGCTGTGTTTCAATGCTCGCGGGTGCCAAAAATTTGCTGAAAATGGGTATTCCGCTTCAGGAAATTTCGGTTATGTCATCGCTCAACCCCGCGCGTGCGCTCGGTATAGAAAATAAAACAGGCTCGGTAGAGGTTGGTAAGCAGGCAGACTTAATAGTTTGTGATAAAGAGCTTAATATCAAAGCCGTATTTGTAAAAGGTAAAAGAATATGAAATACAGAATAGGTGTAGACATCGGCGGCACGTCCGTAAAGCTTGCCGCTGTCGACGAAAATTACAACTTAAAGGATAAAACACGCTTCCCCACGGGAGAAGATTGCACTTCGGACAGTATAGTTCAAGGCATAATAGACCATTGTCGTCCGCTTATCGAAAAATACGACGTGGAAGCTATCGGTATCGGCTCTGCAGGCACAGTCGATTCGGTTAACGGCGTGGTTATTTCCGCGGGAAATCTTCCGTTTCGTAAAGAGCCTGTCGTCGAAAAGGTGCAAGCCGCGCTGTCGCTGCCTGCCTTTATCGATAACGACGGCACCTGCGCGCTAATCGGCGAAAAAACCGTGGGCGCGTGCAAGGGCTATAACGATTCGGTTATAATAACAATCGGCACCGGTATCGGCGGAGCAATACTTATCGGCGACCGTGTCGTTCGCGGTCACAATAACCGCGCGGGCGAGCTTGGGCATTTTGTAATAGACCGCAACGGCTTACAGTGCGAATGCGGCTTGCACGGTTGCTTCGAGCAGTACGCTTCGGCAAGCGCGCTTATCAATACCACCATCGCGGCATCGGCGGCTTACCCGAACAGTATTCTTGCAAAGCTTTGCAAAGAAAACGGAATCGAAGGTAAAACCGTGTTCGATGCAAAGGAGCTTGACTGTCCTATCGCAATAGCCCTGCTCGATGAATACGGACGCATTCTTGCCGATGGCTTAAACAGCCTTATACACATCTTCCAACCCGAAATTATCGCTATCTCGGGCGGTGTATCAAGACAGGGTGAAGCGTTGCTTGAGCTTATCAGGCCGCATCTCTTTAAGGGCTGTAAGGTCGTCACCTCCTCGCTTTTGGGCGACGGCGGCATAATCGGCGCTTCGCTTTTGGGCACAGAACACGCAAGATAAACAATAAAAAGGTTTTCCGAAGTGATTTTCGGAAAACCTTTTTTTAAAGCATTTCATTTAAATCATAAGGTGTATTCTGGTAAACGTAATAGTTCAGCCAGTTCGCATAAAGCAAATGCGCGTGCGCACGCCAAGTCGAGATAGGAGTCTTTGTAGGGTCGTCGTCAGGGAAGTAGTGCTTCGGAACTTCGGGGTTAATGCCCTTTGCAACGTCGCGCTCGTATTCGTTACGCAAAGTATCGAAATCGTATTCGCAGTGACCGGTAACGAAAAATTCGCGTCCGTTCTTGTTTGCAACGAGATAAACACCCGCCTCGTCCGATTCGGCAAGAATAAGCAGATCGTCGACCTTCTCAATATCCTCGCGCTTTACGCCGGAATAACGCGAATGGGGGGCAGAGAATTCCTTGTTAAAGCCGCGCACCAACGGATATTCGGGTGCAAGCGTGTTGTGCCTGAATACGCCCGAAATCTTGTTTTCAAGCGCAATTTTTTCTATGCCGTGGTTGATATACATGCCTGCATAAGCGCCCCAGCAAACGTACATGGTAGAATATACGTTTTTCTTCGCCCATGCAACAAGCTCACAAAGCTCGTCCCAATAATCAACGTCCTTAAAATCAAGCAATTCAACAGGCGCGCCGGTTACGATAAGACCGTCGAACTTTTCGTGCTTAACCTCTTCAAAGGTTTTGTAAAAGGTAGCAAGATGCTCCTCCGAAGTGTTTTTCGAAATATGTGAAGCCGTGTTCAACAGCGTAATATCGAGCTGTAATGGAGTATTGGAAAGCAGGCGCAAAAACTGTGTTTCGGTAACGATCTTTGTCGGCATAAGATTCATAATCGCAATTTTAAGCGGACGTATATCCTGCGTTACAGCGCGCGCTTCGTCCATAACGAAAATATTTTCTTTTATCAAAGCCTCTGCCGCGGGCAAAGACATAGGGATTTTTATAGGCATTTTTTGCTCCAATGTCATATAATTAAAGCTATTATACCAAACATTTATCGCTTATTCAATAGTTTTTTTCGCTAAACTGTGGAAAAACATACCTTTCTGTGATATAATTCTAAAAAGAGGTGATACTATGAGCGCGTTGTTCTATACCGTAACCGAACAAAATATCGATATTTCGATAATAAAAAAGACCGTAGAGGTGCTTAAAAACGGCGGACTTGCTGTTTTCCCGACCGAAACGGTTTACGGAATCGGCGTCGATGCATTTAACAAACAAGCAATAATGGCGCTTTACGAAAAGAAACAGCGTCCGTTAGATAAACCTCTGCTTATGCATGTTTCGGGAATAGAAATGGCGGAAGAGGTTGCGTTTTTGGATGAAAACGCCCGCGAGCTTATAAAACGCTATTCTCCCGGACCGCTGACACTCGTTGTGAAAAAGAAGCCGTCTGTGCCCTCGATAGCCGTTTCAAACGGCGAAACCGTTGGTCTGCGGTTTCCGTCCAACAAAATATTTTTGAAAATTTCAAAAGCCTTCGGCAACCCGATAGCCGCTACAAGCGCGAACATTTCGGGCTTCAAAAGCGCGGTAGACGCCGCAGAGCTTACGGCGGTAAGGGATATTGCCGATATAATCATCGGCGGCGGTGCTTGCGAGCTTGGTTTGGAATCGACGATAGTTTCACTCGTGGGCGAAAGACCTAAAATACTGCGCCTCGGCTCGTTCCCGAAGGAAAAAATCGAGGAGGTGCTCGGTAAATGCGATTGATCGGACTTTGCGGCAGAAGCGGAAGCGGCAAAAGCAGCTTTTGTAAGCTCGCGCTCGAGCTCGGATTTAAAGTGATTGATTGCGACCTCGTTTATAATGAGCTTGTGTCCAAGCGCACCCCTTGCCTCGATGAGCTGGAAGCAAATTTCGGCAAAACGGTTATCGAAAACGATTCGCTTAACCGAAAAAAGCTCGCGCCGATCGTTTTTTCCGACCGCGAAAAGCTTGAGCTTCTGAATAAAATAACACATAAGCATATAAGCAACCGTGTTTTCGAAATACTTGCGGAATACGGCGAGAATGCTTTCGTTATTCTCGATGCACCTACGCTCTTCGAAAGCGGGCTCGACAATCAATGCGAATCGGTTATCGGCATAATCGCTCCCGACGAGCTGTGTATAAGCCGAATAATCAAGCGCGACGGAATAACCGAGCAACAAGCCGCTTCACGCCTTTCAAATCAGCTCACAAACGATTTTATCATTGAACACAGCGACTATATCGTTTATAACGAAACCACGCAGGAAGCGTTCAGAGAGGCTTCACAAGGGCTTTTGGTTTCGCTGAAGGAGGATAAGTGATTGAAAAAACGTACAGCACTTGCGGTGTGTGTTATAATACTGTTGGTCCTCGCGTTTGTTTCGGTGCTTGCGGTCGACAAACTGCAAAAAAGATTTTATCCACGTGAATATTCGGAATTCGTAACAAAATATTCGGCTGAATATAACGTTCCCGAAGCACTCGTTTATTCGGTAATACACGTCGAAAGCAATTTCGACCCCGACGCCGAATCACACGCGGGCGCAAAAGGACTGATGCAGCTCGTACCCGACACACTCGATTGGCTTTCCCGCCTGCTCGACGAGGAAGCTCCCACGGGCGAAATTACCGATCCGGAAACAAATATAAAATACGGCACCTACTACCTGCGCCACCTTTACGACCGCTTCGGAAGCTGGGATACCGCGCTTGCCGCATATAACGCAGGCCACGGCAGGGTGGGGAATTGGCTTACCGACAGCAGATATTCCGACGACGGAGTTAATTTAAAAAACATACCAATCGAAGAAACGCGTAATTATGTAAACAAAGTACACGATAACCTCGAACACTATAATAAACTATATTACAAAGATAAGGAACAGTAAAATGGAAAGAAAAGAAGCCGAAAAACTCGAATACAAAAAGCCCTGCTCTGTCCCCAAGGATAGCGCGGAATTGCTTAAGGTAGAGGCGTTTATCAAGGATTACCGTCACTTTATCGACACCGCAAAGACCGAACGCGACGCTGTGAATTACGCCGAAGGCGAAGCGCTCGCCGCAGGCTTTAAGCCCTATACCCACGGCGAGCCGTTAAAGGCAGGCGATAAGATTTGTTATGTAAACCGCGAAAAGAGCATTATGCTCGCCGTTATCGGCAAAAAGCCGCTCGACGAGGGCTGCAGAATTATCGCTTCGCATATCGATAACCCCCGCCTTGATTTAAAGCCGCAGCCTCTTTATGAAAACAGCGGTATCGCTTATTTCAAAACCCACTACTACGGCGGCATTAAAAAATACCAATGGACGGCAATTCCTCTCGAGCTTCACGGCGTCGTTTACCGCGCCGACGGAACTCGCGTCGATATAAATATCGGTGCGGACCCGAGCGACCCTGTATTTTATATTTCCGACCTTATGCCCCATATAGGTAAGGACCAGATGAGCAAATCGGCATCCGAATTCATTTCGGGCGAAGGGCTCAATATCATCAACGGCTCGCTTCCTATCGACGAAGACGGCGGTGTAAAGCTCCGCGTGCTTTCTATCCTTAACGAAAAATACGGCATTACCGAACGCGACCTTGTTACCGCAGAGCTTACCGCAGTTCCTGCGATGATGTCGCGCGAGGTTGGCTTCGACCGTTCGCTCATCGCCGCATACGGTCACGACGACCGTATCTGTGCATATCCCTCGCTCCGCGCTCTTATAGATGGCGATATTCCCGAGCATACCTCTGTGGTAATGCTTGCCGATAAGGAAGAGATAGGCTCTTACGGCGTAACCGGCTTGGGTAGCGAAGCCTACCCCGATTTTATTCGTTCGCTTTGCGCTTCCACGGGCGCAGACTATCTTGCCTGCAAGAGAGCAAGTATTTGCCTTTCGGCAGACGTCGGCGGTGCATACGACCCCTGCTATGCCGAAGCTTACGAATCGGCAAACTCGGTATATCTTAACCGCGGCGTTGCAATAAGCAAATACACCGGCTCGCGCGGAAAGGGCGGCTGCTCCGACGCTTCCGCCGAAACGCTTTCCAAGCTTGCGCGCATATTCGATGAAGCGGGCGTTGCTTGGCAGGTTGGCGAATACGGCAGAGTCGATCAGGGCGGCGCGGGTACCGTTGCTTCCGAAATTGCGCACTACGGTATCGAGGTTATCGATTGTGGTGTGCCCATACTCTCTATGCACTCGGTAACCGAGCTTGCAAGTAAGTACGATATTTATGAAATGCTCCGCGCCAGCGTTGCTTTCTTTAAAAGCTAAATTAAAAGGGTGCGTTTTGCGCGCCCTTTTTTAAAAACGTAAGTATTTTTGCATTTTCAAACGTATAATAAGCGGAATACCAAAAAAGGAGTGTGAAATTATGAAACGGTTATTAATTCTCTCGCTGTGTATGATGCTGTTTTTGGTCGCTTGCGGCGGCGCGATAGACGAAAGCTCGTCTGTTTCCGACGAACTATCCTCCGAATCGAGCAAACCTATAAGCCTTGAATCAGATGAAATCTTTATAGGGAATACCGAGGTCGGCCCGTACGATTTGGATATTAACGTGCAGTATATCCGTACGAACGGAATCACGGCAAGCGTTGAATTTCCAAGCACAGTTATAATCAAAACGAGCAAACAGCTTAATGAATATTACGAGGAATTCAAGGATGATTTTTATCTCGGGCGTGTCGATAAGGTCTATTCCGATACAACTATCGGCTTTCTAGACGCCTGCGATAAATACACCGATGAATTTTTCAACGAAAATTACCTCGTTTTCGTTCGCCTGCGTGAAGGAAGCGGCTCAATAAGACACGCGGTAACACGGCTCACTTACGGCGGCTACAGACCCTCAGAAGTAGAGTATCAAAACGATTATTCGGATATCAATTTGGACGTAAGAATCGCCCACTATTCTCCCGAAGAGCAGACCTGCGATATGGCTGAATGGCATATCATACTCGAAATAAGCAACGAATTTATGGTCGAATCCGAAGAAAAGGTTAACGTGAACGTATATACTTCCTCGCCCGAGGATACCGTAAACGCGCAAATGAATTTTGCGGCAGAGCTCTTTAAAGAATCGGTAAAGCAAAGCGAAAATGAAAACGTTCTCGTTTCGCCTCTTTCTATTCAGCTTGCGCTTGCTATGACCGCCAACGGCGCAAACGGAAAGACGCTTTCGGAAATGCAATCCTTGCTTTGCGGCGATGCTCTTTTACCCGATTTGAACGGTTATTTCAGCGAATATCTCGATGAGGTTTCGAAAGACGAAAAGCTTAAAATCGCCAACTCGATATGGATACGTGATGCCGAAAGCCTAACGGTAAAGGAATCTTTCGTAAAAATCAACGAGAATAAATATAACGCACAAATATTCAGAAAAGCCTTCGATCAATCTACTGTTGATGAAATTAACGGCTGGGTGGACGAAAAAACCGAAGGAATGATAGAGAAAATTATAGATAAAATCGATTCGAACACTGTTATGTATCTTATCAACGCGCTTTGCTTCGAGGACGAATGGGCAACACCTTACAGTAAAAATGATATATCGGACGGCAAATTCATCAATGCGTCGGGCGAAAACCGCGAAATTGAAATGATGAGCTCGGAAGAAAGCAAATATATCGAAACCGAAACAGCAAAGGGCTTTGTAAAGGACTATAAAGGCTCACGATATTCCTTCGTCGCGGTCTTGCCGAATGCAGACGTGAATATGCAAGACTTTATTCAATCGCTCGATTCCGAAGGTCTTAAGGAACTTATTACGGGTGCAAAACGCGCTGACGTTTTCGTAAAAATGCCGAAATTCAAATCGGAATACTCCGCTTCGTTGAACGGCACCCTTGAAAATCTCGGTATGCCGACAGCCTTCAATCCGCCAAACGCCGATTTTTCGAATATGGCTGAATCGACAGACGGCAATATCTATATCGGAAACGTGCTTCACAAAACCTTTATTCAGGTCGACGAGCTCGGCACAAAGGCGGGCGCGGTGACCTCGGTTGAAATGCAGACCGAAAGTGCGAAATTATATGAATGGAATTTAACCTTCAACAGACCGTTCGTTTATATGATAGTCGATAACGAAACAAATCTTCCGATCTTTATAGGCTTACTGAACGATATAACCGAATAAAATTCAAAAAGAAGTGCTTAAACTGCACTTCTTTTTTTCTTAAACCCTTTTGCAGATTCCGCATATTCTGTAATAGGGGAGTGAAAATAATGAAAAAAATAATCGTGCTTTCGTCGATAACCTACGCGCTAAAAGCACAGGAAATATTAAAAAACAACGGCGTTTTTGCCAATATAACACGCTCAAAGGCAGTGCGCAGCGTGCGCGGATGCGGCTACGGCATAAGCTTCGACCCCGCGCTGACCGAAAAAGCGCAATCGTTGCTGATAAATGCAGGCGTTCCGATCGTCGGGAGCACCGAAGAAAAATGATATATTTCGATAATGCGGCTACAACAATGCCGAAACCAAAAGCAGTTATTAACGCGATGACGGCGGCGATGAAAAGCTGCGGCAATTCGGGCAGAAGCGGTCATGCCTTCTCGCTGAATTCTGCGGAAACCGTCTATACTTGTCGAAAAAAGCTGGCAAGTATTTTCAATACTCGCCCCGAATGCGTAATATTCACTTCCTCTGCTACCGAGGCTCTGAATATAGCAATAAAAGGTACAAACCGCGCAGGCGGCGTAACGCTCGTTTCGTCGATGGAGCATAACTCGGTAATGCGCCCGATAAATACCCTAAGGCGCAACGGCGAAACGGTAATGCGCCAATTTCTGGTCGACGTAAAAAATGATTCGGTCACCTGTGAAAATTTCGCAAGCGTTGCACGCTCGGCGACAAATATAGTCGTTACCCACGCATCGAATGTCTGCGGAAAAATATTGCCGATAAACGATCTTAAAAGTGTCGCTCCCGACGATGCCGTTTTTATCCTCGACGCCTCGCAAACGGCGGGCCATATACCAATAGATATAGTAGAGCTTGGGGTTGACATAATTTGTATTCCTGCTCATAAAGGACTTTGCGGTCCAATGGGCGTTGGTGCGCTTGTTGTCAATCCTTACAGCGATGTTATAATCGAGCCGCTTATTGAAGGCGGTACGGGTACGAATTCAAAAACCTACGAAATGCCCGATGAATACCCCGAAAGACTCGAGGCGGGAACGCTTAACGTCTGCGGTATAGCGGGACTATCCGCCGCGCTCGATGAATATGGAGCGGATAACAAGGAATACGAGCTGTTCTATGAGCTTGTCGATTCAATGAGAAACGCAGTTGACATAATGATGTACGGTGCGCCCGACAAAAAAGATGTGGGCGGCTATGTTCCGGTGGTGCTTTTTAACAAAAAAAGTGTCGATTGCGAAACGCTTTGCGAGGAACTAAATGCTTGCGGCTTTGCTCTGCGCGCCGGCTTTCATTGTGCCCCGAATGCGCACAAAACCTTGGGCACCTACGATATCGGCGGTGTAAGACTTTCACTTTCGAAATATAATACCCACCGCGAAATCGAACGCTTTCTAACGGTGCTTGGAACGCTAAAATAAAAATAACCGCGTGTTGAAAAAACACGCAGCTTCATTCAAAAATGGTTATGCCTTGCGTTATGCTCTCGCGGGTAGCAAACGCTCAAATCACACGTAACGCAAACGCGGTTAGGGAAGACTGACCGTAACTTTTCGGCAACGCTCAAACCGCACACAACGTCCATGCGGGCAGGAGTTATAAGATATTCTTGCCCATCACCGCGGGAACTAAAAAAAATAACCCTTGGTTGTGTAATCTATAATCACAACCAAGGGTTATTTATTTTCTATCTTGATATCCAGCATCATTTTAACCTCTCATTTCGTTTGTTTTTTACCTTTGAATTCTTGTGCCGTTACTTTGCCGTTTGTAAGACCTTTTATCCCGTAGGTGGGACGCTCCTCGGCTTTTGCGGAACAGGTATTAAAGGTTGTAAAGTGGCGATCCGTTACAAATTTCGGATCTTACGGACATAAGGCTTGCTCCTCTGAAAACTCTTCTCTATATTCTACCTCTGCTTCAACAGTCGTCGTGTTTACTTCGTTTTGTGACGTACAATATTTGCGAAACTCATTTTACCTAAATCAAAGTTCTAAGAAAACAGATTCAAGACCT
>JAZTZW010000028.1:0-13943 GCA_045637685.1 Eubacteriales bacterium | reverse complement strand
TCGCCAATAAATTCGCCTGTTTCCTTTAAGATTACAGCCCATATACCAAAGCCATATTTTTGATAGTTCTGAATATTCCATTCAATCCAATGCTTTGTCATTTCTTCGTCATAAGGTTTTGGATAATGCTGCATGGTTTCTTCATCGGACAGAATTTCGAATAGTGCGTCAAAATCCTCCAAGGTGTAATCCCTTAATATTAACCGTGTTGTTTCAAGTACCATTGCCATCCCTCCAAATTCTTATTTATCGAATTGATTATATCAAAAAATATGAATTTTTCAACATAACAAAAACCTCTCTTGTCTTGGTAGACAAAAGAGGTTTCTTTTGTGGTGACCCGTAGGGGAGTCGAACCCCTGTCTTCGCCGTGAGAGGGCGACGTCTTGACCACTTGACTAACAGGCCGTGCAATATAATATAGCACAACTTTTCTTCTTTGTCAATAGCTTGTTTAATACATTTCTTGACAACTATCGTGCTTTATGTTAAAATGGTTGCATTCAAAACGGTTTTAAATGCAACTAATCGAATGAGGTAAAAATGGCTACTATAATGCGAAAAATGAACATTATTAGCAGGTGCGAAGCGAACTACCGCACCGAGCATTCCACCGTTGGGCTTGCGGGAATTTACCACAGCTACGTGCTGGCGATATGCAATAACCCCGGTCTGCCGCAGGAAAAACTGGCAAAGCATTTGTGTATTAACAAATCGAACGTAACGCGCCACCTCGCCTATCTCGAGCTCGAGGGATATATCGAACGCCGAATAAGCGAATCCGATAAGCGCGAAACGCTTGTATTTCCCACACAAAAGATGTTCGATATTCAAGCCGAGGTAATTGCAATAACAAAAGATTGGAATTCTCGCCTTGCCGAAGGTATCGGCGAAAACGAGCTTAAGATATTTCACGATATTTTAGATAAAATGCTCGCAAAATCGATAGCAATTTCCGAGGAATAAAATGAAGATAGTTTTTAAATATTTAAAAGCCTTTTACGGGCGAATGGTGGGCGGATTTACCATAAAGACCGCGGGCACCGTTGCCGAGCTTATGATACCCTATATCCTAACCCATATTCTCGAAAACGTTATCGGCAAATCGGTGCGTGATATATTGCTTTGGGGCGGACTGATGATAATATGCTCGGTTATCGCCTGCGCCTGCAACATTATCGCAAACCGTATGGCGGCACGCGTTTCCCGCAATTTTGCAGAAAGTCTGCGAAAAGACCTTTTTATAAAAACGCTTCGTCTTTCGGCATCGCAGACCGATAAATTCACGATACCCTCGCTTGAATCGCGTATTACGACAGACACATATAACGTTCACCATTTCGTGAATATGATGCAGCGTCTCGGCGTGCGCGCCCCGATAATGCTTGTGGGCGGTATCGCAATAACCCTTTTAATGGACTCTTATCTCGCGCTGGCGATGATTTCGGTTTTGCCCTTTATTTTCATAACCGTTTATTTTATTTCGAAAAAGGGCGTGCCGCTTTACACCAAGGTACAGCGCTCTGTCGACGGTATGATACGCGTTGTGCGTGAGGACGCGCAGGGAATACGCGTTATTAAAGCGCTTTCGAAAACCGATTACGAGCACCGCCGTTACGAAAGCGTTAACACCGCGCTTATAAAGGACGAAACCCGTGCGGGCATAACCATGGGCTCGGTCAACCCGATTATGACGGTTTTGATGAACGTCGGAAGCGTTGCGGTTATCGCACTTGCGGGCGGCAGAATAGAAAACGGACTTTCCACGCCCGAAACGGTAATTGCCTTTATGCAATATTTCACGCTTATTTCTATGGCGATGATGTCGGTTACGCGTATGTTCGTTATGTTTACAAAGTGCGCCGCATCGGCTAACCGTATAAGCGAGGTTATGGACGCGGAAGAGGATATAAGCGTTCTCGATAAATCCGAATACAGCGGAATAAAAACCGATTCTCACATCGTGTTCGATGACGTATGCTTTTCGTACAACGGCAAAAGAAACGACCTCGACCACATAAGCTTTTCGCTTAAAAAGGGCGGCAGGCTGGGGATTATCGGAGCAACAGGCTCGGGTAAATCGACAGCGATAAAGCTGCTTTTGCGTTTTTACGACGTGAACTGCGGAAGCATTTACATAAACGGCGAGGATATACGCACTATCGAAAAGGACCGACTTTATGCTATGTTCGGCACGGCGCTTCAGCAGGATTTTCTGTATGCCGACACGATAGAGGAAAATATCCGCTTCGGGCGCGATATTCCCTTTGAAAGCATCGAAAACGCCGCGCGTATCGCGCAGGCAGATAGCTTTATAAAGGATTTTCCCGAGGGCTACGGACACATTCTTTCACAGCACGGCACGAATATTTCGGGCGGACAAAAGCAACGCTTGCTTATATCCCGCGCGCTCGCTTCGAATCCCGAAATTTTAATTCTCGACGATTCCTCCTCGGCGCTCGACTATAAAACCGATTCGTTGCTCCGCAAGGCACTTTCCGAAAATATGTGTGATACAACCGTTATCACCGTTGCACAGCGCGTAAGCTCGGTAAAGGATTGCGACCTTATTCTTGTGCTTGATGAAGGAAAAATAATCGGTATGGGTAGGCACGACGAGCTTTTGGAAGCCTGCACCGAATACCGCGAAATAAGCGATTCGCAGATGGGAGGTGCTTTCGTTGAATAGACCGAACAACCTAAACAGCACCAACAAAGCGGGCGATGTCAACCGACCCGAGCGTCAAAAGCTCGACCGCAAAACCGCAAAGCACGTTTTTCTGCGCCTTTGCACCTATATATTCAAATATTGGTATATTTTTATCCCTGCGGTAATACTTACGCTTTTCGCAAACCAGCTCTCGCTTCTCGGTCCGAAATATTCGGGTCTTGCCATCGACGCTATCGCCGAAAAGGGCGGCGTAAATTTCGATGCCGTTACCGAAAATGCAATAAAAATGCTGTTTTGCTACATAATTTCGGCTCTGATGTCCTATGTACTTGCCGTAATTATGATACATTTAAGCCAAAAAATAGTCTATACAATGCGTAAACAGCTCTTCGAAAAGCTGTTATCGCTCCCCGTAGGTTATTTCGATGCCCACCCCACGGGCGATATTATAAGCCGAATTTCTTATGATATCGACACGATAAATTCCACACTCTCGCACGATTTTGTGCAGATAATGACAAGCCTTTACACGGTTATCGGCTCGCTTATATTTATGTGGAATATCTCTAAGCCGCTTATCGCAGTTTTTCTTATAACCGTTCCCGCATCGATACTTTTTACCCGCTATCGTTCGAAAAAGGTGCGCCCGCTGTTCCACAAACGCTCGAGAAAGCTGGGCGAATTAAACGGCTATGCCGAGGAAATGCTTTCGGGCTGCCGCACGATTCAGGCGTATGCGCGTGAGGACGAAATAGGCTCGCGCTTCAACAAGCGCAACACCGATTCTATGGACGCCTACTACGAAGCCGATTATTACGGCGCGGCGATGGGACCTTCGGTGAACTTTATCAACAATATTTCTATTTCGCTTGTAACTATGCTCGGCGGTATGCTTTATATGTTCTCGCAAAACGGCACCGCCGCGGAAGGCACGCTCTTCTTTATCACTATCGGCGGCGTGGCGCAGTTTGTGCAGTATTCGCGCAAGTTCGCAGGGCCTATTAATGAATTCGCGAACATTTTGTCCGAGCTTCAATCGGCGTTTTCTGCCGCAGAGCGCGTATTTAGAATAATCGACGAGGAGCCCGAGCCCAAGGACAGCGAAACCGCGGTTACCCATACCGACGTCAAGGGAGACGTAGAGCTTAAATCCGTGCGCTTCGGTTATATCCCCGAAAAGGAAATATTAAAGGGCGTAAGCTTTTCTGCGCTCCGCGGAAAAACGGTTGCGATTGTCGGCCCGACAGGCGCGGGCAAAACCACAATAATCAGCCTGCTTATGCGGTTTTACGACGTTACCGGCGGAGGCATTACCTTAGATAGCATCGATTGCCGCGAAATAACCCGCGAATCTCTTCGCAAGGCTTATACTATGGTATTGCAGGATACTTGGCTCTTCCGCGGAACTATTTTCGAAAATATTGCCTACGGTAGAGAGGGCGCAACGCTTAGCGAGGTTAAAGCCGCCGCGCGTGCCGCGAGGATAGACAGCTATATCGAAAGCCTGCCCGAGGGGTACAACACCCTGCTTACCGACGACGGCGTAAACATTTCGAAAGGGCAGAAGCAGCTTATTACTATCGCCCGCGCGATGATTTCCGATTCGCCGATGCTCATTCTCGACGAGGCGACCTCGAACGTAGACTCGCGTACCGAAATAAAAATTCAGGAAGCGATGACCGAGCTTATGAACGGCAGGACCTGCTTTATTATCGCGCACAGGCTTTCGACCGTTCAAAATGCAGATACGATAATAGTTTTGCAAAACGGCGAAATAACCGAAATGGGCAACCATACAGAGCTACTTGCCAAGGGCGGCTTTTACAGTACGCTGTATAACTCGCAGTTTGCTTAAAAAAAGCAAAGAGAGGACTCAAAAGAGTCCTCTTTTCAATTTTTAGTATAAGTAATACTTTTTAATTTCGCTTTCGTAAGCCTTTACTTTTTCGTTGTGCTCTTTTAAAAAGCGTTCGATATCAAAGCTCTCTTTTCGCCAATCGTTACTGCCCAAAAGCAGGTCGACAAAATAGGGAACGTTTTCTTTGTGCGGCGATAAAAATTCAAATTCGCTGTGCGTGCGGCGTATAAGCTCGAAAAGGTAAAGCGCAGCTTCAAAGGGCAGAAATTCACGTGGGTCGGTCATTTCCAATCTTATTCCGTTGCATTTTTCTCCTGCGTATTTCGAAAAGGTCGGAACAAACCGTTCGGCAGAAAACCGCACACCCGAAAGCTTTTGTGAATTCATAATTTCGGCAACCCTTTCGGCGTTCAGCCAAGGCGCGCCGATAAGCTCAAACGGCGTTTCCGTCCCGCGTCCTTCCGAAAGATTCGTACCTTCGGCAAGACAGGTACCGATATAGTAAAAGCAGGTGCTTGCGCTTTTTATGTTCGGGGAAGGGGGAATCCACTTAAGGTCGGTATCGCAAAAAAGCATATCGCGCTCCCAGCCCTCTGTGCGAACTACCGTAAGGTTACAGCCGATATTTTGGGTTTCGTTTATAAAGCTTGCGTATTCGCCAACGGTTAAATTATGCCGCGTTGCCGTTTCGTAACGCCCTACAAACGATGAAAAGCGTTTATCAAGCAAAGCTCCCTGCGGGGCAACTCCGCCGATAGGGTTTATTCTGTCGAAAACTATCATTTTTTTGCCCGCTTTTGCGCAATCCTCCATAGCATAAGCGAGCGTGCTTGTGTAGGTGTAAAAGCGCGCGCCGACGTCTTGAATATCAAAGGCAACGGCATCGATATTTTGCAAAACCTCTTTCGGAATATGCACATTTCCACCGTATAGGCTGTAAATCGGCACGCCTGTTTTTTCATCGCGCGAGCTGCATATATGCTCGCCCGCCTGCGCGCTGCCGCGAATCCCGTGCTCGGGCGCGAATAAACAGCAAAGCAATCGGTTTTTATTAAGCAGGTCTATTGTCGAAACGCCGTTTCTGTCAACCCCCGTCGGGTTGGTTATAAGCCCAATTCTTGCGCCCGAAATTTCGGGCAATATTTCATCTAAACGGTCAATGCCGTTTTTTATTTTTGCCTTTTTCATATCAATCCCCAAAAATTTCCGTGTGAAATTCGGGCCGTATGTCGAACAAACCGTAATTTTCACGCGTGGGGTGCACACGGTTTGTCAAAAGTATCGCGTAAATCCCGCTGTCTCTGTTAACGTATATCGAGGTTCCGGTAAACCCGTTGTGTCCGTACCGCCTGCCGACAAGCTGAAATCCAAGCCCGCGGTGCTCGTTAAAGCTCGGTGTGTGGTCGGTTATCGCGCTTTCAAAAAGCTCTCGGCTTAAAAATCCCTCGCCGCGCAAGGATAGCATTTTCGCAAAAGAAATGCAATCGTCAAGGTCGCAAAATACTCCCGCGTTGCCCGAAATGCCCTTCAAAAATCGGGCGTTTTCGTCGTGCACGTCGCCGCAAATTATCCTGCCCGTGTCGGCATCGCGCTCGGTCGCGGCGCAAATATCCTTGTTTTGCGGGCAGTATAGGCTGTTTTTCATTCCCAACGGCTCGAACACAAGCCTTTTTACCACCTTGTCAAGCGGCTCATTTTCGATTTTTTCGATAATTTTTGCCAGCAGGATATAACCCATACAGGTATAGACTGCGTTGCTTCCCGTTGCATAACCCAACGGCTCGCGCAGTATCTCATCCGCCGCCTCGTTCGGCGTAATACCGCGCAACCAAAGCGGAAAATGCGCCTTTATGCCCGAGGTGTGCGTCATCAGCTCGAAAACAGTTATGTTTTCCTTGCCGTGACAGTTTTCGAAATAATCTCCGATTCTGCCTTCAAGCGAAAGCCGACCGCCTTCGATAAGCTTAAGCGCCGCCATGGTCGTGCCGATAAGCTTCGAAAGCGAAGCCATATCGAAAAGCGTGTTTTCGGTCATCTCCCTGCGCTCGGGGACAAGCATTCGCGCCCCGCCGAATTCGCGAAAGAAAATACCGTTTTTGTCGCCTGCCGCCGCGGCATAGCAGGAGTAAGCCCCCTCGTCAAGCCCGCGGTCAAGTAAATTTTTAAGCTTTTCGCCGTTCATAACCGTCACCTCATTTTGATTATAACACGCTATCGGAAAAAATCAATCGAAAAGCTTGCGTATTTTAGCAAAAAAACGTTTTATCGGCGTTTGCTCTATTGGCTCGAACGGCAATTCGGGCAGTTCGCCGCGCTCCAAAAATGTGTCGAGCGCGTCGTTTGCCCCCTGCTCGCTACAAAATTCTATATAGTCGGCAAAAATATACATCGAATACCAAACGCTATCCCAATAGTCGGGGTGCTGTAACGCCGCTCGGTGCATAAGCTCGCTCGCTTCCGCAACACTCATGCCCGATAAACGCTTTTTGCGCAGAAAATCCCGAAACAGCGCAAAAACCGCTCCGTCGTAATCGATGGCCGTGCCCGCGGACCTTATGTATTCGTTCAGCAAAGAAACGAGCTTGTTTAGGTCGTTTCCCGCAAAAGATAGCTCAAGAATTATATCGCTTAACGGGTCTTGTGTTTCAAGTGCGGTGTTTATAAAATCGCTCAGCTCTTCGCAATATCCGAGCGATGACAGAATTTCAAAAAACGCGGCTTGTTCGTATGTCATAATGCTTCCTCCCAATGTGTTTGCCTTAATTGTAGCGTAGCCGTAAAACAATAACACGGAAAAAAGATTGCGAAACCGATAAAACAAATCGCGTTCGCCTGCGCTCTCAGTAATTTTACATCGATTTTACTTGTGTATGATTACGGATTTTACATTCTCGCCGTAAGATAAGGGTACAATAAATTAAAATGATTTAAAAGCCTAAACAAAAACACGAGGTTATGTAAATGAACATTTTTGACGTACTTACGCTCATAGGCGGACTTTGTTTGTTCCTATTCGGAATGAACCTTATGGGCGACGCTTTGGAAAGAAGCGCAGGCAGTAAGCTTGAAATTATGATCGGAAAGCTAACCACCGGCAAGCTCGCGGGACTGCTTACAGGTCTTGGCGTTACAGCTGTTATTCAGAGCTCTTCTGCGACAACGGTTATGGTCGTTGGTTTTGTAAACTCGAAGCTTATGACCTTAAAGCAGGCAATTCACGTTATAATGGGCGCGAATATCGGTACTACTGTAACAGCTTGGATTTTGAGCCTCAGCGGTATTTCGGGCAGCAATATGTTCCTGAAGCTTTTGAAGCCGTCCGCCTTTACTCCTATCCTTGCTCTTATCGGCATCGCGCTTTTGATGTTTGCAAAGAGTAACAAAAAGAAGGATATTGCTATTGTTCTTCTTGGCTTTGCAACCCTTATGTTCGGTATGGAAACAATGACCGATGCGGTTTCGGGTCTTAAGGATATTCCTGCGTTCCAAGAAATGTTTATTATGTTCAAGAATCCTATTTTAGGCGTTCTTGTTGGTGCGGTGCTTACCGCTATTATTCAGTCGAGCTCTGCTTCCGTCGGTATTCTTCAGGCACTTGCGGCAACCGGCGCTGTTTCCTACGGTGCGGCAATCCCGATTATTATGGGACAAAACATCGGCACCTGTATTACCGCTATTATTTCATCTGTTGGCACAACCAAAAATGCACGACGCGCGGCACTTGTACACTTATCCTTCAACGTAATCGGCACAGTGGTTTGTCTTGGCGCTTTTGCCGCTGTTAAAGCAATTCTCGCTCCCGCACTTCTTAACGAAGCGGCTAATTATGCCGGAATTGCAACCGCGCACTCTATATTTAACATCGTGTGTACATTGCTTCTGCTTCCTATGTCGGGGCTTCTTGAAAAGCTCGCGTATAAGCTCATCCCCGATACTGCACAGGTTGAAAAGGTATCCGAGCTTGATGACAGACTTCTTGCTACTCCCGCAATCGCACTTGAATGTGCTCATAACCTCACCTTTGATATGGCAAGAATTGCAACGGGTGCTTTAAAAAGCAGTATTGAATGTCTTGACACCTATGATAAAGCCAAGGCAGAAGCGATTCGTGAAGCCGAAGATAAAACCGACCACCTTGAAGACGTTATCGGCAGTTATCTTGTAAAATTAAGTACAAAACAGCTTAACGAAAACGAAGGTGCGATGGCGTCGATGCTCCTGAAAGCCATTGGTGACTTTGAGCGTATCTCCGACCACGCTGTAAATATTCTCGAATCAGCAGAAGAAATGCGAGAAAAAGGCATCGTATTCTCCGAAAACGCAAAAGCAGAAATGAACGCTCTTTGCGAGGCGACTATCGAAATTGTATCGCTTTCTTATGATGCTTTTACGCAAAGCAACGCGGACCTTGCAAATCTTATAGAACCTCTTGAGCAGGTCATCGACAGAATGAAAGAGCTTCTTCGTACACGCCACATCGACCGTTTGCGTGTGGGTGATTGCAGTATAGAGGTTGGCTTTGTTTGGAGCGATCTTATTACCAATATGGAAAGAGTTTCCGACCATTGCTCCAATATTGCGGGATGTGTTATGGATACAAAGTCACGAAATATGAATCTGCACGAATCTCTTAAGCTTCTTAGAAGCGATAACGAGTTTTACAGAGAAAAATACACCGAATATACAAAAAAGTATCTTTCATTTGTATAAACAAAAAACGTCGCTTTCATACGAGGCGGCGTTTTTAACCGTGTTTTTTGTTGGGCGATTGCATTTGGACACGAAGTGTATTATAATAGGAGAAGAAATTAAAGGAGAGTAAACTATGATTTGGTGTGTTGATGATGATAATACCATCCGCGAAATTGAAGTTTATACGTTAGAACAGACCGGTTTTGAAGCGCGTGGCTTTTCCGATGGCATTTCTATGCTTGAAGCGCTGAAAACCGAAATGCCCGAGCTTATCATTCTCGACATTATGATGCCCGAAATGGACGGACTTGAAGTTCTTAAGAAACTTCGTTCGCAACCCGAATATAAGAATATTCCCGTTATTATGGCTACTGCCAAAGGAACAGAGATGGATAAAATCGGAGGTCTGAATTCCGGCGCGGATGATTATCTTGTAAAGCCGTTTGGTGTTATGGAAATGGTCGCGCGTGTAAAAGCGGTATTGCGTCGTACGGTAAAAGAAACTCCGACGGATGACAGCATTACTGTTGGCAGTATCGTTTTGAAGGAACAAGAACATAAAGTTATTGCAGGCGGTGAAAAGGTCGAACTTACACATAAGGAATTTGAAATTCTCAAATTGTTTATGCAAAATCCGAATATGGTGTTTTCGAGAGATAAGCTGATGAGCGAAGTCTGGGGAATAGACTACATCGGCGAAACCCGTACCGTTGATATGCACATCAAAACCCTGCGTCAAAAACTCGGTAATGCAGGAGGGCAGATCAAAACGGTTATCGGCGTTGGGTACAGATTGGATAGAGAAGTATGACAAAAAAGATATTTCGTTCTATTTTCACCGTAGCACTTGTTGTTCTTCTTGCAAGTATGGGTATTGCAACAAGTTTTTTATATGATTATTTCAACACATCTCAAGTGAAACAATTAAAAGCAGAGCTTTCTCTTGTGGCGGATACCGTTAATGAGGTTGGTGTAGAATATTTTGAAAATTTCGACTCATCGGTTTTTCGTTTTACCGTAGTGGATATTGACGGTACCGTTCTTTACGATACACAGGCAAATCCAAAAGAAATGGAAAATCACGCTGACCGCGAAGAAATTGGTGAAGCATTGAAATATGACACAGGCAGTAGCGCAAGATATTCTTCTACCTTAACCGAAAAGACTTTTTATGAAGCTATACGGCTTGAAAACGGCGACGTGCTTCGTATCTCTATAAGTCAGCTTACTGTTGGCGGACTTCTTATCAAAATGCTACCCGCAATTAGTGCTATCATCATATTTGCGGCGGTAGTTGCAACGGTTCTTTCTCTCACCATGGCAAAAAAAGCAACAGAACCTTTATTACAGCTTGATTTGGACAATCCGACTAACAATACCACCTACGAAGAATTAACGCCCATACTTACAAAAATACACAAACAACATAAGCAAATAAAGACGCAGATGGAAGCTCTGCGCCGAAAGTCAGACGAGTTTGAGCAAATCGTTTCTTCTATGAACGAAGGTCTTGTGCTGCTTGATGAGCACGGTATGGTGCTTGTTATGAATGCGGCGGCGATGAGGATTTTTGGCGTTAAAAAGGACGTTAAGGGAAGCGATTTTCTGCTGGTTGACCGTACAAGCAAAATGAGCAAAGCCATTTGGGATGCTCTCGACGGCAACCACAGCGAATACACCGAAGAGAGAAACGGCAACGAATATCAGTTTACCATCAATTCTATTGAGTCGGACGGAAAGGTTCTCGGTGCCGTTATTCTTGTGTTTGACATTTCCGAACGCGCTTTTGCAGAGCGTAACCGTCAAGAGTTTACCGCAAACGTTACACACGAATTAAAAACTCCGCTTCAGTCTATCATCGGAAGCGCCGAGCTTCTTGAAAACGGTCTTGTGAAACCCGAAGACACAACAAGATTTGTTGGTAACATCCGCAAGGAAGCCACAAGGCTTGTATCTCTTATAAACGATATTATCCGTCTCTCTCAGCTTGATGAAAACAGCGAGCCTGCAACCGAAACTGTGGAGCTCACAGAGGTTGCAAAAGAAGTTGTCGAGGTTCTGACAATATCGGCATCAAAGAGAAATATTGAACTCGGCGTCGAGGGAGAGCCCTGCAATATTTATGGTGTACGACGTTATATTTACGAAATCATTTATAATCTTTGCGATAACGCTATCAGATACAATGTGAACGGCGGCAAGGTTGAAATTGAAATCGGTAAGGATAACGGTCATGCGGTTGTAACGGTAAAAGACACAGGCATCGGTATTGCACCGGAGCATCAAAACCGTATCTTTGAGCGGTTTTACCGAGTGGATAAGAGTCACTCCAAAGAAACCGGCGGAACAGGTCTTGGACTTTCTATTGTAAAACACGCGGTAGCCTATCACGGCGGCAAGGTAACACTTGATAGCGAGGTCGGCAAAGGAACGACAATCACGGTTGAATTCTAATCCAAAGACTAACAGAAAAGCCCACAAAACAGATATTGCAGTCTGTTGTGTGGGCTTTTTGGGTGATTTATTTGGTAATAACAAAGCGAGCAGTTTTGTGCACACTCCCAAAAGAGGCAATATATACTCAAATAAAGCAAACGGTGGACAAAGAGTATATTATTATCTTTAAGGCTCCAAAACCGGCAAAATTGTTATCACCGTTGGTGGAGCCGAGCCTCGGTCAAATTCGGTGGATATTTTGAAGGATTTTATCAAAAATTTGCCCCTGACCGAAGCGAAAACCCCAAATTCACTCCAAAAATCATTCCTCATCGGCCGAAGAGCGATAAAAAAATTTAAAATATTAACAAATTATGACTAACCCTGTTTATCTGGTGTCGGAGGTGAATTGTCGCTAAAAGAGGATAACGAGAAATAGCAGTTTACCTCTCGAAATGAATAAAAGCCCCGTTAATGCATACACTATTGACAAATGCACCCATTGGGTGTACAATAAACGCGAGGTGAGAATATGAACATTCGCGAGATGAGAATGCAGCTCGGTGATACACAAAGTGAATTTGCCGCAAGATATAAGATTCCCTTCCGTACCATTCAGAATTGGGAAGCAGGTGTGCGCAAGCCGCCCGAATATATTATTGATTTATTGGAGCAACGTATAAAGGAAGACTTACTCAACCGAAAGACAGTGTCGCTTCCGAAGCGCGATCCGCAAAAGCGCAGCCTTCCCAAGCGCAGCGATTTCGTTGGCGCAATTTCTTGGCTTAGGGCAGTTCGCGATTGCCTCGGCGAATCGGTTGTCTTTGCGTTGGACGAAGCTCTTATGTGTCAAGGCAGCTTCGGCGGTCGCAACGAGGAATATATCGTGTGGGTTTACGGCGATGACGCGGTTACGCAATATAACGGTGTAATTGTGCTCGGCAATCATATCGGTTCGCGTTACGTTAAGAATCGCAACGGTCTTCTTTATACCGACTTTAACCGCACGGTGTATGATGCTTTCGCAAACGAATCGATTTTGGATATGCAAGGCATTACCGAAGCCGTCAGCCGCTATTATTATTCTAACGGAAACAGCTTTGACGGTATCTTCATCGCCCCTGAACATCAAGAACAGTTCGAGAAATTAGCAAACGAAGCGATAGACTATTACGGAAATTGAGGTATTTATTTTGAATATAACCGCTGAAGAAAAAATTATGTATCAAGTTATGAAAGCCGTGTATGACAGTAGAATGCCTATCAGTTTTAAAGGTTCGATGGTTTTGAAGGCCTGCCTGCTTGAAGCGGGATATGCCGACGAAACGCGCCATACCGTAGATATTGACGCCAACTGGAACTCGGATGCTCCGCCCGCGTCCGAACAAATGGTGGATTCCTTGCAAAAAGCAATCGATAAATGCGACGTTGATTTAGAGGTTCGGCTTTATAGAGAATACGGCGAAAAGCGCTCTGCGGGCTTCGAGTTGGTTGAACGCTCTACCGAAGAAGTCATATTCACTATGGACGTTGACGTAAACCGCCCGATTCCTCCTACCAAAATATATGAGGTTGAAGGTATTCGCTTCTGCGGTGCATCGCCGTTACAAATGATATCCGATAAGGTTGCGGCGATGTCAACCGAAAAGGTGTTCCGCAGAATAAAAGACGTTGTGGATCTCTATTATATTTCAAAGGTTTTTGAATTCAACGCAACCGACGTTCGCAACACCCTAAAAAACAGCGAACGGGAGTTGGGTGATTTTGAGGGCTTCCTCCATAGACCCGAGGATTTGCAACACTCGTATGAGAAATTCCGTTTTGTAGGCGACGTGAGTAAGCCTCCTTTTGAAGAAATCTACACGAAGGTAAAAGCGTATATCAAAGATATACTTCCCAAAGAGAAAAACAGTTAAAATACAGCATGCGCAAACAGCCGATGGGAATTTATCTCATCGGCTGTTTTACATCTGTTTTTACCGGCCGGACACTGGAGGAAAAGTATGAGCCTCGGTCAAATTCGGTGGATAATTTGAGGGAATTTATCACGTTTCTGCCTAAAAATGAGGTAAAAATCCCCAACCCGACCTTCCGTGTCTTCATAATCGGCAGAAAGATGCTAAACTACTGCGGCAACTTCGGTGTAGAGGAATAAAACGCCATTTCGCCTTGAACTATAGGTCGTTCCGTGGTATAATATGCTTATATGCAAGAACGATACAAATTTAGTTGTTCTACAACTACATACACAAAAAGGAGTATAGAGGATGCTAATGATCAAGAACA
>JAZTZW010000027.1:0-17751 GCA_045637685.1 Eubacteriales bacterium | reverse complement strand
AAAGAGGTTTCACGTCTTACAAAAATTTTATTCCCAATAGTTATAACAATTGTTGCTGGTGTTGTAGCGCCTGAGTCTGTTTCGCTTATAGCCTTCCTTATGTTTGGTAACCTTATTCGTGAATGCGGTGTGCTTGCTTCGCTTTCCGAAACGGCACAAAAGGTGCTTGCAAACCTTGTTACTCTCTTCCTCGGCATCACTATCGCAGGTCAGATGCACTATGAAAAGTTCTTAAGCCCCGCAACGCTTCTTATTCTCGGTCTTGGCCTTGTGGCGTTTATCTTCGATACCGCGGGCGGCATACTGTTTGCAAAGTTCTTAAACCTCTTCTTGAAAACCAAGCTCAACCCGATGATCGGCGCGGCAGGTATTTCGGCGTTCCCGATGGCAGGTCGTGTTGTTCACAAAATGGCGCTTAAGGAAGACCCCCAGAACTTCATTCTTATGCAGGCTACCGGTGTTAACGTTTCGGGTCAGATCGCTTCCGTTATCGCGGGCGGTATGATCCTTAACTTCTTCGGTTAATCGCGAAAGGAGATTGGAAATGAAAAAGATATTTTTAGTTCTCTTAACGGCAGTTATGCTCTTTTCGCTTTTCGCGGTTTTTGCATCGGCGGAAACCGAAGCAAACGATGAATCTATCGCAGACGTCGAGCTCGATTGGCACCCCCAAAACGCGGTGGCAAATCTTAAATATATGGGCTTGGGTATGCTCGGTATTTTCGTCGTTGTCGGCGTGGTAATGGGAATTACCTATTTGCTTAACGCCGTAACGGGCAAGAAAAAACAGTAAAAAGCATCGGCTGTTGCGAAAAACAACAGCCGATTTTTTCTTTAAAAACATTGCCAAATTGTGTTTGGTGCGTTATAATATAAAAAAACAAAAAGGATACAAGCTATAAATATGAACAACAAACGAAGCAGCGGCGTGCTGATGAGCATATCGGCTATTCCGTCGGAATACGGTATTGGCGTTTTCGGCAAGGAATGTGTTGAATTTGCGAGAAAAATCAAGGAAATGGGCTTTTCCTACTGGCAGGTACTGCCCTTTACTCCGCTCGATTACGGCAATTCACCCTATGGCTCTGACAGCGCGTTCGCAGGTAACGAGCTTTATATAAGCCCCGAGCTTATGGTGGATTCGGGCTTTGTTACAAGACACGAATCCTATACGAATAAATATAACGGCTCTCCCTTTATTGCCGATTATCCCTTCGCACGGGAGAAAAGAGAATCGCTTATGCGCTTGGCGTTTTCGCGGCTTGACGAGGAGTTCAAACAAAAGCTCGATGAGTTTATTAACGAAAAGGAGCTGTTTTCGCATTGTCTTTACCGTGCTTTGAAGTTTGAAAACGGCGGACAAGAATTTTGGAATTGGAAGCGCGGAAATAAGTATTCGAACGCTTTGCTTTTAAAGGACGAGCTTAAAGAGGAAATACGCTACCACGGCTTTATTCAGTATCTTTTCTATACCCAATGGGAAAAGACAAAGAAGGAAATAAACGAAATCGGGATAAAGATTATCGGTGATATGCCGATATACGTCTCACGCGATAGCGCGGACGTTTGGGCAAATCCCGAGCTGTTCGATATAGATAAGGAAACCTATAAGCCCTCACGCGTTGCGGGCTGTCCGCCCGATTATTTTTCGGAGGACGGTCAGCTTTGGGGCAACCCGCTTTACGATTGGAAATATCATAAATCGCAGGGCTATGAATGGTGGATAAAGCGCATAAAAAGGCAGTTCGAGCTATATGACGTTTTGCGTATCGACCACTTCCGCGCGTTTGCTTCCTATTGGGCAATAAAGGGCGATGCCAAGACCGCGCGCGAGGGTATTTGGAAGAAGGGACCCGCGATGTCGCTGTTTAAGGCGGTTAAGGCGGCACTCGGCGATGTGCCGATAATTGCCGAGGACTTGGGCGTTTTCGGTGACGATGTTGTAAAGCTGCTTAAAGACAGCGGATTCCCCGGAATGAGGATAGTTCAGTTCGGCTTCGACCCGAGCGACGATGCGACGCACCTGCCGCATAACTACCCGATAAACTGCGTTGCCTATACGGGCACGCACGATAATAACACTTTGCTCGGCTGGCTGTGGGAGGCAAGCGAGGAAGAACGCGCCTTTGCGCTCGATTACGTCGGCTTCGACCACGGCGATTGGGGTCAGGGCGGTTATAATGCACCTGCCTGCAGGAAGATTATCGAATCGGTGTGGCGTTCGAGCGCGTACCTTGCAATAATTCCTTTTCAGGATATGTGCGGCTTCGGAAGCGATGCGCGAATGAATGTCCCCGGCGACGACAGCGGCAAATGGCGTTTCCGCACCACCGAGGGCACGGTGAATAATATCGACACAATGTATTTCGCGAAGCTGAATGCGCTTTTCCGCAGAAAATAATTGCTTAAATTGCAAGAAAAGGCTTGAAATATAGAATAAATGTGTTATAATTTGCTTGGAATTATTTATGAAATCCAGAGGTAGATTTATGAAAAAGTATAAGGCTGCCGTTATTGGTTGCGGCAACATTTTCCCTATGCATGCAGTAAGCATCGTAAGATGTGAAAATGCAGAGCTCGTTGCTGTTTGCGACGTTAAGAAGGACAGAGCAGACGCAAAAGCGGCTGAATTCGGTGTAAAGGCATATTACGATTATATTGAAATGCTCGAAAAAGAGGATATCGACGTAGTTCACATCTGCCTGCCTCACTATCTCCACCCGATAGTTTCTATCGAATGCAGCAAGCGCGGCAAGCACGTACTTACCGAGAAGCCTATGTCTATAAATATCGAGGATGCACGCGCTATGATCGATACCGCGAAGGAAAACGGTGTTGTTCTCGGCTGTATCTTCCAAAACCGCTACAACGCTGGCACCGTTCTTACCAAGCAGTTGCTTGAAGATGGCACTCTCGGCGCAATCAAGTCGGCTAAATGCTACGTAACTTGGGACCGTTCCGATGCTTATTATGGCAGCAGCGACTGGAAGGGTACTTGGGACAAGGAAGGCGGCGGCGTTATCATCGACCAGGCTATTCATACCCTCGATATGATGCGTTACCTTATCAACCGTCCTATCGAATCGGTTGATGCTACCATCGCTAACCGCGGCCACGCGAAGATCGACGTTGAAGACACCGCAGAAGGCGTTATCCGCTTCGATAACGGTATGCTTGCAAACTTCCACGCGATCAACTACTACACCTACGACGCAGACGTGTTTATAGAATTCCACTGCGAAAACGGTGTTGCTACTCTCGTTGCCGACAGAGCGGACATCAAGCTTAACGACGGCAGAGAATTCCACGCAGTACAGCCCGATGAGGATTTCGGCTACGGCAACGTTAAATCCTATTGGGGCGTTAACCACTGCAAGCAGATCAACAACTTCTACGAATGCCTCGAATCGGGCGATGAAATGTTCATTCCCGTTGAAAGCGCTTACGAAACAATGAAAATGGTCTGCGCTATCTACAAGAGCGGCAAAACTCGCGAAAGAGTTTATCTTAACAAATAAATAATCATACAAGGGAGGTTGTTTGACCTCCCTTGTGTTGAATATTGGAGTAAATGATGCTTGATATTCTCGAAACCGAAAAAGGCTTTATACTTAAACACATAAAAGAGGGCGATACGGTTGCCGATTTTACTATGGGCAACGGGCACGATACGTTGTTTTTCTCGCAAACGGTCGGCGTTAACGGGCGCGTTTTCGCGTTTGATATACAGCCCGCCGCTATTGAAAGCACAAAGAAAAGGCTTGTCGAAAATAACGCTCCGCAAAACTATACGCTTATATGCGATTCGCACCATAACGCGAAAAAATATATCGATTGCAAAATAAAAGCGGGAATGTTCAACCTCGGTTATCTGCCCGGCGGCGATAAAAGCGTCACAACCAAGCGCGAAACCACGCTTGCGGCGGTAAAAACGGCGATAGATTTGCTCGATACCGATTCGATATTGCTTATCGCAGTTTACCCCGGCCACGAGGAGGGCGAAATAGAGGGCGAGCTTATTAACGAAATGCTTCAAGAGCTCGACAGAAAAAAATATTGCTGTGCGAAATTCCGCATAATCAATTCGCCGACAAGCTCGTATTTCTATATAGTAGAAACGAAATGACCGTCATCCTGAGCGGAGCGGCGAATGCCGCGAAGTCGAACTTCTGCTTCGGCGGAAGCGAATTGCATATAAGCAATTCGGGATATAAGTGCAATACATAAAAAACGAAAGAGAGAAACACTATGCTGTTATACGTAATTCGTCATGCCGACCCTATTTACAGCCCCGATAGTCTTACCGAAAAGGGCAAACGCCAAGCCGAGGCCTTGGGCAGACGCCTTTCGGTCCACGGGCTCGATAAAATATATTGCTCGCCTATGGTACGCGCTCAAATGACCGCTCAGCCTGCCTGCGAGCTTTTGGGTATAAAGCCCGAAATTTTGGAATGGACAAGCGAAGACCTTGCCGCAAAGGATTTCGGAATTAACGATCACGAAAATAATTATCACGGCTGGTCCTTCGGTATGAATCCTATCAACTTCAAAACCGAAGAAAACGTTGCTCTCGGCGATAAATGGTACGAGGCATATCCCTTTACCCTCTGCAACGCAAAGGAGGGCTATAAGCGCATCGCCGATGCTTCGGATGCTTTTATGGAATCCTTGGGCTACAAGCGCGAGGGGCTGGCTTACAAAATATTAAAGCCTACCGACGAGCGCGTTGCCGTTTTCTGTCATTACGGCTTCGGTACGACTTGGCTTTCGCACCTTTTGGGTATTAACCCCATTTTGTTCTGGTCGACCTTTGATATAAACCATTCAGGCGTAACCATTATTAATTTCACCAACCATTCAAACGGCGTAACCACCCCGAGGGTGCTTTGCCTTTCGGATATTTCTCACTACTACGGCGACAGATTGCCGATGCAATTTACGAATTATATAGATTTTTAATGCCGAAAAAAGAAGGACAATAGCTGTCCTTCTTTTTGTTGTTAATTCGAATATTTTTGCTTTGTCTGCTGAATTTGCTGTTGAGGAGCGGTCGTGGAGGGGTACCAGCCCTTTTGCTCCATTTTTGAATAAATTTCGTTCTGTATGCACAAGCAATCGTTAAGCGCCTGCTTGAATGCGGCGTTTACCTGCGGGGTAGATGCTTCGATAGTGCCGTGCATAAAGATGTCGCAAGCGTTTTTCACGCTTGTCAAGATGTTGTCCATAATTACCTGATCCTGCATAGCCGTTCTCCTTTAAAGTAAATTGTAAATGCGGTCAAAGGTCTGCTGCTGCTTCTGCGCGATGGTCTGCACGAAATTCGAAAGCTCGGTATCGCCGAGCTGGTTGGAAAACTCGTTGCAGACGGTTTTGATCTGCTGGGTGTGACCCAATGCGTCCTCGATATAAAGCAGTTCTTTGGGTGACATAGAATACCTCCGAAATAAGATTTGTAATCTTATTGTTGCCGCGGTTTTTTGCCGATATTCACTTGAATTAAATTTGACATTGTGTTAGTATATAATTAATAAAACAACGGAGGAGCATTATGGCCGGCTACGACAGACTTTATGGTTTACTTATAGAGGAATTAAATCAATTATTCGAAGAGGGAAGAGATATAGACCGCGAAGCATATCGTGCGAGGATAAATGCTTGCAACGAGGACAAGGCGAAGCTTATGGAGATATATCAAGAGCTTTGCGCACTTCCGATGCGTGCGGATTACCCCTATAACGAGCCGAGCGAGCTCGAGGAAATTTACGCTGAAAGCGATATTGATAAGCTTTCTGACGATAAATATACCCCCGTTGATTCCGATTATTTCCGCGGAGCGTGGCTGGGCAGATGCATCGGCTGTGCGCTCGGTCAGCCTGTCGAGGGTTGGCAGTCGCAAAGAATAATCGATTGGTATAAAAACGCGGGTAAGTATCCGATTGAATATTTTGTCCCCACCGTTTCGAATGATTGCCGCAACGAGGGTCTTGCGACCGACGAAAAAATATGCGGTATGCCGCTTGACGACGATACGCGTTTTACGGTTATTTTCTATTTGCTTTTAAAGCAAAACGGATATAATTTCGATTCGTGGGATATCGGCAGTCATTGGGCGTGGAATCTGCCCTTCCGCTTTGTCTGCACCGCCGAAACGCAGGCTTATTTGAACTATATAAACGTAGATACCTTTACGCCGTGGTATAAGCCCGAAAACGCGATGGAGCTGCTTAAAAGTGAAAAGGTAAGCAGCTATTTGAACCCCTACCGCGAATGGATAGGAGCGCAGATACGTTGTGACGCGTTTGCCTACGTTGCCGCGGGTATGCCGAAGCTTGCATCGAAATTGGCGCATACCGACGCGTATTTTTCGCATATTAAAAACGGCATTTACGGCGAAATGTTCTTTGCCGCGCTTATTTCCGCGGCATTTACCGAAAAGGACGTAAGCAGGTGCTTTGATATTGCTCTTTCGGTCGTACCGAAAAAGAGCCGTTTTTACGAGGATGCCGTTTGGGCGCGCGAGCTTGCCGAAAGCGATATTCCCCGCGACGAGCTTATAAAAACGCTTATCGAGCGCGGCAAAAAATACAACTGGGTGCATACGATTAACAACGCGACCTTCTGTATCGCCGCGATAATGCGATATAAAAACGATTTCCGCCAAGCCGTTGCCTTTGCTGTTGAATGCGGCGCGGATACCGATTGCAACGGAGCAACTGTGGGCTCGTTTATGGGTGCACTTTTGGGCGAAAAAGGCATTCCCGACGATTTAAGAGAGGGAATGAAGGATACGTTCAGCGTTGGCGTTTCGCCTTACGACAATTATTCTATTCGCGACTTTGCCGACGAGGTGAAGGAGCTTTGCGACAGTCTTAACAGATAAATAAAGCCTAAACGCCGTCATTTTTAAAAGTGACGGCGTTTTACACATAAAAAGCCTTAAAATCACATAGAATTATTACACCTTGAAGAAAATTTCAAAAATATACGAAAAGGTATTGACAAATTGCGTCGAAATAAGTAAAATGTCAACGGTTAGCATAGACTAACCGAGTTTTGGCAAGCGGTGATTTTATGAATCTTAAACAAGCTATCGAGGGAAAAGAATATATCATCCGCGAGATCAGGACCGATGACGAGGAATTGAACGCTTTCCTTTTCTCGCTCGGCTGTTACAGCGGCGAAGCGATAACCGTCGTTTCGCAGAAAAAGCGCGGCTGTGTCGTTTCGATAAAGGACGCGCGTTACAGTATCGATAATCAGCTCGCGGAATCGATAATTATATAAAAACAGCCGCAAACGGTTTGTTTTTTTGGAATTTAGTTAGCAAAAGCTAACCGCGATAAAATCTCGGAGGAAATTAATGAGAATTGCATTGACAGGCAACCCGAATTCGGGTAAGACCACAATGTATAACGCGCTTACCGGCAGTAACGAAAAGGTCGGTAACTGGGCGGGCGTTACGGTAGATAAAAAGGAACACCTCATTAAAAGGGCATATTGGGTGGGCGACGAACAGCTTATTGCGGTCGACCTTCCGGGTGCCTATTCTATGTCGCCCTTTACAAGCGAGGAAAGCATAGCAAGCTCTTATGTAAAAGAGGAAAACCCCGACGTTATTATAAATATCGTCGATGCGACCAATTTGAGCCGCAGTCTTTTCTTCACCACACAGCTTTTGGAGCTTGGTATTCCCGTTGTAGTTGCGCTTAATAAAAAGGATATAAACGATAAAAAGAAAACGGTTATAGATTCGGCGTTGCTTGCCGAAAAGCTCGGCTGTGTTGTTATAGATACCGTTTCGATATCCGGCGACGGACTTAAAAAGGTTATCGAGGCGGCGGTTTCTGCGGCGGGCAGGGAACAGAAGGCTCCCTATAAGGAAGGCAATATCGACCTTACCGACAAAGCCGCTGTAGAAAGGGCGGACAGAGCGCGTTTTGATTTTGTAAATAAGCTCGTGCGTCAGGTCGAAAAGCGCAAAATTCTTACAAAAGAGAAAAATTTCGGCGATAAGCTCGATAATATACTTATCAACCGTTGGCTCGGCATTCCGATTTTTGCGGTCGTTATGTGGGCGGTGTTCTGGGTTTCGCAGGTCGGGCCCGGTGTTTGGATATCTGAAGGATATGAATTCGAAAACGGCACGACGATTCCCGGTCTCGTAACGCTTATCGAAGCGTTCGGGGAATGGGTCGGCGGGCTTATGGCAGGCGCAAGCCCTCTGCTTCAAACGATAGTGCTCGACGGTATTATCGGCGGTGTTGGCGCGGTTGTCGGCTTTTTGCCGTTGGTAATGGTAATGTATTTTCTTCTTGCGTTGCTTGAGGATTGCGGTTATATGTCGCGCGTTGCCGTTATACTCGACCCGATATTTAAAAAGGTCGGTCTTTCGGGCAAGTCGGTAATTCCTTTCGTTATCGGTACGGGCTGTGCCGTTCCCGGCGTTATGGCGTGCCGCACAATACGAGACGAGCGTGAGCGCAGAGCCACAGCAATGCTTGCACCCTTTATCCCCTGCGGCGCGAAGATTCCCGTTATCGCACTTTTTGCGGGCGCGTTCTTCCCCGAATCGAATTGGGTTTCCCCTGCGATGTACTTGCTAGGTATAGTGCTTATCTTCCTCGGTGCTTTGCTTATTAAGTTCATTTCGGGCTATAAATATAAAAAATCCTACTTTATCATCGAGCTTCCCGAATATAAGCTCCCCACGCTTTGGGGCGCGGTAAAATCGATGCTTTCACGCGGGTGGGCATACATAGTAAAGGCGGGTACGGTAATACTTATTTGTAACGCAGTCATTACCGTTATGGCAAATTACAGCTGGGGCTTCCAAGCGGTCGAGCAGGACCAATCTATACTTCACGATATTGCTTCTCCCTTTGCTGTGCTTCTTATTCCGCTCGGCTTCGGTATGTGGCAAATGGCGGCGGCGGCAATAACCGGCTTTATCGCAAAGGAAGAGGTTGTCGGCACGCTTGCGGCGGTGTTCGCTATCTCCGAAGAGGTTATCAGCGGCGACTTCGAGCTTCTTGCAGGCGGCGGCGGAACAGAAATGTTCGGAATTACCGCGGTGGCGGGGCTTTCCTACCTTATGTTCAATCTCTTTACACCCCCCTGCTTTGCTGCTATCGGCGCGATGAATTCCGAAATAAAGAGCAAAAAATGGTTGTTTGCGGGCATCGGACTTCAGTTCGCTATCGCTTATCTGCTGTCCTTCTTCGTTTATCAGCTCGGAACGTTTTTCACCACCAACGCTTTCGGCGAAGGCTTTGTTGGAGGACTTATCGCGGTAATTGCGATTATCATAACAGTTGCGTTTCTTGCCGCACGCTCGAACGCAAAGGCAAAGAAGGCATATTCCAAAAAATAAAACGGGAGGCGCAATATGACGGCTGTTGATATCATTGTTTCGGCAATACTCGTATTAATTATCGGCGGCGCAGTCGCCTATATCGTAAAATCGAAAAAGAGCGGGCAGAAATGTATCGGCTGTCCGAACGCAAAACAATGCGGCGGCAAATGCGGCAGTAATTGCGAAACCGAAAAGAAGTAAATAAAAAAAGAACCGTGCTGAACGGTTCTTTTTTGTCGCGTTTTATTTTTTCACAATCATATCGAGCAGTTTGTCTGCAAGCGCATCGTTGGGAACGTAGAATTCAAGAGCTTCTTCATTTTCTTCGTTCATAGAAACGTAAAGCTTGCATTTTTTGTTGCCTGCGGGGAATTCGATGTTTTCACTTGCTAAGTCAACGGTATATGCGCCGTTTGTCGAAATAAAGCTATCGCTTATCGGCTCTTCGGAAAGCAGGTCGCATACTGCGGCGAACACCTTAACATTTCTCGGCTTGGCGGAAATTGCGGTGATAAAGTATTTGCTGGTGCGTATTTTTCCGTCGCGTCCCGAAACAAAGCGTGTTTGCGAATCTTCACGGATAAAGCCGTAAAAATAGGAAAAATCGCGCGAATCGAGAGCTTCCTTGCCTATGCTTCTGCCGTCGATGCGTTTTTTGAATTCCTCGATAGTGTTCTGAATATGCTCGTCAACGTCTTTGTCGGTAACCTGAATGCCCGAGCTTACGAGAAAGCCGATAACACCGAGCGCGATAAGCGGCATACCGTAGCCCCACCAATAGAAGTAGCCTACTATTGCACCGAGTGCTATAAGGACAAGGCTTACAATATAGAATTTTCTGCCTATATTGCTGCCAAAATATCTGTCGAAGCGTTTTTTCATTTGTTGTCTCCTTTTTTGAATATGTATGTATTTTACAACAGTATATACGCGTTGTCAATAAACGGTAGGTTGAATTTTACTCTACCTGCGATTGACATTCAATTATATAGTGTATAAAAGCGCGGTTTGGTTTGGCTTTTTTGCAAAAAAATTCAAAAATTTTTTCGAAAGCTGTGTTTTCTTTGTTCCCGAACACGAAAATGCACAAAGCGATGAATAAATTGTTGACATTACGCGGCATTTGATTTATATTTAATATGTATGAGTGTAATAATTGCCATACTATATTCTTTTTTCGACGGAGGATACGCCGATGAACAATATACCCGAAGCATTCGGCTCGCTGGTATTTGACCGCGAGGTAATGAAGGAACGTCTGCCCGCGGAGGTTTATACCTCGCTAAAGCATACCATACAACGCGGCGAGGACCTTGATATTACCGTTGCGAACGTGGTTGCCGAGGCGATGAAGGACTGGGCAATAGAAAAGGGCGCGACCCACTATACCCATTGGTTCCAACCGATGACCGGCATAACCGCCGAAAAGCACGACAGCTTTATAACCCCCGACGGCAAGGGCGGGGTGATAATGGCGTTTTCGGGCAAGGAGCTTATTAAGGGCGAGCCCGACGCGTCGAGCTTCCCCTCGGGCGGTCTCCGTGCGACCTTCGAAGCACGCGGCTATACCGCTTGGGACCCCACCTCTTACGCATTTATAAAGGACGGCTCGCTTTGTATTCCGAGCGTTTTCTGCTCGTACGGCGGCGAAGCGCTTGATAAGAAAACTCCGCTTTTGCGTTCGATGGAAGCAATAAACGAGCAGGCGATGAGAATATTAACGCTGTTCGGCACAGAGGCACGCCATGTCGAGCCTAATTGCGGCCCCGAGCAGGAATATTTTTTGGTCGATAAAGAGCTTTTCAACAAGCGCGAAGACCTTGTTGTTTGCGGCAGAACGCTTTTCGGCGCAAAGCCCCCCAAGGGTCAGGAGCTTGAAGACCATTATTTCGGTGCCATAAAGCCGAGAATTTCGGCATTTATGAAGGAGCTTGATGAAGAGCTTTGGAAATTGGGCGTGCTTGCAAAGACCAAGCACAACGAAGCCGCACCCTGTCAGCACGAGCTTGCGCCCATTTACGGCTCTGCAAACGCCGCGACCGACCATAACCAGCTTACTATGGAAACCATGAAGAAGGTTGCCGAGCGTCACGGCTTGGTATGCATTCTTCAGGAAAAGCCCTTCGAGGGTATAAACGGCAGCGGCAAGCATGATAACTGGTCGCTTTCGACCGATAAGGGCGTTAATCTTTTGGCACCCGGTAAGCATCCTTACGAAAATGCTCAGTTCCTGCTTTTCCTTTGTGCTGTTATAAAGGCTGTGGACGAGCATCAGGACCTTTTGCGTATTTCGGTTGCAACCGCGGGTAACGACCACCGCTTGGGCGCGCACGAAGCACCCCCCGCTATCGTTTCGATGTTCCTTGGTGACGAGCTGACCGCGATTTTAGATGCTATCGACGAAGGCGTTCCCTATTACGGCGCCGAAAAAATGCAAATGGAAATAGGCGTTCACGTGCTTCCCACCTTCCCGAAGGATACAACCGATCGCAACCGCACAAGCCCGTTCGCATTTACCGGCAATAAGTTCGAATTCCGTATGCCCGGCTCTGCTATGTCGGTTGCCGAGCCTAACGTGGTTATAAACACCATCGTTGCCGAAAGCTTAATGCAGTTTGCCGACGAGCTTGAAAAGGCAGATGATTTCAGAACCGCATTGAGCGAGCTTATACGCCGCACCATAAAGCAGCATAAGCGCATAATCTTTAACGGTGACGGTTATTCGGGCGAATGGAAGCTTGAAGCGGCACGCCGCGGGCTTTTAAACCTGCCCACAACGGCAGACGCACTTCCTTATTTTGTGCGCGAGGAAAATATCGAGCTGTTTACACGCCACAGAGTCTACACCGAAAAGGAATTGCGCTCGCGTCACGATATTTTGCTTGAATCCTATTGCAAGATAATCGCTATCGAAGCACTTACGATGTGCGATATGGCAGGCAAGGACATAATACCCGCAGTCGGATCGTATATTTTAAAGCTGGCGCAGACGGTGAACGCGCTTAAATCCGCAGGCGCGCCCATACCGCACCACACGAACGCTACCTTAAAGCGTCTTGCCGAGCTTTCGGATGAAATGTCGGCTTCGCTTATGCGCTTGCGCGCCAACGCCGAATACGCACAGCGTAATTTGAGCTCGGAAAAATGCGGCATTTACTGCCGTGACGAGGTTATTCCCGTTATGCGCGAGCTTCGCCGCGCGGCGGATGAGGCAGAACAGCTTACAGAACGCTCCTTCTGGCCCTTCCCGACCTACGGTGATTTGCTTTATTATATTTAAACGAAAAACACACATAATAAATAATAAAATTGTACTCTTAAGGAGGAAACACAAGAAATGAAGAAAAACTTCAAACGTATTGTTGCACTTGCTTTGGTAATTATGACAGTTGTAGTGCTTGTTCCTGCTTACGGTGTCAGTGCAAACGAATACAGCATAAGTAAAAATGCAGATGCTTCCACAATGGACGGCTGGAAGTCCTATTTCGGAACAGATTACGGCTCTACCGCAAACGCGGGCGGTATATGGCTTGACAAATCGGTGCTTACCGATGCAAGCGCGTTCCCGCAGAACACGGTTACGCTCAAGGATGAAAACGGCGCGCTTGTTGCGCTTTCGGCTATCGCGGCGAACAAAACCATCGTCGGCTACGATAACGTTCCTACCGATACGATTTTTGTTCTTGACGTTTCTTCTTCGATGAGACAAAGCCTCGAAGAGCTTGTTGATGCGGCAAACGCATCTATTAAAACTCTTTTTGAGCTCAATACCGAAAACCGTATCGGCGTTATCCTTTATTCGGGATATTGGGGCATAGGTGCTTCGGATACCGAAACCGCAAACGTTCTTCTTACGGTAGATCGCTATACCTCGTGGAACGCAGAAGGCGATTTCCTTTACTATGAGTTCGAGGAAGCGGGCGACGCGAATAATATTATGGACGACGATATCCGTGTGCGTGTTGCGGACGGCGTTACCAGCAGCGCGGGCGAAACCGTTTCGACCGACCTTGGCAGAAATTACGGCGGCTCGACTTATATCCAAAACGCTATGTTTAAGGCTTACCAGACCTTTGATGCAGTTGAAAGCACTGTGGTCGAAAGCGGTTTGCAAAAGGGCGAAAAGCGTATTCCTGTTATGGTATTTATGAGCGACGGCGCACCTACCTCGGCTACCACCGATTATGATAACGTCGGAACGAGCAACGTTTCCAACGGTAGGGATATAAGCGGCGAGGTTACCGATGTTGCATTCCTCACACAGCTTACCGCCGCCTTTGTTCGCGGTAAGATCGAACAGAAATACGAAAAAGAAATGCTCTTTTACACGCTCGGCGGTTTCGGCACCGGCGAGTCCGAATACGCAAAGAGCGTTCTTAATCCCAAGGGCGTAACAGAGGAGCTTTGGAACAGCTATGTAAGCGCGAACGGCGCAAATATTACGCTTTACGTTCCTACCACCGATAAGGTTAATGACGACGGAAGCCTGAATTGGTACAGCCCTTCCATCCACACGGGTAATCAGATTTGTATAGATAATCAAAACTATGCAGACGGCTATTACCTTGCCGAAAATGTGGGCGACTTTTTGGAAAACTTTAAAAACATTATCGAATCGATAAATATTCAAACAAAGTATTACCCCACCGAAATCGAGGGCGCGGACGCGAATTCAAGCGGTTACGTTTCCTTTGAGGATAAGATAGGTAAGTATGTAAAGGTTACCGACGTAAAGGGCATCCTTTTCGGCGAAAACCTCTTCAACGGTGCGGCGTTCGCTTCCTTCCTTAACGATTCGTCGAGCGGTTTGGGTACTATCGAAAACGCGACCGAGCTTGGCGATAAGGTAATTCAGGCGGTAAGAAGCCGTATCGGTGTTGACCTTGAAACCGCAAGAACGCTTTTCGATAACGCGTACAACGACGGTCAGTTGAGCTATACGAGCGCAACCGAATTTTCGAACTATATCGGGTGGTATGCCGATGAAAACGGCGACTATTGCGGATATTGGGCAGAGGGCAAGACCGAAGCTCCCGCAAGCGCAAAATACGTTAATCGCTCCTATTGCTATCTCGGCGAAACCGGCGACAGCGATATGCTGTTTATGATAGTTCTGGTAAGCGAGGAAATCGCAACCGGCGACCAAACGGTTATATGGAAAATCCCCGCGGCACTCGTTCCCGTAGTTCAATACAAGGTCGTGCTCGAGGGCGAGGATTTGGAAACCACCGATAATATCACACTCGAGGTTATCGAAGCCGAACCCATACGTTTTGTTTTTGAGGTTGGTATCGACGGCGCAATAACCGAAGAAACCATTAAAGAGCTTATGGCAGATGCCGAAGACAAATATATCACCGAAGGCGGATATTGCTATTACACCAACCTTTGGAGCTCCGATGCAAGCGGCGACGTATATAGCGATGTTGCCGCAAAGGCGCATTTTGAGCCTTCGGCAGATAACGAAAGATATTATTTCGCCTCCGATGCCGATTTATATTACCTCGATAACGGCAATTATGTTCGTATCGATTGGTGGAACGACAGCTATTTCGATCCCAACGGCACCTTCTATGCGGCAAGGACCGTATTTGAATTTACCGAGGATGCCGACGACGGCAACGCGGCTGTTGCAAAAACCGTTTACGAGCCTATTTCAAAGGTCGCTTTCGATGCAAAGGTAAAGGGCGACGACGGTTATTGGTATATTCCCAAGGGTACGGTAAGATTTATCGGCGAAAACGAACAGATGAATAAGTCGGAAAATATCTCAGGTACTCTTGAATACGCTGTTATTCCTCACGTCGACGAGCTTGACGGCAGGTACGAAGCAGGCGCGCTTCTGGGCAACAACCTTCGTATCGACGTAAGTGTTCCCGACGATGAATCGAGTGAGCCCGAATCAAGCGAGCCCGAATCAAGCGAGCCTGATGTAACCGACCCCGATTTGAGCGACCCCGACGCAGGCGTTTCCGAAGGTGAAGAATCCGAAGAATCCGAAGAGCCTGTTGTCCCCGGCGACAGCTCGAATATGCTTGTTTGGCTTGTGATTATCGCAGTAAGCGTTATGGCTGTCGTAAGCGCGGCACGCAGTATTGCAAATGAACGCAGAGATTTCTAATAAATAGCAAATAAAAAGGACTTCGCGAAGAAGTCCTTTTTGTTATTGGTTTTGCAAATATAAGGCGAATATAACGGCTTTACTCTTTGGTAACCTTAACGCTCTTTGCGTATTTGATCATATCTGCTTTGTATTCGTTGAATTTGTCAGCCTTGCAGCAGAACTGAATGGTCCAGAAAGCGTCGTCGCCCTTGAACATAGTGGTAAAATACTGGTAGGTTTGGTTTTCGTCGGTATTGAGGAAGCTGTATTCGAAGGTGGTAAGTCCTTCAACCTCGGTAATAGCCGCGGGATTTCTCGAGGAATTTGCGTTGTGAACGAGATCTGCGTACTGCTTCAAGGTATAATCCTCAAGACCTGCGAGAAGCGAGAAGTTTTCCTTGATAACAAAAACTGCAACATTTGCCGAATCGTAGCAAACGGTGTAGCCTTCATAAGATGCTTCGGTGAAGGCTTCGGTAAGGGTAATGGTAAGACCGCTGTGAGTGAATTCCTTTTCCTTTACTTCGCCGCCGCAAGCCGCAAAGCTCATAAGCATAAGTGTTGCCATTAAAAGCGCGATTAATTTCTTCATAACTTGCTCCTTTTTAATTTGTTAGAATGATTATAGCATAACAAAGTATTTGTGTCAATAGCTGACGCAGAATATCATTATTTTTGCTTGCTTTCTTGCATTATACTCAATGTTTGAGTAATTGTCAATACTCAATTTGTGAGTATGTTAGCATATACCTACAAATAATTGATTTGCAGGTGACAGAGATGAATTACCGTGAACGTATGAAGAATTTACGCGAGGACAGAGATTTAACGCAGACGGACGTCGGAAAGGTGATAAATAAATCCCAGCAGGGGTATAACCATATAGAAACGGGTCGCGCCGAGCTGAAGATAGAAGACCTTATTAAGCTTTGTGAATTCTACGGCGTAACAGCCGACTATTTCATCGGTCGAAGCGAAAAAAATCTATAAAATCGTGAGAGTTTTTTGTTTTTTGCGCGTATAAGTATGTGAAACCGAAAGGAGGGTTTTTATGAAACGCTTATTTGTAATGTTTTTCGTTTTTCTGCTTTTGCTCGCATCCTGTGCAGGTAGCGAAAACGAAACTGCGTTTTCGGAGGCTTTGGAGAATAGCAGCACCTCTGTCGTTTCGGGCGATGCTTCGGCTTCTTTGATTTGGGAAAACAGCGAAAATTCGCAAGATGCTTTGAACTTTTTCGAGCCGATATCGGGTGGAATTGATTATCTGCATATTACAACAAGCCTTCCCATGATCGATATGAAGATATATTCGCAAACCGAAATACGTAAAGTGACCGAATTTATCAACGCGCTCGAGCTTGAAAGCGATTTCGCGGAAAATCCCGACGAATACGTGGGATTGTCTTACAGCATACTCGTTAAATACATAGACGGAAGCGAGCGCGAATTTATACTTTTCAGCCCCTTTTTCAAGGAGGTGGGAAGCGCGCACGCTTGGTATAAGATGAACGAAGAGCAGGGAAGAGAGTTCGGCAGCGTTGTCGAGAATTTAAGCCCGTTGCCCGATAATCTTGACCCCGACGGGCTTTTGCTTGCGGCGAAAAGGCATATTGCCGAAAATTATTGCACAGACGAGGTTTTGTCGAAGTGTGTTCACGATATCGAATATATTCCCTTGAACGGTAGAACAAGAGTGACCTTTGAATTGTGCATTTACGGATATAAGTCCGACGAAAAATATTGGGTGTTCTTTGATGAAAACGGCAATATTATCGACGATGCCGAAATTAACGGCGGCAAGTATTCGCGCTATCTTAATCATCTTTTAAGCTACGACGAGGTTAAGGCGGCGCAAAAGCGGCTTGTGGAACGTGCTGTCGCTACCGCGAGCTGTCCTGAGGATAGCTTGTGCGACACGTTTTTGACGGTAGACGGTGACGGACGGCTTTGCCTTTGTATAGAAGTTATTGTAGATTTTGAGCCGAAGGATAACGGCGACGGAACGGTTACCGGCGGATGCGGCTTTGACCACGAGCATATTTTCCTTTACGAATGTATTTCGACTTTCTTTTCCGTTAGTGAAGAGTGAAAAGTGAAGAGTGAAAAAGTAAAATCCCGCACGATAGTGCGGGATTTTTGGGGTGGCTGACCGGGTTCGAACCGGCGACCCCCAGGGCCACAACCTGGTACTCTAACCAACTGAGCTACAGCCACCATAAATGGCGTGCCTTGAGGGACTCGAACCCCCGACCTACTGCTTAGAAGGCAGTTGCTCTATCCAGCTGAGCTAAAGGCA
>JAZTZW010000026.1:0-8060 GCA_045637685.1 Eubacteriales bacterium | reverse complement strand
ACCGGCGACCCCCAGGGCCACAACCTGGTACTCTAACCAACTGAGCTACAGCCACCATAAATGGCGTGCCTTGAGGGACTCGAACCCCCGACCTACTGCTTAGAAGGCAGTTGCTCTATCCAGCTGAGCTAAAGGCACATTTACGGGATAATTATTAAATTTGGAGCGGGTGACGGGAATCGGACCCGCGCGACCAGCTTGGAAGGCTGGGATTCTACCATTGAACTACACCCGCATATCAGCCGAAGCGTAAAAATCGAATCGGCTCTTGCGCGGTTGACATACAGCGCTTTTCTTTATTTAAGGCGGCGGTTAAGCCGCCTTAAACATATTGTTGGTTAAATTAAGCCAAACCGTTGAGAAGCTTAGTGTACTGGCTCTTCTTGCGAGCGGCATTGTTCTTGTGGATAATGCCCTTAGAAACAGCTCTGTCAACCATACCGACAGCTTCGAGATAAGTCTTTTCAGCAAGCTCCTTATTGCCTTCGGCAACAGCAGCCTTGTACTTCTTGACAGAAGTCTTCATAGCAGACTTGAACATCTTATTCTGAAGCGTCTTAACCTTGGTTACCTTTACACGCTTTTTAGCAGATTTAATGTTAGGCATGCACTCTGCACCTCCCATTTGAATTTTGGTACCGAATCATAATACCATACTTTTTTTGTTTTTGCAATAGGTAAATACAAAAAATTTATAAAAATTTTGTTTTGGGGTAAAATGAATAAAAAAACAAGTTTTTATGGTGAAAATAATGTTTGAAAAGCGAACAGATTTGGCACTTGAGGTCCACGAGCTGCAAGGAAGCGACTCGGGAATAGTTGTAAAAGAGGAAATAAAAAACGGCATAACCGTCACGACGGCGACGGTGGCAAAGGGCAGGGGAGAGCAGAACGCGGGCAAGCCCGCGGGGGAATATATCACGCTCGAAATCGGCAATTTGTGGCAAAACGACAAAAATATCTTTTCGCAAACCGCAAACGCTTTGGCGTCCGAGCTTTTGCACCTTTTACCGCAGGGCGATGGTACGGTGCTTGTCGCAGGCTTGGGTAACGAGGATATAACCCCCGATTCGCTCGGTCCGCGCGTGGTGCACGAGCTTCTGGTTACGCGGCATATAGAACGGATAGACCCAAGCCTTTTTGCGAACGTAGGCTTTGGGAGCGTTGCCGCCATCGCGGCGGGTGTGCTCGCTCAAACGGGGATAGAATCTGCGGAGATAATAAAAAGCGTTTGCGATACCGTGAAGCCGAAATGCGTTATCGCGGTCGATTCGCTTGCCTCGCGGCGGCTTTCGCGGCTTGCTACAACGGTTCAGCTTTCGAACGGCGGTATAGCTCCCGGCTCGGGCGTTTCGAATAAGCGCAGGGCGATAAGCCTTGAGCTATTGGGCGTTCCGGTAATCTCGCTCGGCGTTCCTACCGTTGTCGATGCGGCGACGCTTGCGGTCGACATTCTCGAGGAGCACGCGGGCAAGCAGGATAATTCCTTTGCCGAGCTTGTTACACGCGTGCTTGAAGGCGGCGGCAGGGAAATGTTCGTTACCCCGAAGGAAAACGACGTTATCGCAAAAAATCTTTCGAAACTGCTCGCAGGCGCGATAAATATTGCTATGCACGGTATGACGCTCGAGGAAATTTCGGATTTTATTTCCTGAATGCTGTGATAATGGGCATAATTTAAAATCCTTGTGCATATAATGTTGCGAGGATGTGATATTAAATGAAAAGAAGATTAACCGTAAAGCAAAGACAAGCTATTATGAAATGGGGTTGCCTTTTGCTTTCTGCCGCTTTGCTCGTTGCGGTTTTTGCGGCTGTGCCGTATATCGTTCGGGCGATACCGCGTGTGAGCGCAAAAAGCATAAAGCCGATATTTTACGGCAGCGCCGCTATGGGGGACGGAGTTCCGCAATATACGCTCGGCGCGGGCGAATACGAGCTTTCGGGGGAGCCGATTGCCGACCCCGAGGGGGAATACGAGCCCGAAACGCCGATACCTACGCCCGAAGCGGGTATGGACGACCTGCCCGTTACCCCGAGCAACCTTGCTTGGTACAACGTCGACGAGCTTCCCGCACTTAATATTATAAATAGAACGAAATTCAAAGCGCAGCTCGGCGATTACCTGAAAAAGCCGTTTCCCATAGAAGGCATAATTCCCGACAGCGAGCCGCTTGTGCTTATAATACACACACATGGAAGCGAAAGCTACCTGCCAAACGGCTATGATTTTTACTCGCCCGAGGAAACCTTTCGCTCGACCGACGAAGCGCAGGGCGTGGTACATATAGGCGAGGTGCTTAGCGAAAAGCTGAATTCGCTTGGGATAAGCACCCTGCACGACAAAACAATGTACGACCTTACCGACTTCAACCGCTCGTACAATTACTCGCGCGAGGGGATAAAAAAAGCACTCGCAGAGCACCCCACAATAAAGTTTGTTATCGACCTTCACCGCGATTCGGTATTTGATTCGAACGACCGAAACGTAAAGCCGCTTACCACGCTCAACGGAAAGCAGTGCGCACAATTAATGCTTGTTGTCGGGACGAACGAGGGCGGCTCCGACCACCCGAACTGGCGCGATAATCTTACATTTGCCACGCATTTACAGCAAAAAATGAACGACCTTTACCCAACGCTTGCGCGCCCGATAAATTTGCGCTCGGCGGCTTTTAATCAGGCGCTTACAAAGGGAAGCCTTATTTTAGAGGTAGGCTCCTGCGGGAACACGCTCGAGGAAGCCGAAAACGCTGTCCTGCTGTTCGCTCAGGCTTATGCGAGCCTGTTAAAGGAAAATTTGAAGTGACGTTGCGGGGGCATTTCGCAGTAAGAAATGCTCCCCTTCTCTTTGCGATAGAGTAAGTCTTTATTGACAAAAAACTTATGCGACGGTATAATGATTTGAAAAATAATCACACGGTCGGTAAAACAAAAAAATGAAAAACGTTATTAAAACTATTACGAAAGCCGAGGCAGATGCGCGTAGGGCACTCCGCAAGCACGAAAATATTTTTGTTGCTGAATTGGACGGAAAAAAGATAAAAAACCGAACAGATCTCTTTCGCAAAATCGAAAAGGCGTTTAAGTTTCCCAAAGGAACGGTGTGCGTGAATTGGGACCCCTTCGCAGATTGGATGCGCGATTTGCGTTGGCTTATTTGCGATAAAAAGTTCGCGGGCTTTTCGCTGTTTATTAATAACTTCGATGACTTATTGTGCGACGATGCTTTCGATAAGGAGATTTTTACAGAAATATTCCGTGACGTAATATTGCCTGATTGGGAAAATGGCGTTGTCGGCTGTACCGATAACGGTTATGGCGCGCCTCGGGCGTTTAATGTGTTTATAATTGCGAAGGACTTTATTGAAGAAATTGAAAAAGGTTTGAAATATAAAGAAAATTGGAACGAAGACGAGCTTAAAAAGGCGGCGGATATCTTTGTTAAAAGCGGGTGCGGAAAAAAAGACTGGGATTGGCACTCGGGCGAAGAAATTTGCTTTTTGGAATCGAACGACGGCAAAATGAAGGCGGTTATCCATTCGAAATTCCCAATAGCGTTTGTAAAAGGAAACTTCCGCAAATATGACCGCAGGGCGGGGCGCGTGTTTTCGGAAAAAATTCACATCGTTAAGGTGCGCGATTTCAACAAACGGCTTTGGTTTGTTGATTTGGTGCGTCTTAAAGAGCTTGCGCCCGAAATTACGTGGATTTCGTCACCCGAAGCACTTGACACGGAATTGTTTTCGGTATTGGATTACGTTTACGCCGTGAATAATTAATAACAAAAAAGAGGGTCGCCGACACCGTATTGGTGCGGTAACCCTCTTGCTTTTTGCGCTCATTTCCCGTCGACGTCGAACTTGACAAGTATCGTGTCCTTGCCGATGCGCTCGATGTTGGACCACGGGATGCAAATGCGGTTTTTCGGGGAAAGTGAGGCAAGAATTCCGTTGCCGGGGAGGACTATTGCGTAGATTTCGCCCGTGAAGGTGTTGAATTCGATGTCGGTTATGCATCCGAGCAGGCTTCCGTCGCGTATGTTGATTACCTCTTTACTGCGAAGCTCGGAAAACGACGTGATCGCCGAAACTAAAGCAGTATGCATATCAGACCGCCGCTACCCTCGTTGATAATTCGCTGTATTGTCCCCGCAATTTTGGCGCGCGCCTCGTCGGGCATGTGTGCGAGCTTGCTGTTAAGGTTTTCGCTCACAAGCTCGTGGAGCGATTTGCCGAACATATTCGATTCCCAAATGCTTTTCGGGTCTTCCTCGAATTCCTTTAAAAGGAAGCTTACAAGCTCTTCCGATTGGCTTTCGGTGCCGACAATGGGGTTTACCTCGGTTTCGATGTCGGCTTTCATCATGTGTATCGATGGCGCGCTTGCTTTGAGCTTAACGCCGTAGCCGCCGGGTTGCTTTACAATTTCGGGCTCTTCGAGTGTCAGGTCGTCGATAGAGGGCATAACAATGCCGTAGCCGTCGTTCATAACGTCGTCTATCGCGCTTGCGACCTTGTCGTATTTTTTCTTTACCTCGGCAAGCTCGGTCATAATGGCAAGAAGCGAGCGTTCGTTTTCTATTTCAAATCCGCTTTTTTCACCGAGTATCGAATAGAAAACGCTTTCGGGAATCTGCACCGCGATGCTTGCGCGGCCGCTGCCGAGGTCGAGCTTTTCAAGCCGCGCCGACATATCGGGGCTTTCCGAAAAAGCATCCGCCGCGTCGCGTATCTCGCCGACACGCCTTATGCCGTTCACCGAATCGTTAATGCTTTCGAAAAGGCGGGATTTGAGCTCGTCGCCGTTTTCTAAAAGCTCGGTCCACGAGGGGAGCGAAAAACGCACCTCGCGCACGGGGAATTCGTAAAGCAGACCGCGCAGAATGTCCTTTATTTCTGCTTCGCCGAGCTCAAGGCAGTTTATCGGCATAACGGGAACGTCGTATTCCTCCTCGAGCGAGCTTGCGAGCGCTTGCGCCGCTTGCGAATTGGGGCGAAGGCAGTTGAGCACCACAACAAACGGTTTGTTTATCGCCTTTAATTCCGATACGACGCGCCTTTCTGCGTCGACGTAGGATTCGCGCGGGAGCTCGCCGATGCTACCGTCGGTGGTGACGACGATGCCGACGGTGGAATGCTCGTCGATAACCCTGCGAGTGCCCGTTTCCGCCGCCTTTTCGAAGGGAAGCGGCGAATCCGACCAAGGCGTCATCACCATTCGCGGCTGTCCGTCCTCGATAAGCCCCATCGCACCCGGCACGACGTAGCCAACGCAGTCTATAAGCTTAACACGGCAGGTTTCGCCCTCGCCGAGCGGAATGCTTGCCGCCGTTTCGGGTATAAACTTCGGCTCGGTCGTCATAACCGTCCTGCCCGAAGCCGATTGCGGCATTTCGTCCTTGGCGCGCTCTCTTTCGGCGTCGAGCGCGATGTTGGGGAGTATAAGATTTTCTGTAAAACGTTTTATCAGCGTCGATTTGCCCGTTCTTACGGGGCCGACCACGCCGACGTAAATATCGCCGTGTGTTCGGTTTGCAATGTCGCTGTATATTCCCATATCGGTCATATATATGTCCTCCTCTTTGTTTTGTTACATTTTATTCGCACTATTTTTTATATAGAACAGATTGACATTATTTGTTTTTTGTGATATTCTTACAGCGGTAAATAATGCAATTTCTTTCGGAGGCGAATTCGATGAAACAGATAAAAAGAATAGGCGTGCTTACGAGTGGCGGCGACGCACCCGGTATGAACGCGGCGATCCGTGCGGTTACCCGTCTTGCGCTATACAAGGGTATCGAGGTTATGGGTATCTATAACGGATATCAGGGGCTTATTGAGGGTGATATAAAACAGCTTCGCGAGCGTGACGTTTCATTTATTATAAACCGCGGCGGCACTATGCTGTATTCGGCAAGAAGCACCGAATTTCGCACACCCGAAGGTATAGCAAAGGCGGTTGCGACCTGTGAAAAGAACGGTATCGAGGGTATCGTTACCATCGGCGGCGACGGCACCTTCCGCGGCGCGGTCGATCTCACCCACGCAGGTGTGCCCTGTATCGGTATCCCCGGTACGATAGATAACGATATCGCGTCGACCGAAGCCACCATCGGCTTCGATACTGCGATGAACACCGTTGTTCAGCTTGTTGACAAGCTCCGCGATACGAGCGAAAGCCATTCGCGCTGTACCGTTGTCGAGGTAATGGGCAGAGATGCGGGCGACATCGCTTTGCAAACGGCTATCGCACTCGGCGCGGTTACCGCAGTTATTAAGGAAATACCTACCGATTTCGACCACGTTATCGATAAAATGGTCGAAGCGCGTCAGGGCGGCAAGCGCAACTTTATTATTATCACCAGCGAGGGTATGGGCAGAGAATACGGCGAGGAATTGAGCCAAATGATCGAAGCGCGCTCGGGTATCGAAACCCGCTTTGCAAGACTCGCTCACATTCAGCGCGGCGGCGCACCCACCCTGCGCGACCGTGTGCTTGCTACTCAAATGGGCTGTGCGGCGGTTGAAAACCTTATCGCAGGTCAGATGAAGCAGGTTATGTGTCTTCGCGGCAACAATATCGTTGCTATGGATATTTTCGATGCGCTCACCGTCGACAAGCTTATGAAGGGCAAGCTGAAGCCCGAAGAGGAGGACGCTATTTCTCCTAACAAGCTTTACGAAATGAAACGTATCGTTGCCGATAAGCAGGCATATAAAAAGTACCTTAATTATATTATAGACCATATAACTCTTTAATAGAAACACCCGATGAAGTGATTTGTCGGGTGTTTTTCTTTTTTTGTGTTGACATGGTGAAAAATGTATGCTATAATTCCAACAGAATTATGGGATGCTATACCCAAATATTACAAATTCAGAAAGGAAACCCTTGAAATGAAGAAATTATTAGCTATTCTTCTTTCCGCAATGATGATCGTATCTATGTTTGCGGTTTTTGCAGTTGCAGAAGCTGAAACCATTACCGTAGACGGCGATCTCTCCGACAACGGTTGGGCTGCTGACGGCTGGATTTCTGTTGATGCAGAAAACGGTTACTGGCAGGCTATCCCGAAGGATGCAGAAGGCAATCCTGCCGATGTAGACCTTCCTTATCAGTATCAGCTCCGTGCTGACGATGAAAAGCTTTATGTAGCAGTTGCAGTTGAATCTGCTGATGCCACTATCAAAGCACGTATTTGGATTAGAACCAACGATGAATCTCTCGCGTACACTCACTTCTATGATGCAGCTGTTGACGCGACTGCTAACCAGTCTCGCGTAAACACCAAGCTCGACGGCAACAGCCACGTTGCTATCGAAAACACTACTCTCGTAGTTGCTTCTGCACAGGCTGACGGCAAGTCCTATATCGAATTCTCTGTTGATCTTGCAGAATTCAATGGCACCGAAGGCTTTGATTACTATATCTGCGCATTCGGTCCCGAAGGCGTTTGCCTCTTCAATAACGAAGTTCCTGTTGTTGATAATGCAGACGGCACCCAGGATCGTCTCGCAAACCTTCCCTACAAAGATTGGAACGAAGAAGGCGCTACCACAGTAGTTCCTGCTGACATCGCTCTCAGCGAAGGCGAAGAATCCTCCGAAGGTGAATCTTCCGAAGGCGAATCCTCCGAAGGCGAAGAATCCACTCCCGAAGTTACCCCTGTTCCCAGCGAAAACGTTGCTCTCAACAAGACCTACACCGCTTCCGAACAGTTCCGTCAGGGCGGTCGTGAAGTAAACTGGGGTTGGGACGAAAATGCTGAAATCGCATATCCCGACACCGAAGGCAAAGAACTCACCGACGGCGTTCTCGCTGAAGGCGAAGAATACAGAGTTGACGAATGGGCAGGCTGGAGCGCTAATACTCCTTCCGTTAAGGATGGCGTTGGCTACAACTGGATGACTATCGACCTCGGCGAAGTTTACGACCTCGAAAAGTACGTTGCATTCTTCGGCAAGTTCGGCGATGGCATCAATCCTCCCACCAAGATCGAAGTATATGTATCCGAAGACGGCGAAACCTGGGGCGAAGCTATTGATAGCTTTGAA
>JAZTZW010000025.1:0-7153 GCA_045637685.1 Eubacteriales bacterium | reverse complement strand
ATCAAGGTCGTATTCGAAGCTCACAAGCAGATAATCGTGAAGATACAAGGCCTTTAAGCTGTCGTTCAGCCCTTCGGGAATACAATCGAGAATCTTTTCGATTTCCGCATTCACGTAATCACGGGCTTCGCGGTATTCGCTTTTTGTCATCGTATATTCGGGAACAACCGCAGTAATCACACCCGTAAATGAATCGTAATAATAGGAATACGTGCCGCTACAATGGAACAGCATAGGCTCGTTGTGGAAAATGTCTTGCATACAGTCATAAAGCCCCGAGGCATCGAGCCCGAATGCGCTTATATCGATATATTGGCTTAATTCCGAAATGCCCTCAAAAAGCACGTCGTAAGCCGTTGCGGCTTCCGCAGATGCGCCAAAGCACACCGCAGAAAGCAAAAGCGCGATTACCGCGGCAAGAGAAATAAGTTTTTTCATATTAAATGTGTCGCCTCCGATTGGGGTTTTTATTCAAAGCTGTAAGTGCCGAAATATGCACGCTTAACAAGTATGTAATCGAATTGGTCAAGCGTTTTATCCTTGTTAACGTCGGCGCGCGCTTTGTCTAATTGAAAAACGGTTATAGTATCGAAGTATATGCGCTTAACAAAGATATAGTCAAACTGGTCGAGCGCGCCATCGCCGTTTGCGTCGCCGCCGACTTCTTTAATATATTCAAGCTTAATGCTTTTTACCGTTCCCTGCTCGCGGTAGCCCGTGGGGGTGGTAAGATAGTAAAGCGTGTCGCCGAAGATATATGCGCCGATTATCATTCCCTCGTCTTTGGAAATTGCAAGAAGCTGCTTACGGTTATTGCCCGTCGGGTCGGAATAATATATTGCGCTTTTATCGTTATAATAAATTCTGTCTTGAAAACTGCCCAAGCCGACACAGTAGCCGAGATAGCCGCCGTCGACAGCCATCCACGGCAAATCCACGGGGTTAAAGGCGGGGGTGTTTTCTTGGCTTAATAAATCGATTTTTAAAACCGTATCGTAATCCAACGCATATATGTCGCCCCACGAAAAAACAAAGGCGGAATTGTAGGAATGCCAAGGCATATTGTCGAAAATATCAAAGCTGCAAGCGTTTTCGGCGATATAATCGCAGTTGTGGGTCTTCTTTATCTCGCTATCGCTCAAAAGGAAATTACTGTGGCGCGCTTCGCCGAAGTTATCGGGCAACGGGTCGTCCCAAGTTGTGTCGATATGATACCATTCGCCGTAAAGCAATACCTGATTCCACATATGGTTAAGCGAATTTTGCGGGCTTACCACCGCGCGCGATTCGATACCGACGCGTGCAAGCAGCTCGTCGTATAAAAGTGTATATCCCGTGCAAATCGCCTTGCCGCTTAAAAGCACATCATAGACGTTTGCGGAAGAAAGCGATTTGTCGTATTCGTAATTAAGACAAACGTAATCGTGAAAATACAGAGCTTTTTCGTAATCGTCGATACCCTGCGGAAGAGTCGAAACAACGTAATCGAGCACCGAATTAATATAGCCGTCGGCTTCGGCGCGTTGCTCGGCGGTCATCGAATAGTCGGGGAAAATTTCGACAGGCATACCCTCGGTAAAATAGGTATAGCTGTAACGCCCGCTCCAATAATAAAGCATCGGCTCGTTTTTGTAAATACCGTCGAGAAGTGAATAAAGCTCGTCCGACGTAATACCGAATGAGCTTATATCGATTTCCTCGTCCTGAAGATACAGTCCCGCCAAAATAGTTTCGTATGCCGTAGGTTCGCTGTCTGCTGCCGCAATAAACGGTACTGCCGAAATTAACAGCGCAAGCGCCAGCAGTACCGAAACGGTCGTCTTCATAAAAAGCCTCCGAATTTTCACATATTCTGTTTAACTTTTAGTATTGTACACCATTATACTTTTAATTGCAACTATTTTTTGTGCAAAAAAACAACATTTTTGCAATTATACCGAAAAATGGTTGACAAAATGACTTTTTGGGGTTATAATTCATACTGCGCGTGAATCGCGCCCGAATATAGGGATGTAGCCAAGTGGTAAGGCACCAGACTTTGACTCTGGCATTTCGTAGGTTCGAGCCCTGCCATCCCTGCCAGAAAAAAGCAAGTCGCAAGACTTGCTTTTTTCTATCCAATCCGAAGGATTGGGATGTAATCACGACGCAGTCGTGTATAGAATCGTCGCAGGCGCATGGCATCACGCATAAGCGTGCATTTTCCTTCGGATTGATGCCATACATCCCTTCGGGATGATTCCATACCGCAACAAGTCGCGGATTCCATTCAAGGCTACGCCTTGATTTCATACACGCCTACGGCGTGATTTGGATGCTATGTGCGAAATTTTGCAGATGCATTTCGGGCATTTCCGGTCGGTAGACAGATTCAAACCACGAAACGCTTGAAACGTTTACAAAATTGTGATATAATACACCAAACAAACCCAAAAGGAGCGCGATATGAAATACTCCTTAACCGACAGTCTTGATGCATTTGAGCTTCACGATGAGCTACACAAGACCATTCAAAGGCAGGTAACCCTTTCGACCCCAAGCAGTGATATTAAAAACGAGCTTATCCTTGGCTCCGACTACCGTTCAGAGCCGCCTTTGTTTACAGCCAATATTAAATACGAAAACGCACACTTCTGCGGAAACGGCAAAATGCATACTTGGGAGGATGCGTTCGCATCGCTCCAGCGCAAATTACCCGAGGGCGTGAAAATAAAATGCTGTATGACCTGCCGCCACGGCAATATGTGTCCGGTCGGCGACGTGCAAGGAAAGCTGTTTTGCACGAAAGACGTAACAATCACGGAAAAAAGCGACCTTTATTTCTATACCGAGGACGAATTTGAAGCATCCAAGCGTTCCCGCGATTGCGCCGATATATGCGAAAGCTACAAGGAGCAATCGGAGGATTTTTATACCTACAACGATTATCTTTATTGCCTTGACAAAGCCGACAACACCTAACAAAACATAAAAACGAGGTTTATTATGAAACGTATTATTTCAACACTGCTTATTTTAATTTCTCTGCTTAGCTGCTCGCTTAATGCGCTTGCGACAGTTCCCGAAGAGGAGCTCGATACCGACAGCGACATCTACAAAAAGTGCGTGCTTTTTGTAGGCGATTCGATATGCGAAGCATCCAACGAATGGGGCACAAGCACCGTCGGTTGGGCAGGCAGAATTATGAGTCGGAACAAGATGACCGGCTTTAACCAAGGCAAATCGGGCGCTTCGGTTTCGGACTGCCGCGGAGCGAACACGGTTATTAACCAGTTAAAGGCGCAATTAAAGAACAAGAACAAATTCGATTACGTTATTATGCACGGCGGTGTTAACGACGCGTGGGACGAAGCGCCTGTCGGTGTGATAACGGAAGGCTTTGATGCGGAATTCGACACAAGCACCTTCGCAGGCGGACTTGAAGCGACCTTTAAATACGCAAAGGACAACTTTAAAAACGCATATTTCGGCTATATTATCAACTTTTCGCTCCCCGCGGCTAAATACGGCAAGCTTGCCGATATGAGCGAATATTTTACTATTGCAAAGCAAATTTGCGACAAGTGGGAAATCCCCTATATCGATTTTTATTTCAACGACGAGTTCAACAACAAGGTTATGATGACACGTTCGATGAAATATCTTAAGGACTATATTCACCCCAACTCCGACGGCTACGACGTTATTTCGCCCTATATTAACGATTGGATGAAAACGTTAAAGGCGGAAACCGACAGCAAAAAGGAAGAATCAAGCGAAGCATCGGTCGAGGAATCGACAACCGTTTCCTCCACGTCCACAGCAGAGGAAAGCAAAAAAGGCAACACCGACGTTTACGTTTATATCGTATGCGGTGCCGTATCGCTTGCGGCGGTTATATTTATTTTAGTTACGCTAAAAAAGAAACGCTAAGCAGGCAGTTAAGAGTTGTGTAAATTTAAGTTTACACAGCTCTTTTTTTATGGTATAATGCTATGTGACGAAAAACAATGTTGCGAGGATTTTTAATATGAACGCGGTAAAAAAGGTATATGAAACGGTTACAACAAATATAAGCAAGGTAATTGTCGGCAAGGAGCACGTTACCGAACTTTGCATTATTTCCCTGCTCTGCTCGGGTCACATACTTATCGACGACGTCCCCGGCACGGGCAAAACGGTGCTTGCCAAAACCTTTGCAAGCTCGCTTTCGCTTAATTTTTCGCGCGTACAATGCGTGCCCGATATGCTTCCGAGCGACCTTGTGGGCGTTAATTTCTTCGATATGAAGCAAAACGAGTTCCGTTTTATAAAGGGTCCGATATTCACCAACATCCTGCTTGCCGACGAAATTAACCGCGCCATGCCGAAAACGCAATCGGGCTTGCTTGAATGTATGGAGGAGCATCAGGTAACCGTCGAGGGGGTAACCTACCGCCTTAACGAGCCGTTTATGGTTATCGCGACGCAAAACCCCGTTGAAACAAAGGGCACCTTCGACCTGCCCGAAGCACAGCTCGACAGATTTTTGATAAAGACCGATATGGGCTACCCCTCGCACGAGGAAAGCGTGGAAATACTCTCGCGCAAGATAAACGGCATAACCGCCTCGGGTAGCGGCGTTGCCACCGCAGACGATATTCTGCGCGCACGTGCCGAGCTTGCCTCGGTTTACGTCCACCGCGACCTTTTAAGCTACGCGGCGAATATATGCGAAGCGACCCGCAACGACAAAAACCTGCTTTTGGGCGCAAGCCCGCGTGCGATGATCGCGCTTGTTCGGGTTGCGATATGCAAAGCCGCTATTGAAGGACGCGATTATGTGCTCCCCGACGATATCAAATATGCCGCAATACCCGTGCTTGCGCACCGCATTATCTTCCGCAACAGCTTTGTAAGCCGCGGAGATATGGGCAAAGAGCTTATTCAAAAAATAATCGAATCCACCCCCGTTCCGAGCGAAAGAATAGATTTTAGCAGAAGGTAATTATATGAAGCAGGCAATAACAACGCTTGTTTTGTTTGCCGTATTCGTTCTTGCCGTGCTTTTGTTCATAAGCCTACGCAAAATGAAAAAGCGCGCGCTCGAGCTGCTTGAATACGGCAGAGGCATTACCACCGACGGGATATTCACGGGAGAAACGCTCGAGCTTACCGAAACGGCGAAAAACCCCACTTGGTTTCCGCTTATCGGCGTTAAGCTTGAATTTTACGTACCCGCGGGGCTTACCGTCGATGATTTGGAATGCCGTGAATACACAAAGCTTACAAGCGTTTTCAATATTCCGCCATACGCGACGGTAACAAAAAAGCATACCGTGCGCGCGGACAAGCGCGGTCACTTCGCGCTTTCGAACGCATCGTTCAAGCACAGAAAAACCGAATACAGCTTCGATATCCCTATCGAATTTTACGGCTACCCCGATTTCTTCGGCGCAAGCACCGAAATGCCCGCCGATATATTAAGCACGGGCAACGCCGTTTCGAGCCGTAAATATATAGAAGACCCCTTCTTTTTAAGCTCGATACGCGAATACCGCGCGGGCGACCCGATGAGAAGCATAAACTTTAAGGCGTCGGTGCGCTCGATGTCGAACGGCACGCGCAGGCTTATGTGCAACAGCTACGACAGCTCGCGCAGCTACGACACGATGATATTTTTAGACCTGAACCGTTATGCCGAAATTCAGCTTCACAGCCGCGAACAATTAGAAACGGGGCTTAAATACGCCTGCTATCTCTTTTGCGAGGCGCTTCAAAACGGCGGCAGAGTCGGCTTTGCGGTAAATTCATCGACGGTTGGGCAAAGCTTTTCGTTTATTAAATGTGGAAGCGGCGAGGAGCACGTGAAAAAAATGCTCGAGCAGTTCGCTGTGCTCGATAATTTCAACACCCGCGAATATTCGATAGCCGCGCTTATGCGAAGTTGCGTGCACGAGCTTAAAAGCGGTACCGATATATTCCTTATCACCCCATATATCGACGAAAACACGGCGGAAATGATTTCGCTTCTCGACCGCGCGGGCCGCAACGTGAACGTTATTAAAATAGCGGGAGGTGCGGGAATATGAAGCGAGCTTTAACAAGATACCGCACCGAGCTGTTATTTTTCCTATTCCTTGCGCTCTTTTCGGGCGTTATCGCGCTGTGGACGCATTTCAAGCCGCAAAACCACTATGTTCAGCTCTGTCTTGCGCTCCTGCTTTTATCTGTCGGAATACCTATGTATCTGCTTTTGCGCAAAATGTGGCGCGAAAAACTTCGCGAGCCGATACTTTCGGGCATAAAAAAGGCGTTTATCAACGCGTCGCGCATCTTTATGCGTGCGATGAGCAGGCTTCCCATATTCCGCTTCCGCGGAAACGTTATTTCGGGCAGGACCAGCGTGAGCTACGACCTTTTCTCGGTTTCGAAAAACAAGGGCAGAAGAAAAGAAAAGCCGCCAAAGCCCCCGCGCTGGAATGATATGAGCACCGCGCGCGAGCGCTTGGGGTACCTTTACTACCGCATTATTACCAAGCACATTAAAAGCGGAATGGTTATAACCGCACACGAAACACCGCACGAAATTTCACAACGGCTTGAATCCGATACTACCGAGCACGAAATTTTAACACTTTACAAATCCACCCGCTACGACGAACGAAAAACGCTCGACGAAGAAAAAATCATCAAGCTTAAAGAAGAGCTTTTCGATAAATAGCGGCTTACGGGGCATTTGTTTGGAACGTTTATTAAAGGTATTTATTTAAGGGACTTTTTGAAAAAAGCCCCTTAACAACCCCAAAAACTTTAAATACAATAAAAATTCCATAAAAATCCGCGACATGTGCGTGGATTTTTATACCTTGGAGTTCCGAGGCTTTGGACAAGGAACGAAACGGGGGTGCCCCGAAAATCGAAGATTTTTGGGGGTGTTAAGTGACGCGCACAAAGCCTGCGCGAGCGAACGGAACTCACAAACCCCGCCGCGCGGCTGTCGATGAAAAACCGTGCGTTTTTCATCGGGAGCGAAGCGACTGAAAGAGTCCCTTAACAACCCCAAAAACTTTTAAATACAATTAAAATTCCATAAAAATCCGCGACATGTGCGTGGATTTTTATACCTTAGAGTTCCGAGGCTTTGGACAAGGAACGAAACGGGGGTGCCCCGAAAATCGAAGATTTTTGGGGG
>JAZTZW010000024.1:0-5379 GCA_045637685.1 Eubacteriales bacterium | reverse complement strand
CCTTGATTATTCGATATACGATATATACAATATGCTCAAAGAGGGCAAAAGCGTATGTATGGGCTACGCCTTGCTTTACGACGAGCTGTTAAGCAGAATAGGTATCGAAAGCTGCGCCGTATTAAGCCCCGCTACCTCGCTTAACCACATGTGGAACGAAATTAAATTAGACGGCGAATGGTACCACGTTGATATAACCTGGGACGACCCCGTTTCCGACGTATTCGGCAGAGCCTGCCACCAAAATTTCCTTACCTGCGACAGCTGTACCACCCAAAATCACGATAACTGTGTATTTATTACCGAAAACGCCTGCGATTCCACCGATTACGAAAGGGTGGGCTGGCGCTGGATAGATTCGCCCTTTGCGTTTGTAGGCGATACTATTTATGCACTCGATTACAATAAGCTTGTTGAGTTCGATATTTACGATAGCGAGCTGACAACCGTCGAAACGCTTTTGGACAAGGGCTGGTATGCCACCGACGGCCGCTATCTCGGCTATTGCTCGGGCTTCGGCGGCTACGGCGGAATGCTTTATTACAACACACCCGATTCGATAATGTGCTATAACCCCAAAAACGGCGTTTCTGCGCCTATCTTCACCCCCGAAGAGGGCATTATTGTTGGTATGTATCTGAACGGAAACGAGCTGCACTATCTTTTAAGCCCAACCGGTTACAGCGAGCACGGCATTGAATACAGCTTTACCGTAAGCGGTATTCCCGAGCAGGAGGGAAGCGCGCCCGACGAGGGAAGCACACCCGATGAGGAAAGCAGAGCCGACGAGGGAAGCACACCCGATGAGGAAAGCACGCCCGACGAGGGAAGCACGCCCGACGAGGGAAGTACACCCGACGAGGGAAGCACGCCCGACGAGGGAAGTACACCCGACGAGGAAAGCACGCCCGACGAGGGAAGCACACCCGACGAGGGAAGCACACCCGATTATGAGCTATGCGTTGGCGGTGACGCGAACGGCGACGGCGTGCTCGACCAATACGACTACATCTACGTCAAGCGCATATATTTCAATACCATTATCGTTTCCGCCGCCGACAGAGTACGCGCGGATGTAAACAATGATTCGACTATCAACACATACGATTATATCCTTGTTAAGCGTGGATATTTCGGCACGTATAGCTTTGTATGAAACAAATACTTTTAAAAAACCCGCTTTTTGCGGGTATGACCGATGCCGAAACCGAGCAGGCACTAGCTGTTCTTTCGGCAAGCCAAAGCGAATATCCGCGTAATTCAATACTTGTTTCTGCGGGCGGAGCTATGTATCGCTTCGGGCTTGTCCTTTCGGGCACGGTGCAGGTAAGCTTTACCGACATCGACGGTAACGACGTGCTTATGGCGAGCGTTACGGAGGGGGAAAGCTTTGGCGAATCGCTTTGCTGGCTGGGAAGCACCGATATTCCCGTAACCGTGCGCGCCTTTACCGATGTGAGCCTGCTTTGGCTTTCCACCGATAAGCTGAAAAGCGAAAATACCCCCGCCGCGCACAACCTGCGAAACCGCTTTGCCTCGGTGCTGGCGCAAAAAACGCTTGCGATGAACGACCGCGTGCAGATACTTTCCAAGCCTTCCATAAGGCAAAAGCTTATTACCTTTCTTTCGCAAACGGCGGCACGCTGTGGAAGCAAGACCTTTCAAATCCCCTTCGACCGCGAAACGCTTGCGCTTTATTTGGGCGTAAACCGCTCCGCACTCTCGCGCGAGCTTTCGGCGATGCAAGCGGACGGGATTATAGAATTTTACAAAAATACCTTTAAAATCCTTAAATAACGTTGCAACCGCAACGCAACAACAGCGCGATTTGTCGTATAATAGTAACCGAAAATAGGAGGTATTACTATGAAAAGACTTATTGCGCTGTTTTTAACAGTATTTATGCTTGCATTCGCTTTTGCGGGCTGTGTTAACGATGTTACGGGTGAAAGCACCCCCGAAAGCTCGACAGAGGAATCGGCAGAATCACAAGTGGGCGAAACAAGCAAGCCCGCCGAAAAAACCACCGTGCGCATCGCAGGGATGAAGGGTCCGACAAGCATCGGCTTGGTCGGCGTTTTAGAGGATAACGCAAACGGCGTTGCTTCGAACAAATACGAATTCACCCTTGCGGGAACGGCAGACGAGATTACCCCTAAGCTTGTTAAGGGCGAGCTTGATATAGCGGCTGTGCCCGCAAACCTCGCAAGCGTGCTTTACAATAACACAAGCGGCAAAATAAAGCTTCTTGCGGTTAACAATCTCGGCGTGCTTTATATCGTTGCAAAGAACGAAAACGTTGCTTCTGTCGGGGATCTTCGCGGCAAGACCATTCTCGCCACGGGCAAGGGAACTACCCCCGAATACACGCTCCGTCATATCCTTTCGGAAAACGGTATCGACCCCGATAAAGATGTAACGCTTGATTTTAAATCCGAAGCGACCGAGGTTGTGGCGGCTATTTCTCAATCCGAAAGCGCGGTTGCTATGCTTCCTCAGCCTTATGTTACCGTTGCTTCGAATAAGGTAGAGGGCTTGCAGATTGCACTCGACCTTAACGAGGAATGGAGCAAGCTAGACCCCGAAAGCAGTATCGTTACCGGCGTTATCGTAGTGCGCGATGAATTCGCAAAGCAGAACCCCGAAGCGGTAAAGGCGTTCCTTGCGGAATACAAAAATTCTATCGAGGACGTTAACGAAGACCCCGCAACCGCGGCAACGCTTGTTGTTAAGTTCGGAATATTCGAAAACGAAGCGGTTATCGCAAAGGCAATACCCTATTGCAACCTTAAATTCTTTGCCGGCGCCGACCTTAAACCTACCGTAAGCGCATATTTAGACGTGCTTTACGCACAGAACGCAAAATCTGTCGGCGGCAAGCTCCCCGAGGATGATTTCTATTATATCGCAGAATAACAAAGGTACCCGAGGCGCAAACCTCGGGTAAACTTTAAACGGAGAAAAAATATATGAGTAGCCGCAACAAAAATTTAATACTTAAATCGCTTGCGGTTTTGCTCGCGCTTTTCGTTTGGCAGGTCGTAAGCATTACAGTCGGGTCGGAGCTTTTGCTGGTTTCGCCGCTTGCGGTGATAAAAAGGCTGTTCACCCTCGTTCGGGAGGATGTTTTTCTGCCTACGGTCAGCTTTACGCTTTTAAGAATCGCGCTCGGCTTCCTTTCGGGGTTTGTTATCGGCGCTCTGCTTGCGCTTGCCGCAGGGCGGTTTAAAATTATCGAAACCCTGCTTTGGCCCTATATGCTCACGGTAAAATCGGTGCCTGTCGCATCCTTCGTCGTGCTTGCGCTTATATGGCTCACAGCGAGCGAGCTTTCGGCGTTCATATCGTTTTTAATGGTGTTGCCGATAATCTATACCAACCTGCTCGACGGCATAAAGGCGGTCGACAGAAAAATGCTCGAAATGGCAGACGTATTCAAAATGCCGTTTTCGCGCCGATTGCGTTTTATTTGGCTTCCGTCGGTAAAGCCGTTTCTGTTATCGGGTTGTAGAATCGCGCTCGGGCTGGCTTGGAAATCGGGCGTTGCCGCCGAGCTTATCGGTTATCCCGAAGGCTCTGTCGGCGAGGCGCTTTACTATTCAAAGCTGTTTTTAGATACAGCTGACCTCTTCGCGTGGACGGTGGTTATCGTATTGCTTTCGGTCGTATTCGAAAAGCTTGTCCTCTTCCTGCTTAAGCGTTTGATGAAGGGAGTGGAAACGGTATGATTATATTAAAAAGCATAAATAAATCCTTCGGTGAAAAGAAGGTGCTTAAAAGCTTTTCCGCCTGCTTCGAAAAAGGCAAAGGCTATTGTATTATGGGCGCATCGGGCGGGGGAAAGACCACGCTTTTAAATATCATTCTCGGTCTGCAAAAGCCCGATTCCGGCACCATTTCGGGCGTCCCCGAAAACCTTTCCGCCGTCTTTCAGGAGGATAGGCTCTGCGAGCCGTATTCCGCCGTTGCGAACGTTTTGGCGGTTACGGGTAAATCTGTACCCGAAACCGAAATTGTTGCGCTCCTGCGCGCTCTGGGGCTTTCAGGAAGCGAAAACGAGCCCGTTAACAAGCTTTCGGGCGGGATGCGGCGGCGCGTTGCGCTTGCCCGCGCGCTTCTTGCAAAAAGCGAGCTGATTATTCTCGACGAGCCGTTCAAGGGGCTTGACGACCAAACCCGCGAAGCCGTTATTTCGGTACTGCTCGCGCATACGGCAGGGAAGACGCTTATCGTTGCCACCCACGACCCGCGCGACGCCGAAGCACTTTCGGCGGAGGTTTTGTATATTTAATCGAATATTATGAAAATTATGCGAGAGAAACTTTTTGCACCGCCCCAAAAAATCTTTGATTTTTCGGGGACCCCATTAAGTTTCTCTCGCGCTCTTTTCAAAAATTTTCAGTTTTTATTTTTCTTGTGTGTCATTTTTACATACTGCAAATTTGTGTATATAGATCTCTCTCTTTTTGCTGTCAGCTTTTATAATACTTTAACGCAAGCTTGCGTATGTGCCCGTCTTTTTCGTTTATAAATCGATTTAAAAGCTCGTATCTCTCGTACTTGATTGCGAGCCTTACGGCAGATATTCGTACTTTATGGTAATTGTCGTTTTCAAAAAGCGTAAACAGCTCGTCGAAATGCGATTCTGCGGCAACCTCGGTTAATAGCTTGGAAAAGCATTCTCTGTTTGATTTCGGAGCACGTCGGTAGAGTGCGACAATGCGTTCGTAATTTTCTTCGAAATTCGGATTGTATCGCAAAGCGCAAATACAGCACGAGCTTATGTTTTTGTCGATGTATTTTTCGTATATTTCGAGTATGCGGTTGTCGCTCTGCATCAGCTCGTGCTCTCTGACAAGCTCAAGCGCACCGCGCAGGATTATTATATCGTCGTTTTTCAAACGTTCGCTAACGAGATGCGCGTATTTTTCTTTGCCTTTTTCAAAAGCGAGAATGTTTTTTAATGCTAAATAGCATTTTCTGTGGTCGCTGTCGTTTATAAATTTTTCGATCAGCTTAAAATCTTCATCTTCGCCGCGATCTTTCAAAACACGGCATAAAAATCCGAAATGCTCGTAGGATTTGTTCATAATCGATTCGATCTCTTCTCGGCATAGCTTGATATTTAATTTTCCCGAGTTGTCGTAGGCAAGATAGTAAAGCTCCACAAAGCTGTATCTGCGTTCCATAATATCCCTCCTTTTAGATTTAGAAGAACATTATAGTATATATAAAATTTTCTGTTTGTCAATAGTTTTTATATTAAAAATTTTGAGGAGAGAGCGGGAGAGAGTAACTTTTATAAAAGTTACTCTCTCGTAATAATCAAATATAACAATATAACAACCGTTACTTCTGCAATTCATACATAAGCATAAA
>JAZTZW010000023.1:0-2244 GCA_045637685.1 Eubacteriales bacterium | reverse complement strand
CTCACCCAAAAACTTTTGGATTTTTAAAAACACATCTAAAAATTTTTGGAGAAAGAGCACGAGAAAGGACCTTTTTATAAAAAGGTCCTTTCTCGTATATAAGCATTATTGTGTTTTCAACGGGACTTTGTATGACCGTTTGCTCGCGCAAAGCACGTGCGCCTCGCTTCGCTCGTTGTCCGTGCTTTCGGTCATCATAGGTATAAAAATCCACGCGCTTGTCGCGGATTTTTATGAATAATTTATTAAAAAAGCTCACCACACGGTGAGCTTTTGCTTTCTCTCGCGCTCTCACCCCAAAACTTTTGGATTTTTAAAAACACATCTAAAAATTTTTGGAGAAAGAGCACGAGAAAGGACCTTTTTATAAAAAGGTCCTTTCTCGTATATAAGCATTATTGTGTTTTCAACGGAAAGCGTCAGCCTTCGCAGTATTCATCCAGCGTCAAGCCCTTTTCGAACATTTCGGTCGCGGCGGTTCTGCCGACGTAGCGGAAGTGCCACGATTCGTGCTTAATACCCGTGATATGCTGTGTGTTCGGGGGGTAGCGAAGGATAAAGCCAAAGCGGTGCGCGTTTGCGGCAAGCCAATTTGCTTCGGGAGTGTTGTCGAACGCGCTTGTCGAGTTGGGCAGATTGTGCATATCACAGCACAAGCCCGATTGATGCTCGCTCGTGCCGGGTTTTGTGGAATAGGTCAGCACGTGCGCTTCGGTTTCCTGCTCGGTGGGGCGGCGAACGGCGTTGCCACATTTTGCACAGCAAACAACGGTTGCGGTATCGGCAACCGACATACAGCCTTCGCAGTATTTTTCACCGTCCAGCTCGGTTATTTCGCCCTTGCAGGCGTTACAGCGCTCGGCCTTTTTAACCTTTTCGGGGAAATAGGAAATATCGAAATATTCGTTGCAGGTGTCGCACTTATAATCCTGCTTAATGTCGTTATCGAAATAGCGTTGATATATGCTTGCTTGGGAATTATAAGAGCGGTATGCGCTTGTAACGGTAATATCGTCAAAGCCGTAATATGCCGCTTCCTTCAAAAACGCTTCGAGCGCTTTGTTCGCCGTTGCGTCCATTTTCGACCAGCTATCGGGCTGTGTTTCGCGGAAATAGGTGCATCTTACAAGGTTTTTCGGTACAAAGTCTGCGCCGAGCGGGTGGCTCGGGTTAACGAGGAAAACAAAATCACTTTCGTTTTCGGGGCAGACGTATTGCTCGTAATCGGTCATATCGACCATATATTCAACGCCGATATATTGCTCGTATGCTTCTGTCGGATCGAGCGGAATTTCGGAAGATTCCGCCTGCGAGCTTTCCTCGGTATCGGGCACAGAGCTTTCGGGCGCGCTCGATTCGGTAACGCTTTGCTCGGGAACGCTTACGGCTTGCGAGCTTTCCTCGGGTGCTTCCTCGTTACAGCCTACAAGCAGGCAGATAAGCACCGTTGCGATAACCATAAAAACGAAAAGCAGGGTTAAAGCTATGTATAAATAATTGTCCGCCTTCTTTTTGCGCTTGCGCCTTGCGGGCGGGCGCTTTTGGGGATTTGTTTTTCTTTGTTCAGCCATTTTTTATTCTCCGCGTGCGGCTGTAAGCAAAAGCTCTGCCGCTTTCTTAATATCTTCCTTGCCAAGCACACTGCTTCCTGCTACAAGCACGTTCGCACCCGAATCAACGCAAAGGCGCGCATTTTCAGCCGAAACACCGCCGTCGACGCTTATTTCGTAATTCAGGTTATGCTCGTTTGCATAATCGCGCAGGAATTCGCATTTCGGCATCATATCCGCCATAAACTTCTGTCCGCCAAACCCCGGCTCGACCGACATAACAAGAACAAGGTCGCAAATATCGAGATAGGGAACTATCTCCGAAACGTCGGTTTTCGGCTTAAGCGAAATGCCCGCCTTTTTGCCGAGCGCGCGTATCTTTTCAAGCGTTGCGCGGACGTTTTCGCAGGCTTCGACGTGAATGGTAATAATGTCTGCACCCGCATTTGCGAAATCCTCGAGATATCTAATCGGCTCGGTTATCATCAAATGCACGTCGCTTACAAGACCGCAATCCTTCGAAAGCGATTTTACAACAGGCTGACCGAACGATATGTTGGGGACGAAAATACCGTCCATAACGTCCACATGGACCCAGTCTCCGTTGTTGGCGGCGATGTCGCGGATAGCGGACTCCAGGTTGGCGAAGTCAGCGGCTAAGATAGAAGGGGCAATTTTGGCCATAATCATGCTC
>JAZTZW010000022.1:0-70542 GCA_045637685.1 Eubacteriales bacterium | reverse complement strand
TTAGGATATATGCTCCCAATCCTGCCTATAGCAATCGGACAGACCGTAATCTGCTATTTGTTTGCAATTCCTTTGGGACTCGAAGTTAGTGTAAACATTATTTATTCCGTTATTAGCATTATCCCTATGGCAATATTTAATATTGCGTTGGGACTTTTGTGTGGCAGTGTTTTGGGAGTGAAACAGGTTGGCGGTATTTGCGGAGCGCTACTTACCAATCTTTCTGCTTGGTTTTCGGGCGTTTGGTTTGATTTGAATCTTGTGGGAGGTGCTTTCAAAAAAATAGCAAATGCACTTCCGTTTGTTCATGCAGCAGAACTGGAAAAAGCGTTATTTAACGGAAATTTTGAGGGCGCAGCTTCACACATTCTGCCGATTATTCTGTATAGTGTAGTAATAACGGCGGTGGCTGTGTTCTGCTTCCTAAGACAAATGAAAAAACAGTAAGGATTTGAGGCGATGAAATACAAGCTTATTATCGACAAAAACGCAGACGAGGAAATCATAGCAATCGTTCATGCGCCCTCCTCTTTGACACAGCGGATAGAAGATCTTGTCTGCGGTTATTCCGGTGCGGACAGTATTGTGGGATACAAAGATGATGAGATGCGAAAACTGGAGTTTTCGGAAATCGAATGTATTACCATAATTGACAGAAAAGTGATTGCCATTGATACGGAAGGCAATCATTATTCGCTCAAAGACAGGCTTCGTGATTTGGAGGATATTTTGCCCTCTTATTTCATCCGCATTAACAAATCTACTCTTGCCAATGAACATCGCATTCAGAGATTTGATGCAGTATTCAGCGGCGGTGTGGATGCCGTGTTTCGGTGCGGCTATCGGGAGTATGTTTCCCGACGTTGTTTTGCGGAAATCAAAAGGAGGTACGAAGGAGTATGAAAAAAATTGTTTTGGAATTTTTGCGCCGTGGCTTTGTAGCTTCCGGTATTGGTCCTGTTATTTTAGCAATCGTATATTTAATATTGAAACAGACTGCAGCTATTGAAACACTATCTGTAAATCAGGTCTGCATTGGGATATTTTCAATTACTGCGCTTGCTTTTATTGCGGGAGGTATGAATGCTATTTATCAAATCGAACGGTTGCCTTTGATGGTGGCAATTCTGATTCACGGCGGTATTTTATATATCAGTTATCTCGGAACCTATCTGCTTAACGATTGGCTGGACTTTGGTGTGATTCCGATCATCGTATTTTCAGCAATTTTTGTTGTGGGCTATATAGTGATATGGGCGATCATTTATTCCATAATCAAAAAGAATACGGCAAAACTTAATAAAATGCTAAAGCAAAAACAGCAAAGTGTAAATGAGGATTTATCAAACAGGTAATGCGGGCATATAAATGTAAATTTTATTTACAACAACATCGCAACCGCTTGACACTATCCCTCAGACGATTTTGCAACATTTTCTGCAACAAAATTTTTGAGAAATGAAATAATGGGTGGAAAATCGGCGCCCCAATTGTCAGGTTAGATAATATTTAGGGCATAAATAAGTCAAAGAAGAATCTCAAAAATGAATGGGAATAATTGAATAAGAAAAAAAGCCTTTTGCTTGAATCGCAGAAGGCTTTTTAATTATTTAATACTAAAACTTGAAAATAATTCCCGAAGCCGAAAAACGCACGTTACTATTGTTTGACTTGACAAATCGGGTTGTTTGTTTTATATTTTAATTAATGGTTCAAGAGACAAAAGAATTAGGGAAATAAAGGAGAAGAATGATGAAACTCAAAAGAACGTTCACGCTTTTTGTTCTGTTATCGCTTTTGATAACAAGCGCATTTGTCGGAGTGCTTCAGGTAAATGCGGCATACGATTATTTGTTCCCTGTAAACAACGGCGGCGTTATCGGATACGTTTACGGTTATTCCGCTTCCTACGGCAGTTTTCACGTCGGCATAGATGTTCATGCATACGGCGACGATACTATCTATGCGGCATATAGCGGCGTTGTTGGCGCGACAGCCAACTCCTGCCCTCACGTTAGTGTTTATCCCACAAAGTGCGAGCATTACAGCACCTTCGGTAACTATATCCGCATCGATCAGGATGACGGAACCTATGCATATTACGGTCATTTAAAGCAATACAGCTTGCTTGTCAAAGCGGGCGACCGCGTTGTTAAGGGCCAGCCTATTGCAACAATGGGCTCTTCGGGCTATTCCTCGGGCAAGCACCTTCACTTCGAGGTAAGAAAGGTGCGTTCCGATACCTCCAGCACCATAAATGTCAACTCGGTAGAGCTCGGCGGCAGCATTAATTATAGCTACACGGGATACGGCGCTACCACCGAATATACTTATGCGGATATTGCTGACGGTATTTATTATCTTAAAAACTCCAACGGTATGTATATGAACGTTGAAGCTGCCGTCGAGGCAGACGGACAAAACATTATCGCTTCGGCTTTTTCCGATCAGTTCTCGTATCAGTTTGAATTCAAGAAAAGCGGCGTCGGCTATGAGCTTCGCCCTCTTTCCGCCGAAAACAGCGTTGTAAACAATTACGGTTACTCCGTTGAAGACGGAAACAACGTAACACTTTGGCAGATTACCGACCACGCATCGCAGAAATGGAATTTCGAAGCGGTCGAGGGCGGTTACGTAATAAGAAGCGCGATGAATCCCGAATGCTGTATTGCGGTCGACGCGCAAAATAACGTTTACATCAGTAACTATACGGGCGAAGCTAACCAGCTTTGGTCGATAGAAAACCGGATCATGTTCGATGCCGCAGGCGGCAAGGATGCTCCCGACCTTCAATTCAAGCAATACGGAGAGCAGATAAATGTTTCTGCCGATATTCCCACGCGTGACGGATATTTCTTCCTCGGTTGGTCGACCGAGCTTGAAGCCGGGTTTGCGACACATCCCTCGGGTTCTATTTACGATAAAAACGAAAACCTTAAGCTTTTCGCCGTTTGGAAGAGCATTGAAGGCGATTTGGGCGAAAACCTCGCTTATCAGAAGCCCTATACCATTTCGGGCTCGGGCGTGGGCTATGACAAATATACCGCAAATCTTACCGACGGCTTGCATTACGAAAATATCGCATACGACGATAGCTGGTTTGCTTTTTACTATTCCGAAGGAGCTACCGCGGATAAAATCAATGCGCCCGACGGTGTCGGCTCTGTGATTATCGACCTTGGCGACGTATATTCTCTTAACGCGATAAACGCTCACTTTATTAACATTCAGCACGCGTCGGTTGCAGAAGCAGAAGCGGTAAACGTTTATCTTTCGAAGGACGGCGAAACCTATAAATCGGTCGGTTTGATGCAAACTACCGATGCAGAGCCCAACGCATATTGGAGCTTTTTGAATATAGATGGCGACGCTCGGTACGTTAAGCTTGAGCTTGAACTCGGCGACATCTTTGCATTCGTAAACGAAATCGAGGTTTACGGCACCGAGGTTTCCGAAAGCGTTATCGGCGACGTTAACCTTGACGGCACTATCGACCAGTATGACTACATTCTCGTTAAGCGTCACTACTTCGAAACACGCTATTTAACCGACGATGAGTTCGCTCGTGCAGACGTTAACTTCGACGGCACGGTTGACCAGTTCGATTACATTCTTATAGCACGCCATTATTTCGGCACTTACGTAATCGGATAGTATAACGTTCGGCAAAGACAAATTCATAACTCAAACGGCAGAGGGAAGGATTCTCTCTGCCGTTATTTTTATCTTGCCTAAGGCGCAAACGCTATTGACTTTTAATACTCTTGATGATAAAACAACAAAATGATATAAAACAACGGCTATATTACCGGGGTGCGGTAAGCCGCCCAAAATAAAAATCACGAAAGAAGATATTATAAATACAGCGGTTAGCATTGTGCGTAAAAAAGGAGCGCAGGAGATAAACACAAGGACGGTTGCGATGGTTCACGATATTTTCTAACTTTGCCACAAGAGTATATGCGCAAAGAAGTAGAAAGCGGAGAATATCCCGCTTGTAAAGGTATGGCTTATATCCGATTTGCGAAAGAAGAAAAGGAACTGTTCAAGCTTTTATATATGTATATGTATGCGCGACCGTTCGGGCGAAACTATTACTAAAGAATCGAATATCAACACCGAAATGGAATCGATTGTGCACAATAACACGGGGCTTGACGGTGCACATGCATTCTTGTTTCACCTTGAAATGTGGACGTATGTTCACGGAATCGCCACGATGTTGGCGATGGGCTTTTTAAATCTCGATCGGGAGCTTGCAAGTAAAATGCTTACGGATTCTTATCAAGGACTCAAAAAACAGTGCGGAATGGAGTAATCGGTTATCGATGCTGTCAGGATCGAAAATTTAACTAAAAAATATAAAGATGTAGTTGCGGTTGACAAAAAGTGTGCGGCGTGCTATGGTATAATACGAAATTATGTGGATAGTTGTCGGAATGTAGAAATGCAAATTGCGGAGGGCTATTGTCGTTCTTTTGCAGAAAACATTTGAAGTTGTTACTTGTGAAGTTCAACCCATTTTGAGTTTTGGGAAGGTGTTATTTTATGAAGAAGTATTCATTGGTCGATATTTTTAGACTTATCTGTGCGTGTCTTGTTGTGATGATACATTGTGTAGAAATAAGAGAGGGGCATCCTATCGCACATATGATAGTAACCTGTTTTTCACGTCAGGCTGTGCCCTTTTTCTTTATAGTGTCAGGTTTTTTCTTTTACAAAAAACTCAAAAAATGCGATAATCCTAAAGAGTTTGTTCTTAAATATTCGAAACGAATATTCATTCTGTATTTTGTTTGGATTTTGATAAGTTTTCCCGAGCTATTAAGCAGCTACAGTGGTCTTTATGAAGGCTCGTCTTGGCTATATCTCTCTGCAGTGTTGGTTCGTCGAGTGTTTTTTGCGGGGTACAGCGTTTTTTGGTATTTGCTCGTAATGGCAGAATCTGCACTCATTTGCGGTTATTTATTGTTCAAAAATCGCGAAAACGTGTTGTATGTTGTATCGGCAATCGGTTTGATATTAGGTTTTCTGTATTCTGCAGATGTCGATTGGATTTTGATAAATAAATTCAATGATTTGATTTATACGGTGTTTTCCTCGTCAGGAAACGTTATTATGACAGGTTTGCCATACTTTTCTGTTGGCTGTGCGTTCGCATCTGCTGGCGAAAAATTCAAAGCGAACACAGCGCTTCTTTGGACGCTGTATATCTTGGTGAGTGCAGTTAACGTTGTCGCTTTTGCGACGATTTATGACAGTATCTCGCTGTATGAAAAATATTTTTACTTATATTCCGTTCAGGCTATTTTGCTGTTTATGATCGGTATTTCGTCGAACGTTAATCTAAAAGACAGCGTTTGTGTTGAATTCAGGAATATCAGCTCTGCTGTATATTGCTTGCACTCTTTTGTTATTTATCATATAGTAGACAGATTTTGGACGTTGGAATCTCCTGTGCCGTTTCGGTTTGTGGTACCATTGGCGATATCTGTTACCGTTTATTTTGTTGTGAAAAAGATTAATTACAAACCATTGTTGCGACTGATCACATTAAAATAGTTAAATGACAGCAGAAGTCTTCGGTGCTGAGGTGAAAGTAAAATGAACAGAATACTTTGCTCTACGGGTGCGCTTATTGGGCGGCCCAACGGCAGGGATTTTAGACTTTTGGCAAAATGCCGCGAAATGCTTGAATGCGACGGCTTTGAATTTATGATGTATAGCGACTGGCACGAAAAGGCAGACGAGCTTAAAGGCTTTATGTCGAAGCTTGCCGTCGCCGTGCCGACCTTCCATATCGAAAAGGACGTCGGCAACCTGATAAGCCGCGATGGAGAGGGCGATGTTGAAAGAGCGTTCCTGATGTTCGAGAAAAACTGTGCTTTGGCGCAGGAGTTCGGAGCGGAAAAATTGGTGCTTCACCTTTGGGGCGGGCTCGATTCGGATAAAAATATTTCCAACAATATTGCCTGTTACAAGGAATTGAAGAAAATTTCCGATTCGTTCGGGCTAACGCTCACCGTTGAAAACGTGGTCTGCAACAGCAACGACCCGATGAGCCACCTTATCGAGCTTGCTGGGGAGTATCCCGATATTCAGTTCACCTTCGATACGAAAATGGCGGAATTCCACAACCAGACCGATTTGCTTTATCTGCCCGAAAATCAATGGCTTTTCCCGAATATCAGCCATTTTCATATTAACGATTATGCGGGCGGCTATATGGATTGGAGTAATTTAAAAACCCTGCATATCGGGCAGGGACATGTCGATTTTGCCAAGCTGTTTGAATTTTTAAGGAACAACGGCTATAAGGGCGATTTTACGGTCGAAGCTACCTCCTTTGATCAAAACGGAATTATAGATTACGATGCGCTGAATAAAAGCTTCGGCGAAATACGAAAATACCTCGCGTAATTAAAACATTATAAATTTTAAGGATTTGTATATAAAAAGCTCGGAAGCCCTGCAAAAGCAAGGTTTCCGAGCTTTTTGATACCGAATGAAATTTATCGGTTCTGGTTGCGATTCTGGCTGTTCTGATTGTTCTGGTTATTCTTGTTGTTCTGGTTGTTCTGGTTGTTGTTCTGACGGTTCTGTTCGTTCTGACGATTCTGATTGTTCTGGTTGTTCTTGTTGCTCGAATTGCTCGAATTGTTCGAGTTGTTCGAATTGTTCTGATTGTTCTGATTGTTCTGATTGTTCTTGTTTTGGTTGTTCTGATAATCCTTGTTCATAAAAATTCTCCTTTAATAGATCTTTAATAGATTTCTCCATTAAGATTTGTCCTTTAACGGATACAAGTATAGTTTGTCTGCTTTTTGAAAAAACTATGCACGGAAAATCTTTTTTTGTGGGAGGCAAAAAGTGCTTTTAATAAAAAACGGAACGCTGTTTACAATGGAAACGAACAAGCCCATTCATTCCGATTTACTGACAGATAATGGAAAAATAATACAAATTGCCGAGGATATAGCGCCCACCGAGCGAATGGAAATTATTGACGCTTCGGGTTTGCGGGTCTATCCTGGGTTTATCGATGCTCACAGCCATATAGGGCTTTTGCAGGAAAAGAAGAGCAACCAGTGCGACGAAAGCAACGAGGGAACAAATCCGATAACGCCTTGCATTCGCGCCGTTGATGCAATAAATCCCATGGACAGCGCTTTTCACAACGCGCTGGCGGCGGGTATTACGGGTGTAATGGCGGGTCCGGGCAGCGCGAATCCTATCGGCGGTCAGTTTGCTTTTATAAAAACCCACGGCAGAAGAGTCGATGATATGATCGTGCTTGCACCGTCGGCTATGAAAATCGCCTTTGGCGAAAATCCGATGACAAACTACGGCATGAACGGAAATATTCCGTCTACCCGTATGGGTGTTGCGTCGCTGATACGCGAGGAATTAACTCTTGCAAGGCAATATTTTGCCGACAGCGAAGCCGCGGAAGACTTTGGTATGGAATGTTACAGAGATGTGTTCGAGGGGAAAATACCTCTTAAAGCACACGTGCATCGAGCAGACGATATTTTTACCGCTATCCGTATCGCAAAGGAATTCGGGCTCGGACTTACGTTGGACCATTGTACCGAGGGGCATCTTATCGCCGAGGCTATCGCGGAAAGCGGATATCCCGCTATCGTAGGTCCTTCTCTCGCATCGCGCAACAAAAACGAGGTGAGCAATCTCGATTTTAAAACCCCCGCAATATTGCAGAAGGCAGGGGTTTTGGTAGCGCTCACCACCGACCATCCCGTTTCGAGAATACAGTATCTGCCGCTTTGCGCGGGGCTTGCGGTTAAGGAGGGTATGAGCGAATGGGGCGCTCTGCGCGCAATAACCATCGATGCGGCGCGTATCTGCCGTGTAGACCACCGCTTGGGTAGCTTGAAAGAGGGCAAGGATGCAGATATCGTTATATACGACGGTAATCCTTTGGAGATAGCGTCTTTCGTAAAATATACTATCGTGAACGGAGAGATTGCGTGGGAGAAAAAAGAGGGCGGAAAAGAAGAGTAATATAAACAAAACGCGTTTTTGACATTAAAATCGCAAAAAGCTCTTGAAAAAGAATAAACTTACTGTTATGCTGTATGATATGATGACGATCTGCTTTGTTGATCGCGCAAGGAGGGGGATTCATTGAATAACAGCAAAACCGTAAGCTTGGAGGAGATGATCCCCGTTATTTTGTCGGCGATCGAAGGCGGAAGCAGCGTTACCTTTTCTCCGAAGGGAACGAGTATGCTCCCGATGCTTAAGGAGGGCAGGGACAGCGTTACGCTTGCCCGCGCGGACGGCAGACTGAAAAAATACGATCTTCCGCTTTACCGCCGCGAGGACGGACAATACGTTTTGCACCGTATTATTAAGTCGGGGAAAGACTATACCTGCATCGGCGACAATCAGTTTGAAGCCGAGCGGGGAATCGAGCAAGCCCAAATAATCGCCGTTGTGATCGAGTTCACGCGGAACGGGCGGAAATATTCGGCAAGCTCGCCTTCTTACCGCGTTTATTGCCGTTTTTGGCATTATACCCGTCCTTTCAGATACGTTGTAAGAGCTTTAAGGTCGAGGCTTAAACGCTTATTTTCGCGCTGAATTCAAAAGAAAATAAAAATGAGCTTTTTCTGTATCGCGGTGCAGAAAAAGCTTTTTTTGTTGTCGCGCGAAAAATTTCTTTATTTTTAAGCTTTTCTATGGTATAATGGTAGGCAACAAGGTGTAAACTACGGAGAAATTATGGCGAAGAAAGCGAAAAAGACCCTGCGTTGGGTGCGTTTGGATAACGCGGCAAAAATATACCCCGCCGCTATGCGCAAAAATTGGAGCAACCTGTTCCGTCAATCGGTTACGCTCACCGAAACGGTGGATAGGGCTGTGCTCGAAAGTGCGCTTTCGGTGGTCGTAAAGCGTTTTCCCTCGATAGCCGCAAGGCTTCGCAAGGGTGCGTTCTGGTATTATCTTCAGCAACTCGAGCAGGCTCCCAAATTAAAAGAGGAATACAGCTATCCGCTTGTTTTTATGGACCGAAAGGAAATGCAAAGCTGTGCTTTGCGCGTTATTGCCTATAAAAACCGTATTGCCGTTGAATATTTTCACTCGCTTACCGACGGCACGGGTGCGCAGGTGTTTCTTAAAAACCTTGTTGCCGAATATCTCGAGCAGAAATACGGCATAAGCATACCGTTTACCGACGGGGTTCTCGATAGGCGTATGCCGCCTTCCGAGGAGGAGTTGGAGGATAGCTTTCTTAAATACGCGGGGAACGTGCCCGCAAGCCGTAAGGATACGAACGCGTGGCGTATGGGCGGCACTCCCAACGAGGATGGCTCGCTCGAGCTTACCTGCTTTAAAATCCCCGTCGAGTCGGCAAAGGAGTGCGCACGCCGATACGGATCGAAGCTTACCGTGTTTTTCAGCGCGGTAATGATGAAGGCGTTGCTCGATTTGCAAGCCGAAAATACTCCCTTGAAAAAGCAAAAACGTATAAAGCTGATGGTTCCGGTAAATCTTCGAACGCTGTTTCCGAGCAATACATTGCGTAATTTCTCGATGTATATCGTGCCCGAGCTCGACCCGAGGCTTGGCGAATACACGCTCGAGGAAATATGCGAAATAATCTACCACAAAATAGGAGCAGAGGTAACGCCTAAGCACATGTCAAGCGTTATCGCCACGAACGTTAACGACGAGCGCAACCCGCTTGTAAGGCTTATTCCTCTCCCGATTAAAAACGCGGTGATGAGAGCGGTTTATGACGCCGTTGGCGAGAAAAAATCCTGTCTTTCCTTTTCCAACCTCGGGGTGGTGAAGATACCCGAAATAATGAAGGAGTATATTACGCGCTTCGATTTTATTCTCGGGGCGCAGGCATCTGCACCCTATAACTGCGGTATGGTGTCTTATAACGACACCCTCTATATCAGCTTTATCCGTAACGTTAAGGAAGCGGGGCTTGAACGTTGCTTCTTTACGATACTTCGCGAGCTTGGTATTCCCGTTACGGTCGAAAGTAATCAGAAGCAGGAGGAAGAAGAATGTTTTGCGTAAATTGCGGCGTAAGGCTTGCCGATACCGAAAAGAAATGTCCGCTTTGCGGAACGACGGTTTATCACCCCGACATCAAGCAGGGCGAAGCCGATACGCTTTATCCGAAAAATAAAAAGCCGAACACAAAGGCGAATTCGAAGGTGCAAAGCGAGCTGTTGGCTCTGCTGTTCCTTATTGCCGCCATTACCTGCATTTTTTCGGATATGCGGGACGGAAGTCTTGATTGGTTTGGCTTTGCGGCGGGCGGAATATTGCTTGCCTATGTCGTCTTTGCGCTTCCGCTGTGGTTTAGAAAGCCTAATTTTGTAATTTTTGTCCCCTGCGATTTTGCGGCGGCGCTCTTTTATCTGCTATACATAAATTGGGTGACAGACGGCGATTGGTTTTTAAGCTTCGCTTTTCCCGTTGTCGGCGCGCTTGCGCTTATCGTCTGCACGGTGGTAACGCTTTTGCGCTATCTTCGCAGAGGCAGGCTTTACGTCTTTGGCGGCGCATTCGTTGCACTTGGCGCATTTGTGGTGCTTGTCGAGCTTATGCTTTGCATTACGTTTGATATTGAGTTTATTTGGTGGTCGATTTACTCGCTTGCCGTTATGCTTATCTTCGGCGGCTTTATTTTCCACCTTGCAATAAGCGAAAACGCCCGCGAAACTTTAAAAAGAAAGCTGTTTTTCTAATAAAACCGTCGTATTGCGGCACCTTTCGTACAGAAGGTGCCGCATTTGTGTTTGCGATTGCTTGCAAAAGGAGTTTTTTATTTCCCCGACCTCTTGAAAAACAGTCGGAAGTATGTTAATCTGTAAAAAACGTCAAAGCGAGGAAGTGTTATGAAGTCAATCAAGGCGATAGCTCTTTTGCTGGCGGCGCTTACCGTCTTTGTGCCGGTACTTTACGGGTGCGAGGAGGAGGCGGCGGAATCGAGCCTCGAAAGCAGTAGCAGCAGCGGCGGTGTCCGCACCGAATATATCGACGAAAACGGCGATTATTACGCAAAAACAAGCGGAAAGCGTTACGACGGTAAAACCATAACCTTTCTTACCTGCGGCGAAGCGGTGGTTTACGAATCCGAAATATTGCCGAACACGGTAAATTACGAGGAAGGCGCACAGCAGACCTATCCGCAGATAATAAACGACGACCTTAAAATAAGAGCCGAACAGCTTGAAATCCAGCTTGGCATCACGCTTGAAGAGATACAGTATTACAGTCCTACCCGCAAAAACGGCGAAATGCTTAAATACATAATGCAGGGCAACCTCAGCAGTACCGAAGATTATCAGGTGGTCGTTCCCTGCCTTTACGATGGTGCAAGTCTTGCTATCGGCGGACATCTTTACAATCTTCGCGGGCTCGAGGGCTTGCAGATAGACGCACCGTGGTGGAACAGCGAATTTAACGAAAGCATGACCTATGCCGACCAGCTTTATTTTACTATCGGCGATCTCGGCTTGGTCAATAAGGCGTGCACCAGCTCGATGTTTTTTAATTATGAGCTTTGGAAAAAATACGGTCTTACCGAAAAATTCGGCGGAAACCCCTACGAGCTCGTAAGAAAAGGCGAATGGACAGTTGACGTCGTGTTCGAGGCGGCAAAGCTTATGAGCAACGATTTGAACGGTGACGGAAAGATCGATTATAACGACGAATTCGGCTGGGCAGGTCAGCTCGACGATATGTGGGGCATATTCTTTGGTTCGGGCGAAAAGATAGCGGCGTCGGATGCCGACGGCTACCCGACCATAACGATGTATAACCAGCGAAGCGCAAAGGTAATCGAAAAGCTTCAGGAATTTGTTAAGGGCAAGGATTACTACGTTTCCGCAAACGACTATTTCGGCGTCACCGGTACTCCGGTCGACCTTACGCGTGAAGCATTTATAACCGGACGTGTCCTATTCTTTAACGACTCGCTGAGCTCGGTTACCAGACTCGGCGATATGGAACAGCATTTCGGCGTTGTGCCCGAGCCCAAGTTCGAAAAATCGCAAGAGAGCTATTATTCGCTCGTGAATCCGTGGGGCGCAAGCTGTTTTGCGATACCTACCCGCGTTCTCGGCGACGAGCTTACTATGACTATCGACGCATTGAACGTGCTTGGTGCGGTTTCAAAGAACACGGTTGCAAAGGATTATCAGGAAACCGTGCTTTCCTATATGAAAACGCGCGACGACGAATCGGCAGAAATGATAAACGAGTACATTCTTCCTACCCGCGCCTGCGATACGGGTATGGTCTACCAATGGGGCGGCTTGGATGTGGTTCTTCAAAATCTGTCGTACACCTCCGTAGGCTCGTTTGCTTCGCAATTCGAATCGAAAAAGTCTGCAGCCGAAGCTGCGCTTGATAAAACGATAGAATTTTATAAAAGGAACGAATAATTTATGAAAAGAATACTGTTAATATTGCTTGCCGCAATTCTTTGCTTCGGCATGGTTGCCTGCCAAGGCGGCGAAACGAGTGAAGAATCTTCGCAATCCGAGCAGGAGTCGACCCCCGATACCGTACCTCCGAGTATAAAGCTGACCCCGAAAAGCGATGTTGTAATAATAAAAAAGGGCGAGGAATACGACCTTTTAAAGGGTGTTAGCGGCTACGACAGCGTTGACGGCGACATTACCGATAAAATTATTATAGACAAGGGAGGCTTTGATCCGACTGTTGTCGGAGAATACACCGTGACTTACAGCCTTAAAGACAACGCGGGCAACACCGCGACCGAAAAAACACGTAAAATTACGGTTACCGAAACCGACGTACTTAAAGCCTTTGATATTTACGAGGGCGAAATTAAGGGCGAAAAGCTTAACCCCGAGCCTGCGCCCGTTTTTGGCGGCGCATGGTATCACAAGGTGGTTTCCTCGGACGATAAATGGGCAGGTATCGAAGCGACTGTTACTCTTCCCGAGGTAAAGCTTTCGCGCTATAACGGCGAAAGCGACCCGAGCCTCGACGTTGACCCCAACGTAAAAAGTAAGGACAACCCCTCGGTATATCTTGGCGGTAACGCGTTGAGCGAATCCGATGTCGGTCTTTCCTTTTCCTTGGGCGTCGTCGATACAAAGACCAACGCGATGAGCAAGGGTAATATAGTTTTCCGTCCGTTCTGGCGTTATATTACCGAAACCGATCAGGATGCAGGCGGCTACGACGCTCACGGCGGCAAATATGCGGTTACCGCAACAGGCAACAACTGCTTTGCAAACTACCATTGGAGCTATACCGAGTATTACTATCTCCCCGGCGATACCTTGCGTATTATCGTTTATTCCCCCGCACCCGATAAATTACAGCTTCAGATAGAGGTTATCGAAAAATCCACCCTTGCTTCCTCTGTCGAAATGCGTGAAAAGTACGGCTGGAAGGACCCCGAGGACTTTTTAAGTCCGATCTTTACCTCCCCCGGTCACGGCAAAAATCAAAACGCCGAATTTAAGCGCGTAAACGCTATCGACCAAAGCGGCAACGAGGGCGGTTCGGCGATACCGACCGATACCGAAATTAAAAACGCTGTCTGGCACAGCACCTACCTCTACCGTGAAATCGACGGAACTCTTTACCGCGTGCCGATGAACGAAGCACGCCGCGCAAGCACCGATGCGCCTAAGCCCGAAGCCTTTGTTATTGTGACCGACGAAGAAGCAAGCGCGATAGGCGGCGAAACCGTAACCATTTGCCCCAATAACGAAAATAAATAACACATAAAAGGAGAAAACAAAATGAAAATAGGCGTATGCGTAATGCTCGGCGATATGGCCGATATGCCCCAAAAGTTTAAGGTTTTAAGAGAGCAGGGATTTGATAACTGTCAGCTTCTTTGCTGGAATCCCGCTTTGTGGACCGATGAAAACGCACAAAAGCTGAACGAGCTTCTTGCCGAATACGGCGTGGAAATTTCGGCGTTCTGGTGCGGCTGGGAAGGCCCCTGCACCTGGAACTTCTATGAAGGCCACCAGAATTTGGGTCTTGTTCCCCCCGAATATCGCGAAATGCGTGTTAAAAACCTCTGCGACGGTGCAGATTTCGCCGCAAAATTGGGCGTAGAAAACGTTGTTACTCACATGGGCTTCATTCCCGAAAACCCCGACGACCCTGAATTTGTTCCCTTCTGCAACGCAGTAAAGAGAGTTGCGGACCATTTGAAGAAAAACAATCAGTGGTTGCTTTTCGAAACCGGTCAGGAAACCCCCGTTACTATGCTCCGTTGCTTCGAAACCGCAGGTGCGGACAATTTGGGCGTTAACCTCGATACCGCAAACGTTATCCTTTACGGCAAGGCAAACCCTGTTGACAGCCTTGACGTATTCGGTAAATATGTTCGCAACCTCCACGCAAAGGACGGCAAATACCCCGTAAACGGTCACGACCTCGGTGTCGAAACCGCTATCGGCGAAGGCAAGGTCGATTTCTACGGCGTTATCAAGGGTCTGCACGAGCTCGGCTATAATGGCTATATCACCATCGAACGCGAAATCGAAGGCGAACAGCAGGCAAAGGATATATTAAAGGCGAAGGCATACCTCGAAGGTATTATAAAGGAAGTTACCGGTGCATAACACAAAAAGACCGTCCATCGACGGTCTTTTTACATATTTAGATAATAGATAAATTCACTTCTTCACTTTTACCTCTTACCGCTTACCTGTTCATACAATAAATCTTTTATTGTATAAACATAGCATCTCCGAAAGAGAAGAAGCGGTACTTCTGTCTCACAGCCTCTCTATACGCGTTCATTGTGTTTTCATATCCGGCAAACGCGCAAACAAGCATTATAAGCGTGCTTTCGGGCAGGTGGAAGTTGGTGATTATCGCATCGACACACTTGAATTTTACCCCGGGGTGAATAAATATCGAGGTTTCGCCCTCGAACGGACGAACGATTCCGTCCTCGCCCGTTGCGCTTTCCAAAGTGCGCACACTCGTTGTGCCGACAGCAATAACCCGCCCGCCGCGTGCGTGGGTTGCGTTTATACGGTCTGCCGCTTCCTGCGTTACCTTAATGTATTCGGCGTGCATAATGTGGTTTTTAAGGTCGTCCTCCTTAACTGGGCGGAATGTGCCCAAGCCGACGTGAAGCAGTACGCGAACTATCTCTACGCCCTTTTCCTCTGCCTTTTTCAAAAGCTCGGGGGTGAAATGCAGACCCGCCGTCGGTGCGGCGGCAGAGCCGTCGGTTTTGGCGTAAACCGTTTGGTAACGGTTCTTGTCGGCAAGCTTTTCGGTTATATACGGAGGCAAAGGCATAAGACCGATTCTGTCTAATATTTCGGCAAAAACACCTTGGTATTCAAAGCGGATAACGCGCAAACCGCCGTCGAGAATATCTGTAACAACTCCCGAAAGCTCTTCGGAATAAATAATTCTTTGGCCGATTTTTGTTTTTTTGCCGGGGCGTGTAAGGCATTTCCAAACCTCGCCCTCGGCTTCTTCATCGCGCGAAAGTAAAACCGTTTCTATTTCGCCGACACGGCCCTCGGCAAAGCCGAAAAGACGCGCGGGGATAACGCGCGTGTCGTTAATAACCAAGCAGTCACCCGCGTTTAGATGATCTATAATATCGCAAAAGGTCTTGTGCTCGGTCCTGCCGCTTGCTTTGTCAAGGCATAAAAGCCGTGATTGGTCGCGCACCGTGCTCGGGGTCTGTGCGATAAGCTCCTGCGGAAGGTCGTAATAATATGTAGAACGCTTTAAAAGATCCATATCGGTTTCCTTTGCCGTCGAATATACTGTAGTGAATATGTATAGTGCTTTTTGTATTATACAACACCGTAACCCAAAATTCAACAGAAAAGGAAAATCCCGTATGAAAAAATCACTTGTTTTCCGTGGCGCGGCGACAGCGCTTGCCACTCCGTTTCTCGAAAACGGCATAGATTATATCGCTCTTGCAAAAATGATAGATTACCAGCTCTCTTGCGGTATCGATGCCCTTGTCGTCTGCGGCACAACGGGCGAATCCTCTACGCTTACCGATGCCGAGAAGAAAGAGCTTATCGCCTTTACCGTAAAGCAGGTAAGAAACCGCGTACCCGTTATCGCAGGGACGGGCTGCAACGATACGAAGCGCGCAGCCGCGCTTTCGGAATACGCCGCGAGCGTCGGGGCGGACGCGATACTCGCCGTAACGCCTTATTATAATAAATGTACGCAAAAGGGGCTGGTTGCCTATTACAACGATATTGCTTCGGCGTCAAACCTGCCGTTTATCGCATACAGCGTCCCCGCGCGCACGGGTATGAAGATCGAGCCCGAAACGGCGGCGCGTATAGCCGAAAACAAACTTGCGCTCGGCATAAAGGATGCGGGCGACAGCATTTCCGATACGGCGCGCATTATTTCGCTTTGCGGCGACGAGCTTCCCGTGTATTCGGGCAACGACGACAGAATTTTGCCCGTGCTGTCGCTGGGCGGCAAAGGGGTAATTTCGGTAATGTCGAATATAATTCCCGCTGAGGTAAAAAGGCTCTGCACTCTGTTTTTCGATAACGATATCGCCCGCGCGAGCGCGTTGCAAACCGAGCTTATTCCGCTCTGCGATGCGTTAAGATGCGAAGTTAATCCGATACCCATTAAAGCCGCGCTTGCCGAAATGGGCTTTTGTGAAAATATACTTCGCGCACCGTTAACGGGAATTTCGCCCGAAAATAAAGGCATGCTTTTAAAGACGATGAAGACTCTGGGCGGGCTGATATAAAACGAAATAAAGGAAGGCGTGCAGAAGCACGCTTTCTTTTTTGTTGTGATTTTTTAGCAAATTAACGCGATTTGTGTATTTCGTGCAATAACACTTCTATGTTTTGTCGAAAAGTGATATTTTTGGTACAAATGTCAAAAAACTATTGCAAAGTTGAAAAATGTGTGTTAATATAATATCACTATAATTGCCGTATGATTTACGGCAGATTAAAAAGGAATTCGACGTAACGCAAACGGGGACCGTTCCAAGCCTCGCTGAAACGGCGTCGGACCCTTAAAAAAACAAGGAGGAAATTATGGAACAAAAATTCACGTTCAAGAAACTGTTGAGCTTGGTTATAGTTTGCGCTATGTTGCTTAGCTCCTTTACGTTTCTTGCCTTGGCTGATGAGCCTACCAACGTAGCTCTTGGCAAGGAATACACCATTTCCGGCTGTGGCGTGCGTACCTCTTATTACGCAGAACTCACAGACGGTATCGCAAAGGAAGCACTTTCGTACGTTCACGACGAATGGTTTGGCTTCTATTGCAACGGCGAAGATGAAAGCATCATCAACGCACCTAATAAGGTTGGTACTGCTATCATTGATCTCGCAGGCAACTACGATATCAGCGAAGTTAAGATTAACGTTGTTGATAACGATGGCGGCTCCGGCATCAGCAAGCCTACCTTCGCAAAGGCATACCTTTCCGAAGACGGCGAAACTTGGGGCGAAGCATTTGACCTTGCTATTCCCGCTTCTACCACCAAGGGTGTTGCTTACTCTGTAGAAGGCGCAGTTGAAGGCACCGCAAGCTTCGTTAAGGTTGAACTCGGTCTTGCGGATACGTTCGTATTCCTTAACGAAATCGAAGTTTACGGCGTTGAAGCAACTGAAGAAGATCCCGGCGAAGATCCTGTTGATCCTTCCATCACCTTTGATTGGGTTGATGAATGGTTGGAAGTTGACGAAAACGGTATTTGGCAGGAAAGCAAAGTAGTTCCCGCTGAAGAACTCTTTGACTACTCCTACGCTATCGAAGAAGAAGGCGAAAACGTAAATATCGGTATTAAGTACCGCGGTACTCTTACCGGCACCGACGCTTCCTTCGGTAACGGCAACGGCACCAACTTCAGAATTTGGTTCAAGAATCCCAATACCGACAAGGGCTGGGATACCCTTATGGACGTATCCTACAACGGCTCTGAATGGCTCGCAGAACTCCGTGCTAACGGCGAAGCGAAGCCTTATCAGTATGGCTACGATGTAGCTGATAAGCCCTTCACCGTAACTGTTGTTGAAACTGCAGACGGCGCAGAAGTTGAAGTTGTTCTTCCTATCGAGGTTCTCGGTTACGAAGCAGAAAACTTCAAGGTTCTCGTTTCTGCATCCAATAAGGTAGTTACTAACTACTGCTTGCACTCTAACAACAATACCTCCTCTCCCACCAAGCTTGAAATCTGGGAAACCGACGGCATCGTAATCGGCGAAGTCGAAGAAGAAGGCGGCGAAGATGAGGTTGTACCCTACACCATTCCTGTTGGCTCCATCAACGCTTACGGCTGGGGCAACGACGGTTATCCCGTTATCCTCGCTTACGGCGACGGCGCTAACGTTGCAAGCACAGTAGGTGGTGCTTGGTTTGAATGGTGGTTCAAGGTAAAAGCTGAATGGAATGAAACCGAAGGCGCATTCATCGTTAACGATACTGACGTCAGCGGCTCCAAGGCATACGAGGCTTGGACATTCAATGCAAACGAGATCGTATTCCTCGTTTTCAGTGGCACCGAAACCTATGCTGACGCAAAGGCTATCATTTCGGCTCTCGAAGTTGACGATAAGCTTTATGCTTCCGGATTTGATTTCACCAATGCTTCCGCGAACAACCTTATCGTTGACGGTGTATCTACCGTTAACTTCTCTAACGTTGCATTCGAAGAAGATCCCGGCGAAGATCCCGGCGAAGATGAAGGCCCCTACAACACCGGCCTCAATATCGAACTCAGCGATAACGAAACTCTTCTCATCGATGAAGAAACCGCTATCGATCTCCTTACCGACGGCGATTGGGCTCTCGAAGCTGAAGGCTGGGGCGGCAAGCACGACGGCGTTGTTCTCGTTCAGAACAAGAACGCAGCTGTTGACGGCTCCTACGGTGAGGCAAACTTCATTTGGAAGTTTGACGGCACTCCCGACCCCTATAACACTATCAGATTTGGTCTTTATTCCGACGTTGGCTCTATGATCGGCTTCCCGACTGAAGAAGACGTATACTTCTCCAACGACGGTATTAACTGGGTTTCCGGTTACTATGAACTCGGTTATGGCGAAACCATTCCCGATGCTTATACTCAGTTTGACGACGCAGATCCTACCGTTCCCGGTACTGTTGTAGCAGAAATCAAGCTTGAAAGTGCTCAGACTTACAAGTACGTTAAGATTCAGTTCTACTATCCCGAAAGCCCCTTCACCGAAGAAAACGGCTATACCGATGGTACTGCTAAGCCCATGTGGGAATTCTTCGGTCTTACCGAAGTATTTGAATTCGATAACGTTGAACCCTCGTCTGTTATCACCGACTTCAACATTACCGAATATTGGGAATCCCGTTACGGCAGAGGCGCAGGCTCGTTCGCGTTCACCACTGCTGAAGCTTACCAGATAGCTTTGGATAACTTCATCAATTCCAACTACACTAAAGTTGCATTTGCTCCTGTTGAAGGCGAAGACAACGTATACGAAATCGTTGATTCCGCTGAATTCCCCGAAGGCGGCTTCATCTGGGTTGCATACAACAACGCTGAAGAAGGCTCCGCTGCAGAAGCAGCTATCAACCTCTTTGCTACCATGTCCGTTGGCGAAACCTATGAATTCACCGGTTTCGACTTCGAAAACGGCTTCGGTGCAAAGGACGCTACCGTTGAAAAGTGGGAAGCAACTACTCCCGAACCCGAGGACTCTACCAACGTACTTCTCGGCGTTGCATTCGACAAGCTCACCGGTACCTATTATACCTACGGCTCTGTAGCTACCGACGGTTCCGAACTTACCGACGGTTACTATATCACCGCTGAAAACCTCGAAGGCGCACTTTATGCAAACGATAAGGTAGCTGGCTTCGGCGGTCTTAGCGGCGCTACTCTCGAATTGGAAGGCGCTTTAGACGCTACTTATGCTATTGATAAGATCGTTGTTTACTATGCAAACGGCGCTACCGGCTCCGGCATTTGTGAACCCGCTACCATCAAGGCATTCTACAAGAACGGCGACGGCGAATGGGTTCAGTTTGGTGAAACCTTCGTAAGTACCGAAACCGACGAAAACCAGAAAGAAAACGACTTCATTATCAGCTCTGTTGAATTTGTTGTAGATACTGCAGTTGAAGCAACCGACATCAGATTTGAAATGGCTCCCAGAACTGGCAAGACTATGGTATTCATCTCCGAGCTTGAAGCTTGGGGTACCGAAGTTACCGAAAACGATCCCGGTGACGATCCCGTTGTTGACAACTTCAAGGTAGAAGTAAACGTTAACGACAATGCAATTCTCACCGACGGCGTAAGCGGCTTCACCACCAACTGGGGCGAAACCTCCGCTGGTGCTAAATTGATTCAGAACGCAGAAGCTACCGTTAAGGGCATGGACGTTACCGTTCTTTATGCTCTTGGCGAAACCCTTAAGATCGATTCTCTTACTCTTGATTTCTATCACAACGGCGCTTATATGATCGGTTATCCCGAAGGCAAGGTACTTATCGAAGTATCCACCGACGGCGAAACCTATACCGAAGTAGGTAGCTTTGATCTCGTTGCAGCCGAGCTCGGCAGCACCGGTTCCGACATCTACGGCACCGTATCTAACGTATTTGAATTCGATGCAGTTGACGCTGCTTACGTTAAAGCATCTTTCTACGTAGGCTCCTCCACCGGAATTCTCGGCGAAGAACCCTCCGGCGGCAAGATTTTCTGGGAATTCGTAGCGCTTACCGAAGTTGCAGTTGACGAATACGTTCCTCCCGTAACTTCTAACGTAGTTACCGACTGGAACCCCGAAAAATACGGCACTGCTATCGGCGGCGCAACCGGCGCATTCATCTATGATGACGCTGATATCTATGCAAACAGCGGTCTTATGTGGTGGATCCACACCTCGTTTGCACCCGTTGCAGATATGGAAGGCTACTACGAAGTAGTTGCTATCAGAGCTCCCAGTGAAGCAGCATTCCTTGAAATTCCCGAAAACGGCTTTGTTTGGACAGCATGGTCCAGCGCAGGCGACGAACCCGAATCCGCAGGCGCATACGCACTCGCATTCATGAACGAACTTAAGGTTGGCGACATCGTTAACTTCGTTGGCGTTGACTTTGCTAACCACACTACCGATGCTGACGCATACGCAGAAAAGTGGATCGATCCCAACGCTCCCGTAAACGTAGCACTTAACAAGGATTACACCATTTCCGGCACCGAAGACAGCACCTACAATGCTAACCTCACCGACGGTAATGCATACGGCGGTATGGCTTACGACAACAGATGGTTTGTATTCAATGGAACAAGCACTGTTGACGGCATTGGTACTGCTATCATCGACCTTGCAGGCGATTTCAATATCAGCAAGGTTGCAGTTAACCTCATCAACGAAACCACTTCCGGCGTTGCTAAACCCGAATACGTTAAATTCTACGTATCCGCAGACGGCGAAGAATGGACCGAGCTTGGCGCAGTTGAGCTTCAGGACGTTCAGTCCGCAGCTTACTGGACCGGTCTTGAAAATCTCGAAGCAACCGGTCGCTACATTAAACTCGAAATGAAGATCGGTGCTCCGTTCTCCTTCCTTAACGAAATCGAAGTTTACGGCGTAGCAGTTCCCGCTGAACCTGTTGATATCGAACTCGTTGAAGGCGAAAACAATATCACCGTTCCCGCTCTTAACTCCGCTATCGCAAACACCAACTTCGACAAGGATCTCGTTATCCTCATCGAAGGTCAGTGGGGCGTAACCGTACTCGTTAACGGCGAAGAATACTATCCCAACAGAATGGGTAACCTCGAAGCTCCTCTTCCTGCAGGCGAAAACACCGTTGAATTCAAGAACAGCGGCGATGACGCAGCAGAAATCGTAGCAGTTGTTACCGCTCCTATCGTTGGCGACACTATGGACGATCCCATCGTTCTCGAACAGGACGACGACTACATTGCAGACGTTACCGATAAGTATCCTGAGGGCGTTTACTATGAGTACACCGCTACTGAAGACGGCACCGTAACCATCACCATCACCTCTGAATCCGGCTGGAGCTACGTTATCAACAACGTTACCGCTGGTAAGTACGGTGATAAGCACTGGTCCGATGACGAAGAAGTAGTTGCTTCCGAAACTATCGACGTAACTGCAGGCGACGTTATCCAGATCCTCGTAGCTACCTACGATCCCGAAAATCCTTGGTCCGCTCCTGTTGGCACCGTTGAGTTCACTCTCGACGTTCCCGGCGAAGCTGCTCCCGAAACCGTTGAAATCGCTCTCGGCGATATCAATATGGACGGCGTAATCGACCAGTACGACTACATCCTCGCAAAGCGTCACTACTTCGAAACCATCACCCTCTCCGAAGTTCAGCTCGAACTCGCAGATGTTAACACCGATGGCGTAGTTGACCAGTTCGACTATATCCTCCTCTGCCGTCACTACTTCGAAACCTTCACTATCGAAGGCACCGTTGAAGTTCCGGTAGAAGCACTTCCCGCAGAATAATCTGTAAAGAAGTAACAATGCAATAGCATTATTAAAGCCCTCCGCTTCGGCGGAGGGCTTTCTTTGTGGTAAATCGGTTGTTTCTTGCGGTTTAAAAATCAAAACAGCGCGTATATAGAGTAAAAAGTAAAAAATCGCGCTGTTTATAGGGGCTTTGCCTACCCCAAAAACATCTGCGTCCAATAATTGCCGTCGGAAACGTATCCCACGCCGATTTTCTTGAACGACGCATTGAGTATATTGGCACGGTGTCCCGAGGAATTCATCCACGCGTTGACAACCGCTTGTGGCGAGGCTTGTCCCTTTGCAATATTTTCGCCTGCGCTGCGGTATGCTATTCCGAACGAGCTCATCATATCAAACGGCGAGCCGTAGGTCGGGCTGGTGTGCGAGAAATAGCCTTTGTCGTGCATATCCTGCGATTTATAGCGAGCTACACGGCTTAATTCCCAATCCATTGTCAGCGAGGGAAGTCCGCGTGAATTACGCTCCTTGTTCACAAGTCGTACGACCTCTTTTTCGTAATCAAGCACCGATTGATCCTGCTCGGGGATAGTGATTATCTGTCCGGGATAAATTAGGTTTGGATTTTTGATTTGTGGGTTTGCTTTTATGATTTCGTCCAATCCGATTTGGTGCTTTACGGCAATTTTCCACAAGCTGTCACCTTTTACAACGGTATATGAAGCCGCCGAAGCGCTTGTGAGAAGAATAGACGATATTAAAATGGCAAAAAGTATGCAATAAAATATTTTTTTCATTTCGTTCCTCCTTATTATTAGTATTTCAAATAAAGTTAAGAACAAAAATGAAATTTTCGGTAAAAAAACCGCAGGATTATTCCTGCGGTCGGTTTGTTTTGAATATGTTTTTATGGAAAAACTTTCACTAAATATTCTATGCTTTTAATCGTGATATTTTTTTGCTTTTAAAAGCGCAGATGCCGAAGCAAGTGCGAGGAGCGAAAGAATTACCCAAATAACCGTGTTGGTTTCGTCACCGGGGACTATGGGCTCGGGGTCGGTGTCGATAACTGTCATTCTGCCGTCACCGTAGATGTTGCCGTATGTATCGGCAGAAATTTTGCCGTTTAAGTGGTTGGTAACGTATTCAACAAGCGTTTCTGTGTCGGTAAGCAATCCTTCTTCTGCAATAACAGGTGCGTCCTTGAACATCGTATATCCGCTCAATTTAAGCATATAAATACTACCCGTAAGGGTGTATTTGCCGTTTGGGTCGATAGGGTTTTCGTTTATTTTTACGTTACGAACACGGCGGGGCGCGTTTTCGTCAATCGAAACAAAATTATCGAGCTCGTCGATGACTACCGATGATTTTATATAGCTGTGAAGCTCGTATGTAATGCCCGAAACCTGCGGAAAACTGCCGTATTCATTGGGCGATGCGTGCGTGCCGTATTCAAGCGCGTCGATCAACTGCTGACCTGTAACCTCGATGACGCACATTTCGTTGCCCCAAGGGTTAATGTCCATAATATTTTTGCGGGTGAACACGCCCTTTGCAACATCCGCACGTACTCCGCCGCCGTTTACAAACGCAATATCCGTGCCGAGAACGGCGCGGTATGCGTCGGTAACGAAGTTGCCTGCATTCGTTTCGGCGGACCTTACTCTGCGGTTGCCGTTTTCGTCCGAAACGGTAAGCAAAACCTCGCTTTCGCCGATTTCGGCGAATAGATATTCAAATTCTGCGTTGTAACCGTCGATTATCGCCTTTACCTCGCCGTGTGCCTCACGCGCACTTTCGGAAAGCGAAGGGATGTCGATGCTCTTCGGGTCGATAAGGCTTAACGTAACGCCGTTTTCGTCAATATCAAGTCTGCCGAAGCTTTGAAACTTCGTGCCTGTCGAGGAAAGAAGCACGCTTTCGCCGTTTATGTCGGTATAGGAGGCACTTTCGATGTGTTCATGCGCGTGGGCGTCGAGGAAAATATCGATTCCCGCGGTGTTCGCGATAACATCAACCGAGCGCCAGCCCTCCGTCGTGCCGCTTATGCCGAGATGTCCGATAGCGATAATCGTTTCCGCGCCCTCGGCTTTTGCGCTGTCGATGGCGTTTTGCACGCTTTCGTAAAGACTGTCGGGCATAAAGCTGTAAATAAAGTTGCCGTTTTCGTCTTGGAAATAGGTCGGCGTTGATTTAGAAAGCGTTTCAGGGGTCGAAATTCCGATAAATGCGTACTTTTTACCGTTTACTTCTTCTATCGCATAGGCGGAGAAGAGGGTTTCTTCGGCAATAAGGTCGTAGAAGTTGGCGGAGAGGTATTCAAATCCTGCGCTTTCGGCAAGGCTTAAAAATGTCGGCACGGTGTAATCGAATTCGTGATTGCCCATCGCCGCGTAATCATAGCCGACAGCGTTCATTATTTCGATTATCGCGCTACCTTCGGTGAGCGTTCCAATAATTTCACCTTGAATCGCGTCGCCCGCATCGACGGTAATCACCGTTCTACCTTCGTCAATAAGCTGTGCGCGGTATGCGGCGAGCGTAGCATAATGCTCGGTGGCACAGTGAACGTCGTTCGTAAAAAGTACCGTTATGCCGTTTTGTTCTTCTTCTGCGGAAACAAAGCAAAACGCCGAGCAGAAAAGAATAAAAACAGCGGTAAAAAACGCAAAATATTTTATTGACCTTTTCATTTTTCAAAAAACCTCCGTTTTGGGTCGGATACGATATGCATTATAACACACGCGCAGAGATAATGCAATAAAAACCGATATTGACATTCGCTTCTCGATGTGGTAGAATAAGCCTTGCGAACGATATGCGGATGTGTCGGAACTGGCAGACGAGCCGGTCTTAGAAACCGGTGCTTATGCGTGCAGGTTCAAGTCCTGTCATCCGCACCAAAATACCAAGCACCCCTTGCGGGTGCTTGGTATTTTGTTTTTGGAAAATGGAAGGACTTGAAGGGCGCGTGTTGAATGACGTGCCGGTGGCACGTCAGACCGCGCCACAGCTCCGACCCGGGGTCCCTGAAAATGAACGAAGTGAATTTTTGGGGTGGATGAAGTCGGGCAAGTCCTGTCATCCGCACCAAAATGCCAAGCGCCCCTTGCGGGTGCTTGGTATTTTGTTTTTGAGAGATACGCTGCTTTTTCAGACCGATATTTACATTTCAAAGAAATCGTGATACAATAAGATTGAACTACGTTTTACGGAGAAACAGCTAAATGAAAAAATCCGTTATACAAACACCAATCAAACAAAAGCTTACAGCCAAAGGTTTTGAACACATAAAAGGAAACGATTACGCTATACTGGCAGGAGATGGGTTAACCAAGCTTATTTTGCGTATCCCCGACGGCAAAAACAAGCATGGGTTTGTTTTGGCGGCACAATTTATGGATTTTGGAGCGTTCGACGGTGATTTTTCGAATGCTTTTATGAAGCAATATGATTTTGCCTATGAATTGGCGTATGGTGAATCGAAGGAGTACAACGAAAGCGAAATAACCGAAGCGACAGAACGGGTTTTGAATGCGTATGAGTGCTATATATTAAACGGTGCAAGCGCCATTAAGGAAAAGCTGGATGAATGGACGTTCGGCGATTTCGATGAGCAGATTAAGGATGCCGTGCAACGCTATTTCGGACTACCAGCCATTGATCCATATTCGAAAGAATATCAAGCCGATATAGTCGAGCAAATGAAAAAGAACGGCGGAGCTATAACTTTATCGTTGCAACAATATACTGAGCATAAGGATTTTTATGATTCATACGAACAATATAGTGCAAAAATTATTGTGGACGAAAAGAATGAATCGGTGATGATCTCTTTTGCGCCCGAACGTAAATGGTGGCAGGAATAAACGCAAAAAGAGCAGGACGCCGATTTTTTAAAACATATCTAAATAAAATGTACGGAGAAGCAATATGACAGGAATGAATACGGTGAATATGCGCGCTGAGGAAATATACGAAAGAGCTATTCATTTAAAGCAGTTTGATACAAAAAGACTGCGTCGAAGGAAATATCGAATCGAGCTTGCCAAAGAACTCAGGCTCATATACCGCCTTACGGAAAATCTTCGCGGAAACCTATATTGTTGCGGCTTCGCCTCGGAACACCATCAGCTTGCTTGTTATATGCAGGAAATTTTGTTTGAAAGTATTTTCCTTCTTATGGTAAAATCAAAAGGCTATCGTGTAAAGCTGAATGCGCGCATTTGGGGCTTTCATAATTTGCCGCTCGCTTTTTTCACTCATCGCCCCTCTACGAAAATATCTGTTGAAGAAGCCAAACGGTATTACAAGAATTATAACTAACAAAAAAGGAGCATTACGCTCCTTTTTATATTTAATTACCGTAGTCCCATTCTTCGGAAGCAAGGCGGATATAGCTTAAGGCGTCTTTTGCGTCGATATCGATATAAAGGTATATATAAATATCGCGCGGGGAGGCGCTTGAATAGCTATAATAAACGCTGTACTCCGATTCGCTTTTTTTCATATCGTCGGGGAGAGCGGCGTCGAGCTCGGCTTCACTCATGCCAAGCGTTATTCCGCAGGGAAGCTCGATTTTTGCATTGTCGGAATCGTAAACGGGAAGATTTGTTACAACACAGTTTTCTGCCGTTGTTTGATAAGACGCGAGGTTGATAATATCGACATCGACAGTCGCACCGTTTTTGGCAAGCGATATTTCGGTTTCACCGCCCGCGGGGACAAATTCGGGCGCAGAGGCGATGCTCCAACCGTTATCCAAAAAGGCTTTCACAGGTGCGGGAAGGCGGTAAAGGTCTTCTTCGAGCTTGAAATTGCCCGAGAAAATGTCGCCACCGAGCTCGGTCGGCGCAGTGTATTCGGCAATAAAATCGGGAAGCCGAGTATTGGTTTCGGTTGTGACAGTATCGACAAATTTGTAACGGAGAAGCTCGATACAAGTGTTTTCGGCATATTCCTCGTTATAAATATCAAATCCAATAGCGGCAAGCTCGTTTTCGTTCGCATACATAATCGCTTCGTAGCGTTCGGCGCTGTCGCGCTCGAGCGGTGTGCCGTAGGCTTCGGTGATTTCGCTTATCGTTGAGCTAAGCGTTATGCCCTTTGCCAGCTCGATGCTTGCGCCGTATTCCGCTGTGACCGAAATGCCGATAATCGGGCATTCGTCGAGCCGTGCTGTGTTTCCGCTTCGGTTCAAAAAGTGTATTTCGACCTTTTTGCCGTCTTTTGATATCATAAACGAATCGGATGTCGAGCCGTTTATCGGTTTGTCGGAGCTGTATCCCGAGGTGGTTATTGCCCAACCGTTATCGGTAAACGCGCTTAACGGGCAGGGGAGCTGGTAAATATCGCCTTCGAGAATAAATGTACAATCGTAAATGTTATCCGACATAGTTATCTGTGTCGGTGCTTGGCTTTCTTCGGTGGGCGTGCTCGATTCGGTAATGCTTTCCTGCATCGAAACAGCTTGCGAGCCTTCGCCGTCTTCACCTTTCGAGGCAAGCGCAATAATAAGGCAGGCTATAATTATTAGCGCAACCGCCGCGCCGATAATGATAAACAGATTCTTATTGAACGTTTTTTTGTTTTTATGCTCTTTTATGGGTGCAACAGGGGCATGGGATACACTTCCCGCACCGCGGCAGGGGAGAAGTATCGTTGCCGAGCAGATGTTTTCGATAAAGCTTTGCATCGAGCTTTGGCGGTTGTAATACATTCTCTGAAAACGCGCGGTCTGCATCTCTGTACCCTCGGGAAGGGTAACGTCCTCCTCGAGAAAAATAAGCAAAGAGGGCTTGCCGTGGCTTTTTGCATAAGCGATTTCATCAAGGCAATTTTCGCTCTTTACCGAGTTTTTCGAAACAAATGCGACAAAAACCGCGCAATCGCGCAGATGCGACGCAATATTGTTCGACCATTCGGTGCCCGCCTCGATACCGCGGTCAAACCATATACGATAGCCCTGCTGCTGCATCGCTTCTATCGCGGGGATAACGCTGTTTGAATCCTTGTGGGAATAGCTTATAAAAATATAAGGGTCGTTTCCGCTGTATGCGGTTACTGTGTTGCTCATAAAACACCGCCGTAGTTTTTTCTTTGTAACAGAATATCACAAATCAAGCTGTTATGCAATAGCTTTTGGCTTTACAAAGCTTTAATAATCTGTTATAATAACAAAAAAACAAAAGGAATAAAGAAAATGACGGTAAGCGAAAGATTTTTGAAATATATATCCTTCGGTACGAATTCCGACGATAATTCCGAAACCTGCCCTTCGACAGAAAGCCAGCTCGTTTTGGGCAGATACCTTGCAGACGAGCTTAAAAGCATCGGCTTGATCGAGGTCGAGCTTGATAAGGACGGCTACGTTTACGGGGTGCTTCCCGCAACGGCGGGCAGGGAAAATGATGCAAAAATAGGCTTTGTTGCGCACATGGATACAAGCGACGCGGTAAAGGGCGATAATATAAATCCGCAGATAATTAAATATCAAGGCGGCGATATACAGCTTAACGAAAGCGTAAGCATTGCCGTAAAGGATTTTCCTTATCTCGAAAAGTATATCGGCTGTGATATTATAACCACTGACGGCACAACGCTCCTCGGCGCGGACGACAAGGCGGGTATTGCCGAGATATTCACAGCTTGCGAATATCTTGTAAAACACCCCGAAATAAGTCATGGCAGAATCGCCGTTTGCATTACGCCCGACGAGGAAATAGGCAGGGGCGCGGATAGGTTTGATATTCCTCGCTTTGCCTGCGATTGGGCATATACCGTCGACGGCGGCGAGCTTGGCGAGATAGAATACGAAAACTTTAATGCCGCTTCGGCGAGCATAACGGTGCACGGCGTGAATATCCACCCCGGAAGTGCCAAAAATAAGATGAAAAACGCAAGCCTGCTTGCCGCGGAATTTATTAATATGATGCCCAAGGCAGAAACCCCCGCCCATACCGAAAACTACGAGGGATTTTATCATCTCGGCGCGATGAGGGGCGACGAAACGCTTGCAAAGCTTCATTACATTATTCGTGACCACGATATGCAAAAGTTCACGGCGCGCAAGGAATTCATGCAAAACCTTGTTTCCTACCTTAACGGCGTTTATGGCGAGGGTACCTTTGAATTAACAATGCGCGACAGCTATTACAATATGCGCGAAAAGATATTGCCCTGTATGCATATTATCGATAACGCGGTGAACGCGATGAAGGGCGCGGGTGTAGAGCCGATTATAATGCCTATTCGCGGCGGCACCGACGGCGCAAGACTTTCGTTCGAGGGTCTGCCCTGCCCGAATCTTTCGACAGGCGGCGCGAACTTCCACGGCGTCCACGAGTTTATACCCATTCAGTCGATGGAAAAAATGGTCGAGGTGCTTGTTGCTTTGATGCAAAACAAATAAAGACCTTGCACGCTTGAACGACGGAGCTTGATTATGAACGACGAATACACAATAAAGCCCATCGCATACATATACAACGACCTTACCACAAAGTTCGGCGTGCCGCGCCAGAGCGGGTTGGCAAATTCACTCGTTTCCGAAATAGTGTTTGCCCCCCAATATCGCGTTGCCGATGCGTTGCGCGGAATAACCGATTTTTCGCATATATGGCTTATTTGGAGCTTTTCCGAGGCACGCAGAGCCGATTGGTCGCCCACCGTGCGTCCGCCGCGCTTGGGCGGTAACGAAAGGGTAGGGGTATTCGCAACCCGCTCGCCTTACCGCCCGAACAGCCTTGCGCTTTCCTGCGTTAAGCTGTTGCGCGTCGAGCATAAAGAGGGCAAGGGCGATATTCTTGTCGTTTCGGGCGCGGATTTGATGAACGGCACCCCGATTTACGATATAAAGCCCTATTTGCCCTATGCCGATGCGATAGAAGACGCGGTCGGCGGATTTGCGCCCGACGGCGGAAAAACGCTTGCGGTGGTTGACGAAAATTCGGTTATAGACAATCTGCCCGAGAGCAAAAGGACGGGACTTTTTGAAATACTCGCGCGGGACCCGCGTCCGCAGTATCACGACGATAAGGAACGTGTTTACGGTATGGCGTTCGGCGGGTTTGAAATAAAATTCCGCGTGGAAAACGAAACGCTTTATATCTTGTCGGCGGAAAGAGAAAAGAAATGAAAAGCTTTAACGGTATTCCTATCGACAAGGGCGGCTTGATAACCGCAATTATCGTTCACGGCATAATACTTATTCTTGCCGCGCTTGCGCTTTATGCAGCTATACTGGACCTTAAAAAGAGAATTTCCGCATACCGCAAGGCTTGCAAAAAAGAGCCTGCGATCAGCAAGGAAAACGAAAAATACGAAAAGAAGCTAAGAAAATTCAATCGCAGAAAGCAGGAAATCAAAAAGAAGGCGGGGCTGAAGGTGCTTGTCGATGCCGCCGTCGCGCTTGCGGTTAGCGTTTGTCTGCTTGCGGTTTCGGTATCGTTTTTCGGCGCGGTTGCCGATTCTTCGCTTGAGGATTATTGCGACGTTGTTTCGGAATATAAAATAGTAACGAGGCGAGTTCGCAGAACGCGCGAATACGTAGTTCTCGAGGACGGAACAACGCTTGAATACGATGCAATGGTCGGAAAAGAAAACGGCGAAACGGGCAAAGCGAGATTTATATACGGAAAACGAAGCGAAATAATAGTAGGCTTTGAAGAAATAGAATAAATAAAATAAATAAAACAAATAAAAAAAGAGGTGCAAAAATGTCAAGATACCACAAGGAATTCAGATTCGCAAACGGAGTTCACGAGCTTTTACTGCCCGATATTCACAAATATCTTACCGACGAGGGCTATGAATACCGCGAATTCGAAGGCGAAAACGTTTACAAAAAGGGCAGCGGCTGGGTAAGCGCGCCTACATTTGTAAAAATTCAGGCAAGCAAGACTGTAATAATCATCGAAGCTTGGATAAAAACCGCGCTTCTTCCCGGTGTTTACGTTGGCGAAAGCGGCATAGACGGCTTTTACGGCGCGGCACCCAAGGGCATTCTTGCCAACCGCGTGCGCCATATCGAGCAGATGATAATGAACAACGGCGGTGTCGACGCGGCTTTCGCGCCCCAAACTTCGCCTGTACAGCCGTCGCAGAACGCAAAATTCTGTATCAAATGCGGGAACAAATTGGAGCCCGACGCGAAATTCTGCGTTAAATGCGGCGAAAAGGTTAAATAAATTAAAGAACTGATAAGGTTTTCGACTTTTCGAAAGAAAATACCCCGATAGATTTTTAAAGTCTGTCGGGGTATGTTTATATTAATCTTTATTTTCTTTCCATTCGAACATTTCTTTGAAATCGTTATAACAATTCGGGCATATCCAATAATAATTATCTTCTGTTGTATATCCTTCGTGTAAGGTATCGGGATAATCGGAAAACTTGTCCCAACAAAATTCGCAGTGGTCGTGGTCCCATTCCTTTTTGGGCGCTTTCCATTTTCGGAAATATAACGTTTTGCCGCGCAAATAGTTTTCTTGACTGTTTAATCTCCAGTCGTCTTTATCGACCATTACATTGCTCCTTTGCTGTATTATTTATAATAAAATATCAAAATATCGCGCTGAAAATATTATACGGTATTATTGATGCTAAGTCAAGTGAAATCACCTTGCCGCTCATAAAGAGCTCAATGAAATCAGCTCTTTTTTCTTTACATTTGCGGGATTTTATGTTATTATTAAAATAGCATAATTTGGAAGGAAAATTTCGATGGATATAATTGCGAAAATAGCAGAGGAATTAAAAATAAAAAGAACGCAGGTCGAGGCGGCGGTTAACCTTATCGATGAGGGCAACACCATTCCCTTTATCGCGCGTTACCGTAAAGAAGCAACCGGCTCGCTCGATGATGAAAAGCTTCGCGAGCTCGGCGAAAAGCTTGAATTTTACCGCGCGCTCGATGCACGCCGTGCCGACGTTACCCGTCTTATCGACGAGCAGGGCAAGCTCACCGACGAGCTTGTAGCCGCTATCGAAAACGCACAAACGCTTTCGGAATTGGAAGACATTTACCGCCCTTACCGTCCCAAGCGCAGAACCCGCGCAAGTATCGCGGCGGAGGCAGGTCTTACCCCGTTGGCGGAGCTTATGCTCGAGCAGAAGAAGGATGTAAACATAGCTGCCGAGGCGGAAAACTATTTAAACCCCGAAAAGAAGATAAACACGGCAGAGGATGCACTTAACGGCGCAAAGGACATTATTGCCGAGCGCGTTTCGGACAATGCCGATTTCAGAAAATGGATACGCGAATATACATATAAGCACGGCAATATCGTTTCGAAGGCAAAGACAGAAGAGGACAGCGTTTACAGACTTTATTACGACTATTCCGAACCTCTTGCGAAAATCCCTTCGCACCGTGCGCTGGCTGTCGACAGAGGCGAAAAGGAAGGCATACTTTCGGTAAAGGTCGAGGTGGATAAGGATAAGATATTCGATTACCTTCGCGGGCAGATGCTTTCGGCGCGCGAATGCTCGAGCACCGATTACGTGCGCGAAGCGACCGACGATGCTTATGAACGCCTTATTGCACCCTCGGTACAGACCGAAATGAGAAACACGATAACCGATAACGCGCAGGAGCAGGCGATACGCGTGTTCGGCGAAAACCTTAAAAACCTGCTTATGCTTCCTCCCGTTCGCGGCAAGGTGGTTATGGGCTTCGACCCTGCATACAGAACCGGCTGTAAGATAGCGATTGTCGATGAATTCGGCGACGTGCTCGATACCACGGTTGTATATCCCACCCCGCCTCAGAACAAGCAGGACGAGGCGAAGGCAAAGCTTAAAGCGCTTATAAACAAGCACAAGGTCGATATAATCTCTATCGGTAACGGCACGGCTTCGAAGGAAAGCGAAATTTTCGTTGCGGGTATGATAAAGGAGCTCGACCGCGAGGTAAGCTATATTATGACGAACGAGGCGGGTGCTTCGGTTTATTCCGCAAGTAAGCTTGCGAGCGAGGAATTTCCGCAGTTCGACGTATCGCTTCGAAGCGCGGTTTCTATTGCACGCAGACTGCAAGACCCGCTTGCAGAGCTTGTTAAAATCGACCCGAAGGCAATCGGCGTCGGTCAGTATCAGCACGATATGGAGCAGAAGGCGCTCGACAGCTCGCTTGCAGGCGTTGTTGAATCCTGTGTTTCGGGCGTTGGTGCAGACCTTAATACCGCATCTGTTTCTCTGCTTTCGCATATCGCGGGCATTAATTCCAAAATTGCAAAAAGTATATATGAATACCGCACCACGGTTTCGCGCTTTAAAACAAGAAGCGAGCTTTTAAAGGTAAAGGGTATCGGCGAAAAGGCATACAAGCAGTGCGTCGGCTTCCTCCGCGTGCCCGAAAGCCGCGAGGTGCTGGATAACACCGCGGTGCACCCCGAAAGCTACGAAGCGGCTTATTCGCTGCTCAAGCTGCTCGGCTACACGCGTGAGGATGTAAGCGAGCGCAGGCTCCAAGAGCTTCCCAAAAAGGTGGAAGCCGCGGGCGATTCGAAGATAGCGGGCGAGCTTGGCATCGGCGTTCCCACTCTTAACGATATCGTTTCCGAGCTTTTAAAGCCGGGTCGCGACCCGCGTGATGAGCTTCCTCCCCAAATTCTTCGCACCGACGCGATGGATATTTCGTCGCTTAAAACGGGTATGGAATTCGTCGGCACGGTAAGAAACGTTGCCGATTTCGGCGCGTTTGTGGATATCGGCGTGCATCAGGATGGCTTGGTGCACATTTCCAAGCTCAGTAATCGTTTCGTAAAGCGCGCGAGCGACGTTGTAAAGGTCGGCGATATTATTAAAGTGAGAGTAATCGACGTCGACGTTGCAAAAAAACGCATTTCTCTCGAAAAAATCAATTAAAATATGCAATTTTCCTATTGCAATCCTGCAATAAGCGTTGTATAATATCTCATTCTATTTGAATTTATTCCGTTTGGAGGTAATATTTATGCAGATTAACAATCAGTATCTTCTCGATCTTTATGCACAGGTCGAAAAACGTAACGCAGGCGAAAAGGAATTCCTTCAAGCCGTAGGCGAGGTTTTTGAATCTCTCGCTCCCGTTATCGAAAAGCGCCCCGACCTTGTTAAGGCAGGCGTTATGGACCGTATCGTAGAACCCGAACGCTTTATTCAGTTCCGCGTTGCTTGGGTTGACGATAACGGCAACGTTCAGGTAAACCGCGGCTTCCGCGTTCAGTTCAATAGCGCTATCGGCCCCTACAAGGGCGGTTGCCGCTTCCATCCCAGCGTTTGCTCCTCTGTAATTAAGTTCCTTGGCTTTGAGCAGACCTTTAAAAACTCTCTTACCGGTCTTCCTATGGGCGGCGGTAAGGGCGGCGCAGACTTCGACCCCAAGGGCAAGTCGGATAACGAAATTATGCGCTTCTGTCAGGCATTTATGACCGAGCTTCAGAAGTATCTCGGTCCCGATACCGACGTTCCCGCAGGCGATATCGGCGTTGGCGCGCGCGAAGTTGGTTATATGTTCGGTCAGTACAAGAGAATTCGCGATGAATTCACCGGCGTTCTCACCGGCAAGGGTCTTTCCTACGGCGGCTCGCTCGCAAGAACTCAGGCTACCGGCTACGGTCTTTGCTACTTTACCGACAATATGCTCAAAAAGAAGAACGACAGCTTCAACGGTAAGACTGTTGTTATCTCGGGTTCGGGTAACGTTGCTATTTACGCATGCGAAAAGGCAACCGAGCTCGGCGCAAAGGTTGTTGCTATGTCCGACTCGAACGGCTATATTTACGACCCCAACGGCATTAAGCTCGACGTTGTTAAGCAGATCAAAGAGGTTGAACGCGGCAGAATTAAGGAATACGCTTCCCGCGTTGAAGGCGCAACCTACACCGAGGGCAAGGGCATCTGGACCGTTAAGTGCGATATCGCTCTTCCTTGCGCTACCCAGAACGAGCTTAACGGCGACGATGCAAAGGCTCTTATCGCAAACGGCGTTAAGTATGTAGCAGAAGGCGCAAATATGCCCTCTACTCCCGAAGCTATCGAAGCATTCCTCGCAAACGGCATTTACTTTGGCCCTGCAAAGGCTGCAAACGCAGGTGGCGTTGCTACCTCCGGTCTTGAAATGAGCCAGAACTCTATGCGTCTTTCCTGGACCTTTGAAGAGGTCGATGCAAAGCTTTGCGGCATTATGAAGAGCATCTTCGAAAATGCAACTGCGGCAGCAAAGGAATACGCAAACAGCGAAGACAACCTCGTTGCAGGTGCTAATATTGCGGGCTTCTTGAAGGTTGCAGACGCAATGAAAGCTCAAGGCGTGCTTTAATCGCTCCGCTCTCGCCCGAAAACGCGGTTTTCGGGCGGATTTTCCGCGCAGCGGGGGTTGGATGTACGTTTGCTCGCATCTCGCGCCTCGCTTTACTCGACACTCGCGGATATCATAGGAGTTTTTTCGAGGCAAGTGTCCTCAAAAAAACGCAATTCATCGTATTAAAAACGGCGCAGACCGAATAAAAAAAGAACAGCTACGGCTGTTCTTTTTTTGTTATTTACACGAACGCACGCAGAACCACTCTGTTTTACGTACAGCTTCGCCTCTGTTTGCGTAATATGCATCCGTTTTTTGCGTTCGAACTGATTGTCGAAGCCATATTTGGGAAATAATACATAAGTATTCAGGCGCACACATAAGTGTTCCAAAGGGCGGCAAAAATAGCATAGAATATACGCGAGGTGATTATTATGTATATTCCTACGCTTGATGCCGCGACCGTTGGCAAGGTTATTGCAGGTTTTCGTAAAAAGCGCGGTGTTTCGCAGGAAGTTTTAAGCGGTCTTGCAGACATCGGACGCAGTCATTTAAGCGCAATCGAGCGCGGCGAGCGCAAACCGACTTTGGAAACGCTTTACCGTATCTGCTGTGCGCTTGACGTTAAAATGAGCGCGGTTATACTTAAGCTCGAAGAGGAGCTTGAAATCAAGAAATAACAAGAGGGCGTGTCTGCACGCCCTTTTTGTTTGACAATACGCGAAAAGTTTGTTATAGTAATATAAGGAGGTGTTTGTATGGCAGGTGTTGTAAAAACTATTGCGGTCATCGATGACGACGTATATATCGGTGATATGCTCGAGGAGCTGTTGCAAAAAGAGGGTTATAACGTTTTGCGCGCATATTCGGGAACCGAAGCGTTGTATCTGCTTGGCAATTCTACCCCCGATTTAGTGCTTCTCGACCTTATGCTCCCCGGTGTTTCGGGCGAGGCACTTTTGCCGAGCATAAAAAATGTTCCTGTAATTGTGGTGAGCGCGAAGCTCGATACAGATAACAAGGTCGAGCTTTTATTAAGCGGCGCGGTCGATTATATAACAAAGCCGTTCGACCCGAAGGAGCTGCTTGCGCGTATAGCCGTGCATTTAAGGCTTTCCTCGCCCAAAACAGAGCAGGAAACCGAAAGCATTAATGACGATTGCGGCCTTTTGCTCGATATGGGTGCGCGAGGCGTTTTTGTAAACGGTGTTGCCGTGCATCTTACCCGCACCGAGTATGCGATATTAAAGCTTTTAATGCAAAACCCCAATCAGGTAATAACAAAATCGCTGCTTTTGGACCGCATAAGCCGCGACACTCCCGATTGCACCGAAAGCTCGTTAAAGGTGCATATAAGCAACCTGCACCGCAAGCTTCGCGAATCCGGCGGCAGAGAATATATCGAATCGGTCTGGGGCATCGGCTTCAGACTTATAAAGGGTTAAAAAATGCAATATATTCCTTGGTTAATAGCGGTCTGTGCGGTGGTAGTCGCCGCGTTTCTGGCTGTTAAGCTAAATAAAACGCGCGCCGACATAAGTTCGCTTTGCGATTGCTTCGAAAAAGCGTTATCGCAGGGTGGTGCAGTTACCCTGCCCAAAGGGGATAAGCACATAAAAAGGCTTGCCGACAAGATTGACGAACAGTTAAACGAGATAGAAAAAATAAAACGAAGCTGCGAAACGGCAGAAAAAGAGCTTAAAGAAACCGTCACAAACATATCGCACGACCTGCGCACGCCGTTAACTGCGATAAACGGTTATCTTGCGTTGCTTGCGCGCGAGGAAAAAAGCGAAAGCGTTGCGCGCTACCTTTCGCAAATCGAAAACCGCGTTTCCGCCATAACCCTGCTCACCGAGGAGCTTTTCCGCTATTCGGTTGTATCGTCGGTGCGGGCGTCTGTGCCAAAGCGCATAAATATCTGCTCGGCACTCGAGGAATCGCTTGTTTCCTTCTTCGGCGCGTTCGAATCACGCGGGATAGTTCCGAGCGTGAAAATACCCGATAACCCCGTTTGGCGGGTGTGTGATAGCGATGCGCTTGCGCGAGTGTTTGGCAATATTATCGGGAACGCCGTAAAATACAGCGAAAACGATTTTTCGGTTACGATGACCGAAAATTGCGAAATCACCTTCGAAAACACCGCGAAATCGCTTAAAAACGTGGACGTTTCGCGCCTTTTCGAGCGTTTTTATACCGCCGATGCCGAAGGTAATTCCACAGGGCTCGGTTTGGCTATCGCAAAAACACTCACTCTGCAAATGGGCGGAGATATTTATGCCGAATACGCAAACGAAAAATTGATAATACATCTAAATTTTTGCGAATAAAAAGAGGTCTGGCGACCTCTTTTTTAGTTAGCTGTAATTTGGGTAAATTGCCGTCCGTCCTCGGTGACGCCCTCTTCGTAAACCGCGCTTGCGGGGTAAATTACTTTTTCGGAACTATAGGTGTTTAACGGTTCGTTGTATACCGCGCTTCCGCTTTCGGCATAAATGCTTCCACCCTCTACCGTTATTGATCCCGCATCTATTCCGTGACTTTCGGGATAGGCGTGGTGGTCGTGCGCATCGTTGGATATTGCATAGACCTTGCCGCTTTTTTGAATATATTCCGAGCAATAAATGCTTTTGCTCGTGCCGAAAACGCCGTTACCTTTACCCGAAACGGCAAACAGCTCGCCGCTGCCGAATATTTCAAGTTTGCCGTTTATGCTTACGGCTCGCGAGAAATTGACCGAATCGCTTTTGCATTCAAGACGGTTTTCTCCCAACAGCTCGATTTTAAGGCTGTGCGTGGAGGATATAACTGTTTCGCTGCTGCTAAAATGCGTGTTGATCGGGCTGCCGACGATATTTGCGTTGTTAAGTGTGAGCGTGTTGCTTTCGCTGTTATAGCTTACACTGCCGTCGCCCAAAACGTCGTGCGAGTTGGTTTTTGTTATACGTATATCGCCGACCAAAATGCCGTAATGGTGTTCGTTGCCTTGTGTTATTTTTATATACGGCTTTTCGAATATCTCGTTTATCTCTGCCTTGAACGCGTTTTTGCCGCTTTTACTTTCCGAAACGTATATATCGGTAAGGTAATATTCGCCGTCGGCTGAATCGCGTATGCGTTCATCGACGTCAAAATAGTTTCCGTAGCAGACAGAAACGTTACCGCGCAACGTTACCGCACCGCTCCCGTTCACACAGATAGAGGGAGCATCCCAATACGTAAAATAAATCGACGTAGACGAAGGTCCGTTATAAAACGAAGCGGACGCTTCGGTGATTCCGCATATATCGACGTTGCTGTTATGGGAAAAGATATTTGAGGTCTGTACGCCGTAGGAATAATCGTACTCTCCGCTCGATTCGGCATTGACCGAAAGCGTTGTGCCGAGCGCTTCGACGCTGTCGGCATATACTCCGACAACCTCGCGTTTTCCGTGCAGGTCTATATCGACGCAAGTGTTGCGTAGGGTAAGGGCGCCGCTGTTATCGATACCGCATACCGAAAATGCGTTGCCGTTGCCCTTCGTGTATATTTCAAGGCTTCCGCCCTCTATCGTTATTGCTTGCTTGCGGCCGGTGCGGATACCGAAGCAAAAGAAGAAGTCTATATCGGGTGTTTCTATGAGTATTTCATTTTTGCCGTTTAAGGTTATCGACAACGAGTGCTCGCTGTATATTCCGTTTACAGATTCGATTTCTTCTGCATCGGGCAGGGGCAGGGCTTGTATTTTCGCGTCGGTCAGCGTTAGGTAAACGGTTTTTTCGTCTTGCTTATATACCGCGCTTGCCGTGCCGTCGCCAAAGATGTCTGCTTGGTTTTCTTCGGTTACCAAAACACCGCCGATAACAAGATAAGGGAAGCCTATTTCTTCATCGGGTATGCTTTCATCGGGCGTGTTTTCGTCAATAATTTCCGAATCCTCGTTCCCGCTCGTCTCCTGTATTGGAACAGACGAGGCTTCGTGCGGTGTATTTGAGCTTTCTGCGCCCGATTTCTCGGTTTGCGAAACAAACGGCAGGCTTTCACTGTCGTAGCAGGCGCAAAATATCAATATGCAGGCAAGTAAAAATACAAATATACGTTTCAAAAGGGACACCTCGCTTTCTGTATTTATTAAGACGTAAATAAAAGCGGTTTTGTCACATTGATTTTGAAAAACTCAAAAAAGTTTTGGCGAGGGAGCACGAGGGAGGGGCTTTTTTAAAAGCTCCTCCCTCGTTTGCTTGTGTATAAAAATTACTTATCCAAATAAGAAATTGCCGCGAGTGCCGCGGTTGCGCCATCGGCGATTGCGGTTGCTATCTGGCGAACGCCCTTGGTGCGGCAGTCGCCCGCAACGAAAATACCCTCTGTTGCGGTGAGGCATTTTTCGTCGGAAACGATATAGCCCCACTTGTCGCGCTCGGCAAGCCCTTCGGCGATAGCCGTGTCGGGCGCAAGACCGATTGCCACAAACACGCCCTCGAAGTCCATTTTCGTTTCAACACCGCTTGCGACGTTTTTAGCAACCAAGCCCGTAAGCTCGCCGTCGGAGCTCAAAAATTCGGTAACGACTGTGCCGAATATCGCGTTTACGTTGGGTTTTGCCATTAACTGCTCGGCAAGACGGCTTTCGCCTGTGAAGTTATCGAGGTTTTGGATAACGGTAACGCTTGCGCAAACGTCGGAAAGCAATATAGCCTCCTGCAAAGCGGAGTTGCCGCCGCCGATAACCGCTATCTTCTTGCCTGCGTGGAACGCGCCGTCGCACACCGCGCAGAAGGAGATGCCGTTGCCGATAAGGTCGGTTTCGCCCTTGACACCCAAAAGCCTGTGCTTTGCGCCCGTTGCGATAATAACCGATTTTGCGGTATGCTCGCCGCTGTCGGTTTTGACCGTTTTTGTACCGTCGGGGTTGAGGGTAATACCCTCGACCTCTTCGAGCTCGACCTCTGCGCCTTGGGCGAGTGCCTGCTCTACAAGGCTGTCGGCAAGCTCTGTGCCCGAAACAGAAAGGAAGCCGGGGTAGTTTTCGATCTTCGGCGAGAAGGTCATTTGTCCGCCGAAGCTCGATTTTTCGAGAATAAGTACGCTTTTGTTCGCGCGGAGCGCGTATATTGCGGCGGTGAGGCCTGCGGGACCTGCGCCGATTATGATTATGTCCTTCATTATGAATTACCTCATTTATAAACCCCCGAAAATTGCTCTTCGGGGGTTTGTTGTTTTTTGGGGGCTAATTAATTGCCAAGGTATTTTTTAATATTCGAAACGTTAACTATCTTTTCGCCGCCGACAACGAGTGTGGGTGCCTGCTTAAGACCCAACTGCTTTGCAAGCTCGGGCTCGTCTTCAACATAGACCTTGCGGTAGCTTACGTTTGCCTTATCGAGAAGCGAAGCCGCGATACGGCAGTTCGGACAGGTTTTGGTAGCGAAGAGAATGGTTTCTTCCACCGTTGCTTCGCAGGTGCAAGCTTCTTCCTTGCGTGCGTTGGGAGCGTGTACCTCGTTTTTGTTCAAAACGTCGTACTGAACGCGATCCTTGTATTCCTGCGCCTTACCGTCGTTCCAGTTCTGAACGGGGCGGTAGTAGCCGGTGATACGGCTGTAAACCTCTGCGGTTTCGCCGCATTCGGGGCAGGTGAAGTGCTCGCCCGCGATATAGCCGTGATTCTTACATACAGAATAGGTAGGCGAGATGGAATAGTAGGGAAGCTTGTGGTTTTCGGCAATCTTGCGAACGAGGTTTGCCGCAGCCTTCCAATCGGGAAGCTTTTCACCGAGGAACGCGTGGAACACGGTACCCGAGGTGTAAAGGGTCTGGAGATCGTCCTGAATTGCGAGTGCTTCGAAGATATCGTCGGTATAGCCAACGGGAAGGTTAGAGGAGTTGGTGTAGTAGGGGGTGCCGTTTTCGTTTGCGGTCACAATGGAGGGATAACGGCTTACGTCGTGCTTTGCAAGACGGTATGCGGTCGATTCTGCGGGAGTAGCTTCGAGGTTGTAAAGGTCGCCGTATTTTTCCTGATAGTCGGAAAGTCTTTCACGCATGTGGTTAAGAACGCGCTTGGAGAATTCCTGAGTTTCTACGCTGGTCATATCCTTGCGGATCCACTTTGCGTTCAAGCCCGCTTCGTTCATACCTACAAGACCGATGGTCGAGAAGTGGTTGTCGAAGGTGCCGAGGTAACGCTTGGTGTAGGGGTAAAGACCTTCGTCAAGAAGCTTGGTGATAATAGTTCTCTTTACCTTGAGCGAACGTGCCGCAACGTCTAAAAGGTGGTCAAGACGCTTCATAAAATCGTCTTCGTCCGCCGAAAGATAAGCAAGACGCGGCATATTAAGAGTTACAACGCCGACAGAACCGGTGGATTCACCGCTGCCGAAGAAGCCGCCCGACTTTTTGCGAAGCTCGCGGAGGTCAAGACGAAGTCTGCAGCACATCGAACGAACGTCGCTGGGTTCCATATCGCTGTTGATGTAGTTGGAGAAGTAGGGGGTGCCGTATTTGCTGGTCATTTCGAAAAGAAGCTTGTTGTTTTCGGTTTCCGACCAGTCGAAATCTGCGGTAATGGAATAGGTGGGGATAGGATACTGGAAGCCTCTGCCGTTTGCATCGCCTTCGATCATAATTTCGATAAACGCCTTGTTTATCATATCCATTTCGGCTTTGCAGTCCTTGTACTTGAAGTCCATTTCCTTGCCACCGACGATACAGTTAAGCTCTGCTAAGTCGTTGGGCACGGTCCAGTCGAGCGTGATGTTCGAGAAGGGTGCCTGAGTACCCCAACGCGAGGGAGTGTTAACGCCGTAGATAAAGGATTCGATGCACTTTTTAACCTGATCGTAGGTAAGGTTATCTACCTTAACGAAGGGTGCAAGGTAGGTATCGAACGAGGAGAACGCCTGCGCGCCTGCCCATTCGTTCTGCATAATACCCAAGAAGTTTACCATCTGGTTGCAAAGCGTTGCAAGGTGGCTTGCGGGGGAAGAGGTGATCTTTCCGGGAACACCGCCCAAGCCTTCCTGAATGAGCTGCTTTAACGACCAACCTGCGCAATAGCCGGTGAGCATCGAAAGGTCGTGAATGTGAATGTCTGCGTTGCGGTGCGCGTTGGCAATTTCGTCGTCGTAAATTTCGGAAAGCCAGTAGTTTGCGGTAATCGCGCCCGAGTTAGAGAGGATAAGACCGCCGACCGAATAGGTAACGGTGGAGTTTTCCTTAACGCGCCAGTCAACGTTTTTAACGTATTTGTCGACCAATGCCTTGTAGTCGAGCATTGTGGACTTCATATTACGAAGCTTTTCGCGCTGACGGCGGTAAAGAATGTATGCTTTAGCTACGTCTGCATAGCCCGCCTGTGCGAGCACCGCTTCGGCGGAGTCCTGAATATCTTCGACTGCAATAAGTCCGTCCTTGATCTTGGTTTCAAAATCGGAGGTAACTTTGAGTGCGAGGAAATCGATAACGCTGGGGTGAGTGGGTCTGCCGCAGGCTTCGAACGCTTTGGTAAGAGCAGCGGCGATCTTTTTGATGTCGAATTCGGCTGTTTTGCCGTTCCTTTTAACAACCTGATACATAATCTGTTACCTTTCTATGTGTAAATTTTTCTTTTTTATTCATCATCCGGACGCAGGTTAACGCGTCGGTCGGCAAGATAGAGCATACCATAATATTGAGATATTGTCAATAGAAAAACACAAGATATTGTGGTTTTGTTAGAATGCACAATATCCTGTGTTGTTTTTGGTTATTTTTTCCACGGGGTTACAAGCCGCGAATTTCGGCTGTTGGAATGTACTCTCTTACTGCCGCAAGGAGTTTAAGCATTTCTTCCTTCGAAAAGGCATTTAAGCCCTCCGAAATTATGTCACCCGAATCGATAAATTGCTGTATAAAATACCTTTTCGCGCCGCTTAGCCATTTGCCGATTTCTTGAAAATCAGACACAAGATGTATGCCCTTAACGGCGGTGGTGCGGAATTCGTAATCGATTCCCGAGCTCATAATAAGCTCGGTGCTTTTTATCATCGGAGTTATATCTATATCTTGTATGCCGACGGCTTTTGGGTAGCCCGACTTGCTCGATTTAATATCCATCGCGATATAATCGACCAAGCCTTTATCGATAATCTCCTGCAATCTTTCGGGGTAAAAGCCGTTCGTATCGAGCTTTACCTTATATCCAAAGCTTTTTAGAAATTCAATAAACCGCACAGCGTCCTTTTGTGCCAAGGGCTCGCCGCCCGTAAGGCAAACACCGTCGAGAATTCCTTTGCGCTTTTGCAGGAAAGCGGCTATTTCTTCCTCATTTATAATGTTTTCGGGCTTGCGTACAACAAGCCCCGCATTGTGGCAAAACGGACAACGCAGGTTACAGCCGTGTGCAAACAGCGTGCAGGCAACATAGCCGGGGTAATCGAGCAAAGTGGTTTTTTGTAATCCTTCTATAAGCATTTTCTCACCTCGCTCATATTATATTACAAATCTGTAAATATTTCAACCTTGCGCTTGAAAAAGAGATAAAAATATAGTACAATGACCACGAAATTAGACAAAAGGAGCGCATTGTATGAAAAAGAAACACATACTTTTGATTCCTCATCTTTTGTGCGTATTTCTGGTTGTCGCGGTTGTCCAACTCGCTTCAACGGGCGTCAGCAATATGTTTATAAACTATATGGCGCTCTCGGCAACCCCCTTGTTCTTTTTGGTTTTGCTCCCCTTTGCAAGCTCGATATCTGCCGTGTGGCTTATGATATTCGTGCTCAAAAGAAAAGAAACGGTTTGCAAGAGGCTTTATATCGCTTCGGGCGTTATCGGCGCCGCGGTTTGTGCTTTTTACGTCGCTGTGATACTTTCCGCGATATTCGAAACCGACCTTGCCGTGTTCGACATCTTGGACGATATCGACGTCCTGCTTTTGACGTTCGCTCTGCTGTTAGTCGTCATAAACTGGATATTGTGGCTCGCTATTCTTTTGATAACCAAAAAGTCCTTTGCAATCAAATATAAAAAAGAAAACACCGCGGAAGAAGATATTCCGACATCGAACGAGAAAAGAAGCACGGTTTTTATGACCGCCGAAAGGTATATGCTTCTGATTCCGCATATTATATGGACTCTTGCTGTTATCACGGTAACTATCTTGACCTTCGTTGCGACCGGCGGAGATATAGTGGATTTTATTAAATGGCTTTTGCTTCCGTTTTTGGTTTTGCTTATGTTCCCTCTGCCTACGGGCATTTCCGCGGTCGTCATTATGATATATACGCTTGCTCGAAGGAAAACCGAGGGCAGAAAGAAATTTATTGCGTGTGGAATTTTGGGCGTACCAATATTGCTTTTGTATGCGTTGCCGTTTGTTGCGGCTGTGGTTACCGACGGCGATATTTGGGACCATATATACGAATTTGCGGTCTCCCTCCCTATGCTTTTTGCCGTTGCTATATGGGTATTGTGGATAATCCACTTCGTAAAAACCAAAAAACAGCACAAAACGGTTTTGGACTATAAATACGAAAAAGAGTGAGGAAACTCACTCTTTTTACTTTTTTAGATATTAAGCTGTGTATAGACCTCGTCGATATCGAGGGTTGCGAAATAGTCCTTCGGGGTTTCGGCGCGGCGGATAAGGGAAAAGCTGCCGTCGCTTTTCTTTAATATTTCGGCACAGCGAAGCTTTCCGTTGTAGTTATATCCCATCGAGTGGCCGTGCGCGCCCGCGCTGTGAATAACAAGAATATCGCCGATTTCTATTTCGGGCAGAGGGCGTTCTGTTGCAAACTTGTCGTTGTTTTCGCACAGCGAGCCGACAATATCGTAAACGCGGTCGTGCGCGCGGTCTTCCTTGCCCAAAACGGTTATGTGGTGGTATGCCTTATACATCGCGGGGCGCATAAGATTTACCGCGCAGGCGTCGACGCCGATATAGCTGCGGTAGATATCCTTTTTGTGCACCGCGGTGGTAACAAGCTGTCCGTAAGGGCCTGTAATATAGCGGCCGAGCTCTGTGCAAAGGCTTATGTCGCCAAGCCCTGCGGGAACAAGAATTTCCTCGTAGGCTTTGCGCACCTGATTGCCGATATAGGCGATATCTACCGCCGTTTGATCGGGCAAATAAGGGATACCGATGCCGCCGGAAAGGTTGATAAACGAAAGGGTAATGTCGTATTCCTGCTTAAGGCGCACAGCCACGCCGAACAGTATCCTTGCGAGCGTGGGGTAGTAGTCGTTATCGAGGCAGTTGCTTGCGAGGAACGCGTGAATGCCAAAGCGCTTTACGCCGCGCTTTTTAAGCTCGGTATATCCCGTTGCGAGCTGTTGGAAGGTAAAGCCGAATTTTGCATCCTTGGGGGTGTCCATTATTCGGTTGTTTATGGCAAAATCGCTCCCAGGGTTATATCTGCAACAAATTTCCTCGGGCAAGCCTGCGGCATTGTCGAGAAAATCTATATGGGTTATATCGTCCAAATTTATTCTCGCTTTAAGCTCGCGGGCGTAAACAAATTCGCTTTTCGGGGTTTCGTTCGATGAGAAAAATATCTCGTTCTCTTTAAAGCCTAACGCATTTGCGAGCATAAGCTCGGTGTAGGACGAGCAATCTACCCCACAGCCCTCTTCTTTTAATATGCGAAGCAGGGCGGGATTGGGGTTTGCCTTTATTGCAAAATATTCCTTGAAATTTTTGTTCCAAGAAAAAGCGGCGAGAAATTTCCTTGCGTTTTCTCTTATCGCGTTTTCGTCATAGACATAAAACGGGGTGGGGAATTTTTCGGTAAGTGCTTTTGCTTCCGATAAATTTATAATGGTTTTCATAGGCTTCTTCCTTTATTTATTATAAAAAGCGAGTGTGTTTTGAGAGTTTATATGAGCATTTCTACCGCAAATACCGTTAGGCAGGATGCGAGCGCAACGATTGTTAAGCCCTTTTCGAACACCGCAAATACTGCGCCGACAAGCAAGCCCGCTGCCGCGGCGTAAATGTTGCCCGTAGCGTAAAGCGCGGCAGGGAACGTCATCGCGGCAAGGACGGTATAGGGGATATAATAAAGAAACGAACGTATAAATCGGTTTGTTATTCTTTTGTTTATCGCCGCAAAGGGTATCGCGCGGATAAGATAGGTCGACCCTGCGAGGATAAGAAGGTATATCCAAAAGCTGTTATTCATCGCGCGCACTCTCCTCCTTCGGGAACAGCAACGCGCCGAATATCGCCGCGCAAACGGCACAAATGCTTATTGCAAGTCCGCTCGATACGTTTTGTTTAAGAAACGGAACGTAATAAAAGGCACAGCTAAGCGCGACCGAAACCGCGACAACGCAAAGCAACCTTAAAGATCTTTTTGCCACGGGCGCGATTATCGCCACGAACATACCGTAAATGGCAAGACAGAGCGCGTTCATCACCGTTTCGGGCAAAATATTGCCCAGCAGAGCCCCCAAAAGCGTTCCTGCGGTCCAGCCGATATACGGCATGACCGAGAGGCCTGCGAAAAATATACTGCTTACCTCGTTTTGAGCCGATGCGACTGCGAAGATTTCGTCGGTCATAAAAAATCCCAAAAGCCAGCGTTTGATGCCCTTGAATTCGTCCGCCGCCTTTTGCGAAAGCGAAACCGACATAAAGGAATAGCGTATATTTACCGTTAATTGCGAAACGAGCATTTCGATATATCCGCCCGAAGCCGCCATTATGTTCAACCCTGCAAGCTGTCCTGCCGAGGTTAGCGTTGTCATCGATATAAGCAACGCCTGCCACCAGCTAAAGCCGCAACCGACTGCAAGTATTCCGAACGAAAAGGAGACCGAAAGATATCCCAAGCCTATCGGCACGCCCGATTTTATCCCTCTTATAAATGCTTTCATTTTTATATCTCTGTTGCGTTTTTTGAAATTCTACCACAAAGCACCGCGCTTTGCAATAGAAAAGAGCCGTTTGCACGGCTCTTTTTATGGTTTAAAGCTTATTAATAAACTTCGATTTCGTTGAGGAATACGAATACGCCGTCGAGGGTGAATTCAACCTTAACGAACTGTGCGTTGCCTTCGATTGCGCCTTCGGACCAGTAAGCGGTGCCGTCAACAGCGTCGAGGGGCATAGAAACTGCATCGCCGAAGGAAGAGCCGTCGGAAGAAAGCGAAACGGTAACCTTCTTGGGAGCAGGAACGCCTGCGCTGGAAGAGTTGATGAGGTTGAGTCTTACAGCGGAAACGTCGGTAGCTGCGCCGAGGTCGATGATAACGTAACCAACCTTGTTGGGAGCGTTAAGATCTGCAGCGGAAGCGCCGTCGTTGCAGTAGAAAGCAAACCAGTTGTTGTCGTAAGACATTGCGCTGGAAGCGTTACCGTCGGTAAGGTTAGCGGTGTAGTTCTGATAGCCAACGCCGGAACCGGAAACGGTGTAGGGCTTGCCCTTAGCAAGGTTGTCGCCGGAAATTTCGGGCTTTTCTGCTTCGGGAGTAGAGGTTTCTGCTTCAGAGGAAGCGTCTTCGGAAGAAGCATCTTCGGAAACAGCTTCGGAAGAAGCGTCTTCAGAAACAGCTTCGGAGGAAACAGCTTCGCTGGATTCAGCTGCAGCAGAGGATTCTGCCTTGGATTCAGCTGCAACAGAGGATTCTGCAACAGAGCTTGCGTCTTCATCGCCGCCACAAGCAGCAAGAACGCCGCAGGTGAGAACGAGAACGAGCGCGAGAACAAGGGATAATTTCTTCATTGTCTTTTCTCCTTTGAAAATTTTAGCTTTTAATGCTTTAGCACATTATACACCATACTATGCACTATGTCAAGAGGAATTTAAAAGTGCTGTGCGAAGCAATCACACAGCACTTTTATGGCAAAATTTAATTGTTCGGTCGATTATTCAGCAGCGCCGAAAACTTCGATTTCGGAAACGAAAAGGAAGGAAGTGCCCGAAAGTCTTACCTGAACGTACTGACCCTTTGCAGCTGCAGAAACTTCTGCGGTGGTGTGGGGCTTGGTGGTGTCTTCGGTATCTTCGGGAGTAACTTCGCCGACAGAGGTCCAGGTTTCGCCGTCATCGGAAACGAGGAATTCTACCTTTGCGGGAGCTGCGATGCCCGCACCGGTAGCAACGCCCTTGGTGCCGACGTGAAGAACGAATTTGGCAAGATCCTTGCTTTCGCCGAGGTCAACGGTGATCCAAGAATAACCGTTGGTTTCGTAGTCGGGGCAACCGTGGTGGAAGCCTGCCCAAACGGGATCGGAGTAGCCTGCGTCAGCCGCGGGCTCGGTCGCACCGTCGGTAAAGGACTTTTCTTCTTCATCGGGGTAAGCGATGGGTGCGTTATCGTCCCAAGCCCAGTTTACGTCGCGGCCGCCCTGACGGTAGAGCTGGCTTCTGGTGTAGGACTTGCCGAGTGCGAGGTTTGCGTCGCCTGCTTCGGGAGCGGAAACGTCAGCTTCGGAAGAAGCATCTTCGGAAACAGCTTCGGAAGAAGCGTCTTCAGAAACAGCTTCAGAGGAAACAGCTTCGCTGGATTCGGTGGTAGCAGAGGATTCTGCCTTGGATTCAGCTGCAGCAGAGGATTCTGCAACAGAGCTTGCATCTTCGTCGCCGCCGCAAGCCGCAAGAACGCCGCAGGTAAGAACGAGAACGAGAGCAAGTACAAGAGATAATTTCTTCATTGTTTTTTCTCCTTATAGATTGATTGGTCTTTTAAGACTTTAACATTATATCGCGAAGAGCGTCTTCTGTCAAGTAAATGCGCAAAAAACTGCCGAGGTATTACCCTCGGCAGAAAAACTGTTGGTTTATTATTCAGCTTATTATTCAGCTGCAGCGTAAACTTCGATTTCGGAAACGAACGCCCAACCGCCGGAAGTGAAGCGGAACTGAACGTACTGACCCTTTGCTGCGCCTTCGATAACAGCAACACCGTTAGCGGATGCTTCGTTATCTTCGGGAACGATATCGTCGACAGAGGTCCAGGTTTCGCCGTCATCGGAAACGAGAACGTCTAAGCTTGCGGGAGCCGCGATGCCGTTAGCGAGAGCCTTGGTGCCGTAACCGAACACAAACTTAGCAAGATCCTTGCTTTCGCCGAGGTCAATAGTGATCCAGTGATAGCCGGTAGATTCATAACCGGGGAAGTTGCTGTTGAAGCCTGCCCAAACTGCATCCGAATAAGCGGCAGTGTCGGGAGCGAAAATGCCGTCAACGAGAGAGTTGCCGTTTTCATCGGGATATGCGGGAGCTGCTTCGGGATCGTACTGCCAGCTGCTGTTCTGACCGAAGAGAGGAGAGGTGGTGTAGGATTTGCCGGATGCGAGGTTTGCGTCATCTGCTTCGGGAGCCGAAACGTCAACTTCGGAAGAAGCATCTTCAGAAACAGCTTCGGAAGAAGCGTCTTCGGAAACAGCTTCGCTGGAAGCGTCTTCGGAAACAGCCTCGCTGGATTCGGTGGTAGCAGAGGATTCTGCCTTGGATTCAGCTGCAGTAGAGGATTCTGCAACAGAGCTTGCATCTTCGTTGCCGCCGCAAGCCGCAAGAACGCCGCAGGTAAGAACGAGAACGAGAGCAAGTACAAGAGATAATTTCTTCATCTTAAATTCTCCTTAATTAATGTCGGCATTTATGCCGCGGCTGTATTATACATCAAACTCTTTGGGTTGTCAAGAGCAAGAGTGGAGAGGATAAAATATAAATAAATTGTAAAAGACGGTTAATTTTTAAAAAAGCTATTGAAAAATTACTAAAAACAATGTATAATCGTAACTTGGTGATATTTTATGGTTAACAAGACGTTCAAAATTGCATTGGACGGGCCTTCCGGCTCGGGTAAGAGCACGCTGGCAAAAAATCTTGCCAAGCGCTACGGCTTTGTTTATATCGACACGGGCGCGCTTTACCGCACGATCGGACTTTTTGTCTGCGAACGCGGCATCGCCTCCGACGACGTAAGCGGGGTTATTTCCTGCCTGCCCGATATTAAAATAGAAATGAAGCTCGAAAACGGCGGCGGCGCCGTTTATCTCGGCGGAAAGCTTATCGGCAACGAAATACGCACCCCGATAATTTCGAAGTATGCGTCCGACGTTTCCAAGATACCCGAGGTACGTGCTTTCCTTTTGGAAACACAGCGTTCGATCGCGCGGGAAAACAACGTTATTATGGACGGACGCGATATCGGCACGGTAATTCTGCCCGATGCTCAGGTTAAGCTTTTTGTCACCGCTTCGCCCGAAGCGAGAGCTATGCGCCGTTACAACGAATTAAAGGAACGCGGCACCGAAACTACTTACGAGGCTGTACTTGCCGATATGAAGTGGCGCGACGCGAACGACAGCGGACGCGAAATTGCTCCCGCCGTTCCCGCAGAGGATGCGATAATGTTCGATAATTCGGGTATGACTATCGAAGAAACCGTTGAAAACGCGGCGAAGATTATAGATAAGGTTTATAACAAATGAGCGCATACAGAGTTTTACGCGTGATTGCAAATGGGTTTATGAAGCTGCTTTGCCGCGCGGAATATCACGGTCGCGAAAACGAGCCGAAGGAGGGCGCATTTATCGCCTATTCCAACCACACCTCGTTTTTCGATCCCGTGCTTACCGCCTGCGCGGTAAAACGCACGCTGTTCTTTATGGCGAAAAGCGATCTTCAAAAATCGCGCATTATGCGTTTGATATTCAAGCTTTGCCATTTGGTTCCCGTGCATAGGGGCGAAAACGATATTGCCGCGCTTCGCAAAACCTGCGAAATAGTAAACCGTGGCGATTGCGTGGGCATTTATCCCCAAGGTACGCGCATCCCGCAGGAAAAACCGAAGGCAGAAGAGGCTTTGGCGGGCATCGGCTTAATGGCAAACCGCACAAAGGCAACGCTTTTGCCGGTAACTATCTGCTACGGCAAAAAGAACAAAAAGCCCCGCGTGTTCCGCAAGGTGCACGTTTACATAGGCAAGCCTATTCCTTACGAGGAATATTCGACTATAAACGAACGTCCCAATTCTCACGAGGTTGCCGAGTACGCTTTTGCGCGGATATGTGAGGATTTTGAAAAATACAACCATGACTGAAATTACGGTTTCGGAGTACAGCGGCTTTTGCTTCGGCGTGAAGCGCGCTGTCGATATGATAAACAAAAGCCTTGATGAACGCGAAAAGGATATATATTGCCTTGGCGAGCTTATACATAACCGCATTTTTAACGAAACGTTAAAGGCACGCGGGGTTAAGTTCATAACGCAAAGCGATATAAGCACTCTTCCCGCGAACGCGACCGTGTTTTTGCGTGCGCACGGCACGGTAAAGCAGATTATCGAGGAATTAGAGGAACGTAAAATCGATTATATCGATGCTACCTGCCCCTACGTTTCAAAGATACATAAAATCGTCGCTTCGCAGCCGAAGGAAACCAAAATAATGGTTATCGGTGATAAAAACCACCCCGAGGTTAAGGGTATTATGAGCTGGGCGAAGGGGGAACACGCCGTATTTGCCGATAAGGCGGATATCGACACTTCGCATTCGGCGGGCTTTGTGAGCGACGGCGATTGCATTCTTGCTGTGCAAACCACCTATTCGGGCGCCGAATGGGAACGGTGCAAGGAAAGAATAAAAGAGCTTTATCCTAACGTGCGTATTTATGAAACGATATGCAGCGTTACCGAAAATCGCCAGAAAAAAACGCGTGAGCTTGCAAGCGTTTCCGACCTTTGCGTTGTGGTAGGCGGAAAAAACAGCTCGAACACAGCGAAGCTTTTCGCTATTGCGAGTGAGGTGTGTGAAAATTCGATTACGGTCGAATCGGCATCCGAGCTCGGCGCTTATGCGGAGCGCATAAGGTCCGCACATAAAATTGCTATAGCCGCAGGCGCATCGACGCCCAGCGGGATAATACAGGAGGTTTACAACACGATGGCAGACATCAAAAATGAGGAACTCAGCTTTGCCGAGATGCTCGAACAGTCATTCAAAACTTTAAATACAGGTGAAAGGGTTACCGGAATCGTTCTGGCAGTCAATCCTACCGAGGTCAAGGTTGACCTTGGTACGAAGCATACGGGTATTCTCCCGTACGACGAAATTACCGCTGAAAGCGGCGTCGATTTGAACGATCTCTTTAAGGTAGGCGACGAAGTAGAGGTTATCTGCGGTAAGTTCAGCGATTCCGACGGTACCGTTCTTCTTTCCAAGAAGAAGATCGATATGCACAAGTATTGGGAAGCTATTAAGGCTGCTCACGAATCGGGCGAGCTCCTCGAAGGCACTATCAAGGAAATTCTTAAGAACGAAAAGGGCTATGCAGGTGTTATCGCACTTTACGGCCCCAACAAGGTCTTTATCCCCGCATCGCAGACCGGCGTACCCAAGGGCGAAGAGCTCGAAAGCTTAAGAGGTCAGAAGGTTTCCTTCAAGATCATCGACATCAACGAGCAGAGAAAGAGAGCAGTAGGCTCTATCAAGGCTTCCAACCGTATCACTCGTAAGGCGGCTGAAGAAGAATTCTTCGCAAACGCAAAAGAAGGCGATAAGTTCGAAGGTAAGGTTCGCGCTATTATGAGCTACGGCGCGTTCATCAACCTTGGTCCTGTTGACGGTATGCTTCACATTACCGAGCTTTCTTGGGGCAGAATCAAGAAGCCCGAAGAGGTTCTTAAGGTTGGCGATACCATCAGCGTATTCATCAAGTCTATCGACGTTGAAAAGAAGAGAATTTCTCTCGGCTACAAGACCGAAGAAAACGATCCTTGGAACATCTTCCAGAAGAATTACAAGGTTGGCGACGTTGTTGACGCAACTATCGTTTCGATTATGCCCTTTGGCGCATTCGCAGAAATCTTCCCCGATTTCGACGGTCTTATCCACATCAGCCAGATCTCCGATAAGCCTGTTTCCAACCCCGCAAGCGTGCTTAAGGTTGGCGACAAGGTAACCGTTAAGATTACCGCGGCAGATATCGAAAGAAAGAGACTCAGCCTTTCTATCCGCGCACTTCTCGAAGATAACGGCGCAGAAGAAGCTGTTGTTGAAGAAGCTCCCGCAGAAGAAGCTGCTGAATAATTACGCTTATAAAAACGCATCCGACGCTAAAACGGTCGGGTGCGTTTTTTGTGTGGTTGACAGTATAGCTTTTGTGTGTTAAAATTGATGAAGATTTTTTTGGGGGGTGTAATATGTGAAGAAAAGGACGGTTATCGCGGGCGAGATTTCCTATGCATTGAATTCGCTTGGGCAAATGGTCGCGTTCGGCGGGCTTGGCGGTTTGTGTTATTATTTTGCGGCAGAGAAAGCCGCCGAAAACCCTTATGGGATATATCTTCTCGAAATTCTTCCGAATTTATCGGCGATAGTGTTTGGTGTAATCTTTGCGGTTTGTTCTATAAAATTTCTTACAGATCTTCAATTTGCTACCTTCAGTAAGGATGGCGTTTCCTTCCGCTCGGTGCTGTTTTCGCTCGGAAAAATAAAGTGGGACGAGCTTACCGCCGTGCGCTATCAGAGCCTTGACGTGAAAATCAGGGTTCGCAGCGGCAGAAGACATTACAGAACCATTTACGTTCCGCGTATTTTTATAGTGCTTCAAACAAAGGGATACCGGAGAGCGCCGCAGGGCAGGTTTAACGCTAAATACGGCGAATATCTTCGTGTTCTGCCCGAAGGCGCAACGCTTACCGTTACAGCTTTTTTGGAAAAATATCGCCCCGATTTAAAAATCGAGTGCTATGAATAAGAATAAAAGTTAAGCTAATTTAAAAAAGAGGGGTTTGCGCCCCTCTTTCTGTTTACTTTTTGAGTTTTATTTGATATAATGTAAATTGAGTAGTAATATCTTGACAGGCTTGGTGACGTTATGAATAACGATTGCGTTTTTGTAAACGGCAAAATTCCATATTACCAAAGCAGGCTTTTTAACGAATACGGCGTTCCCCACGCCTTTTTCACCCGTATCGGCGGTGTGAGTAGCGGCGTGTTCGAAAGCCTTAATTTCGCTAAGGGCGCGGGAGAAATTACCGACAGCGACGAAAATATTGCAAAAAACCACGAGCTTGCCGCAAGCGTTTTCGGTTTGCATAAGGAGGATATCTGCCGAAGCTATCAAACGCATACCTCCTGCGTTGAGCAGGCGTTCGATGACGACCGCGGCAGAGGGCTTATAAAGCCGCCGTATGACCACGGAGTCGACGGAATGGTGACTGTCGAAAAAAATCTTTTGCTTTCGGTGCGTTCTGCCGACTGTGTGCCTGTTTTGCTTTGCGACAAGGCGAAAACCGTTTGTGCGGCGGTCCACGCGGGCTGGCGCGGAACGGTGGGCGGAATTACGAAAAACGCGGTAGCACTTATGGTGAAAAACGGCGCGCGGCGCGAGGATATAATCTGTGCGATAGGACCCTGCATCGGTAAATGCTGTTACGAGGTCGGGGGCGAAACCTACGGCGAATTTATTACGAAAAATCCGGAATATTCGGCATTTTTTACTCCGAACGGCGAAAAATATATGCTCGACCTTAATTATGCGAACGAATTTATTCTGCGTGAAGCGGGGATAAGAGAAGAAAATATATCTGTGCTCAACGTCTGCACGAAATGCAACCCCGAGCATTTCTTTTCACACCGCTTAAGCGGAATAAACCGCGGCACTATGAGCGCGTTAATTCATATATAGAGGTATAAAAATGGTAAAAATATTTCATTGTGCGGACATACATCTCGATTCACCCTTTTCGCTTTATTCCCCGCGTGAGGCGGAAAAACGCCGTACCGAGCTGAGAGGAGCGTTTACCTCTGCGCTTATGTATGCGCGCGAGAAAAAGGCGGATATATTTATAATCAGCGGCGACCTTTTTGACAGCGAATACGTCACGCGCGACACGCGCGAGCTTTTACTGCGCGAGTTTGCAAAATGCGGCGATATGAAAATATTCATTTCCCCCGGTAACCACGACCCGCTTACCCCCGGCTCTATTTATGCAACGGCGGAATTTCCGGAAAACGTTCATATATTCGGCGGCGAGAGGGAATGCGTGCGTCTTGACGATTTGGGCGTGGACGTTTACGGCTTCGGATTTACGGGCAAAAATTATCTTTCCTCGCCCGTTGCGGGCTGGAGCATAAAGGATAAAAGCCGTATAAACATACTCGTTTGCCACGGCGATATGAGCGGCGGCGATGCGACCGGCCCGATAAGCAGGCAGGAAATTGCAAATTCGGGGTTTGATTATATCGCGCTCGGTCATATTCATAAGCCCACGGGACTTTTGAGCGAAAACGGTGTTTATTACGCCTACCCCGGCTGTATCGAGGGCAGGGGCTTCGACGAGCTTGGCTATAAGGGTGCGATGTTCGGCACGCTCGAAAAGGGCAACGTGGACATTCAGTTAAAACGCTTTTCCAAATCGCGCTACGAGCTTGCGACAGCCGATATTTCGGGAGCAAGAGAAAAGCTCGAAGCGCTTGATATAATACGCAACGCGATAAGGCAATATACCGACGATACGGCACTTCGCCTTACGCTTGTGGGCGAGGTGAAGAACGCATTCGTTATTCTCCCGAACGAGATAGGCAAGGGGTGCGAATATCCCTATTATATCGAAATAATCGACGAAACCTTTGTTGCGCCCGATTTGGGCGAGCTTGAGCAGAGCAATACCCTAAAGGGCATTTTTGTGCGGAAGCTGTTGGAGGAAATGCGCTCGCTCGATAAAGAAAGCGAGGAATACCGTGTGCGTGCGCTTGCGTTGAAATACGGTATTGCCGCGCTTGAGGACAGAAGTATTTCGGATTACGACAAAGGGGGCGACCGCGCGTGAACGTTAACATAGAAAAAATAGAAATAATTTCCTTTGGTAAGCTTAAAAACGCGTCGCTTTCCGCCGAAAAGGGTATAAATATACTTTCGGCTCCGAACGAAAGCGGCAAAAGCACGCTTGCGGCGTTTATAAAATTTGTCTTTTACGGCTTTGTCGGCGCAAGAATGCAATCGCTTACCGAAAACGAGCGCAAGCTTTATACCCCTTGGGGCGGCGAAATATGCGAGGGCAGTATAACCCTTACCGCCGACGGAACTAAATATACCGTACATCGCCGTTGCCTTGCTTCGGGCAAGGAAAACGCTGAAATAATAAATTACGCCACGGGCAGAGCCGAATTTATCGGTGAGGTTGCGGGCGAGGTGTTTTTCGGTGTTTCGGAAGAGGTTTTTGCAAGAACGTTGTTTTTCCGTCAGCTTACGCTCCCGCAGAGCAAGGACGAAATCCTTGCCGACAGATTGCGCAACATCGCGATAAGCGCGGACGAGCAGGTAAGCACCAAAAAGGCGGTTACACGGCTTAACGAATGCAAAAACGAGCTTAAGGGCAGGCTCGGAAGCGGGCTTATACCCAAGGCGGAAAAGGAACGCGACGAGCTTGAAGCCGCAATAACCGAATCGCTTTCGGTCCGCAAGGAAACCGAGCGCTTAAGCGGCGAGATAAAAAAACGCGCCGCAGATATGGCGTCTGCTGCGGAACAGCTTGAAATATTAAACGAAGAACGCAGAAATATCGAAAAATACGATGCTCTTACAAAGCTTCGCAACATAAACCGCCTTGCGCTTGAGGAGCAAAACGCGCGCGAGGAATACGAAGCCGCATCGGCAGGCTTGAAGCAACGCGACGACGGCGACGCGTTCCGTTCGCTTTATGCAAAAAATACAGAATACGTTGCAGTCTGCCGCGAATGCGAAAAGATTGGGCGCGAGCATCAGGAAGCGGTTTCCGCACGTGACGACCTGCTTGAAGAGGCGCAGATAACCCCCGAGGAAGCAAAGGAAGCGGAAAAGACGATAAAAAGCTCGAAAAAGCTTTCGAAAATACTCTTTTTCGCGGCGGCTGTGCTTGTTGTGGCGGGTGTTATAGCGTCGCTCGCAAGTTCCGGTACGATGGGGCTTGGTATAATTATTGCCGTTGCGGGTGTGGTAGCCGCCGTTGTCGGCGCGGTAATACTTGCGAAGCCCGCGGGTATCGCAAAGGAGCTTGGCTTTGCAAATGCAGGCGAGCTTGAAAGGGCTGTAAACGCGCTTCCCGCGTTGGAAAGACAGATAGAAGAATCCGAACGCAGGGTGAAAATACTCGAGGGCGAATATCGGGAAAGCAAAACGAAATGCGCGATACTCAAGCGCGAGCTTGACGAGGGTATCGGCAGATATACCGATGTTGCCGAGGGCAATTATGAGGACCGCTTACAGCTAATACTCCGTCTTTCCTCCGAAAGCGGCGAAAAGCTTGCGATATGGCGCGCAAAGAAGGAGGAGCTTGATAACGCGACAAAGGGCGTGGATATAAACGCGCTTGCCGAAGAGGCACGCGGTGCAGAGCCGCCCGAGCGCGACCGTGCGAAGGTGGACCTTGAAATACGCTTTTACAACGACAAGCATTACAAGCTTTCGGAGCTTAACCGCGCGGATGAGCTTACCCTTGCAACGCTCGAGGCAAAATGCGGCGACCCTGCCGTTTTGGTGGGCAAGCGCGATTCGTTGAACGCACGCATAGACGAGCTTACAATAAAGCACAAGGCTTACGAAGCCGCGGTAAGGGTTATCGAAGAATCGGCAGATTATATGAAGAGTATGGTTGCGCCGCGCATAGGCGAGCGTGCCGACGAATATTTTACCGCCGCAACGGGTGGAAAGTATTCGGCTTTCGAGATAGACACAAGGCTTTCGATGAGCTTCGGCGAGGATATGCGCAGAAGCTGTGATTACCTTTCGGCGGGCACGCGTGACAGCGCGTATCTTTCGTTGCGCTTGGCGCTTGCCGATATGCTCTTTGGCGGATGCGGCGTGCCGATATTGCTCGACGACGCGTTTGTTCGTATGGACGATAACCGCCTGCGTATGATTGCGGGGGCAATAAAGGAAGCGGCTAAAAAGCACCAGATATTTATTTTAACTCACGGAAACCGCGAAAGCTTGGCTTTTGGTGACATAGGCGCGGACTTTAGTGATGTTTCGATAACACAGCAGGGATAAAAATGGCAATAAGGCTTACGGATAAAACCCCGATAAGGTATATAAAGGGAATAGGCGAAGCAAGATACGCCGCGTTTTCGAAATTGGGTATCGAAACGGCGGGCGACCTGCTTGGCTTTTATCCGCGCGCCTATGAGGAACGGGGCAAAATAATCCCCATAGCGCAGGCGCTCGACGGCGAAATATGCTCTGTCGAAATAACCGTGCGAGAAACCTCGGCTGTTAAGGTAATACGCGGAAAATTAAGCGTTTTCCGCTCGATAGTCGAGGACGAAAGCTGTGTTATGGAGCTGGTGTTCTTCAATATGCCGTTTATGGCGAAAACGCTTACAAAGGGCAGGCGATTCCGCGCCTACGGCCGTATGAAAATAGGGCTTTACGGCAGAGAAATGGTATCGCCCAAATTAGAGGCGATACTACCGAACACGCCTTTGCCCTATTACGTTCCGATATATAAAATAACCCCGCCGCTTACCCAAAAGGCGGTGTATTCGGCGGTAGAAGAGGTGCTTCCGCTTTGCCAAACGCTCCCCGAAATACTACCTGCGGGGTTGCGTGTCTCGAACGGCTTGCTTCCGCGCGGCGAAGCGGTAAGGCTTATGCACCGCCCGAAGGATGTAATGTCGCTCGCAAGGGCGCGGCGCACGCAGGCGTTTGCCGAAATAACCGTGTTCCGCCTTGCGCTTTCTTCTATGCGCCGTTCGGTGGAAAACGGCAATTCCTTTTCGTTAACGCTAAAAAACAGCGGAGTAAAGCACTTTTTCGAAAACCTGCCCTTCGAGCTTACGGGAGCACAAAAAAGGGCGGTGAAGGAAATTTTTGCCGACCTTCAACGCGATATTCCCATGGCGCGTCTTGTTCAGGGCGATGTCGGAAGCGGCAAAACCGCCGTTGCGGCAAGCTCGGTGTATTTGTGCGTAAAGAACGGATTTCAGGCGTGTATGATGGCACCCACCGAAATACTCGCCGCACAGCACAAAAAAACGCTCGATAAATTTCTGTCGCCGTTTGGGATAAGGACCGAACTTTTGGTTTCGGGCTTGCCCGCCGCCGAAAAGCGCCGCGTGCGTGAGGGCTTGGCGGACGGAAGCATCGACGTTGCGGTGGGAACACACGCGCTGATAACCGATAACACAAAATTCAAAAATCTTGCGCTCGCAGTTGTCGATGAGCAGCACCGTTTCGGCGTTAAACAGCGCAAAACACTTTTGGATAAAAGCGAAAGAGGCGGCAAACGCGCCCATATACTCGTTATGTCGGCAACGCCGATACCGCGTTCGCTTTCGCTTATAATTTTTGGAGATTTGGACGTTTCTCTGCTCGATGAGCTTCCGCCGGGAAGACAAAAAATCGAAACACGCGTCGTAACCAAAGCCGAAAGCAGGGAAATACACTCGTTTATAAAGGAAGAGATAGCAGATGGCGGCAGGGCGTATATCGTTTGCCCGCTTATCGAGGAAAGCGAGGACACACCCGAAGGGAAACGCGCGGCGGAAAGCTATTTTAAGGAGCTTGCCGAAGGCGTGTTCGAGGGCATACCGATGGGGCTTTTGCACGGCAAAATGAAGCCCAAGGAAAAGGCGGAGGTAATGGCTGATTTCGCATCGGGGAAAACCAAAATACTCGTTTCCACCACGGTAATCGAAGTTGGCGTCGACGTACCCGAGGCGACGGTTATGGTTATCGAAAACGCCGAATGCTTTGGACTTTCACAGCTCCATCAGCTCCGCGGACGCATCGGGCGCGGCAGTAAGCGCTCGGTTTGCATACTTGTGCGCGGCGGCGGTAACGACGAAAGCGCCGAACGGCTTGCGATAATGCGCGACACCTCGGACGGCTTTAAGGTTGCCGAGGCAGACCTCGAACGCCGCGGACCGGGCGATTTCTTCGGCGAACGCCAAAGCGGTGAATTTTCGTTTGCCTGCGCGGCAATAGGAGATATTTCTTTGCTTTCCGAAACCGAAGCTATTGTAAAATCGATACTCGAAGACCGCGAAAACCCCGACTATGCTTGCCTGTTTGAGCAAGCGGACATATTCCTCGAAAGGAACGAAAGCGGCAAGACTGTAAACTGATATGAAAATAGGAAACATAGAATTCCGCCACGGGCTTTTTCTTGCACCGATGGCGGGCATAACCGACCACCCCTTCCGTTCGCTCTGCATTAAATGCGGAGCAGAGGGGGTAACAAGCGAGCTTATAAGCGCGAAGGGTGCCTTTTATGGCGACAAAAAGACCGACGGTCTTGCAAAGGTCTATCCCGACGAGCATATCGCGGCTATACAGATATTCGGGAGCGACCCCGAAATAATGGCGAGCGCCGCAAGGCTTATGACCCGCTTTTCTCCCGATTATATCGATATAAATATGGGCTGTCCCGTGCCGAAGCTTGTTAAGAACGGAGAGGGAAGTGCACTTATGCGTGACCCTGCGCTTTGCGAGCGTATAGTTAAAGCTGTCGTTTCGGCGGTCGATATTCCGGTAACGGCGAAATTTCGCAAAGCCTGCGATGATGAATCCCCCGAAAGGGCGATAGATGTCGCGATTGCCTGCGAATCGGGCGGTGCGAGCGCGGTGTTCGTTCACGGCAGAACGCGAAGTCAGATGTATTCGGGTACTGCCGATAGGGAAATAATCAAAAAGGTAAAGCAAAGCGTAAAAATACCGGTTGTCGGTAACGGCGACGTTGCTTGCTACGCCGATTTTGTAAGAATGAAAGAAGAAACCGGCTGTGACGGCGTTATGGTCGGTAGAGGGGCTTACGGCTCGCCTTGGGTATTCGCCGAAATAAAGGCGGGGCTGGAGGGCTATGAATATACCGAACCGAGCAATTCCGAAAAGCGCGAGCTTTTGATGCTTCAGCTCGCTAACGTTATTGCCGAAAAGGGCTTAAACGGCATTCGCGAATTCCGTCACCACATATTGCAATATTGCAAGGGCTTTTCGGGAAGCGCGAAGATGCGAAGGGATATTTCGCTTATAACAAGTCGTGCCGCGGCGGAGGATGCGATACGCTTTATATTCTGCTGATGCGCTATTGACTTTTATATTTATTTGTGCGATAATATTTTGTGTGTTAATGTAATTTGAATTAAGGTAATTTTGGAGGAGCGGCTATGTCCTTTTCGGACATTCATACTCACATACTTTACGGAACCGACGACGGCGCGAAAACGCGCGAGGATATGTTTGAAATAGTCAAAACTGCTTATGCAGGTGGCACAAGGCTTATTTGCGCTACTCCGCATTTTCACCCCGGCTATTTCGATGATAATCGCGAACAGGCTCTTCACGCGTTTGAGGTTCTTAACGAGCATTGTGAAAAGCATTATCCCGATTTAAAGCTGTTTTTGGGCAACGAGCTTTTTTATACGCACGACAGCATATCGTGGATGAAAAACAGCCTTTGCCGTCCGATGGGAAGCACAAGATACGTGCTTGTGGAGTTTGCGATCGACAGCTCCGAGGACGAAATTGCCGAGGGCGTGGACAGGCTGTTGAATATCGGCTATATCCCCATAATCGCCCACGCCGAACGATACAAAAGCTTAAATTACGGCAGATTGATCGCCCTGCGCGAAAACGGCGTGCTTATTCAGGTGAACGCACAGGCTGTTTGTCAAAGACCGTTTGCCTTTGCACTTAATAAGCGCGTGAAAATGATGCTTTCCGAAAAGCTTGTGGATTTCGTTTCGAGCGATACGCACGATATTACAAAACGCCCCCCCGATATGAAAAAATGCTACAAATATCTTGAAGATAAATACGGCCGTGAATATGCTAAAAAGCTGTGCCGCACCAATGCGGAGCGCCTGCTTTGCCTTGAAACGACTGCGGAGGAAAATGTATGAACAACAGAGTTACATTAAAAACCATATCGCTTAAGGATCTGTGGAACGTTTTCCGCGGCTGTTTTCTGTTTGTTATAGCTGCGGCGGTAATCTGTACGGCTGCGATGTTTGCTTATGCAAAAATCACCTATACGCCTATGTATTCCTCGAAGGGTACGCTTTATATGTTCCCGAAATACGAAGAGGGTACGGAAATTTCCCAGAACGATTGGACCTACAATTACACTATCGCGAACGTCGTTATTTCGGATACTATCTACGTGCTTCAAAGCCGTACCGTGCTTAATCAGGTTGGCGAAGATATCGGTATCTCGAACGGCTACGGCTCGCTTAAAGGAAACATTTCGATAAGCAACCCCGAGGATACCCGCGTGCTTGAAATAACCGCAACCGCTTCCTCGCCCGAAACCGCAAAGCAGATAGTCGATTCGCTTTGCCAGCACGGACCTATCGAAGCAAACCGTGTGCTTCAGTACGACCGTATTCACGTTTACGAGGAAGGCACGTACAGCAACTGGGCGATAAATCAGGTATCTCTTATGGGATACATCAAATTCGGTATTATAGCGGGCGTGCTTGTTTATCTTGTGTTCCTTGCGATGTTCCTTTTCGATAACTATATTCACACCGAGGACGATATCGACCGTTATTTGGGCTTGAGCATTCTCGGCGATATACCCGATGCCGATGCACCCAAGAAAAAGAGCAAGTATGCACGTTACAGAAACGATAAAAAACGCGGATATAGGCAATATTACGCCCCCTCGACAAAGCACGAAGACGGAAAGAAGGAGTAAAAATGGAAGCGATAACTCTTAAATTACCCGGAGATAACGACTTTTTCACCGAGGAAGCATATAAGGTATTGCGTACGAATTTGCAGTTCTGCGGTCAGGACGTGCGCGTTATCGCGGTTACGAGCTGTAACGAAAACGACGGCAAAACCACCGTTGCGCTTCATATCGCAAAAAGCTTTGCCGAGCTCGATAAGCGTGTGCTTCTTATCGATGCGGATATGCGTAAATCGGTTATGGCGGGCCGTAATACCAACGCGAAAATGCACAGCGGCTTAAGCGAGGTGCTTACCGGTATGTGCCCGATATCTCAATGTCTTTATCCCGTTGCCGAAAACGCAAATATGCATATACTTTTCGCAGGGCAGTACCCGCCCAACCCCGTTGAGCTTTTGAGCGGTAAGTATTTCACCGCGCTTATAAACGAATGCCGCAAGGTTTACGATTATATAATTATCGACACCCCTCCGCTCGGTCAGGTTATCGATGCGGCGGTAGTTGCCGAAAAGTGCGACGGCGCGGTTATGGTTATCGGTAACTCCAAGGTGCATTACCGTCTGGCGCAGGATGTTGTCGAGCAGATACAGAAGAGCGGTTGCAAAATGCTCGGTGTTATTCGCAACAACCGCAAGCAGATGAACAAAAAGTATTACTACCGCAAATATTACCGCCACGACAGCGGAGTTTCGAAAAAGAAAAAATAAAAAAACAGGGCAGGGCTTTCGCTTTGCCCTTTTTGGGAATTATTATGATAAAAGACAGAGCGGGAAATATTCTCGCATACGACAGCGCGCAGGGAAGCTCGCTTGATTTTCTTTACAAAACCGCCTTCGGCAGGTTAATTACCAAGCTTCTTACACGTAAATTTATTTCCGAGCTCGGGCGTGTTTATATGGAATCGCGTTTTTCCAAACGTCGCATACAAAAGCTTATCGATGCCAACGGCATAGATATGAGTGATTACGAGCAACGCGAATTTTCCTCGTTCAACGATTTCTTTACGCGTAAGCTGTTAGATGGCAAGCGCGATATATGTACCGACGAAAACGCAATTATCGCCCCCGCCGATTCAAAGCTTACCGTTTACGATATTTCCGAAAGCTCGGTTTACCGCATAAAGGGGTGCGATTACAGTATAAAAACGCTGCTCGGCGGCGACGACGAGCTTGCGCGCGAATTTTACGGCGGAAAATGCTTTATCTACCGCCTTACCGTAGATAACTACCACCGCTATTGCTATCCCGACAGCGGGCGCGAGCTTTCGCACCGATTTATAAAGGGAATATATCATACGGTAAACCCGATAGCGCTTGAAAAGCAGGACGTTTACGGCAAAAACTGCCGCGAGCTTACACTTCTCGAAACCGATAATTTCGGTCGCGTTGCGTATATAGAGGTCGGCGCGATGATGGTCGGCAGAATAAACAACACACATAAGGAATCGTTCGAACGCGGCGAGGAAAAGGGCTTTTTCTCGTTCGGCGGCTCGACTATAATATTGCTCTATAAAAAGGATAAAGCTATTCCCGACGAGGATATCGGGCAAAACAGCCGCGAGGAAGCCGAAACCACGGTGCTTTACGGCGAAAGGGTAGGTGTTAGATATGGATATTAAAAATCTTGCACTCGGCAAAGAGGTAAAAATAAAAAGCCTTGTTCCTATGGAAAACAGCTATGCGTCTGTCGAAAAGGGAAGCAAGGATATGCTTACCGACGGAAACAAAGGCGACCCGTCGAGCTGTTACAGCGGTGAATGGGCGCACTTTTACCGCGGAATGGGAAGAAGCCTTACCGTCGACCTCGGCGGCGATTACGCGATTTCGGGCTTTTCCGCAGGATTTATCCACGATAAAAATATGGGCATATACTCGCCCGAAGACGTGCGTCTGCTTCTATCCGAAAACGGTAACGATTTTTACTGTGTTACAACCGTAAAATCCCCCTATCCCGCGTCGTTTGATATGCAGGTGCGCGCTGTCTATTCCGAAAATCTCGGTCACCCGATAAGAGCACGGTTTGCCAGAATCGATTTCGGGGTAGAGGTAAACGTATTTTGCGATGAATTCAGCGTTTTCGGCAGAGAATGCGACGGTGCAGAAGCCGATCTTTACGGCGAGCCTGTGCGTGAGGTTAACAAAAATTGCTTTGCCGCGCGCGATTCGATGGGCGGTGCTTACGATATCCCGCTTCTCTATTTCGGCTATTGGCCCGAGGACGAACGCGTTGCGAAGCTCAGAAAGAGCGATTTTATACCTTACGTCGCATATATCGACCGCGGCGGAAACCCGATTGACACGATGTTCGATTCGATATTGATGCTCACCGTTCAGGGGCGTTGCCCCTCGGGCGGTTGCCTTGGCTATCACGGCGCACCCTCGAAGCTTTCGGATTGGGAATTTGTTATCGAGGAGCTTTTTGCCGACGGTCAAAATTTAAAGGCGCTCGACGAAGCGGTTGCGGAATTAAAGCCGAAAATCGGTCTTGCGCCCGATTATAAGCACAAGGTTTATCTTACCGCGCCCGTGCCGAAGGTGTCGAACGAGCCGTTCGGCGATCTTAACGGCGACGGTATCGAGGAAAAGCTGCTTAGCGATGACGACTGCATCGAGGCCTACGCCGCGTTTGTGGATATGGTGACGCGCAGGTTTGAATCCGAGCATCTTCAAAATATAGTTATCGACGGCTGGTTTTGGAATAATGAATCGGCTTCGCGCGCGAACAGAGACGAAGAGGAATATTTCGCAACGCGCTGCGTCGAAAATCTGCATAAGCGCGGTTATAAATGCGTGTTCATACCCTACTTCCAAGCGGGCGGAAGCGAAAAAGCCGAAAGCATCGGCTTCGACTGCACCACAATGCAACCCGGTCTTTCCTTCCAGCAGGTTTTGGGCAAGGACCCCCAAGCGATGATGCAGGATTTTACCGACCTTTGCAAAAAATACGGCTTCGGTGTCGAGCTCGAGGTACACCACGGCGTAAAGAATCCCGAAACGCACGAAACCTATTCCCGTCTTTTCGATCAATATATGCTCGCTTGTATGCGCAACGGTATGATGACCGACACGGTGCATACCTATTATCAGGCGGCAGGTCCCGGCGTATTTTACAGCTGTGCCGTTTCGAAGGAAGATTCGATGCGCGTCCTTTACGAAAAGCTTTATAAATTTATAAAAGGCACTCTTACCGAGGACGATTTCGCGGAAAAACCGAAGCTCGAAGAATGCGAAGAAGCTCCTGTTGCCAAAGAATCCGAATCAATCGAAGCGCCCGAGGGAATATCCGAAAAGCCTTCCGAAATAACGGAAGAGAGCGTAGAGCCTATAACCGATATTTCAGAAACCGAGGAATTAGACGGATATACCCCCTTGGCGGAAGAAAGAGATGAAGTCCTGCTTGAACTCGAGATTTCCGAAGACGGCGAAGTAAACGAAGAAACAAAATGTGAAAAAGCAAAGCGTTTTATAAAGAAAAATAAAAAGAAGATCGCGCTCGGTGTCGGCATAGCGGCGGCACTCGGCACGGCATATATTATTGCAAAAGCGATTAAAGGAAAGGATTGATGCCAATGAAACGACTTGCCTGTTTTCTTCTTGCGTTAATGTTTGTCGCTTGCGTTGTGCCCTTTGCGGCGCTCGAAACAAGCGCGGCGGACCGTGTTGCCGTTACCAATCCGAACAATGTAACCGGCGAAGACATCGTAGCCGAGGCACGTTCGTGGGCGGGTACTACTGCGAGATATTGGTCGGCATCCTCTCCTTGGCCTACCTGCATTGCGTGGCGCACGGGCTTTACTGTCGATGGTCAAACCTCGTTCGACTGTTGCGGCTTTATATCACGCGTGCTAAACGATCTCGGCTTCCGCGGCGAGAAGATCGTTGCCAATTATTCCTGCGTTCTGCGCGACGAATACGGCGCGTATTTTATCGACAGCACCATCGCGGGTATCTGTAATTACGGTACGGATATAACAAGCGCTGTGCTTAAAGCCAAAAACGGCGATTACAGCGAGCTTAAGGTGGGCGATATCATCGGTTGGCTCGGTGATGCAAGCCTTGCGAATCATATCATCATCTATGCGGGACTGAACACCGCGGGACAGCCCACAATGGTTGAATTTACGGGTAGCGGCTATCTTGATAGAGTTATTCCTGCGTCGTATCAGAAGGCCTTTCAGTTCGGCGCGCGCCTAACCGAAAGCGAAACCCGCGATTATGCCGACATCGCAGAAGGCGTTTACTACCTTAAAAATTCCAACGGCGACTATATGAACGCTGACGGAGCAGAGGCAGACGGAGTCAATGTTATTGCTTCGCCGTTCGCTCGTTCCGATAGTTATGCTATGAGCTTCGAAAAGGCAGATAACGGTTATATTCTCCGCCCGCTAAGCTGCGAAAACAGCGTTATCAACAATTACGGCTATACGGTTGCCGACGGCAATAACGTTACTCTTTGGGAAACCACCGACCACCCCTCGCAAAAGTGGTATTTCGAAGAGGTTAAAGGCGGCTACGTTATCCGAAGCGTTATGAACACCTCCTGCTGTCTTGCGACGGACAGCAACGGAAACGTACTTATCAAGGCATATACCGGTGCCCCCGTGCAGATTTGGAATATCGAAAACCTAATCGTTTACGATAGTAATAACGATGCTTCTCCGAGTTATTTCTTTAAGCAATACGGCAAAGATTACGTAATCGACGGCGGAAGTCCTTCCCGTGAGGGCTACCAATTTATCGGCTGGTCATACAGCGCAGATGCCGAGGAGCCCGAAATTGCGGTTGGCGATATTTATGATAAAAACGAAAACCTTTATCTTTACGCGGTTTGGAAAGAGGCAGAAATGCTCGGTGACGTTAACGACGACGGAGCTATCGACCAGTACGATTACATTCTTGTAAAGCGCCACTATTTCGAAACCCGCGAGCTTATGTCCGAAGAATTCGTTCGCGGCGACGTTAATATAGACGGCAAGGTCGACCAATTCGACTATATTCTTATCGCGCGCCATTACTTCGGCACATACACGATAGGCGAAACAACCACCGAAAAATAATAACGGATAACAAAAAAACGACAAGTTCAAACTTGTCGTTTTTTGAATTATTTTTAATAGAACTGTTCGATAACAATGATTTCGCCTGTTGTTTCATCGCGGAAACGAAATCGTCGCAGATCGCCCACGTTTTTGCCTTTTCCGATGTAGGTTGTCGGCTTGCCATCCTTGCCCATAGGCCATTCGGAGCTTTGCGGCCAACAAGGATATCCCTTTTCGCTTTTAAAGGCTTCCTTGATTTTTGCCTTGATAGCGCGCTTGCGCTCGGTTTTCTTCATTGTTTCGGGAAAAAGCGGAATAATATGCTTTTGAATGTATTTCTCTGCTTCACCGCCTGCAAGATATTCAGGGATAACGTCCAACACAAAACCATATGCATCCCGATACTTGTAACAATAATCGACGCTTTGATCGATCTGGTAAAAAATCTCATATACCTCGTTGTAGAATTGCGAAGCACCGTCTGCGGTTTCTACGTCGTGTGTCAACAAACGAAATTCATAGGTTAAACACTGCCGCACCGAAAAATATCTTGGCGGGCAGTATTGAAGTCCGGGATCGGTTTCAGGTGCAAGCAAATATGGCACCGCAGAAGAAAAACTGCACTCAACGCCATCGCTTAATTTGCAAGGATAAGGGATGGGCTTTCTGGATGGATCCTTTTTCATATTATCGATAATTGCTTGCAAGAAATCATTAATTTTCGGGTCTTCATCGTATAAACGCCTGAATTCAACAATATCAAGTGTTCCGTTCAAAAAATCAATTATAGTTTGCCGAGGCATATAGTTATCTCCTTTGGCATTGGCTTCTTTCGCGGTTAGAAATCGGTGATGATTGATTTTACATCATTGAGAGAAAAAAGTCAATAATCGTCGGTCGGGATTCTCCGTTCGCTATCACGGCTTACCGCATTATTCCATAATGCTAACGCCGTTTCGCTCACTCCCCCGTGGCGGTAAAAATGTGTCCCCGACACATTTTTCCACGCCCTTCGAATCCCTTCACAACAAAACAAAAAAGCCGTACTTCGTACGACTTCTTTGTTTTTGGCGCAGAGGGAGGGATTCGAACCCTCGTGTGGTTTCCCACAAACTGATTTCGAGCGAAAAAGATCGAGTTTTTTATAGTTGATTTTAGTTGATTTTAATTGCAAATGATTGATGATAAAAAGCGAGAATTCGCAAAGGTTTTCGGACTTTTTGAATATATAAAATCCCAAAAACATTGAAAAATAAAGGGTTTTTGGAGTATATGTGGTTTAGAAGCAAAAATTAGAGAAAAATTAGAAAATTACGAAAAACAAGCGTTTTTTGAGCAAAAGTGGACACACATTTTTGGCGTGGTTGAGAACGATAACACTCAAAAAACTCTCGTATTTAGGAAGAACTGTTAGAACTTAATAATAGCACATAATGGCAGAGATTACAAGATTAATTCTTATAGTCTCTGCCTTTTTTTATTGCCCAAAATTAAATTTACATAAAGGAGAAACAACTATGACACGAAAAGAACAACTCAAGCAAGAGTTAGACGAGATGAAGGGGTTTATTGATGCTTGCGAAATAGCAATAGACTATTCTCTCGGACTCGACAAAGACACCTACGAAAAGTATGAATCAGCCATTAAACGACGAGGTGAAATCAATGATCAGCTCGATCAGCTCTCACAACGCAAACCGTATGGATTTAACAGCGGTTTGTTCACTTCCGCAACAATGCAAAGGAAGGTTTCAGAGTATCCCCTTGACCGATGCAAAATCGAAACACTCGTAATTTTGGAGCACGAAGATTTTGAAAACTTCCGCAACAATCTGCTTTCCGACTATGACTTTATTAAGGAGAACATCGACAGTATGTATGTTGACTCCGAAGGAACGATGCATTGTCTGTTGGTACTTGACGAAGATAGTCCCAACGGAACGCCCGATGGCATTCTCGTCGAAAGCGAGGGTGCTAATTATGCAAGGTACAGCTCGTACCTGCCCAATGCGTCTTTTTTGGTGAACGCACACATTTATACAATGGTCAATCTTATGGCAAGTGAAGCAAAGCAGAATAGGGACAGCAGAATATGGACTTGCGAATATGACGAGTTCGCTGATGTTCTCGATATGAAAGTTACTGAAGATGACGACGTAGCTCAAATC
>JAZTZW010000021.1:0-38805 GCA_045637685.1 Eubacteriales bacterium | reverse complement strand
CACTATTCACTCTTACCTTTTACCTGCTGATACGATATAAGAAATTAAATGAATTGACGGCGAGCCGTCATGAATTGATGCTTCACATCATGATTTCACGTCGGCATTCCGCCTCCTCCAAGCTTTGAATTGCCCTGTTCTCAATGCTGAAGGCAATTCATGCACCGCAGGTGCAATTCATGGTGCAGCCAATTCATGCCCATCGGGCAATTCATTGCATCTCAATTCTCCGAGATAAAAACAAAACCCACCTTGATAACAAGGTGGGTTTGACTTGTGCCAAAGGCACAATGTTTTTATCTCTTGGAGAACTGAGATGCACGACGAGCTGCTTTGAGACCGTACTTCTTTCTTTCCTTCATTCTGGGGTCACGGGTGAGAAGGCCTGCCTTCTTAAGAGGAGCGCGATATTCATCTGCTGCCTGAAGAAGTGCACGAGCGATACCGTGACGGATTGCGCCTGCCTGACCGGAAACGCCGCCGCCCTTAACGGTGCAGATAACGTCGAAGGTGCCAGCGGTCTTGGTAACGCCGAAGGGCTGGTTTACGATAAGCTTAAGAGTTTCAAGGCCGAAATATTCATCGATATTCTTGCCGTTTACGATGATGTTACCGGTGCCTGCCATAACACGTACGCGAGCAACAGAGCTCTTTCTTCTACCGGTTCCGTAGAAATAGGGAATAGCGGATTGATAGTTCATTGTCTGTTCCTCCTTACTTTACTTCAACAGCAATAGGGTTCTGAGCCTGCTGCTTGTGTTCAGCGCCTGCATAAACCTTGAGTCTGCCAAAGCTTGCATCGCCGATTTTGTTTTTGGGAAGCATACCCTTAACTGCGAGCTCCATAGCCATTTCGGGCTTGGTTGCCATAAGGGTGCGGTACTTGGTGGACTTAAGGCCGCCGATGTAGCCGCTGTGACGGTAGTAATACTTCTGATCGAGCTTCTTACCGGTAAGAACTACCTTGGAAGCATTGATAACGATAACGCATTCGCCGCAATCAACATGGGGAGTATATTCGGGGCGGTGCTTGCCGTTGAGGATGGTTGCCGCGAGAACAGCTACCTTACCGAGGGGCTTGTTAGCCGCGTCGATAACGTACCACTTGCGTTCAACTGCCTCTTTTTTCAACATAGTTGTAGACATAGGTTGAATTTCCTTTCGATAATATCTGATTTTTTCGTACTTCGCAATTATAACACAAGAAAACCGTTTGTCAATACCTTTTTGCAAACTTTTTTCGTTTTTGGGGGTGTTTTTTGCGATTTTCTCGTTTTTTCTTCGATTTTTAATGTTGTCAGGAACGCTGTGCGCTCGCTTTATGCCAAAAACCGAGTGCATTTTCATGTCGAAAATTATTTTATACTTTTTCCATATTGCTATTGACATATCGTTTTCGCGGTGCTATAATGCCCATACCGAACAAATGTTCGGAACATAAGGACGTCGGACAAGCGGTTAGCTCCATCCGTCCCGACGAATGACGATTTGGCTTGAATTTTAGACGAAAGGATGAAAAATGGATTACAGAGAACACGCAAAGGACCTCTTGAAGAGAAAAAACGCACTTGTTTCGGCTTATGCCGCAATTAAGGATGAGCTTAATTCGCTCGAAAACGAACGCGCAGCGTGCAAGGCGGCGATTGCACGCGCAAGGAACGAAAAGCGCGATATTTCGCTTTACGAGGACCGACTTTACGGCATACTTGCCGATCTTGACGATTGCCGTTTCCGTAAAATGGTTGTCGAGCGCGAGCTTAAAAAGCTTGAAAAGGGGATGAGCGCGCTTGACGAATACGAACGCGACCTGCTTGAGCATTTCTTTTGCGAGCCTTGTGCAGGTGCTTCCGAAATTATGATGGAGAAGTATTTTAAAGAACGCTCCACCCTTTACCGCGACAGATTAAACGCACTCGAGCTGTTCACGCGCTCGGTTTACGGCTTGGTGCTCCTATAAAAGTATAAAAATATTGAGAGAAAGGCTTTGAGCAAAAACCTTTCTCTCAAATTCTTTTTAACGATTAATTGAATCTTTTGTTCCTTATTTAATAATATACATACCCGTTTCGGAATCGAAGGTAATAACCTTTTCCTCCGTATAGCCGTCGAGGTAGGTAAGTGTGTATTTATCGCCGTCCGCTTCGACGGTAAAGCCCATTGTAATATCGCCGTATTCAAGCTCGGGGTAGAAAAGCACCTTCGAGGTAACCGCGTAGCCTGCGATTTCATCGGTACATTCGAGCGATTGACAAAGCGTGCCTTCGTAATCGGTGTAGCTTGAAAGCAGGTAGCTTCTGCCGTTTATCGTTGCGGTGCGAACGTCGTTTTCGTCATCGTGAATAAGGTTTTCGTAGGTAAGCGGAAGCACTCTGCCGTCGGTAAATTTAATGCCCTCGGGTATCATCGTGAACGAGGTCATATAATATCCGTTTTTCTGCGAAAGGTCGATAATATAGCTGCCAAAGCCGTCGGATGCTTCGATAATTCCTTCGGCGTCTGCGCTTTCCTGCATAATGCCGAAGCGTTCGCAGAATTCGGGAGCGTTTTCATAAAGCTCGGCAATAAATTCGTCTTGGCTTTCGGTGTATTCCGTCGGAATCGGGATTTCGTCAAACCTTTTCGAGACGCGGGTGATTTCGAAATCAAAATCGTCGCTTATGCCTCTTGCGCTGAATTTTCCGGTATCCGCAAAATGAACAAAGCTCAGGTTTAAATCTATATCCTTGCCGAACACAAAATCCTTGTTTTCGGCGTTGGTTGCGGTGTTGCTTTGAAGCTCGATAGCCTCGCCCTTAAAGCGAATGCGTTCGATGGTCAGGCTATAGCCGTTGAGGTCGACGTTATCCACTTCGTTATATTCAAACGGCACCTCAAGCGTGTGGCATTTAAAGCCTTCGGGCGCATACACATAGTCTTCGGTATTCATTTCGCGCAATTCGCCGCTTAACAAAAGCGTACCCTTGCCGTCCTTTGCCTTTAGCGAGTATTCCGAGCTTACTTCCTTTTTCTCGCTGTCGGAATATACCTTAAATACCGCATCGAACGAGCTTTCGTCATAATGAATCACAAATTCGCAAGGCTTGCCGCCTGCGGTATATAAAAGCGAAGAGTCTACCTGAAAATCGGTAACCCTTACACCCTCGCCCTCGGGCAGGGTTTTAAGCGAAATATCGCAATCAAGCTCCAGGCTTTCGGCGTCGAAGCCGTATTTTTCATCAAAGCTGCTTTCTTCCGCGTGCTTTTTAATATCCTCGCCGTTTATCGAAAACGAAGCGACGGTTGCTTCCTTATCGTCGGTTTCGACAATGCGGTAATATTTTTCTATATCGTTCGTAAAAGCGGAATAGGTAAGCCTTCTTATCCCGTCAAGTGCGCGCAAAGCCTCGGTCTGAAGCCCGTAGCCGTCGTGCGCGGCTTTAAGCGGAAGCGTGCTTATATCGTTTGCCGAGGAATAAATGCTTCCGTCGCCGTAGGTAAGCAAAAATTCAAGTTCCTTGTGTTCCTCGTCGTTTGTCGTAAAGTCTATATCGAGGTCAAACGCATATCTGTTTTCAAGGAAGTCGGCTGTAAGCCTTCCTTCGATTACGTCGTTATCCTTTTCGATTTCGATGTCGTAAACACTACGGTCGACCGCTTTGTCGAAGAAAAGGTATTGGCTTTTTGAAAGATAAAATACTACGTCGTTATAATGGCTCTTGGCAGATAAGCCGCCTTGGCTTTCGCTTTGGTTTTTCGTTTCGGGTGCGGTAAAGCAGGCAGAAAGCGCGAAAAGCAACAAGGGGATTGCCAAAAACAGCGCAATTATTTTCTTTTTCATTTCGTTTTCTCCTTTTTGCAGAGCCTGTTTGCGCGCAGATAAAGCAAAAGCGCAACAAGCAGCGAAGCAGTCACCGCGCCGCCGAGGTCGACAAAAACGTCGCTCCATTGGGGAGCGCGCCCGACCGTCGAGCCCTGAACTATAAATTCATCGCACACCGCGACCGTAAACGCAAGCAACGGCGCGAGCGCGATATATATTTTTTTACCGAACAGATTAAGCGCAAGATTCGATGCGGCAAGCGAAAGCATAAAATATTCGGCAAAATGCGCCGCCTTCCGCACAAGGTGGGAAAGCGATTGCTGTTTTACGCTAATACCGAAAAATCCCAAAATCCGTTCGGCAATATCGGTGAAAAACCCGCTTGCCTCCGAGGATTCCTCGCCGTTTTGCGCCGAATTGTAAAATATAAAGCATATCAGCGCAAGCACGGCAACCGAAAGCATAATAATTCGTCTTGATTTTTTGCTTATATTTTTCATACAAGCATTTCCTCTGCCGCCTTAAGAACCGTTTCGGTTATATTAAGACCGCCCATAATGCGCGCAAGCTCGTCGCGCCTGCCTATACGGTCAAGCCTTTCGACGTTGGTTATAACTCTTCCGTCGGTTTCCTTTTTGGATATTTTATAGTGCGAATCCGCCTTTGCGGCAAGTATTGCCGAATGGGTAACGCATATAACCTGCGTTTTTCCGCCGTTCGCCGCCGCCTTCAGGCGCATACCTATCTTTTCGCTCGTTCTGCCCGAAACGCCGGTATCTATTTCGTCGAAAATAAGCGTTCCTATCGCTTCGCTGTCGGCAAAAACGCACTTCAAGCAAAGCATTATGCGAGAAAGCTCGCCGCCCGATGCTATCTTCGACATCGGCTTGGGTGCTTCGCCCTTGTTTGCGCTTATTAAAAATTCGGCAAAGTCTGCACCGTCGGGCGCAAAATCCTTGCGCTCGATTGCAACCTCAAATCGCACGCCCGGCATATCAAGCTCGCAAAGCTCCTCGGTAACCCGCTCGCAAAGCATTTTTGCCGCCTTTTCACGGGTTTCGGTAAGCCTTTTTGCGCTTTCCGTTAAAGCCTTTTCGGCTTTTTTAAGCTCCAGCGCGAGCCTTGCCTTTTCTTCCTCGCTGTTTTCATTCATATCAAGCTCGGAAATGCATTCCTCCAAAAGCGCGGGAAGCTCGTCTGCCTCCACTCTGTATTTATGCTCTAATTTTTTAATCGCTTCCAGCCTTGTTTCGCATTCATCAAGACGCGCTTCTACGTTTTCGCCGTCGTGCTCGAGATATTCCTTTACGCTGTCGGCAATATCGATAATTTCATATTTCGCGCTTTCCAAGCGTTCGGCAAGCGCGCCCGCCTCGGGCACAATACCCGCAAGCGCGTTAACGGCGTTCAATGCCGCTTCGACGGTTTCCGCCGCCGAGCCGTCCATACCGTAAAGCGCGCCGTATGCTTCGCCCGCCTTACTTACAATACGCTCGCTGTTCGCAAGCATTAACCGTTCGGCTTCAAGCAACGCCTTTTCGCCGACCTTTACCTTTGCTTTTTTAAGCTCCTCTATCTTATATCTTAGCATATCGAGCTTAAATTCTCTGTCGCGGCTGTCGCTGTCAAGCGCGTCGAGCCTGCTTTTAATTTCCTTGTGCGCTGTATATTTTTCCTTGTATTCGTTAAGAAATTCTTGGTTATCGGCAAACGAATCGAGCATGGTAAGCTGTCTTGCCGTATCGGCAAACGCCTGCGTGTCCTGCTGACCGTGTATCGACAAAAGCATCGAAGCCGCGCTCTTCAGGCGTGAAAGCGGAACACTTCTGCCGTTTATCCTCGCGCCCGATTTTCCGTCGCGCGTTATCCTGCGCGAAACGGTTATGCTTCCGTCCTCTTCGGGCTCTATCTCCATTTCGGCAAGGGCGGCAAGCGTGTTTGCGTCGTCGATTTCGAAAATACCCTCGACAAGCGCGCTTTCCTCGCCCGTGCGGATAATTTCTTTATCGCTTCGCGCGCCGCAAAGCAGCCCGAGCGAATCGATAATAATACTCTTGCCCGCGCCGGTTTCCCCCGTGAAGGCGCAAAAGCCTCTGTCGGGCTCAAGCGACAGCTTTTTAATAAGTGCTATATTCTCTATATAAACCGACAAAAGCATAGCCTTGCTCCCTTAACGTATTTATATAAGCTCGTTCAAAATCGCCGCGATGCTCTTCGCGCTTTCGTTATCCTGCGCGATTATAAGCAAGGTATCGTCACCCGCAAGCGTGCCGACCACGCCTTCAAGCGGCATCGCATCAACCGCCGCGCCGACAGCAGAACCCATACCCGTATATGTTTTAACAACGATAAGATTGTTCGCGCAGGCTACCGAGGAAACCGCTTGGCGCAATATCAGCGCAAACTTTCCGTTTATCTCGTGCTGCGTGCTATGCTTTACCGCGCGGTAGCGGTAAACGCCGTCGCCCATATCGCTTTTTATTATTCCAAGCTCGCGTATATCGCGTGAAACGGTTGCCTGCGTAACGGCAAATCCGCTTTCCTTAAGCTTTTCCTGAAGCTCTTCCTGTGTTTCTATCCTATATTCTTTTATTAAATCTAATATCTTACTCTGTCTTACACTCTTCATCTCTATTTAGTTCCCGCGGTAAAGGTTGACTGTGGTTGCGTACCTCTCTCCGCGTGGGCGTTTCCTTTTTTTAGTTCCCGCGGTAAAGGCTGACTATCGTCGCACACCTCTCTCCGCGCGGGCGTTTCCTTCTCGATTATCGATAATATAAATTTACGACATTTTATTATAAAGCGTTTCGTAAAAAGCGTCCTTTTTAAGCTTTATAAGCTCAAGCGTGCGTTCCGAGCGGGTTACCAGCACTCTGTCGCCCTTTTTAAGACCGCAAACGCTTCTGCCGTCCGAAAGCAGTAAATTATTACCGTCGGGGCTGTTATTAACAACCTCCAAGCAGGAATTCGACGAAAATACCATCGCCCTCGCGCCCAACGAATGCGGACATATCGGGCATACGCAGAATGCGTCGAGCTTGGTATCGATTATCGGTCCGCCCGCGCTCATCGCATAAGCGCTCGACCCTGTCGGCGTTGCAAAAATCAAGCCGTCCGCGCGGTAGGCACAAACCTCCGCACCGTCGCACAAAAGCGAAACGCTGGCAATAACGCCGTCGGTCTGCCGTGCGACCACCGCTTCGTTAAGCGAGGTCGATTCTGCAATAAGCTGACCGTTTCTTATTACCTTAATATCCAAAAGCATACGCTTTTCGGTAATAAAGCCGGTTTTAAGCGCAGAAAGCATTTCTATTTCGCTGTTTTCAAGCCCGCTCATATAACCGAGCGTGCCGAAATTTATACAAATTATAGGTTTATTCTTGCGGAATGCTATTCTGCAGGCGTTCAGCATCGTACCGTCGCCGCCCAAAGCGATAACCGCATCGAATTCGCCGCTGTCGCCGTTTTCATAGCGCGTATGCGCTATTCCGTGCTTATCGAGCATTTCCTCTATCGGGCGTATCTGCTTTTCGCGCACGTTACCCTTCGGCGAAGGGAACAGCAAAACCTTTTCGACTGTCATAATATCATTTCTTTCTTAAATATTTCTCTTAAAAATCGCAAGATATTCGCGGTTTCCGTCACCGCCGACAATGGGAGAATCGCAAAAGCCCACACGCATAAAGCCGCAACTATTCGCGCTTTCGTCAAGCCTTTGCATTATTTCTTTAATAACGCTTCCGTTTTTATCGCGCACTATTCCGCCCTTGCCGATATGCTTTTTGCCCGCCTCGAATTGCGGCTTTACAAGCGTTATCATCGTTTTGCCGCCGCTTAAAATATCGGCGCAGGCAGGGTAGATAAGCGTTTGCGAAATAAACGAAACGTCCATAACGATAATATCGATTTCCTTTGCAAAATCGCTCTTTTTTGCATATCTTGCATTAAAATTTTCGATAACGCCTACGCGTTTATCGTTTCTTAATTTAATATCAAGCTGTGAATGCCCGACATCGAGCGAATAAACGTATTCCGCGCCGTTTTGCAACAGACAATCGGTAAATCCGCCTGTCGAAGCGCCTATATCCAGCGCGGTTAAGCCGCTTACGTCAACACCGAATTCGGCAATCGCGTGCGCCAATTTTTCGCCCGCGCGTGAAACGAAGCGGTTATTTTGCGTTACTTCGATTTCTTCGCTTCCGTCCACCTCGAACGAGGCCTTTTTCACAACCTCGCCGTTCAGCTTAACAAGCCCCTCGCTTATCGCGCTTTGCGCCTTGCTTCGGCTTTGAAAACAGCCGTTTTCTACAAGAAACAGGTCAAGCCTCATCGGTATTTCCCTCCGAAACCGCGTCTGCGATATCCTTCGGCGAAAGCGAAAGCGTTTGCAAAAGCTCGCTGTTACTGCCGTGCTCGGGGAAAACGCCGTCGATTGCTTTAATAACGTAGCGTTTGCCGCAAAGCATACCCTTTTCGAACGAATCGGCGCAAAGCCTTTGCCCAATGCCGCCGTTTTTAATGCCCTCCTCGGCAAAAACGATATTGCTTATACCGTTTAATGCTTCGCATATCTCGTCAAGCGGCAGGGGAGATAGGGTTTTAATGCTTATCACCCTCGTTGCGGTTTTGCAAAGCTTTGCCGCCTCTTGCGCGTTTTCGGTTAGCTTGCCGTAGGTTATTATCGCGTTTTTCGGGCTTTCGCCGTAATCGACAATATCGATATTTTCTTTTTTAATAAAATCCTTTGTATCTATATCGCCGCTTTTCGGATAGCGTATAACCACGGGTCCGCTTGCCGAAAGAGCTTTATCGAAGCACTTTTCAAGCGATTCGAAGCTGTTGGGGGAACAGAAGGTAACATTCGGTATCTGCGAAATAAATGCAGTATCGAATATGCCGTGGTGTGTCGCACCGTCGTTCGCCACCAAGCCCGCTCTGTCGAGCATAACGATTATATGTAGATTCTGCAAAGCCGCGTCGTGTATAAGCTGGTCGAACGCGCGCTGCATAAAGGTCGAATAAACCGCAAAAACGGGCACCATACCCTCCGCCGCAAGTCCGCAGGCAAAGGTAAGCGCGTGCTCTTCGGCTATGCCGACGTCGAAAAACCGCTCGGGGAATCGCTTTGCGAATTCGGAAAGCCCCGTGCCGTCGGGCATCGCGGCGGTTATCGCACAAATTTTTTCGTTGCTCGCCGCGCGGTCGGTAATAATTTTGCCAAATCGCTCCGAGAAGGATTCACAGTCGCCGCACTTTATTTTTCCGCTTTCTATATCAAAGCCCGAAACGCCGTGGAATAAATCGGGGCGTTCCTCGGCGGGCTTATAGCCCATACCTTTTTTAGTGCAGATATGAACGATACAGCTCTTTTTGTCGTCCTTCGCCTCGGTAAGCAAGCGCTCCAAATGCTTTTCGTCGTTGCCGTTTACGGGACCGTAGTAGTTAAGCCCGAACTGCTCGAAGAAATTCTGGCTCATCGCCACGCGCTTTAAGCTGTTTTTTATCGCGCGCGAGCCCTTTATTAAGCCCTTGCCGAGCAGGGGAATATGCTCGAAAAAGCGTTTTAAACCGTTTTTAAAGCGGAAATACTTAACGCTCGAGCGCACCTTCGAAAAATATTTACTCATACCGCCGACGTTTGGCGAAATGCTCATATCGTTGTCATTCAGCACGATAATAAGCCGTTCGGCTTCGGCGCAGTTGTTAAGCGCTTCGTAAATCATACCGCCCGTGAACGCGCCGTCGCCCACCACCGCAACGGTGTAGGATTTTTTGCCGCAAAGCATATTAGCCGCCGCAATACCTGCCGCGGCGGAAATACTTGTCGAGCTGTGGCCCGCGCCGAACGCATCGTGCTCGCTTTCGCTTCTTTTGGGGAAGCCCGAAAGACCGCCGTGCTTACGCAGGGAAGTGAACTCGTCGCGCCTGCCGGTCAAAAGCTTGTGAACGTAGCTTTGGTGTCCGACGTCGAATATTATTTTGTCGTCCGGAGTATCGAAAACGCGGTGCAGAGCGATTGTGAGCTCGACCACGCAAAGATTTGCCGCGAGGTGACCGCCGTTTTGCGAAACGGTTTGCAAAAGCGTTTGCCTTATCTCGCTTGCGAGTATCGGAAGCTCGTCCTCGCGAAGTGATTTTATATCGCGATTGGAGTTGATCTTTTCGAGGATCATACCGAAATCCTCCTATTTGAATATCGCGTCGGGGGTTAGCCGGCGCGACAGTTGTTATTTTCTGAAGCCGCAAAGAAGCTTTGCGACAAAGTTTACGATTTTGGTGCTGTGCTTTATTGCCACCGATTTGCCGAGCGCCTTTCCGCCCACCGTTACCGCCGAAATAAGCGATGTGAGCGCAAGAGTAAGCAAAAATGCAATATCGGCGTCCATTTCCGAAAAGAGCTTTATGGCTATTCCCGCGCCGGTTGCACCCGAAACGACACCCGCAATATCACCCACGATATCGTTGCAAAACGAGCTGACCTTTTCGGCGTTGTTAATAAGCCAAACAGCCTTTTGCCCCGCCTTTAAGCGGCGTGCCGCCATAGAGTTAAAGGGGCTTATGTCCGCCGTGGTAACGGCAAGACCTATAATATCAAAAAGAATACCGAGCGATATTATCGCTATAAGCACGCACGCCGAAACGATAAGCGAAAGGGCAGACACGACCTTGTCGCTCGCTGCCGAAAGGCAGGCGGTTATAACGAACGAAAGCGAAAAGGCGATAACCACCCAGCTTGTGTTGCTCTTTTTCTTTTGCTTTCTTTCGGGTCTTTTTTCTCTGGATTCTGTTTTTGTTTTAACTTCTGTTTTTTTGTCCCGACTTCGCGGGTTAGGCTTGTCGTCCATAGTTTCCTTGAAATAAGTAATAGTGAAAAGTGAATAGTGAAGAAGTAAGGTATGCTTTTCTTGCGAAAAGCAAATTTATTTTATGATTTAACATATTTTAAAATTCTATAAAAATCCGCGACATGCGCGTGGATTTTTATACCTTGGAACGCCGAGCGTTTGGACAAGCCGAAGGCGCGCACAAACGCTGTGCGAACGAACGGCGTTCACAAACTCCGCCGCAGCGGTTGCCGACCAAAATGCGAAGCATTTTGTGTCGAGAGCGAAGCGAATAATTCTCACAAAAACCGACAAAAAACCGTGTGTTTTTTGTCGAGAGCGTAAGCGACGAAAGATGGCGGCACAAAACGTAAACTTTGTGGCATCCGGTCAAGTAGGTTTTCCCCACGGACTACTTCTTGTCGCCAATGAAGCGGTTCCCCTTTAAAGCCCGAGTCGGAGCATCACTGCGTCCGCGACTTGATTACCTATAAGTCCACACTGCAATCCGTTTTGTGCCTTATATCATTAAAATAGTACAGCCTAGGAGTTTTCCTCAATACCCCTTCTTATCTGCCTAATCCTCTTTTGCAGATATGATTTCAACAGGGGAAAGCCTCGTCTTCGGTAGCTAATCTCCGACAGGCATAACCTGTATCCGCCAATATCCACGCAAGGCAGGCTACATCTATCCACAGCGTCAAAAAATGCACCGCATGATAGGTTTAATCTTTAATCTGTAGATGACTCGCGATACCGAGGGATTACCCCAAGCGGCGTGCGGACACCCACAGAAGAAAGCCTCCAAAGGTAGGTGGGTCGAATGCCGTATGCCATTACAGCCCGCCCACAAACCTATTCTCCCAGCACCCACCCTCAACTGGGCGTAGACAGCAAGCACAAGGAGCTTCATCGATTTGCCTTTACGCGTATTTTTAGGCACGCTTTCAGCAGCGAAGGAATAACTAGGATACTGCGCCATCATGTATTATTATATCATAACTTGTATAAAAATACAAGTCATTTCTTACGAATTAATATATAATCACAAAATTCGGTAAGTCTTTCCTTTGATGCACTATCGCTAAAATCGGCTAAAAATTGCTTTGCCTCGCGAATGCATTTTTCGGCATATTCGCGTGCGCCGCCTTCGCCGAGAAGCGAAACAAAGGTGCTTTTTTCCTGAACAACGTCCTTGCCAATGCTCTTGCCCAATTCCTCGGGGGTAGAGCTGATATCCAACAAATCGTCGGTTATCTGAAATGCGCGGCCGGTCAGCAAGCCAAAGCCTTCTGCGGCTTTAATCCTTGCGTCATCGCCATTCGCGGCAATACAGCCGAGCATACACGCGCAGGAGAAAAGCGCGCCCGTTTTTAGGTCGACAAGGCGAGTAAGCTCGTCTATGCTTAACTTTTTGCCCTCGCCGTCGATGTCGAACTGCTGTCCCGCACACATACCGATACTGCCCGATTTTTGCGAAAGCAAAATCATCGCACGCGCGTTTTGCGAAGGCGAACAAAGGCTGTTTTCACCTGCGACGGAAAACGCATCCAGCGCGAGAGAATCCCCCGCGAGTATTGCCGTTGCTTCGCCGAACGCGATGTGGTTCGAGGGCTTGCCGCGGCGCATATCGTCGTTATCCATAGCGGGAAGGTCGTCGTGTATAAGCGAAAAGGCGTGTATCATCTCAACGGCACAGCCGTAATCGAGCGCTTTTTCGCCGTTTTCACCGCAAAGCTCGCAAAATTCGCGCGCCATATAAGCGCGTAATCTTTTTCCGCCGTTTAAAGCCGAATAGCGTATCGCGCTGTTAAGCGTTTCGGCGCCGTGCGGCTTCGAAAGCAAATCCGATAACCGCGCTTCGGTTTCTGCCGCGGCGTTGCTCAAAGCATCAAAAAAGCTCATTATTGGTCAAACTCCTCTTCGTTCAGAGTGCCGTCCTTCATCTGCAAAAGCTTAACCTTTTCTTCTGCCTTATCCAGCCTTTCGGTGCAAAGCTTAACAAGGCTTGTTCCCTCGTCGAAAAGCTTTATAAGGTCCTCGAGCGGAACGTTGCCGCTCTCCAATGCTCTTACTATCTGCTCGAGTCTTGCAAGGGATTGCTCGAATGTCATTTCGTTAGCCATTTTTATTTTCCTTTCACAGCGTTTTTAAGTGCGCGAAGCTCGGTTGCGCTAAGCTCGCGGTATTCGCCCGCCTTTAAATCACCGATACGCAACGGACCGAGCGAAATTCTCTTTAATTTGGTTATATAAACCCCGACGTGCTCGCAGATACGGCGGATTTCGCGGTTTTTACCCTCGGAAAGGGTAAATTTAACAACGCTCGATTGCTCGTTCCTGCTCACAAGCTCAACACCTACTGGCGCGATTTTTTCGCCGTCAAGCATTTTAACGGCGCGCAGTCTGTCGAGCTCTTCGTTTTCGACCTTGCCCCTGAGCGTAACGGCGTAAACCTTTTTTATCTCGCCCGAGGGGTGTGCAATAGCGTTTGCCAGCTCGCCGTCGTTCGTCATAAGAAGCAGTCCCTCGCTGTTCAGGTCGAGCCTGCCGACAGGGTAAACGCGCACACCGACGTCGACAATGTCGGCAACGTTTTTTCTGCCCTTTTCGTCGCTCATCGTGGTAACTACGCCCTTGGGCTTGTTTAACATTATGTAAACTTTTCTTGCGTTTTGGGGAACAACGCTTTTTCCCTTGTAGGTAACCGCGTCGTTTTGCGGGTCGATACGCATACCGATGCTTGCGGTAACGCCGTTAACGGTGAAGTTGCCCGCCTCTATTTCCTTTTCAGCCGCTCTGCGGGACATAAGTCCGCATTCGGCAACGTATTTTTGCAGCTTTACACTTTCCATATATACCTATTTTCCGAAAAGCTTTTCGAATAAGCTTTTCTTTTTTTCTTTAACCGTTTCGGTTGATTCCAAATAAATTATGTAAATGTCCTTACCGTCTGATTCGCAAACCGCATAGCCGATTATATCACCCTTCGCAACAGGGGCGTTAACGCTTTCGGGCATTACGAGCCGAATGCTTACTCTTGCACCCTTCGGAAGAGAAAGGTAAACGTCGTTCGTGTTTACAGCCTTTATAAATTCAAGCTCGGCGTTGTTAATACGAATATCGCAGGTAATGCTTTTTTCCTTTGCGAGCAGCGTGTATTCATATTCGGTAAAGGCGTTTTCAAGCAAAGCCTTGTGCGTTGCGTTGGGGAACGCGTCCTGAAGCGATACGCAAATAAAGCGTTTACCGTCGCTTTCCGCAGAGCTTACAAGGCATTTTCCGTCGAGCTTGGTATAGCCTGTTTTTACCCCCGTGGCGTTTTGGTAATTAAAAAGAAGCTTGTTGTGGTTGGTAAGATGCCTGCCGTTTTCTGCTCCGTCGTAGCGGACAGAAAAGGTTTTTGTGGCTACTATTTCGCAAAAAAGCGGATATTTCATCGCTTCTGCGGTAATTATCGCAAGCTCGCGCGCGGTGGTGTAGTGGTTTTCGTCGCTCAAGCCGTGCGGGTTTGCGAAATGCGTGTCCTTAAGCCCCAATTCTTCGGCGCGCTCGTTCATAAGCGCAACGAAAGCCTCTAAGCCCCCGCCGACGAAATATGCAATCGCAACGGCGGAATCGTTCCCGCTTTCAAGCAGGAGGCAATACAAAAGCTCGCGCAGGGTTAATTTTTCGCCCTCTTTTAAATAAACCGAGCTTCCCTCGATGCCTACGGCTTCCTTGGGTATTGTGAATTCTTGGTCGATATTGCCGTTTTCTATCGCCACAAGCGCCGTCATTATCTTCGTCGTGCTCGCCATACCGCGCCGTTCGTCGGGGTTTTTCGAATAAAGCGTATTGCCGCTTTCGGAATCGATAACTATTGCGCATCTTGCGGCGTTTATCGGTGCTTCGCCCGAAAAATCGCATTCGATATAGGCGTTCGCGGGCATTTCCGCCAAGCTTTGCTTGCCCTTGCTCCCGAATATCGGGCAGAAGCAAAACAGAAGCATAGCCAAAACGAGAACGCAGGATATAATGACTTTACGGTTATTCATATCGCACCTCTGTAACTGTGTTGCAATATGAATATATTAATTCAAATTCTATTTTATAATATAAAATTTATATTGTCAACACAAAAAGTTGGGAATATCCGTCATCTTGCTTATTGACAAATATACTTTATTAAATTATACTCTAAATATATTAAAGAATATAAGAGGCATTGTTATGAGCATACTTGTAACCGGCGGTACGGGCTATATCGGCTCGCATACCTGCGTAGATTTTATCGAAAAGGGCAAGGACGTAATTATTCTTGATAACCTTTCCAATTCCAAGGAAGAGGTTGTAGGCTTTATCGAGCAGATTACCGGTAAGCGCCCCAAATTTTATAATATCGACCTGCTTGACAGAGAAGGGCTGAAAAGGGTTTTCGATGAAAACGAAATCGATACCGTTATTCACTTTGCGGGCTTGAAGGCTGTCGGCGAATCGGTGGCAAAGCCTATCGAATATTATCACAACAATATCACAGGCACCCTTAACCTTATTTTCGAAATGCGCGACCACAACTGCTTTAAAATTGTGTTCTCGTCGAGCGCAACCGTTTACGGCAAGCCCGAAAGCGTTCCGATAAAAGAGGATTTTCCGCTTTCCACCACCAACCCCTATGGCACCACCAAGCTTTATATCGAACGCATTCTTACCGACCTTTGCGTTTCGGATAATCGTTTTTCTGTTGTGCTTTTGCGCTATTTCAACCCCATCGGCGCGCACGAAAGCGCACTTATCGGCGATAACCCCAACGGTATTCCCAATAACCTTATGCCCTACGTTACCCGCGTTGCAAAGGGTATTCTTCCTCATCTTAACGTTTTCGGTAACGATTACGAAACACGCGACGGCACCGGCGTGCGCGATTATATCCACGTGCTCGACCTTGCGGCAGGTCATTACGCCGCACTTAAAGCGCTTGAAAACAGCGGTGTTTCGGTCTATAACCTCGGCACGGGCAACGGTTGCTCTGTGCTCGAAATAATAAACGCGTTCGAGCGTGTAAACGGTATTAAAATTCCTTACCAGATAACCGAACGCCGCCCCGGCGATATTGCCGAATGCTATGCAGACGCTTCAAAGGCAGAACGCGAGCTCGGCTGGAAGGCTACCCGCACGCTCGATGAAATGTGCGCTTCTGCTTGGAAGTTCGAAGCAAACGCAAAATAGGAGATATAACCTTGTTCCGCAGATTTTTTATGGGCCGCTACGGCAACGACCAATTAAATTTAGCATTAATTATCGCCTCGCTTGTTTGCGGCTTCTTAACCTTTTTTACCTTCGGTATTGCAGATGCGGTGTTTTCGCTGCTTCAGCTTGCCTTGCTTGCAATTTGGTGCATACGCGCCTTTTCGCGCAAGCATTATAACCGAAGCTTGGAAAACCAAAAATTCCTGCGTATCTGGCGCGGATTCAAGGAAAAAAACAAGGGGATTTTCGCCTTCTTTGCCCGCCTTGCGGACAGAAAGCATAAATATTTCAAATGCCCCAACTGCAAATCCCGCCTGCGCGTTCCCCGCGGCAGAGGTAATATTACAGTCACCTGCCCGAGATGCAAAAATAAATTCGATAAAAAAGTGTAAAAATAAAAAAGTTGGGCTTTTTGCTCAACTTTTTTAAAAATAAAGTGACAAAACGCCTGCTTTTTTCGTCTATATGGGTGAAAAGGTTAATTTTGGAGGCGAATGATATGAAAAAACTGATTGCGATATTTCTTGTAATTGCGTTTTTGCTTGCTTTTGCCGCTTGCGGCGATGAAGGAAGCACGGATCACGAAAGTTTGTATTCGAATGCAGAAAGCTCGTTCACCGAGCAGAGCAAAACCGAAAGCAGTCTGCCTGCCGTTAGCGAGCCCGAAGGCGAAGTAAGTGAGGAATCCTCATTACCCAAAGAATCGCAACCTGTGATTTCCGAACCCGAGGGACCGGAAGGGGAAACAAGCTATTACATGGCCGGACCTGTTTCCGAGAATGCCGCACAGGGCTACAGAATCGTCTATACCTTGCCCGAAACAGTTAACGTTGTGAGCCTCATTACGCAAAGCGGTGTTTGCGCGGTTTACGATGGCGAAAAAACAAGATTCTACAGCACGACGACCGGTGAGATTTTTTGCACGAAGCAAGGAAAGTGGGATTCCGTCCCCTGCGGAGACGGATTTTGGCTGAACGACCCAAACGAAGCGGCTACCGATTGGCGAAATGCTCCGATGATACGGTTTAATCTCACCGATAGCAAGAACGAATTAGAGTATATTGATTATGAGCCAAATCACGATCACGTCGCCACTGAACTATATTACCTGTATGAAACCACTTCGGGAAAAATATATGCAAATTACAGAGGCGACTATCACACCTTTGATCTTGGCAATGGTATATTTCCCTGCGTAGAGTGCATAACGGTAGACGAGGCTATACTGGAGAGCCCTGAAGCCGACAGCCTTTTTCTTAAAATGATCGAGGGTAAAAAATACGGTCTTGTTTCAAACGATGCCATTATAGTTCCGTTTGAATACGAATATATGCGAGAAGGAATGTATCCGTATTATCAACCCGGTGTTGTTATGGCGGTCAAGGACGGGAAAACCTATTATATCGCAAGCGACGGTACAAATCTCGCTCCGGAAGGCGTGGATTTCGGCAGCCTGCTGTATCTAACACGCGCTTTGATATTCGATGACGGACAAGGATATATTATCGAATTTTATTAATAATCAATATCAAGGAGAAACGTCAATGAAAAAAATATTGGCTTTGATAACGGCTTGTGCGCTTTTGCTTTTGGCGCTTGCCGCCTGCGCAAACGAAACCGATGAAAGCTCCGCGCCCGAAGCCGAAAGCTCTGCTTTCGAGCAATCCAACGTCGTGAGCAAGCCGTGGTACGATACCTCTGTGCCCGAAAGCTATTCGAGCCAAGCACCCGATTATTCCTCGGCGGAAAGCTCTGTTCCCGATATATCGCTTCCCGAAAGCGAATCTTCGATTCCGGAAATCGAAGATTCGATTCCCGAAGCAGAATCGTCAAGCCCCGAAAGCGGCTCGCTTGGACAGGCAATAAACGGGATAAGTCTGAGGGACGCGAAGGGACACCGCATAGCGTTTACAAAGGAAAGCGCGCTCAATGCGACAATCTGTGTTACGAATACCGAAATTGCGGTCACCGCGATATTCGACGGAGCTATAACCCGCTTCTTCGGCGCGGTGAAGGGTGAATATTATACCTCGCTTTACGGCAAATTCACCTCACCCTGCCACGAGGGCTTTTACGACGTTTCCTCGGGCGATGAGGGCAGATTTGTTGAATTTACCTTCGATAAAGACAACGGTGCGTTTATTTCGGCAAACGAGATTTTGCACGGACACGGTGGGTATTACTCTATGCCCTTTTATTCCTCGGTAAGCAAAAAGGCTTATGTTTACTACCGCGACGAGGAGGGTGAAGAGCTTTTCGTGTATGAACACGGCGCAGGTGCGGCTATCTGCCGCGAGCTTAAGGGCGATTACGACGTCGAAGCGAATTGGAAAAACGGAAGCTTTGAACTGCCGTCGGCGGATTTGGGCAAATACGGTCTTGTCGAGGACGGACGTGTGGTAATTCCCTTTGAATACGATAATATTTCTACCTATAACAGCGAATCCGACCTTGCTTACGGCAATTCTGTCGGGGTTGTTCTTGCCGAAAAGGACGGAAGATGTTATTACATTTCGACAAACGGTAACATACTTACCCCCGACGGCTTCGATTGCGGCTCGCAACCCTTTGCCGACCGCGCGTGGGTATTCGAGGACGGACAGGGTTGGATTTTTGAGTTTAATTAATTTTTTTCCCGAAAAAAAAATTTTTCCAAAAAATTTTGCCCCCAGACTCTTTTTCAAAAACTCTTAAATTATTATTTATATTTTAAAAGCTTTTGGGGAGAGAGTAAGAGAGAGGGGCTTTTTCAAAAAGCTCCTCTCTCAGAGCGAAGACAAACTCGTTATTTACGTGCTTGAAAGAAAACAGTAATACAAAAATCAAGTTTCATTAAAAGTTGAAGCTTGATTTTATTTTTATAAGGAATAATGATTTTTATTGTATTTTCAAGCACTTTCACGAAATTCTTCGACTGCCGTAGTATTCTACGCCGACGCTCGAATTTCGTGAAAACTAACTTCGTTTCTCTCACTCTGCCTCAGTTTGCAGACTTTGTCTACAAACTGAGAGAGAGGAGCTTTTTCAAAAAGCTCCTCTCTCTATTTCGTAATTCAATTCTTCCCAAAAAGCAGGCAGCCGCTTTCGCGCCAGAATTCTATTTTTTCGCGTATGCGCTCTTCTGTAACGCCGAATTTTTCGGCAAGGCAAGCGGTGCAAAGAAAATTTTCGGTCATACCGCGGTTAATAAGCTTTTTGCTCGCGCCGATATCGTCGGGGTTAAGCGGTTTGCCGCATTTTATGCAGTTATTTTGCATCGACTATCCTGCAACGATACATTCTGCAATCGTGGGGTTGCATATAATCGCAACGGAAAACGTCCTTGAAAACGCCGAGCGTTTCGCCCTTCCAAAGGTCGCGTATTTCAAGCGCCTTGCCCGATGAACGGTTTATGCCGAGCGTGTCGAGCGAAATAAAGGGGTCTACGCAGTCGTCGCAAAGGTTGAATACGCCAATGGCTATATCGCCGCCTTCCAAAAACTTCGCCCAAACCTTAACCTCGTTGTTCCACCAATGGTTGCCGCAAGCAAAGGGCTGGCGGTATGCGCCGTCTTGATTGATTGCGATAATTTCCTTGTTAAGAAGGATGCTTTTCGTCGCTTCGTCCATATTGCGAATATCACAGCCGATCATCAAGGGCGAGCCGAGGAACGCCCAAGCAGAGAAGTGGGTGCGGTATTCCTCGTCGGTACAGCCTGCAACAGCAACGTTGCCCTTGCCGCGCATACCGACAATAAGCATATCCATATCGTTAAAGCAGCCCTGACCGTTTGTGGTGAAATAGTCGGATTGCTTAAGAAGAAGCTCTTTTACAGAGGGCCAGCTGTCGTTAATATCGCCGGTCGAACGCCAAAGGTGCGCGCCGGTTTGCTTTATCCATTCGTTGGTTTGGTCAACACCCCAAGAGCAAGCCGAGAAGCAAATATCTCTGCCGCAGTTCGCAAGTGCAAGCCCCATACGCTTGTAAAGCAGGTGGCCCTGCTGATTCATCGGCTTAAAGCAGTAATCGTATTTAAGATAGTCAACGCCCCAAGAAGCAAAGGTTTCGGCATCGATAAATTCATATTCAAACGAGGAGGGGTAGCCCGCGCAGGTAAGGTTGCCGGCGCAGGAATACATACCGAATTTAAGCCCCTTCGAGTGAACGTAATCGGCAACGTATTTCATACCGTTGGGGAATTTGTTCTTGTCGGGTACAAGGCGGTTGTTTTCGTCGCGCTTCATTTCCGCCCAGCAGTCGTCGATAACAAGGTAATTGTAGCCCGCTTCGAGCAAGCCGTTTTCCACCATAGCGTCGGCGGTTTCCATTATAAGCTTTTCGTCGATATTTCTTCCGAACGTGTTCCAAGAGTTCCAGCCCATAGGGGGAGTACGTACTATCATAGTTTACCTCTTTGTGAATTTATTAGGCTTTGCCTTGAACTATTTTACCATAATAACAAACTGCGTTCAAGAGTTTTGTTAAATAAAAATAAACTGTTGCATATATTTTTGTGTTGTGTTAAAATAAATTCAGCTAAACAAAGAACAAAAAAGGAATGATTATATGAAAAAGCTTATTGCCGCAATACTTCTTTCCGCGTTGCTGCTTGCACTTGCCTCTTGTGGAAACGGGAATGAAAATTCAAACGATATATCGAGCTACCCCTCGCGTACAGCCGCCTTTTACGGCAATATGGATAAAAGCTCATTCTATTTTAAAATCAGCTTTACGAATAACGGAAGCACCTACACCTTCACCCAAGCGACCGACGGTTATTCTGTTGCCACTATCGAGGACCACGAGAACGACAGCCTCGATAAATACCACGTTTTTACGGGAAACGCGGTGCATAAGCTCAATTTCTCCAACAGCACCTACGATACGCTTATAACACAAGACGGTCAGGGCTTTTTGTTCGAAGGCTATGAATACACTATGTTCGCCTCGCCGAGCAAAAAGAGCGTCGAGCAGTTCGAGGGTAAATCATATTACTGCGAAACATTTTCGACCTCTTCGCAATCGGGCGGTACCGCAACCGGCAAAAACCGCTATTTCTTCGAGGAAGGCACGTTAAAGGCGATAGAGATAATCGAAGGCAACGAAACGGTTATGGTTATGCGCTTTATCGAATATAAAAACGAAATACCGCAGGACGTATATTTAAAAGCGCCCCCCGGCTTTAAAGCAAATACGCTTGAATACGAGCAATCGGGCGGTATCAATTTCAGCGAGGTATGGGGGGATTTAATACCGTGATACGCGACAAAAAATCGACTGTTGCGGCGTTGGCTATCTGCATCGCGGCATTAATCGCGGCGGTTTTCGGCTTTTTCGCTCTGCCCGAAAAGATATTTGTTCAGCTTTTAAGCTCGGGCAACGCGCCCGAAACATCGAAAATACTCTTCCTTTCGGTCGGCGCGGTATTAATAGCTGTTACTTCCGCTATGTGTATTTTCACCGAAAAGAGCAAAAAGTGGCTCGCGCTCGAGGCTGTGCTCACAATAGCTTTTGTCGGCTGTGTTGTTTATAATTACGTTGTTTTGTGAGGCTTGGTATGATTTACCGCACCGAACACCCGAAGCCGCAATTTATGCGCGCGGATTGGCAAAATTTAAACGGAGAATGGGATTTTGAATTCGATTTTTCGAAAAGTGCGCTTGCGCGCGGGCTGCAAAACGAAAACGCCGCTTTTACAAGGAAAATTAATGTCCCCTTCTGTCCCGAAAGTCAGCTTTCGGGTATCGGCTATACCGATTTTATTCCCGCCTGCATCTATCGCAGAGGCTTTGAAATAACAAAAGAACAGCTTTTAAAACGAATCGTTCTTCATTTCGGCGCGGTCGATTACTGCGCGACCGTTTTTGTAAACGGCGCAAAGGCGGGAGTTCACAGTGGTGGCTATTCCTCGTTTTGCTTCGATATAACCGATTACTGCCGCGAGGGTAGCAACACGCTTACCGTCTATTGCGAGGACGATACGAGAAGCAACAAAATACCCTCGGGCAAGCAAAGCTTCGAATATAATTCCTTCGGCTGCTTTTACACCCGCACAACGGGTATCTGGCAAACCGTTTGGCTCGAATTTACCCCAAAAAGCTATATAGAAAGCATTAAATATTACCCCGATATAAATGCAAAAACGCTCACGATTCACGCCACTCTTGTCGGCTCGGGCACTTTATGCGCGGTTGCCGAGTACGAGGGCAGAACTGTCGGCGGTGCTGCTTGCGAAAGCCGCGGCGGGAACGCCGTTTTAACGCTTGCACTCGACGAGCTTCACCTTTGGGAAATAGGCAACGGCAGGCTTTACGACCTTGACCTTGCCTTTGGCGAGGACCGCGTTAAAAGCTATTTCGGCATGCGCGAAATCTGTTTCAATGGCTTTAAATTTATGCTCAACGGCAAAAGCGTGTTTCAGCGTCTTGTGCTCGACCAAGGCTTTTACCCCCAAGGCGTTTACACCGCGCCGAGCGATTCCGAGCTTTTGGGCGATATCGAACGCTCTGTCGCGATGGGCTTTAACGGCGCAAGGCTACACGAAAAGGTGTTCGAGGAGCGTTTTTTGTACCATTGTGACAGAATGGGCTATATCGTTTGGGGCGAATACGGCAACTGGGGCTTGGATATTTCCTATCCCGAATCGGTGCATTATATCCTTCCCGAATGGCTCGAAATTCTGCACCGCGATTTTAACCACCCTGCAATTATCGGCTGGTGCCCGTTCAACGAAACCTGGGATGAGAAGGGAAGACGTCAATGCGATGATGTGCTTTCGCTCGTTTACCGCGTAACCAAATCTGTCGACCCAACTCGCCCCTGCATCGATACAAGCGGCAATTTTCACGTTATGACCGACGTTTTTGACCTGCACGATTACGATTCGTCGGGCGCGGCTATCCGCGAACGCTACAAGGACCTTGCAAACGGCGTTATTGCCGATAAATTCTCCGACCGTCAGCATTACGGCGGCGAGCCTTTGTTTATAAGCGAATACGGCGGTATCGGCTGGCTTATTGACGAAAAGGGCTGGGGCTATGGCAATATTCCCGAATCGAAGGAAGCGTTCCTTGCGCGTCTTAAGGACGTTACCGATGCGATACTTGATAACGCCTGCATCTTCGGCTTTTGCTATACACAGCTTACCGACGTCGAGCAGGAATGCAACGGGCTTTACACCTACGACAGAACGCCCAAATTCTCGCCCTCGGAAATCGCACCCATTATCTCCCGCAAAGCGGCGATTGAGGAATGAAGATTATATTAAAAAATGATACGAGAGAGAACTTTTTGCACTACCCCCAAAAGATCTTTGATTTTTCGGGGACCCCATTAAGTTCTCTCTCGTGCTCTCTTTCAAAAACTTTTATATAAAAAAGCAGAGAACGAAACCCGTTCTCTGCAATTTTCTTATTTAACCTTAATGAACTTATATTTCAAAAATTCTTCCAAGCCGTTAATATCGCCGACGGTAAACGAATCCGCGGGGAAGGCGAAGAGCATTCTTGCGTTAGTCTGAACGAAAAGATATTTCTTCGTGCGCTTGGCTTTTTTTATGCTTTCGAAGGGAACGGTAATCGTTTTTTCGCCGTCGAGCTTCGAAATGCCGTTTTCGTTCGCGGTAAAGACAGAAATTCTTTCGGTGCCGTTGTTCATTTCCAAATCGCGCGCATAGACAAGGCGTTTGGTTTTAATTACCCGAAACATATACAAGCCGCCCAAGAACACCGTTGCGAAAACCGCTATGGCTGCCGACCGATAGTTTTGGAAGCAAAGCGCGAGCCACAAGGCGTCTGCAAGTATAAGCGCGAAAAGCACATACAACAGCTTTGCAATGGGTGTACCGAAAAAAGCAAAGTTGTAAAAATCGTTTATTCGTTCTTTCGTTACGGTAAATCTTACCTCGAATTCTTTTTGCATATATGTTCTCCTTGTTTTTTGTTAATATAACACATTAGACTTACTTTATAAACGGGCAGATTAAACCTTTTCCGCTTCTAAGCGGAGAAGATAAAAACGTTGAAGCCACAACGGCTGTTGCGAAAGCGTTTCTTTTTCCTGTATAAGCGTGCGCTTTCCTATGCGACGGTCAAGAATTGCAAACATTCTGACAAGCGGATTTTCCGAGCCGATGCTGATTTGTATGTTTTGGTTGCGGTATATATCAAGCGCATCGCAAAATTCATCGTCGGTGTATTCTGTGCGTTCGGTAATAGGGTATTTATCGAGCAAACGCCAAAAATCTGCCCAATATTCGCCTAAACCGCTTGGGTCGTTGTTTTCCTTTAATTTATTATCGATAAAATAGCTGTTAACGGTTTCCAAGGAAAAACGCTTCACCTGCTCGCCGTCGATACAGATTTCAAAAATACGGCTTCCGTCCATACCAACGTAAGCGGTACAGCCGTAACGGATTCTTCCGATTAACGATTCCGCAAGCATATCTTGTTCAAGATATTTTCGCATTCCGCTCCACGAGCCTAATGCTTTGCCCATTGTTTCACCGCCTTTTAATATATAAAGAGTATAACACACATCAAAATTAAATACAATAAAAAAATTTTAAAAAAATTCAAAAAAGGTATTGACTTTTGGTTTTTGTTGTGATAATATATAACACGTTGCGAGTGACCGCAACGAGTTGGGGGTTTAGCTCAGCTGGGAGAGCATCTGCCTTACAAGCAGAGGGTCACAGGTTCGAGCCCTGTAGTCCCCACCAAAACAAGACAGTCTTTGGCTGTCTTGTTTTTTTGTTTTGGTTACCAAAAAAGGAACTTCGATTGAAGTTCCTTTTTGTTATTTCAAAAAATTATTTTACAAACTTAAAATTGTCTTTTATGCTTGCCATAACGCCGCTTGTTTTATCGGCGAACTGCTCGGGCACGACAAGAGTTATAAGAAATACTTCGCCGTAGCGGCAGCAGATAAGCTGTTCGTTAACGTAGGTGATGCCGTTTATCGCGCCTTGGTATTTAACCTTTATGGCAGGGGAATCGTCAAGATACTTGTCGGCTTCTGTGTATTCTTCGGTATCCAAAAGCTTGTAATCGGTATAAATGCCTTGAATTTGCTTTTCGTGTTCGGTCCAATATGTCTTTGCGGTTTGTGAGGCGTCTTTAAGAGTAAAGGTGAGCGAGGTAACCGTTGCGTACTGTGCGGTAGCCGCGCTGTCGTCGCAGTCGAAGCGAAGCTCGATAACGCCGTCGTTACGGACAAGCTCCCATTCCTCGGGGTAGGTAAAGTTGTACTGTACCGCATCGTTGCCTGCATCGCGGCCGGCAAGCTTCATACCGTCCTGAACGACGATTTCGCTTTCGCTTCCGCCGCAAGCGCAAAGCGAGAATGCGAGCATTATCGAAATTAAAGCAAGTATAAATCTTTTCATTGTAAAAGCTCCTTTATTCCTCGTCAAAGGAAAGCACGTGGTCCTTTTCGGAATCTTTGTAATATATCTTTTCTATTTTGCCGAGGTTTTTAAACTCAAGCTCGATATATCCGTCTTTATCGGTTTCGAGCGCAAGCTTTTCGCCCGCGGTAACGTAAAAGGTTATGTATAGCTTACCATCTGCGACGAAATATTTATAGTCGCATATTTTTCTGCCTTCCTTTTCGCAAAGGAATTTTCCGCTTACGTTGCCGTTTTTGTGAAGAGTAAGCTCCTCGTGAACAAAATCGTTTCGGTCAAGCTCGGCCTTGTGATAGCTGTATGCCATATAGGTTGTAAACGCAACCCCGAACGCAATCGCGATGAGTATGATAAAAATAACGGCTCGCCGCATAATTTGCTCCTTTTAATCATTATTATAACTATTATATCATTATTTTACAAAAACGCAATAGCGAAATACCTAAAATTTCGTAAGTATTTTATTTGCCGAATTTCTTTATTTTTATATGGGGTTGTGTTATAATAAATTAAATTCGATTATTTTGGAGAAATTTCCCGATGACTAATGCAAAAAACGGCGCAAATCCGCTCGGATACGAAAAAATATCCACTCTTTTGCGTAAATTCGCAACGCCAAGCGTTGTTGCGATGCTTGTTAGCTCGCTTTATAATATAGTCGACCAAATTTTTATCGGTCAGTATGTCGGCACGCTCGGCAACGCGGCGACCAACGTTGCATTCCCGATAACGACAATATGCATAGCCATTTCGGTGCTTTGCGGTGTCGGAGGTGCATCCTGCTTTTCGATAGAGCTTGGACGAGGACACAAGGAAGAAGCCTCGCGCTGTATCGGTACCGCGCTTATCACGGCGGGCGCGCTCGGCGTGCTTTACGCGCTTGTAGCGGGCATTTTCGGGCGGGGAATGCTCACCCTATTCGGAGGAAGCGGTCAAACGCTGGATTATGCGGTTAACTATTGTTCTTACCTTGTTTTCGGTGTACCCTTCCTTGTACTCGGCAACGTATTAAGTAACTTTATACGCGCCGACGGCAGCCCCAAATTTTCTATGATATGTATGGTGAGCGGCGGTGTGATTAATATTGCGCTCGACGCGATACTCGTCCCCTACGGCGGTGTAGAATGGGGTATGCAGGGCGCGGCGCTCGCGACGGTTATATCTCAGGTTATTTCGTTTGTTATCGCGGCAATATATCTTAAACGCTTTAAGAGCGTTAGCTTTAAATTATCGGATATTAAATTCAGCTTTAAGCGCGCTATGAATATCTGCTCGCTCGGTATGAGCAACTGCGTAAACCAGCTTGCGATACTTGTTGTGCAGATAACGATGAACAACCAGCTCGATGCATACGGTCTTATCGAATACGGCGAGGAGCTTAAGCATATTCCGCAGGCGGCGTTTGGTGTTGTTATCAAGGTTAACTCGATGCTTATTTCCTTCTTTGTCGGTATGGCGCAGGGGTCACAGCCGATAGTAGGATTTAATTACGGCGCGAATCAATGGTACCGCTCGAAGCATACCTTTAAGCTTTCCGCGGGTATATGTCTTGCGGTTGCAACGGTTGGGTTTATAATATTCCAAACGGTTCCGCAGGCAATTATATCTATTTTCGGCTCGGGCGATGCGGCATATAACGAATTTGCCGAAAAAACAATGCGTATCTTCCTTTCGATGATAATGCTCAACGGCGTTCAGATGACGATTTCGAACTATTTTTCGGCGATAGGCAAGCCGATAAAGGGCATTATCCTTTCGCTTATACGTCAGGTAATAATAATCGTACCGTTGATGTGGATACTCCCGCTGTATTTGGGACTCGACGGAGTTTTGTACGCCGCCCCGATAACCGATTTTATATCCTTTGTTGTGGCGATGGCGTTTATAATTAAAGAGTTCAAAATAGAAGGATATAAGAGTAAATAGTAAAAAAAGAGAAGCAACCTGCTTCTCTTTTTTTAGATAATAGATAAGAAATAAAAATAGTGGCGGAATGTAATTCCCGACAGACGTGAGGAGATAGCATTCGCCCCAAAAAATCTGCGATTTTTCAGGGATGCCATATCGCTATCTCTTCATATTTGCAGGGTGCAACGTTTAGGTAATTTTGCAACACCCGCGCAACAAATTTGTATAACGAAAAAATGACACACAAGAAACTTTTTTAAAATAAAAAGTTTTGGGGAGAGCAGGAGAGGGACTTTTTCAAAAGTCCCTCTCGTTGTATTGTTTAATTGTTGCGTATATTCCGAATTGCGCTCGCGCAATTCTCTTCCGCCAAGGCGGAAGTTCGACTTCGCAAAACGGTGATAGCGCCGTTTTGCTTCGCTCAGGATGACACTATTTAATCACGTAAGTGCCGAAATAATGTCTTGCGATAAGGATGTAGTCGAACTGGTCGACCTTGGTATCTTTGTTAACGTCCGCACGGGAGAATTCGTCATCGGTAAGGGTGCGGGTTTCGAAATAGTGACGCTTAACAAGAATGTAGTCGTACTGGTCGATAGCACCGTCGTTGTTAACGTCGCCGAGCTTAACTTCGGGGTCGACGGGGGGATTTACAGGCGGGTCGACAGGGGGATTTACGGGCGGGTCAACGGGCGGGTCAACGGGGGTTTGTGCCTCTTTGCCGTAAACTTCGATTTCGTTGATAAATGCGAATATGCCGTTGAGCTCAACCTCAAGCTTAACGAATCTTGCGTTAGCGTTGGTTGCGACCTCTACAAAGTCGGCAACACCCTTTTCGAGTGTAGGCATAGTAACCGCAATAGCGTTGCCCCAGCTTTTGCCGTCTTCGGAAAGGTAAACTCTCATAGCCTTGGGGCCCCTAATGCCCGAATCGCCCTGAAGGTCGATAGTGTTTACCGCAACCTTGCTTATGCTGTAAACCTTTTCGAGGTCGACTATGATGTGGCCGACACCGTTGGGTGCGTTGATAATGCTTGCGTCGGAGCCGTTGTTATAGAAGGTAAACCATTTGTTGTCGTAGGAGATTGCCGAAGCGGCTTCGCCGTCGGTAAGGTTTGCGGTGTATTTGTCGTAGTTCTTGCCGTTGCCCGAAATGGTGTAGCTCTTATCGAGCGCAAGGTTGTTCGGTGCGTTGGGGTCGTACTCTTTGCCGTGTACCTCAACCTCGTTAAGATACATAAATCCGCCGTCGAGCGTGAATTTGAAGATAACGGTATCGGTAACGATGCCCTTGGATGTGCCGGTTATCCAATATGCAACAACATCCTGCGAGGAAATGCCCGTAAGGTCGCAAAGCTTAACCTCTTTGCCGTCCACAAGCGCGTAAACGCTTGCCGATTTAGGTGCTTTAACGCCCATACCTGCAACGTTGTTAAAGAGGTGAGCGCGCAGCTTGGTTATTTCGTATTTGCCGCCGAGGTTAATGGTAACACTGCCGACGCCGTTTACTACGTTGGGCTTGTATGCCGAGAAGGCAAACCAGCTGTCATCGCTTGCCTTGAAGGTGGTTGCCGCCACACCGTCGGTAAGGTTTGCGGCGTAGGAGGTGTTGTATTGGGGCGAGCCCGTGTTTTCGTTGGTGACCGAGATGGTGTATTCTTTACCGCGTGCGAGGTTATTTTCGGGTGCGCTGCTTTCGTTATTGCCGCCGAGCGTGGGTGTTCTGCCGCTGGGGTCGTAAACAAACTGCCATACGCATTCGGTGTGAACGGTTTTGCCCTTTGCGTATTTAGTAAGGGGGGAACCGCACTTCGAGAAGTAAAGCTTGTTCTGGGTAGCGTTCATATCCCAGAATGCGGTGAGGAACGCGTTTCTTTGGCTTTCAAGCGAATCCTCGTAGGTGTTTACGCGGATATCGAACTGATATTGCGAATAGTTCTTGCCGTAAAGTACCGCGCGTGTTGCCTTGTTGCCGTTGTTCATCGGGCCCGAGTAGTCTGCCTTGCCGACTTCTGCGGTTTCTACCGTGCGAACAAAGTTGCCGTCCTTATCGTACATATCGGCATAAAGACCGTATTTCTTTGCGATAGGGAACATACAGGTATAGGAAACACCATGGTAAACGTCCATTACGTATTCGTAGTCGACGTTAAGCTTTACCTGCGGACCGGTTACGGTATATTTACGGGTAACGTTTGCAAATACGTCGTTTTGGGTGTAGGACTGGTTTTTGTTAATATAGTCGCCTATGCTGTCGCCGTTGGCGTCGGGGAAATACAAAAGCTTGGTCTGTTCGATAATGTGAAGCTGGTTAACGGTAACGCTTTGACCGTTCGAAAGGTTTATCTTTTGACCGTTTTCCGCGTTGTAGAAGCTAAGCGAAACAAGCGCCTCGTTGCCGTGGTTGCCGCCCGTGAAATAGGTCGTGCCGTTTGCCGTTTTGCTTGTGCGGTAAACGTATTCAAGGTCGGTGCCGCCGGAGAGGAAGGTGTGGGTCGTGCCGTTTTTATCGACAAGATACCACTTCGCGAGGTTGAACGTACCCCAGTTGGTTTCGTAAAGGGTAATGGTGGTTTTACCCGCTTCCGTTTCGCTCACCATACTGTATTCCTTGTCGCTTATTTTGGTAAGCTTGGTAGGATGGGAGGTGTATTCCTTTGTGTCGGGGTTTGTAAACGTGTCGTAATCGTCATAGCCCCAATAAGCGTTCGCGGCGAAAACCATAGGTACCGCCGTTGCACAGATGAGTGCGCAGAGAACGAGCGAAAGAATGCGTCTGAGTGCTTTCTTCATTATTGTTTCTCCTTTATTTTTTCTTTTTGCTTATGAATACTGCAATACCGATTGCAAGTGCCGCAACCGCACCGCCGATTGCCCAGTAAAGCCAAGCTTTATTTTGGTTTTCGGGTTCTACGAAATCGGAATTTTGCGAAACCTGCTCGGCTTCGCTTTGAGGCTGCTGGGGGTCGTCGTTTTCGAAAACGGCGCCGTAAACGCCAACCTCGCTCGACCATACAAATCCGCTTCCGATATAGCTAACGCGAATGTAACGCGCGTTTATCGGCGAGCCGAGCTCGAGGATATATTCACGCTTTTTCCAATCGCCGCTTACCTCTTCATCGGACATCGCAACCTCGCCGAGGTCCATAAAGTTTATTCCGTCGTTCGACATTTCCATTTTCACCGTGAACACGGTCGGGTCTTTTATGCCCCAGCCCTCGTTACCGTGAAGGTCGGTTTTTATCGCGCGGATGTTGGATATCGTTTCAAGGTCTATTGTAATGCTGTGGTTTGTGCCGCTGTAACAGCCGACCGCTTGGTCTGCGCCGTTCTTTGCATATTTACCGTCGGTAAGCTTGCCCAAGGGCTTGCCGTCACTTCCGGTATCGGTCCAGTTGCCGCTGTAAGGATTGCCCGTGGGGGTGTATTTCTTGCCGACTGCGATATTTTCGTAGCTGTTACCGCTTTTATCGGTGTAAACATCCTTCGGCTCATCGGGGTAGGGGTAGCCGTCCTCGACAGCGAGCTTTGCACATTCCTGAAGCTTTGCGACTGTATCTGCATCCATCTGCGCGGTGTAGCTGTTGCCCACAGGGTCGATACCCAAGTAGGAATAGAGCCAGCAGCAGGCGATAAGATAAGAGCCTTCCTTGGAATGGTGGCCGCCGTCATCGGCGTAAAGGTTAATATCGGGGTACTTTTCGCAGGAGTAGATAAATGCATCCGCCGCGGGCGAGCAAACAAGCGAAAAGTCCTTTGCTATCTGCGAATAGTTGTTGTGGTGCTTTTTGGCGTTTTCTATTTTCTGTTCAAGCGTGCTTGCCGCCGAATAACGCTTGTAAAGCACAGCCTCCGCACCGTTTTTCTGAATAAGCGGAAGAATGGTTTCTATCGCGGGCTTGGTGGAGTAATAATCGGCTCCCGCCGCGTCCTGAAGCACAACGTAATCATATTTCTTGCTTTGAAGCTGATTGCGGAGCGAAACGCCGCGGGTGTGGGTTTCGTCGGCAAATTCCGAAAGATACGCACTGCCGAAGGTGCAGTAATCAACGTCCACTTCAACTCCTGCCGCATTTGCAAGCGCCTTGAACTTTATCGGCGTGCCGTTGAAATAGGTGGTGCTGTTGCCGACAAAGAGGAACTTCTTTGCATTAGCCGCATCGGGTGCGGGGTTGTTATATTCGAGCTTAAGGGTTTTGTTGTTATAAGAGCCCTTTACGGGGTAAATTACCGACATTGTCGCGTTGTAGAGCATCGCGCCCTCCATCGCGGTGTTGAATGCGGCGTAGGCTTTGGGCGCAGAGCCCGATTTAAACGCAACGAGGAAGCCGCCCGCAGGCACGCTTACGCTAATCTGCGGAGCACCCGTAACGGTTGCGCTGTTTTCGTAAATTTCGCCGCCTGCTTCGATAAGCATACCGTCGGCGTCGAACACCATAAGCTTCGTGTAACGGAAGCCGTATTCGTTTGCCATAATAACACGCGTTTTATCGCCTTCGTTCGGATAAACGAAAAGATTTCCGCTGTCGGTCTTGCAATCGAAGCCGCTTATCGGCTCTTCGACAGAGTTGTCGTATTGGTCGGCGAACGCGGCGGTGGGTATCAGCGTTCCCAACGATGAAAGCAGGGTGATAAGTGCTAACATCCTCAAAAATTTCTTTTTCATAACCACTTTCCTCTTATATATTTTTATACTTATATATATAACATATATATAGGGCGCGCGTCAATCTGCTATTTGGTTAAAAAACACAAAAATCTTTGGTTATTATGCACAATTCATTTGATAAAAAGAAATAGCCGCGGTCGGTAATATGCCGAAAGAAAACGCGATATTGACAAAACCAAGCAAAAGGGGTATCATAAAAATATATAAATACGGTTTAAGAGAGGTAGATATTATGTTTGAAAAAAAACTCACAACCAAGCTTGTTATAGAAGGTATGCATTGTAACCATTGCAAGGCAAGAGTAGAAGCGGCGATAAAGGCAGTAAAGGGCGTAAAGAGCTATACCGTAACGCTTGAAAATGCAGAAGCCGAGGTGGTTTACGCAGAGGGCAAAACCACGCCCGCGGCTATTGCAAGCGCGGTAACCGCTTGCGGCTTTGAAGCAAGCGTAAAATGAGAATCGACAAAACCATAAAGGTCGGGGGAATGTCCTGCGTGCGCTGCTCTTCCGCTGTCGAAAACGCGCTTAATGCACAAGACGGCGTTATTAGCTGCAGCGTTTCCTATGCGAACGGCAGGGCAGAGGTTTCCTTCGACGATGAAAAAACGAATATAAAGGCACTTGAAAAAGCCATAAAAAAGGCGGGCTACGAGGTGCTTACCGACATAAGAACGGCAAGGAAGCGCGAATTCAAGGCAAGCGTAGCAGCCTTTTGCTTTTCGCTTTTGTTTTCTCTTCCGTTTTTCGTAATGATGGGCTTTATGCTGTTCGGAAGGCATATTGCGTTTATGCACAACGGTCTTCAACAGCTTCTTTTTGCGACCCCCGTGCAATTTATCGCGGGGTGGCGGTTTTACCGCGGTGCATTCAACAGCATTAAAAACAAAAGCCCGAGTATGGACCTTCTTGTCGCGCTCGGAACAACTGCTTCGTTTGCATACAGCGTTTACAGCCTGATTATCGGCGGAAGCGTATTCTATTTCGAAAGCTCGGCGATGATAATAACGCTTGTTCTGCTCGGCAAAATGCTCGAATCCCGTGCGAAGGCGAAAACCGGCGCGGCGATTGAAAAGCTAATGGACCTTGCGCCGAAAACCGCAACCGTTTTGCGGAACGGCAGGGAAGAGATAATTCCCGCCTCGCAGATAGAAATAGGCGATATAATTCTCGTTCGCCCCGGCGAGGCGTTACCTGCCGACGGCGTAATTACCGAGGGCGAGGCGTATATCGACGAATCGATGCTCACGGGCGAAAGTATGCCTGTCGGCAAAGTAAGCGGCGACAAGGTGTTTGGCGGTACCGTGAACGGAAAAGGCTCGTTTTGCTTCCGTGCCGAGGGTATCGGGGGCGAAACAGTTCTTTCTTCAATCATTCGTATGGTCGAAAACGCGCAGTCCTCGAAGGCGCAAATCCAAAACACCGCCGATAAGGTTTCGGCAATATTCGTTCCAACCGTTACGGTTATTTCGGTAATAACCTTTATCGTAACCTATTTTGTAACAAAAAGCGTAAGCAACGCGCTCGACAGCGCGGTTGCCGTGCTGGTTATCGCCTGCCCCTGCTCGTTGGGTCTTGCAACCCCCACCGCGTTAATGGTCGGCATCGGCAGAGGTGCTTCTATGGGCATACTCATAAAAAACGCCGATTCGCTCGAGCACGCCTGCAAAATAAAGGCGATAGTGCTCGACAAAACGGGTACTGTGACCGAGGGCAGACCGCGCGTTACCTCTGTAATAACGCTTGACGAAACGGTCGACGACGCATTAAAGCTTGTCGCGGCGGCGGAATCGCGCTCGGAACACCCGATAGGCGAAGCTATCGCGAGAATTTACGAATCGGCTCTGCCCGCGGTGACCTATTTCGAATCGGTCGTCGGCAACGGCGTGCGTGCAACTGTTGAGGATAAGGAGCTTCTCGTCGGCAAGCCCGAATGGATAGAGCGCGAGTGCAAAGCAAAGCTTCCTTCGCAGGTTGCCGCGCTGCAAAACGGCGGAAACACGGTTACCGTCGCGGCGATAAACAAAAAAGCCGCGCTTGCTATTGCGGTTTCCGACCCCGTTCGCGCCGATTCGCTTAAAGCCGTTGCGCGATTAAAGGCGCAGGGCATAAAAACCTTCCTTGTTACGGGCGATAACGACGCCGCGGCAAAAACCGCCGCGGAAATTGCGGGTATCGACGAATACGTTGCGAACGTGCTGCCCGAAGGCAAGGTAAACGAAATAGAACGGCTTAAAAGACAATACGGCGTTACCGCTATGGTTGGCGACGGCATTAACGATGCGCCCGCGCTTACCGCCGCGGATTTGGGCTTTGCTGTCGGAAGCGGTACCGATATTGCTATGGAATCGGGCGATATTGTGCTTGCATCGGGCGGTATATCCGCCGTTGCGGACGCATATATGCTCTCCCGCGCGACAATGCGTAAGATAAAGCAAAACCTTTTCTGGGCGTTTTTCTATAATACCGTGGGTATTCCGCTTGCCGCGCTCGGTTTGCTTAACCCCATTATCGCGGGGGCGGCTATGGCGTTTTCATCGGTTTCGGTTGTTACAAATTCGCTGCTTTTGAAAAGAGTTAAGCTGTAAATATTGAAATTTTAAAACCGCTGTGGTATAATTTTTAAAAATTCGAAAGGAAGTATTTTAATGGACATCAAGGCAAAAATCACCGAATTGGTCGATAAAATCAAAAACGATCCCGCTCTCGCAGAAAAATTCAAAAATGACCCCGTTACTACCGTAGAAGGTCTTATCGGTGTCGATCTTCCTAACGATCAGGTCGAAAAGATCGTTGACGGCATAAAGGCAAAAATCTCGCTCGACAAGCTCGGCGGTCTTGGCGACAAGCTCGGCGGATTGTTTGGGAAATAAAAAACGAAAAAACAAGATATTACGAGAGAGGAACTTTTTATAAAAAGTTCCTCTCTCCTGCTCTCTCTTCAAAAATTTTAAGTTTGAATTTTTTCATGTGTGTCATTTTTTCGTCATACAAATTTGTTATGCAGGTGTTGAAAAAGCGCCCAATAGAGGGAAGGCTACAAGGTTAATCTATTATCTTTTATCCAAACAAAAAAGCTCACCGCGGTGAGCTTTTTGTTTATTTACTGCTTCTTTTTAATAAGGACGATAACTACTGCGATAACAGCCACAACCGCAACGCCGATAATTACGTAAAGCCATACGCCCAAGCCGCCTTCGTTTGCTTCGTCATCGGTGCTTTCGGTAGCCGAAGCTTCGTTAGACTCTTCCTTGGATTCGGTTTTCGATTCGGTTTTGGACTCTTCTTTGGATTCTTCCTCGCTCGATTCGTCTTCGCTTACAGCTTCCTCGCTCGATTCGGCGTCGCTTACTGCCTCCTCGCTCGATTCATCGCCGACGGGAGCTTCCGCTTCGTCGTTAGCAACGATATCAAGCCCGCGAACGGTAACGGTAGCGCCGTTTACCGAGTAAACCTGAATGCCGGTGAAGATAATTTCGTTATCCTCGGTAATAAACTCCGCATTGAACTTCGAGGAATCATAAAATCTGCTCGAGTTAACAAAATCGGAAAGCTTTACAACGCCTCTGTAATCGCCGTTCAAAAGGTCGCCCGAGCCTGCTTCGTAGTTCACGTCGCCAAGTGTGTTGTTGGCGATGGTGTAGGAAAAGGAGTTGCCGAAGCCGTCGGTGAAATAAAAGTTAATATTGGTTGCGCCGCCGCTTACGGTAAAGTCGTAAACGAGAGAATATTCGTCGATATTTACCTTAATAATCTCGGTGGAAGGGTAATAGGTATCTACACAGGGCCAAGTGTCGGAAACAGAGCCGCTGAACACAACCGTGTGTTCGGTTTCGTTCGAGATTTCCTCGACGCTTACGCTTGCACCGTTGTGGTCGGTTTTGTTCCAGCTTGCGCCGATGGGTATAAGCTCGTAGCTTTCAGCCGCGCTGACAGAAAAAACGCTCATCGAAAGCACAAGACAAATTACGAAAACGGTAGTAAGAATGCGCTTCATAAATAAAGCCTCCACATTTTTAATTTGTAGCATAATTTTAGCATATCAAGAAAAATTAGTCAAGCGTTTGCAATATTAAATCGTTGACTATTCATTAAGTTTCTGTTAAAATAAACAAAGAATAATCAGCGAGGTATGGCTATGAATACACAGCTTGCATTTGAATATCTTAACCAAACAAAGCGCTTTGACCGCGATATTGCGTTTGAATATTCGCGCAGGGGAGCAGAGGAAGGAATTGTCCTGCTCGAAAACAAAAACCGCACCCTCCCCTTTAATAAAAACACCAAGGCGGCGTTCTTCGGCAGAATGCAAAAGCATTATCTTATGCTCGGAACAGGCTCGGGCGGCAGAGTTGTTCCGCTTGTAAGAACCAACGTTTTCGATTCTCTTGCCGAGCTCGGTCTTTGCCTCGATAAAGAGGTAGAGGAGTTTTACGATAATTACGTTGCAAAGAATCCCTATAACGAAGCGGACGGCTGGATACATCCCTGCAATCAGGAGGAGCCGAAGCTAAAAGAAGGCTTTGTTGCCGAAGCGGCGAGCCGCAACGAAAACGCTATTTTCGTTATTACCCGTACCGCGGGCGAGGATAAAGACCTCGAAAACGGCAGAGGCGGCTATATGCTTACCGAAACCGAGCTTTATAATTTAAAGCTTATCCGCAAGCATTTTGCAAAGCTTACCGTGCTTTTGAACGTTTGCGGCGTTATCGATGTTTCCGAAATAAACTCGGCTTCGCCCGATGCGCTTTTAATGCTTTGGACGGGCGGTATGCTCGGCGGAAAAGCGGCGGCAAGGGTAATTATGGGCGAAATAAACCCTTCCGGCAGGTTGCCCGACACAATGGCTGTAAGCCGAAACGCTTACCCCGCTTACGAAAACTGCGGCAAGCCCGCGCAGGCGATATATAAAGAGGATATCTACGTCGGTTACCGCCATTTCAACACCTTCGCGACCGAGGATATTATTTACCCCTTCGGCTATGGGCTTTCTTATACCGAATTCGATTGCTTTTTTATAGATATCCACCGCAACGAGGGCAAAACCCGCATTCGTGCCGTTGTAAGCAACCTCGGAACGGTTGCGGGCAGAGAGGTGCTTCAATGCTACGTTAAGCAGCCCTGCGGTAAATTGGGCAAGCCCAAAAAGGTGCTCGCCGCATTTGCGAAAACCCCGCTTCTTCAGGCGGGCGAAAGCTGTACCATCGACCTTTATTTTTCCGATTATTCAATAGCGTCCTACGACGATTCGGGAGCGACAGGCAATAAATACTGCTACGTTTTGGAAGCAGGCGAATATATTGTCGAGCTCGGAAGCAACAGCCTTTCCGCGTCCGAGGCGTGCGCCTTTACGGTAAATTCCGATACCATAGTTAAAAGCGTTCAAAGCGCGCTTGCACCGATTGTCCCCTTTGAAAGAACGGTTAACAAAAGCGGTATTAAAACCACCGAGCCTGCGCCACTGCGCATTAAGACCGCAGAGCCGATACCCGCGGAAATACCGCAGGTTAAAAAGGACGGCTTAACGCTCGACGACGTTTACGAGGGCAGAGCGACGGTAAACGACCTTATCGCAAGGCTTGACGACAAAGACCTTATTCACATCGTCCGCGCAGAGGGTATGTCCTCGCCAAAGGTAACCCCAGGCACGGCGGCGGCTTTCGTCGGCGTTACACCTTCGTTAAAGGCGTTAAAGCTACCCACGCTTTGCTGTACCGACGGACCCTCGGGCATTCGCATTATGGGCGACGTGAAGTGTGTTTGCTATCCCGCCGCGACCTGCCTTGCCGCGACTTGGGATACCGAGCTTGTGCGCGATATGTATTTCCATTGTGGCTGTGAGCTTGCGAGCTTCAACGTGGATATCCTTCTCGGCCCCGGCACGAACATTCACCGCGACGTGCTTTGCGGACGCAATTTCGAATATTTTTCCGAAGACCCGCTTCTTTCGGGCAAAATGGCGGCGGCTGTATGCCAAGGGCTCGACAGCGCGGGCGTAAGCGGTGCGGTTAAGCACTTTATGGCGAACAACCAAGAAACCGACCGCCACGGTGTCGACGCTGTGTTAAGCGAACGCGCCGTGCGCGAAATATACGCGCGCCCCTTTGAAATTTGCGTTAACGAAAGCGGTGTGCGCTCGGTAATGACCTCGTATAACCCCGTTAACGGACGCTGGGCGGCATCGAATTACGATTTAACGGTTAAGCTGCTCCGAAACGATTTCGGCTTCGACGGATTCGTTATGTCCGACTGGTGGGCACGTGTTTCCGCCGAGGACGGAAGCGCGTCTGTCACCAACCTAAAGGCTATGGCGCACGCGCAAAACGACGTTTATATGGTTTGCCCCGACGCCGTACTGCGCGAGGATAACCTGCAAAGCAGTCTTGCCGACGGCTCTCTTACCCGCGGCGAGCTTCAGGAATGCGCGCGCAATCTTATTAACTTTTCGCTTATCAGCCTTTCCTACCTTGCACAGCGAAACGGATTCGGACAGCGCGATTTAAAGAGCGAGATAGAGGGCAAAGCGCCTATCCTTGCAGTCGAGGTTAAAAAGAACAGCGTGGTTATCTCTTCCGAAAATACCGTTAAGGCGATAATACGCGTTTCGTTTATCTCGAATACGCCTACGCTTACCCAAACCAATGTCGGAATGAGCATTTCGACAAAGAACGCGGGCGGCTTTATCGTCGGCGGCACAGAGGGTAAAATCGTTACCGACCTGCGCGAAATATCGCTTAACGAGGGCGAAAACGAATTCGTCTTCACCTCCGAAACCGACCTTTGCAGGGCTGTCGCGATAGAAGTTTTTGTTGATTGATATATGTGTAATATCTAACGAGAGAGGGGATTTTTGAAAAAATCCCCTCTCTCCCGCTCTCACCCAAAAACTTTTGGATTTTTAAAAACACATCTAAAAATTTTTGGAGAAAGAGCACGAGAAAGGACCTTTTTATAAAAAGGTCCTTTCTCGTATATAAGCATTATTGTGTTTTC
>JAZTZW010000020.1:0-6579 GCA_045637685.1 Eubacteriales bacterium | reverse complement strand
ATCCGCTCCAACCGCTTTAGCGGATATGGCGCCATAGCCAAGCGGTAAGGCAGAGGTCTGCAACACCTTCACCCCCAGTTCGATTCTGGGTGGCGCCTCCAAAAGTAAACAACTTAATAATATATATCCTTTTTTGAGATGCTGATGTGGCACAGGTGGTAGCGCACATCCTTGGTAAGGATGAGGTCATGAGTTCGAGTCTCATCATCAGCTCCAGCGGATTTAGCTCATTTGGTAGAGCGCCACCTTGCCAAGGTGGAGGTAGCGGGTTCGAACCCCGTAATCCGCTCCAAAAACGGTTCGGTAGTTCAGTTGGTTAGAATGCCGCCCTGTCACGGCGGAGGTCGTGGGTTCGAGTCCCATCCGAATCGCCAAGCTTTCCCGCAATAGCGGGGAAGCGAAATGCCTCTGTAGCTCAGTTGGTAGAGCAGGAGACTGAAAATCTCCGTGTCATTGGTTCAATTCCGATCGGAGGCACCAAAAAATTAAGCAACCCATTGGGTTGCTTAATTTTTTATCCAAGCCGACGCAGGAGGCTTGGTATGTAATCAACGGGCAAAGCCCGTTGGATGTAATTTGCGCTATGCGCAGTATGGCATCACGCGTAAGCGTGTATAATTCGTCGGCTTGATTACATGCAACACTTCGTGTTGATTCCATACAGCCCTTGCGGGCTGAGGACATACCGCCTGCGGCGGATTATAATCAACACTTCGTGTTGATTATATGTACGGCGTGATTTGGAGGCGAAGGATACGAAAGGAGCGAACTATGGGGAAAAACTTATTGCTTGAATATTCCGAAGAGCTTGCCACCAAGTGCGAAATGCTCTGCAAGTCTATTAGCGGCAATTCCAACACGGTTTTTCAACTTCGCAAAGCCTCGTCGAGCGTGTTTGCAAACATCTCCGAAGCGCAATATCCGCAAAGCCTTGCCGATATGCTTTCTAAATTCAAGATTGCTCGTAAAGAGTGCGCCGAAACGGAAAGCTGGCTCAAAATGCTATATAACACAAAGGTGATAGACGAGCCCACCTTCAAAACTTATCGCAACCTATGCGGCAGAATACAAAGAATGCTCACCTCGTCGTGTATTACGATTGAAAAGAAAATCCATAACAAATAATTTTCAAATATTCATAGAAGCTTCCTACTTTGACACCACATACTTTCTTGTGTAATTGATAACACCCAACAAAAAACCGTCCGATTTGTTCGGGCGGTTTTTCGTTTTACCTCTCAATCAGCAGTATAAGTGCCAAAGTAGATTCGTTTTATTAAAATATAATCATACTGGTCGACAACGCCGTCGCGGTTTACATCGGCGCGATTGAATTGCTCATCATCAAGTGTAAACGTGCCAAAATAATGCCGCTTTGCGTAGATGTAATCGTAAACCTCGATAAATCCGTTTCCGTCCACGTCGCCAAGTCTTACGCCCGCCGTCATAATGATTTCAAAGCTGTCTGCTAGGGACGAAATATCCTTTGCGATAAGCAGAGCGATAAGCGTGTATTGTGTCGCAAGGTCAAATGCATTTGAGTTGTCGTAGCTTGCATAAACGTACATTTTGCTGTTGTCGTCGCCGTCGTTATTCAGATAAATATGTGTTATATCGTATTTAACCGTTTGGCTCGGCGAGTATGCGGTGAAGAGAAGCAAATCGTAGTACTCGAAAAACAGCTCGCTGTCGCGTATTAATCCGTCAAAGGTATTTTCGTCAACACCGGATATCGCAACATCTTCAAGCTCGTCTGCCGACGTTACAAGGGTCGGAATTGCATTCTTGCCGTAATAATTATTCGGGTCTATATCAACTTTTAGGTTTTCGGTGCTAAGCTCGATAATCGTGAACGCGGGAGTGAGGCTGTTTTCGTATTTGAAATTAGCCGAAAGCTCGATGTTTTTTATATTCTTGGGCGCGTTTTCACGAAGAAGCGTAATTTCGATAATGTCATACTGGACTTCGTCCGGAAATGAGCCGTCGGGTATCGTGCAGGTGTATTCAATATAGGTCGTTTCGTTATCGTAGTAAACTCGGTCGACCTTGTATTTGTATCCGGGTGTAGGCGACCAAGCGTAAATCAGCACTATGTAGTGTTCGTCAAAGAAAAAGGGGTTGCGCTCCCCGGGAGCGAGTGTTCCCCCCGTGTAATTGGGAGCAGGGGGAGGAAATATCTTGTCCAGTTCCTCGTAGGATTCGATAACGAGGGGAATACAGCCCGTGCCGTATTTCGACGGCATAAATCCGATGCTTTCAAGATATTCGGTGTCGATTGCGTTCATATTGCTGTAAACGTTATGTGTGAAACAATAGCTGTCGTGCACGGGTACGGACAGCGCAATCGCGCTGTTCGGTGTAAGCGAAGTGAACAGCAAAACCGCAAGTAATATAATGGCAAAGCGTTTCATTTTTGTCCTCCTTTGTTGTATTCTACCTATTATACGTACGTGAAACAAAAAACACTCAGAGTAGTGAGTGTTTTTTTACAAACCGTTGGTTGAGCATTAATCGTAACCGATGCAGGAAAGGTTTTTCTTTTTTTGTCTTAAAAGGTCGGGGCGGTAGCGTTTGAGGTGCTCGACAAACAAATCGGAGCAGGAAGCGCCGATATCGAATATCCACGCAAGAGGCGAGGTATCGCGGTTGAATTTCAATTTTTTGCCGTTTTCGTCGCGGTTGGTTACTCGGCCGCGTTTTGCAACCGTGGGGAGCGTGCGGTGGTTTTCGGTTATTGCGATAACATAGGGGATCGAAATTTCCTGACCTTTAAAGCGGAAGGGGGCGCCATAGATGACCGAAACGCTTTCTATTTCGTTCCAACCGAAAAATCCAAGCCTTCTAAAATAGCGGTAAAAGCTTACACCGTGTTCGTTAAACGTGATTTTTTCGAAATATGGAAAATGTATAAAAATCAAAACGGCCGGTAGGCAACGCAAAATATTGTAAAATATCATTAAGTATAATATCGGTCTTTCTTTTGACGGAGCGTAAGTTGGTGTATTCAGCTTGTTCAGCAAAAAGCTGAACAGTAAAAATATCGCAACCGCCGCAAGCAGTATTACCGTGCTTAAAAGATAGTTACTTTTTTTCGATTTCATAAAACAATTATTTCCTATTTAAAATTCAGTGTTTATAAAAATCGAGGAACGAATCCTCGATTTTTATACCTACAATTACAAGAAGGTTAATCAACCGTTACCCAATGCGTTGTGCCGCCGTTGGAGTTGCCGAGAATTACGTAATCGATGCTGATACGCTTTACCGTGTTCGGCTCTACGGTGATTTTAATAACCTCGCTGCGCTCGTCGATAACGTCGCAATAGGGTCTGCCGTCGGCAACCTTAAACCACCACCTGCCGTTTTTCTGAACAAGGAGCGATTTGTTCACGCCCGCAAAGCATTCTTCAAGACTCCCGAAATTGTAGGGGCCTGTAAGCGCCTTTGCGTTTAGGATGTTGCCCGCGTCGTCGCGCGTCATTACGAACAGAACGCCGCTGTTGCCGCGCTTGAAGAAGGTAAATGTCTTTGCCTCGCTTGCCGTGTTGATAAGCGTGAAATTATCGGTATATTGCACCATCCAGTTGCCGATGTTGGCGGGCTCGCCCGACGAATCGGCGCGCTCGGTGTCGATAACGATTTCGTTGCCCTCGGTATCAACACATTGGAAAATCATCATATCCGTGCCGATAGCCTTATCGACGCCGTTGGGGTTAAGCGCGGTGACCCATTCGGTCGAATTGATAATTCTCGGCTTGAGATCGTATTTCGCGTAAGGGGTGTTTTTCGAAGCATAGTTGGGGTCGTAATACTTTGTGTAGGTAATGGGGAGCTTGCCCGCCTTTGTTTCGTCGTCGACAACAAAGGTGATGTTCGATTCGATTAATCCCGCGGTCGGGTCAACACCCTTGTACTGCTTGGAATAATCGGTAAGCTTGCCGGTTTTGCTGTTGAAGCGTTCGGTAATAAAGCCCTGCTCCTTGGGGTTTGCCTGCACCTGCGAAGCTTCGGTATAAACATAGAAGGTTCCGGTTACGCTACCGCCCGAAACGTTGAATTTAACAACCGCGTTCGAGCATTTGCCTTGCAAAATGGGGGTGTCGGCAGAATTGAACACGTTAGCGTTGCCGTATGCGTCTGCGCTTGTGCCGCCGAGCACGTAAATGTATTCGCCCGCGGGAATGGTGTAGCTAACAGGCTCGCGCTTTACGGGGGTGTAGTCGATATAGTCACAGCCGATGTAAATGGGGTTTACGCTACCGTCCTCGCGGAAATAATCCTCGGGAAGCTCGAAGCGGTAATTGAAATAATCGCTCCAAGAACGCTGACCGAGCCATTCGCCGTCGGGCTGGAAGCCCAAATTGTTTACGGTGACGGTAACATCGGTTTCGCCCTCGTTCAAAAGCTGATAACCGAAATAAACGGGAACGCCCGTGTGGTTGGAATGCTCGTAGGTGAAAATGCAATCGCCCTTAAGGTCCTTTGTGCGTAAAATCGCCTGACCGATATCCTCGGGCGCGAGCATTTCGGGGTTGTTTGAATAGATATAGGTGCCGCCTTCGCGCTTTGAGTATTCGATGTTCGCGCGCTTGGAAGCGGCGTTGGTTATCTCTATCGTCTTTTTGCCGTAATAAAAATCGTTGCTAAAGGGCTGACCGTTTGCGTTGTATTCCTTTTTTGCAAATTCAAGGTCCAAGGTGTAACCGTTTTCGGAAAGTGTTTTGTTCATCGTGTAGCCGTCCTTTAAAAGTTGTTCGTTAACGCTTGCTTCTTCGGTAATGCCGCTTTCGCTCGCGCCGTTGTTGCAGGCGGCAAGCAGGGTGCATACCGCAAGGAGTAAAAGAATCGCCTTAAGCGCCCGCGTAAGCAAAATACCACCGTCCTCCCGTTTTGACTGCAAGATAATTGCGCGTGGTTTCGCTGTCACCCTTAATAACCTTCATACGAACTATCGCGATTTTATCGACGTTATCGCCGTTGTCGGCTTTTTGGGTGTATTTTTTCATAGCCTCGTCGTACTTTTTACTGCCCTTTTCGTATTCGAGCGAGGAAACGAGCTGGAAGCTGATTTCGCTTTCGCCGTATTGCGGCTCGTTGTCGGCATACGCCTTGTTAAGATAGGCTTTTAGCAGTCTGTCGCTCGTTTTTTGGTTGCCGTAAAGTACGGTTTTGTTGTATTCCGAGGAATATTCTATCATACCGTCAACGTCGTAAAGTATAGCCGCACGCTCGTATTCGGCAATAGCCTTTTCGGGGTTGGATGCGCCCGCAAACGCCATATCGAATATAATTATTCCGCCCGCCGCCAGCGCGATACCGAGCACAACGCAAAGGATATATATAAAAGTCTTTTTAACCTTGGGGTTTGCCTGCTTTTTTTGGGGGAGCTTGTCCTCGGGGGAATCGTAAATATCGATTTCTCTTCTCATAGCCTTTTTCCTATTTCTTTTTCAAGAGGAAAACTGTAACCACCGCGGCAACTAAAATAAGTGCGCCTGCCGCAAGTATAATCCATTTAAGGTTGGATTTTTCTTCTGTGTCGGGCTCGCTTTCGATTTGTGCAATCGGCTCGCTTGCCTCCTCGCTCGATTCCTGCTTGAGCTCGGGGTAGCGGTCGGAAAGCTTGCATTTAAAGAGGTTGTCCAAAAGCCCCTCTGTTGCGAACGCCTGATTCCAAATACCGTGACCGCCGGTTGTATATTCGGTGTATTCAATCTTTTCGCCGCCCGCATTCTTTATCGCGTTTACCGTGTCACGCGTGCCGGAAACGGGAACAGCCGTGTCGTTAACAGCGTGGAAGGTGAAAATGGGGGTTTCCTTCAAAAGCTCTGCTTTGCTTATGTCGCCGCCGCCGCAAACGGGTATGCCCGCCGCGAAAAGGTCGTTGTGGCGCATAAGCGCATCCCAAGTCGCAAAGCCGCCCATAGATATGCCTGCCGCGTAAATGCGGTCGGAATCGACGGAATATTCGGTTTGAAGGTCGGCAATAAGCTCAACAACTGCCTTCATTTCGTTCGATTCGGGAACGTTATCTACCGAATAAGCGCCGTTTACCCAAGGGGTGTCGACCCATTGGTGGTTGAGCGGGCATTGGGGCGCAACGATAATGCAGGGCTCGGGGGTGTTATCGTATATGTACTGAACACAATGGAAGAATTGAAGCTCGTTGTCGTTACCGCGCTCGCCTGCGCCGTGGAAGAATACAATCATCGGGTATTCCTTGGTTTCGTCGTAATTCTCGGGGAGAATAAGACGGTAGGGGATAGTGCTTTCGGAATTGGTGTAGGTAAGCTTTTCGGAATTGTTTATGTCGTATGCATTTGCGGTAAGCGGGAGCATAAGACACATCGACGCGAGGATGATGTTTAAAAGTCTTCTTTTCATTTTGTTTCTCCTTGTTTGTTCTTTATAAAATTATACACCGAGCAAAAGGAAATTGCAATATGTATGGGAGAAAAGATAATATTCTACTTATTTAAAGTCAGTATAACGAAAAAATGACACACAAGAAACTTTTTTGAAATAAAAAGTTTTGGGGAGAGCACGAGAGGGACTTTTTCAAAAGTCCCTCTGGTTGTA
>JAZTZW010000019.1:0-18801 GCA_045637685.1 Eubacteriales bacterium | reverse complement strand
GGCTGTTCCGCTTCGGGGTTGTTCTTGAACATAAACCAGTTTTCGTCGTAGGAAAGGGTGCTTGCGGCGATACCGTCGGTAAGGTTTGCGGTGTAGTTGTCGTAGGTTTCTGCAACGTATTCCTTGTTAAGCGCTATATTTTTTTCGGGATTTGCTTCGACTTCGGTGCCGTAAATTTCGATTTCGTTAAGAAGCACGAAGGATTTCGCACCGAGCGCAATTTCGATTTTCACGAAGCTTGCTGTGCCCAAAACCTCGCCCTTGATGTAGAAAGCGGTGTTAGCGGTGGTTTGTGCCAACGTGGGGATATTAAGCGCGGTAGCCTCGCCCCAGCTTTCGCCGTCTTCGGAAAGGTAAACGTTAACGTTGGCGGGAATGCTAACACCCGATTGGTCGTTTTGGGTGAAGTTGATTCTTACTTCGCTAAGGTCGTAAAGCTTTTCAAGGTCGATTACAACGCTGCCCACTCTGTTGGGTGCGTTGCCGCCGCCGAGAGGCTGTTCCGCTTCGGGGTTGTTCTTGAACATAAACCAGTTTTCGTCGTAGGAAAGGGTGCTTGCGGCGATACCGTCGGTAAGGTTTGCGGTGTAGTTGTCGTAGGTTTCCGCAACGTATTCCTTGTTAAGCGCTATATTGGTGGTTGAATCGGAGCTGCGGTCGGAGAGCTTGCAGGCAAACAGCTTGTCGAAAAGCCCTGCGGTCGCAAACGCCATATTCCAAATACCGTGAGCGCCGTATGTATATTCGGTATATTCGATTTTTTTGCCGCCTGCCGCCTTAATTGCGGTAACGGTTTCACGCGTGCCGGAAACGGGAACGTCGGGGTCGTTAATAGCGTGGAAAGTGAAAATGGGGGTGTCCTTTAAAAGCTCTGCCTTGCTTGGGTCGCCGCCGCCGCAAACGGGTATAGCAGCCGCAAAAATATCGTTGTGGCGTGTGATTGCATCCCAAGTTGCAAAGCCGCCCATAGAAATACCCGCAACGTAGGTGCGGTCGGTATCGACAGAGTAGTTGGCTTGAAGGTTGCCGACGAGCGCGATAACGGTTTGCATTTCGTTCGATTCGGGAACGTTATCTACCGAATAAGCGCCGAGCGACCAAGGGGTGTCGACCCATTGATTGTTTGTCGGGCATTGAGGCGCGACGATAATGCAGGGCTCGGGGGTATTGTCGTGTATGTACTGAACGCAGTGAACAAATTGAAGCTCGTTATCGCTTCCGCGCTCGCCCGCGCCGTGGAAGAATACTATCATCGGGTATTCCTTGGATTCGTCGTAATTCTCGGGGAGAATAAGACGGTAGGGAATCGTGGTGCCCGAATGGGTAAAGGTAAGCTTAGGCGATTCGTTGATGTCGTATGCACTTACGGCAAGCGGAAGCACAAAGCAAAACAACGCGAGAATAAAACATACTATTCTTTTCATTTTGTTTCTCCTGATTTGTGAGTTTATAAAATTATACACCGAGGAAGGAAAAATTGCAATATGTATGTGAGAAAAGATAATATTCCGCTTATCTAAAGACAGTATAACGAAAAAATGACACACAAGAAAAATTTTAAAACTTAAAGTTTTTGGGTGAGAGCTCGAGAGAGGGGATTTTTGCAAAAATCCCCTCTCTCGTTGTATTGTTTAGTTGTTGCGTATATCCCGAATTGCACTCGCGCAATTCGCTTCCGCTAAGGCGGAAGTTCGACTTCGCTCAGGATGACACTATTTAATCACGTAGGTGCCGAAATAATGTCTTGCGATAAGGATGTAGTCGAACTGGTCGACCTTGGTATCTTTGTTAACATCCGCACGGGAGAACTCGTCGTCGGTAAGGGTGCGGGTTTCGAAGTAGTGACGCTTAACAAGAATGTAGTCGTACTGGTCGATAGCACCGTCGTTGTTAACGTCGCCGAGCTTGACTTCGGGGTCAACGGGCGGGTTAACGGGCGGGTTAACGGGGTCGTTAGCCTTGGATTTAACGCCGAATACCTCGATTTCGTTGAAGAAAACAAAGGATTTCGCGCCGAGAGCGATTTCGAGCTTAACAAAGCTTGCCTTGCCGGTTACGTCGTCGATGATTTTGAATGCAACGTCTGTCGGGAGCGAGGAAGCGGAGGGGATGTCGAGGTCATAGCCCTTGCTCCAGGTGTCGCCGTCCTCCGAAAGGTAAACCGTGATTCTTGCGGGGATATTGATACCCGATTGGTCGTTTTGAACTGTGTTTATGCGAACCTCGCTGATATCGTAGGTGCCGTCGAGGTCGATGATGACGGTACCGACGCGGTTGGGTGCGTTACCGCCGCCCAAGGGCTGTTCTGCCGAAGGGTTGTTCTTGAACACGAACCAATTATTATCGTAGGAAAGCTTTTGCGCCGCAACGCCGTCTGTGAGCGATGCGGTGTAGGTAGTGTCGAGAACGGTTGCTTCGTAGTTCTTGTAAAGCGCGATATTTGTGGGAATATCGGAGTCGTCGGGAGCCTCGGTCAAGCTCATCCATCTATTAATCTCGGAATTGTAATATTCGAGGTTGGATGTAAACATCGAGGGCTGCTTGAGGTAGCTTTCGAGCTCGTTTGTGAGGCGGAAGACGGTATCGTAGCGGAAATCGGTGTTGCCGACCTTGCTAAGGAACGCCTTTGCGTCGGAAATAAGCTTGGTGTATTGAGTTTCGTTGAACGAGCTTACGCGGAATTCGTAAATACCGCCGCTGTAATATGCGTTCCAATCGGGAACGTAGTTACGCTTAAGCTGAACGTATTTAACGTATCTTGCGTTTACGGGAGCGTTGAGCTTTATTGTGTCGACCTGCTTTGTCTTTTCGGCTCCGCCGACGAGCTTATAAACGCTCTTGTAGCTGCTTCCGTCGGTAGAAACGAGGATTTCGTAAGAGGAAACGTGCTCGTGGAAGGAGATTTCGAACATCGAAACGCTGTATTGCGCGCCCAAGTCGACCAACAGCCATTGCTCGTCCTTATCGCGTGCAAAGGAAACGCGCGTGGTTTCATCGCCGTCGACAGCCAAGTTTGCGGTGAATCTGCCGTCGTTGACCTCCAAGCCGGAAACGCTTGTTTTTGCGTTCAATGCAAGGTTGGATTTTGCGATGAGGTTTTTCAAGTCGATGGATTTCGGGGTGATTTTGATATTATCGATATAGCCAACACAGCCCTTACCGATTTCTTCAAGCGGAATGGTTAAGGTAGAAAGCTTTGTGTCGTTCGCGTTTAATGCGTTGTAGGGAGAATAGGTAAGTCCGTCGTTAACAGTAAGATAGGTTGTAGTAAGCGTACTGCTTAAGCGAATCTTTACCTTTTTGCCTATCGGAAGCTGATAGGGGTAGGTGAAGGTGTAATATTCGCTCTTGAAGCCGAAATTACCCTTGCCGTCGGCATCGGCATAAATCGTTACGCCATCGCCCGAGAAGATGGGGGTGGTGGCTTTTTTGTCGAGGCAGATTTCGAATTCAATCGTGTTCGGGAAGCCGACAGCCTTGGGCTCGAGGCTCAAATAGGATTTACCGTCGAGCAGGAATACGCCGTTTTCGACCTCGCCGTTCAGGGTGACGTAATCGGGAATGTCATAGTTGAAGTCTATATTGATGCCGTTTGCGGGGAGCGAATGTCTGCCGGGGTCGGCGTCACCTGCACGAAGCGAAAGCTTGTTATATCTTGCTTCGAAGTTTGCGTAGGTAATGTCTTCGGTATCGAGTCCGGTCCAGGTCTTTTCTGCCATAAGGCAAACCATTCCGCGCAGTCTGTCGAAAATATCGAACTTGGTTACGCCCTTATATGCGGTATGAAGGTCGTTCCAGAGCGCGAAGGATGCACCGAGAAGATGCTCGTCATCGGGAGAGCAGTAAAGGCTCGAATCGGTGATGGAAAATTTGTTGACCTGCCACTTTTCGTAAAGCGTTTTAAGGTCGAAATAATCGGGGAAGTTGTAGTTCGTTGTGGGAACGGTATAGAGGACATCGTTAACCGTGTTAATGAAGTCGTAATTGCTGTTAAGCGTTTCTTTAAAGCCGGATATGGAATTGTCCCAATAGTTCATTTGGGCTTTATCCGAAATGGGGGTGGTGCCTTGGAATCCGTCGGGACCCAAGCCGCCCCAGAAGCGCGGGGTATAGCCGAGCGAATTGATATAAAGAATAAGGTCGTTGGTGTATTTACGCATAAGCTCTGCGTATTCGCGGGGGTATTCGTCGGTACCGATATGCACCACGTTGCCGACAAAAACAGGGTCGTCGCCTGTCATATATTCCGCGAAGAGCTTTTTAACGAATTCAAGAGTTTCGGGCTTGGAAATATCAAGACAGCGGTAGTTGTTAGGAAGGAAGGGGGGCGGGTTTTCCGCCTTTGCGTAACAGCTCGAATGGAAGGGAGTATCGATTTCGGTAACAACAGTTACGCCGTATTCGAGCATCTTCTTTTGATATGCGCGGTATTCGTTCTTGGTGTAATAGCCGTCTGTCGAGGTGAGTCCCTTAATGTCACTTTCCAAACGGAAGGCGGAATAGCCGTTCACGCCGTCGTCGTTAATGTGAAGATGTATTTCGTTAAGCTTGAAATACGCCATATAGCGGGTGATTTCTTCGACGTAATCGAGCGGAATCCACGCTCTGCCGACATCGAGCATACCCGAACGAACGGGGTAAGCGGGATAGTCAACCGCGCTTCCGCAGGGGAAGAAGCCGTCTGCGGTAACGCTTTGAACGACCGAAATACCGCCGTAAAGCAGACCGGTTTCGGTCGGAGCCTTTATGGTGATGACCGAAGCGGTAGCGTTTAAGGTGTAGCCCTCTTCGCCTACGGTATTTAAAAGCGAGGTATCGAGCTGGAAAACTATTTCGTTCTGACCTCTTGCGGATTTGGTTATCGCAGGGGTAATGTCAACCATTTCGCTGAAAAAGCCTTTTACCTTTTCAACAGCGTTAGAGCTCGAAGGGTTTACGAGCACGGTTTGAGCGTTGGGAACAAATTTGCCGCTGCCGCCGTTCCATTCGCGTATCGCGGGGATAACAGAGGGCGCGGCGTTGACTGCCGCACTTACAGCGCCAAAGGGAAGCATTGCTGTGATTAACAGCAGCAACGACATACAGAAAGCGAAGATTCTCTTCATTACTGTTCTCCTTCTTTTGGTTTCATAATTATAATTATAGTAACATATTAAAATCTCTCTGTCAATGCTTTTGTGTTCTATTGCCGCAAAACACAAAAAGACACTTTCACGTGAAAGTGTCTTTATATTTTACCTCGAGGTATATTCGCTTATTATTTCGTTTTTCAGGTGTTGGCTTTTTTCGAGGTATTCGGTATAGGCGCGTTCGGCATCGAGCAGCTCCTGCGAGCTTTCGCGACTGCGCGAATGGTGCAAAAGGGCAAACATCAGCTTCGAAAGCCGTTCCTCGCCCTCGAGCCGCAAAAGCTCTAATTTTAACCGTTCCTCGCGCTTTTTCTCGGCGTCGCGCTTTGCCTTGTTCAAGGCAAGGGTAAGAAATGCCGAAAACACGCCCCCCGTAACCCCTGCAGAGGTGAGTATAACGGGAAGGAGCTCGGCTATTACCTCGCCCCAACCCATTAATCGTATATCGCGGTGTAGATAAGTATTGCGAAATCAGCGATCAGCCTCGCCGTCGCTTTTAAAAGCATCCTCATCCGCGTCCTTTTTTAGCTGTTTAAAGATATTGTTTGCGTAAACGCTTGCCGAGGCACACAAAAGCCCCTGCGTCACCCCTGCGAAAATAACCGTTAAAGCACCGTCAAAGCCGTAAACGTCGTTCCCGATAAGCGAATAAACGGTTGCGAGAATTATTCCCATAACACCCAAGATAAGCGGAATATACCTGTCGGATACCTCGCTTTTTTTAATCATCACGCCCAGCATATAAAGCACGGGAACGGTAATTAAAAGCTCGGGCTCGATGTAGGTTGTAATATCCATACTTTCCTCCTATTTAAGCGAGTTGAAGGTATGCTTGCTTCCGCCCCCGCCCGAAGCTTTATTTTGTTCGGCTTCGGAATCTTCCTTTATCGGCTTGCGCGCCTCGATAAAGGCGTTAACTTCGGATGCGGGTATGCCAACGTTTTCACAGCATTTTCTGAACTCGTTTTCGTTTTCGGTGCGCGAGTAAATATATTCAAGCGCGTCGTTGCGCGCCTCGGTGCCCGCAAAAGCACTTGCCGAAAGCTCGTGCTTGCCCGAAATAATTGCGCTGTCGAAGCGAGAATTGTAGCTTTGTTCATAATATTCCTTTGCCTCGCGGGATATTACCTGAATACGCATTTCAGCGCGCGGAATTGCGGGGTAGCCGTATGCCTTAAGCATAAAAACAAGCTCGTCCATATATCCGTCGGGAAGTTGCGGGTATCTTGCCGCCGAACGCAAGCTGCTTTTTTATTTTCGCTATGCGATTCCGCGCAAGCCGAAGAATACGTCCGTATTTTTCGTCGTTCATCATCGAATTCATTTCGTCGCGCGTGGTACCCAGATAGTCTGCCAAGCCTTCTACGTCTGCCACCTCGCCGCTTTCCGGCAGATAACGCTCGAAATAATCGTCGATTGTAAATATTAACGCCTTTTTGCTTTTCGGGAATTTTGTTAATTGGCTCATCCTTTCACCTCCTGCCGTCGTTTGGCTTCACCCGACGCTTATATTTTATCACCCCTAAAGTAAAGATTCATCCCGTTTTTGTCCCACGAAAATCCCACGTTTTAACCCCTTGTAATTTTGTGAAAAGAGTGGTATAATAAAGAAAATAAACCCGAAAAAAGGCGGTTTTTATGAATAAATTTATGGAATCGGCTATCGAGCAGGCGCGCGTCGGTATAAAAAATAACGAAGGCGGCCCGTTCGGAAGCGTTATAGTAAAAAACGGCGAAATTGTCGGCAGAGGCCATAATCAGGTGCTTGCCAATTCCGACCCGACCTGCCACGGCGAAATGCAGGCAATCCGCGACGCCTGCAAAAACCTTTCCACCCACGACCTTTCGGGCTGTGAAATTTACACCACGGGCGAGCCCTGCCCGATGTGCCTTGCGGCGTGTATGTGGGCGAATATCGGCAAAATTTATTACGGCTGTACCATTAAGGATAACGAAAGCATCGGCTTCCGCGATAAGCTGTTTTTCGATATGCTCGGCGGGAAAGAGAGTATGGACCCCGATTATCTCGAATGTATCGACCGCGATGAATGCAAAAAGCTCTTTGCGGAATATGCAAGCGACGAAACCGCCGAAAATTATTAAGGAGGGCGCGTAATGGATAATATATTCATCGGCTGGAGCGGCAACCAAAGCCTTGCCAACGAGCTCGGAACCGAAATTAACCGCAACAAAACCTTCAATGCGATAGTCGGCGGCGGCACTCCTACCAATATGTATATCGGCGCGCAGGTGCTCGATCAGATAAAGGACAGCGATTACGCACTTCTTTTAATGGAAAAGAAGAACGGCGCAATCAGCGCGAACCTTATGTTCGAATTCGGCTATATTCTTGCGAAAATGCCCGTTAACCGTATTTTCTTGGTGCTTATCAATATGGAAAGCACCGAGCTTGCGAGCGATATTCAGGGTACTTGGGTGTTCAAAACCAAAAAGTTCGACAGAAGCGTTACCGCTGAATCCGATTTTGCGCGTGAGCTTTACGCGGATTTTGTCGAATTCGAGCGCAACCGCTTGCTTGTCGGTCAAAGCAATTATTTCGATTATATCGACCGCTGGGAGGAATGCTTTTCCGACCTTAAAACCGACAGCAGAATTTCCACCAACGACAGCGAATACATAATCCTCGGCTGTCTTGCGGCTTATTATTACAACGATTATCAGGAGCTCTACGATGTGCTTCACAAGGTTAATTACGACGAAGCGGTGAGCAATATCGTTTATTTCGCAAAGGCGTATATCAGCATATTCCTCGATAGCGGCAATATGCGCTATCCGCTTAACGACGACCAGATGATGACCTGCCGCGAAGCGTTTGAATCGCTGCTCGAGCGCGACCGCACGCTTTCGCCCAAGCTCGATCGGATTTTGGATATCCTCGTGCACGATGCTTACGGGCTCGCTTGTATGCTTTATCTGCGTAACGAAGAGCTTGACGAGGACGAAAGCGAATATTTCTCGGTGCTGTGCGAGGACCATTGTTTGCAGGTATTTAAGCTTATCGACGAATACCGCGAAGAGTTTGGCGAGGATAATAAGGTGCTTATGAACCTTTTCGATGCTTATATCTGCAACGACCTTGCGAAGTTTTATCAGCGCAGGGATGATATGGATAAGCATATTTCGTTCCTCGAACGCTCGGTAAAATCGCGTAAGGAGCTTTTCAAATCGGTACAGCTTCTTTACCCGCAGAATAAATTTCTTATCGAAAAGGTCGAACAGGAGTATAATATCGCGCTCGCCGACCAGTGCCGCTATATGAAGGACGCGGTTTTGAAGAAGATGACGGTTAAGAAAATCAAAAAACGCCTCGAGGAATGGGTAACGAATTATAACGCATTACGCTCGATGCTCGACCGTATCGAGATTAATTTAAAGGCTATTGATGAATAGAAAAAAAGCTCACCGCAAGGGTGAGCTTTTTATTATGTGCGAAACATCACACGACGAATAAATTCGTTTGATTATTTAAAATTTTAGAAATCAAGAGTTTTTGGAAGGGAGCGCGAGGGAGGGCTTTTTGCAAAAAGCTCTCCCTCGTACATCTAATCATTATGAAAAAACACTCAACCCAAAACGTCCGCAATAATCGCGTTGGAAACGCGGAATCCGCGGGAATTAAGGGTAAGAACGCCGTTTTTGAAATCGCCGTAGCCGAGCGAGGCGACCTTTATTCCGATATGCCTTTTGCTTTCGGGAATGCGCGCGCCGAGCGAGGTGCGTAGCGCGAGCATAATGCGTTCCTCGTCAAGCTCGGCTTGAGTAAGGGTGGGGGAAGAAGCAAAATCGGTCGGGGCATAAAGCGAAAGCCGCGATTTTTCGATAAACGAGCAAACGTCGCACTCCGCCGAAAAGCGTTTTCCGCAATAAAAGGAATGCGCCCCCGCGCCGAAGCCGAAATATTCGCCGCAAGCCCAGTAATTAAGGTTGTGGCGCGATTCACACCCCGATTTTGCAAAGGAGGATATCTCGTAATGCGCGTAACCGTTTTCTTTTAAAATTGCGCATAGACGGCTGTATTGCCATTCCTCGCTTTCTTCGTCGGGGAACTCAAGCGTTGCGCGCCGCGCATATAGCGGCGTCCCCTCCTCCAACTGCAAGGAATATGCCGAAATATGCTCGGGCGAGGTCGACATAATGTTTAAAAGCCCGCTTTCGAACTGTTCGTCGGTTTGAAAGGGAAGAGCAAACATAACGTCTACGCTGATGTTTGTAAACCCTGCTTTGCGCGCGTCGGTAATACAATTTTTCGCGTCGGCAAAGCTGTGAATACGCCCTAATTTCGCTAAAACCTCGTCGTTTGCAGACTGTATTCCGATAGATAAACGGTTAAAGCCTGCCTGCCTTAATTTGCAAAGGTCGTTAAAATTAACGGTTTTGGGGTTTATTTCAATAGTTATTTCGCAATCCGTATCAAGCGTAAAGCTGTGCTTTACAAGCTCAATGAGTTTACATAATCTTTCGACCCCAAGCATAGGCGGAGTTCCGCCGCCGAAATATACGGTTTGCACCGTTTTTTCGGTTTTCAGAAGGTTGATTTGATTGCAAAGCGCCTCGAAATAGGCTTGCTTAACAGCGTCGCTTTGATTTGCGAGCGAGTAAAAGGCGCAGTAATCGCACTTTTTAACGCAAAAGGGGATGTGGAAATAAAGCGAAAGCTTATTCGTCATCGTACTTAAGCACCGCCATAAAGGCTTCCTGCGGTACCTCAACCGTACCGAGCGTGCGCATACGCTTTTTGCCCTCTTTTTGCTTTTCAAGCAGCTTCTTTTTACGCGTAATATCGCCGCCGTAGCATTTTGCAAGAACGTCCTTGCGCATCGCCTTGACGGTTTCACGTGCGATAATCTTGCCGCCGATAGCCGCCTGAACGGGTATTTCAAAGAGCTGGCGGGGAATGTTGTCCTTCAGCTTTTCGCAAATACGCCTTGCGCGCGGGTATGCGCGGTCGGAATGAACGATAAACGACAAGGCGTCGACAATATCGCCGTTTAAAAGAATGTCGAGCTTCGAAAGCTTGCTCGGTCTGTATGCCAAAAATTCGTAATCGAGCGAGGCGTAGCCCTTGCTCTTCGATTTTAAGGAATCGAAAAAGTCGTAAACTATCTCGTTTAGCGGCAGCTCGTAATGAAGCTCGGCGCGGTTGGTGTCGATGTACTTCATATCGATATACTCGCCGCGTCTGTCGTTGCAAAGCTGCATTATCGTGCCGACGTACTCGGTCGGGGTAATAATCGTTGCCTTAACAAACGGCTCGCACGCCGTTTCGATAGTTGCGGGGTCGGGGTAGTTCGTCGGGTTGTCGATATAAACTACCTCGCCGTTGGTTTTGTGTATTTCGTAAATAACGCTCGGCGCGGTGGTAATAAGGTCGAGCATAAATTCGCGCTCCAAGCGCTCCTCGATAATCTCCATGTGCAAAAGCCCAAGGAAGCCGCAACGGAAGCCGAAGCCGAGTGCTACCGAGGTTTCAAGCTCGTAGGTGAACGATGAATCGTTTAAGCGAAGCTTGTCAAGCGCGTCCTTCAAATCGCCGTATTTACTGCCGTCGGCGGGGTAAATGCCGGCATAAACCATCGGCTGTGCCTTTTTAAAGCCGGGTAACGGACGCTCGCAGGGGTTGTCGCAAAGCGTAACCGTATCGCCAACGTCGGTATCGGCAATATTTTTAATGCTCGCGGTGAAATATCCAACCTCGCCCGCTTCAAGACAATCCTTCTTGTCGAGCGTAAAGGTCGAAAGCGTGCCGAGCTCTACAATTTCAAATTCGGCGCCCGTGTGCATCATTCTTACTCTGTCGCCGACCTTCATTCTGCCGTTTTTAACACGGATATAAACCACAACGCCCTTATAGGAATCGTAATAGCTGTCGAAAACAAGCGCCTCCAACGGCTTTTCGGAATCGCCCTTCGGGTGGGGAACGTATTTAACAATCTGCTCAAGCACGTCCTTTATGCCGATACCCATTTTCGCGCTTATGCAGGGCGCTTCGTCGGCGGGAATGCCGATAATATCCTCTATCTCGCGCTTTGCCATTTCGGGGTCTGCGCTCGGCAGGTCGATTTTGTTTATAACAGGTAAAATCTCTAAATCGTGGTCGACGGCAAGGTATGCGTTTGCAAGCGTTTGCGCCTGAATGCCCTGCGTGCTGTCGACAATAAGCACCGCGCCCTCGCACGCCGCGAGCGAACGCGAAACCTCGTACCCGAAGTCGACGTGACCGGGGGTGTCGATAAGGTTAAGCGCGTAGGTTTCGCCGTCGTCCGCCTTGTAATTAAAGCGAACGGCGCGTGCCTTTATTGTAATGCCGCGCTCGCGCTCGAGCTCCATATTATCGAGCATCTGCTCGTCTATGTCGCGCTTTTCAACCGCGCCCGTGTATTCAAGCAAGCGGTCGGCAAGCGTGCTCTTGCCGTGGTCGATGTGCGCGATTATCGAAAAGTTTCTTATTCTTTCAATGTTCGTCATAGCGTTGTTTCCCGTGTATATATTTAATCAACATATTATACAATAAATTATTTGTTTTTTCAATAGGATATGAAAGGAACTTTTTATAAAAAAGTTCCTTTCAGAGCGAAGACAAATGGGCTCTTTACGCCCTTGAAAGAAAAAACCAATAGAAAAAAAGTAAGCTTCATTTAACGTGAAGCTTGCTTTCTTTTTATAAGGAATTTGATTCTTTATTGTATTTTCAAGGGCTTTCACGAAAAACTCGACTACCTTACATTTGTAAGCCCACGCTCGTAATTAACACCCCAAAAACGCAAGCGTTTTCGGGGACCCCGAGCGAAAAATAGCCTCATTTCTCTCACTCTGCTTCAGTCTGTAGACTCTGTCTACAGACTGAAAGGAACTTTTTATAAAAAAATTCCTCTCAAAACTCTCTTCAAAAATTTCTCATATAAAAATAAAAAAAGTGCCTGCTCGCTGCAAATCATACACTTGCAGGAATGACACACAAGAAAAATATTGAATTTTAAGAGTTTTTGAAAAGAGCACGAGAGAAACTTTTTGCAAAAAGTTTCTCTCGTAAACAAATCAATATTACTTACTGTTCCTTCTTCTTGCCGAGCTTATCAAGCGCGTTCCAGATCATACCCGACATAAATACCGAGGAGAAAAGACCTGCAACGATGCCGATGATAAGGGGAAGTGCGAAGTTCTGAATAGCGTCAACACCGAGAATGTAGATCATACCGATGGTGAAGAGGGTGGTGATCGTGGTGTTTATGCTTCTTGCAAGAGTATCGTGCGCACCCGAGTTAACAACCTCGGAGAAGGGAGTGCCCGCTTCTGCCTTTGCCTTGTTTTCACGTACGCGGTCGAACACGATAATGGTCGCGTTGATCGAGTAACCGAGAATGGTAAGCAAAGCGGCGATGATGGTCGAGCCAACGGGAATCTGGAAGAGCGAGTAAACCGCGAACATTACGAAAAGGTCGTGGCAGAGGCAAAGCACAGCGGCAATACCCGATTTAAGCTCGAAACGGATCCAGATGTAGATGAGCATAAGAACTACCGCAACAGCAACCGAGATGATAGCGGTTTTGGTAAGGCTTGCGCCGATGGTAGCGTCGATTTTGTTGATTTCCTTGTCGTTAAGGTTTGCTTCGGGGAATTCAACTGCAAGGCTGTCTAAAAGCGCGTCGATCTGTTCGTTGGTGAGCGCCGCGGTGCCTGTGCGGATTATCGCCATATCTGCGTTGGAAGCCGATTGTGTGGTCGAGGAAACGTAATCGTTGCCAAGAAGCTCGTGGTTACGAATAACGTTGTTAATCTGTTCGCAAACATCGGGGGTAACCTCGGTGCCTACGTTAAGCTTTATTTCGGTACCGCCAGAAAAGTCGATATCGATGTTAAAGCCGCGAACGAAGAAGGAAACAACACCAACAAGAAGGATTACGGCGATAATTGCAAGCGTTATCTTTTGGTTTTTAATAAAGTGGAACTTGCTCATTATTTTGCCCTCCTTCCAAGCGATCTGTACTTTTTAGGTTCGGTAATACCCATGCTGATGCCGAGGTAGAGAAGTGCTCTGGTGATAACCAAAGCGGTGAAGAGCGAAATCACGATACCGATAAAGAGGGTGGTCGCGAAGCCCTTGATAGTACCCGAGCCGAGGAAGTAAAGCACCGCGCAAGCGATGATGGTGGTAATGTTCGAGTCTAAAATTGCGGCAAACGCACGCTTGAAGCCCGCCTTTACAGCCGCCTTCGCGCTCTTGCCGAGGTCGATTTCTTCCTTAATACGTTCGAAGATGACAACGTTCGCGTCGACCGCCATACCGATAGAAAGGAAGATACCTGCAATACCCGCAAGGGTGAGGTTAGCCTGCGAAAGAGTAAGAACAAGACCGAAAATGCCGGTGTAAGCAACGAGAGCTATGGAAGACATAACACCGGGGACCTTGTAGTAGATGCACATAAAGATGATAACGAGCAATACGCCGATAGCGCCTGCGATAAGCGAGGTGGAAAGCGAATTTTCACCAAGCGTTGCGCCAACGGTACGCTGTTCAACGGGAACAAGCTCGTAACGGAACGCACCTGCGTTGATGTTGTTCGCGAGCGCGCTTGCTTCTTCCATAGTGAAGTTGCCGGTGATGATAGCCTGTCCGTCGGTAATTTCATCGTTAACGGTGGGCTGGCTTATAGCAACGCCGTCGATGTAAATGCCGATGTAATCCTTGGTAGCGGCAGCGGTTTTGGTAGCTGCGGCAAACTTCTTTGCACCTTCATCGGTAAGCGAAAGCGAAACTGCGATTTCGTAAACGCCTTGGCTGGTCTGGTAAGAGCCTGCGTAAGCGTTTTCAACGTGTTCACCCTCGAGAACAACGTTGCCCTTGGAATCCTTGAACTGAAGCTTTGCGGTCTGCATAAAGTTCGCGATAGCTTCGTTGGGGTCTTCAACGTCGGGAATCTCAATGGTAATCATATCGTCGCCGGTAAGATAACAAAGAGCTTCGGTAAGACCCTGACCGTCAAGACGGTCGCGCATAACGGTATAAACCGAGTTCATACCCGAATCAAGCGCGTCGCCGGTGTCATCGGTCTGGGCTTGGAAAGTAACGATAGAGCCGCCTGCGAGGTCAAGTCCGAGACGGATAGTGCCGTCTTCGAAAATGCCGGGTAAACGGGTATCGTCGTTGATGTAAACGCCGCATACGGTTATCGAGCAAACAAGCAGGATAGCCATAATAAGCAGTGCAAAACGAGAAATACTCGAAACACGTGAGTAATTCATCTGCGTGATACCTCCGAATGTAAATTCTAACATTTCAATTATACATATTTCCCCCCGATAAGTCAATAGATAATGCGAAAATAGATATGAGATATTAACAAATAAAGGGGAAGGTTTATTTGTAGGGCAAAACGTTCGGGTACTCCTTCAACACCCGCAAAACAAATTTTTATAACGAAAAAATGACACACAAGAAAAAATTTAAAGCTTAAAGTTTTTGGGAGAGAGCGCGAGAGAGGGTGTTTTTACAAAAATACCCTCTCTCGTAAACAACAATATTTGCGTCAACAAACCAATCAATAAACCAACCGCAAGCCCTTTTCGATAATGCCGATGTTAACTGTCGAATGCTCGCCGCCGTTTTCGCCGTCGAGCGACCAGCCCGCGGGCTGTTGGACGGTTATTTCGGCGCGCCTTACCTTGCGGCGCAGGAAGGTGTTTGTTTCAAGCCTGCTGTAAAGCAGGTCGTTCACCATAGCCGACCCTTCGGCGATGGTGGTGGGTGCCTTGAGCATCGTAAGCTCGAATTCGCCGTCGTCGAAGCTTACCTCGCCCTTGGGCAGCCATATAACACCGCCCGCGCGGAGCGTGTTCGAAACCGAGCAAAATAGGAATTCGCCCTCTATCGTTTCGGATTCGGTAACGACTTTGTAAAAGGTTTTGCGGGTGTCCTTTAACGAGTAAAGCCCCTTTAAAAGATACGCGCTGTGCCCGAGCGTGTTTTTCAACTGCTGTGAGGTCATATACGAAGCATCGGCAAACATACCCGTGCAGGCGATGTAGGCAAAATATCTGTCGCCAAACCGCCCGATGTCGATAGGCTTCGGGGGCATAACGGCAATACGCTCGCACGCGGTGCTTATATTCTTTACCAGCTTTAGCGAAGCGGCGAAATCGTTCGTCGAGCCAAGCGGGATATAGCCGAGAGGGATATCGTAACCGCTTTTGATAATGCCGTTCACCGCGGCGTTAAGAGTGCCGTCGCCGCCGACAGCGACGCAAAGCGAGTAATCGCCGACCTCATTTATTAAAGCCTGCTCGGTAATTCCGTTGGGCTGGGTGGGAAGCACGGTAACGCGGTAACCGTGGCGCGAAAACACCTCGACCGCTTTAAAAACCGCGTTCTTGCCGCGCCCCTTGCCCGCAACGGGGTTTATTATAAGAAGTAAACGCTTTTCAGACATAATAAATACACCTCAAAAAGTATTATATCACTTTGTGCGATTTATTGCAATATCGAAAAAACTGTGTTATAATACAAAAAAACGGAGGTTTAGTGAAAATGATAAAATATTCCTTCGGCCGCCCCAAGGCGTCGCCGATACGTATTAAAAAGCGCGAGCTTAAATGGCTTCGCGAGTTCACGCGTAACAAAACCGCAAACGATGGGTTTATATATATCGATTCCCGCCACAAGCCGTTTGTGCTTGGCGGTATCGCCTTGCCTGCCGATAACTACGGCGAATATTACCGACTTGACGCGGGCAAAAAATCAAGCTATTCGCCTGCAAATAAAGGGCTTGCCGAGCATACGTCGGGCGGCTCGATAAGGTTTGCCACCGATGCCGAAACAATCTCGCTTCGCATACATAACCGCGCCTCGAGCGTTGGTATGCACCATTTCTGCGACAGAGGCGTTTGGGGTATCGATGCTTATGTCGGCACAGGCACGAAAAGGGAATACGTCGGCGCACAGATGCAAACCTTTGCAGACAGTCCGAGCTATAACGAAGGCACGCTTTCGCTCGGAAAGGGCGTTAAAGAGGTGCAGATAAACCTGCCACTTTACGGCGGTATCGAAAAAATCGAAATAGGCTTTCCCGTGCTTTCGAAAATCGGCGCGCCCACGCCTCGTATGAACGGCGCCGTTGCGTTTTACGGCTCGTCGATAACGCAGGGCGGCTGTGTTTCAAGACCTGCAAACTCCTATGCGAACCTCGTTTGCCGCGCGCTCGATTCCGATTGCGTTAATTACGGCTTTTCGGGCTCTGCTATGGGCGAGCTTGCGGTTGCCGAGCATATCGCCTCGCGCAGTCTTGCCTGCTTTGTAATGGACTACGATTACAACTCGCCGTCTGTCGAGCATTTAAAGGAAACTCACGAGCCGTTCTTTAAGCGTATCCGCGAAATTCAGCCGAATCTTCCCGTTGTGTTCGTAACCCACCCCTATTATTCCGCACCGACCGAAAACGACCTTTTGCGCGTTGCGGTGGTAAAGCAAACCTACGAAAACGCGCTTGCAAACGGCGATAAGAACGTTTATTTCGTCGATTCCGCGAAGTTCTTCACAAAGGAAATGCGCGACCTCTACTCGGTCGATAACCTCCACCCGAACGATTTGGGTCAGTTCTCCATGGCGGAAATTATCTATCCCGTCGTTAAAAAGGCTATCGGAAACGCGAAATAGGCTTTAAGAATTTTTCAAAGAGAGTCCGCGAGAGAACTTAATGGGGTCCCTGAAAAATCAAAGCTTTTTTGGGGTAGTGCAAAAAGCTCTCTTTCGGAAACAAAACACAACAAAACAAACCAAGCCAAGGAGAAAAAAATGATAAGAGTAACCGTTTGGAACGAATTCCACCACGAAAAGCATAACGAGCGCGTTGCCGAGATATATCCCAACGGCATCCACCAAGCTATCGCGGATTTTCTTAAATGCGATGACATCGCTGTTCGCACCGCAACGCTCGATGACGCCGAATGCGGGCTTACCCAAGAGGTGCTCGACAACACCGACGTTCTTATCTGGTGGGGCCACGTTCGCCACAACGACGTACCCGATGAAATAGTTAACCGCGTTAAAAATGCCGTTCTTATGGGTATGGGCATCATCTGCCTGCACTCGGCGCACCATTCAAAGATTTTCAAATCGCTTATGGGCACAACCTGCAACCTCTCTTGGCGCGAGGATGGCGATTTGGAACGCGTTTGGACGGTTAACCCCGCCCACCCCATCGCGCAGGGAATAGGCAGATATTTCGAGCTTAACGGCGTCGAAACCTATGCGGAGCCGTTTGGCATTCCCGAGCCCGACGAGGTTGTGTTTATGGGCTGGTACGAAGGTGGCGAGGTGTTCCGCACGGGCTGTACCTTCCACCGCGGCAACGGCAGAATCTTCTATTTCCAGCCGGGGCACGAAACCTTCCCGATTTTCTATAACGAAAACGTTCAAACAATCATCCGCAACGCTGTCCGCTGGGCAAACCCCACTCTCCGCGATACCGAGCTTACCTGCCCGCAGGTGACGAGAGTTCACAATCGATAAGCTTTGCAAAAGTGGGTGCTTTTTGCAAAAAGCCCCCCCTTTAACCCCCGCAAAAACTCTTAAATCGAATAAATTTCAAGTGTGTCGTTGCATAAAGCAAAAACGGCACACTTTTTTGTTTCTGCTATTTAAAGCCTTTCTGCTTGGCTTGTTGGGAAGGCGCTCTCTATAAAGCATTCGCCCGAAAAAACGCGCGAAAAAATGGGATTTTTATGAGAAAAAAACGGGATGAAATCCCCTTTTTGGGGTGGTATAATATAGCCGTGCAAGAGAAAAAAAGAAAGCAGAAAAGAGAAAGAGAAAAAGAAAAAAAGAAAAGAAGCAAAAGAAAATAAAGAAAAAGAGAAAGGAGAAAAGATGAAAGAAATAAAAGAGAATAACAACAATGGTTCTGTTGTTGTTGTCACAGAGAGTACTGTTACGTTATATGGGCGTCTGAAAGGCTATTTCAATGACAACACAACATTCCCGAAAATAAAAAATCTTTCAAAGCGTCAAAGGATGCTGCTCGACCTTGCCGTTATGCGTTATGGGGAAGAACGCGTAAAGGAGTGCTTCCGCAAGGCAGAGCAATCTGATTTTCTTTCGGGCAGAAAGGGCTGCGAATGGTCGGCGGATTTCGATTGGATTATCAAGCCCAACAATATCGAAGGCATTTTAAACGGAAAATACGACGACTTTAAATACGACAAGCCAACCAAGCCAACCAAGCCAACCAAGCCAACCGAGCCAACCAAGCCAACCGAGCAAAATACTTTATCAAGCTTTTCGGACGATGAATTTATCGAAGCGGCACTCGCAAGAGGGTTTAACGATTAGAGCCACATAGCGCAAAGGCTTCGGACAAGCCGAAAGGCGCGCACGAAGCCTGCGCGAGCGCACGGCATTCACAAACCACGGGGTCAAAAAAACGCAACGCGTTTTTGGGGGAAGCGAAGCGTTATACAATAAAAAATCCTTGTATTTTTCGGGGACATGGGCCAGGAAAAATACACCTATGATGTTGGGGAGCGGTGGAGCGAGGCGCGAGCGCACGAACATCCCAAAACCCATTGAAAACGCAGGTTTTCAATGGAGAGCGAAGCGACATCGAGAGCGTAAGCGACAAAAAAAGAAAGACCGCGCAATAACGCAGTCTTTCTCGGAAGT
>JAZTZW010000018.1:0-323550 GCA_045637685.1 Eubacteriales bacterium | reverse complement strand
AACCCTCCCTTACATCGGTTTCCGAGGAAATCGCATCTATTGGGGACATTATATCAAACAATTCGACACATGTCAACAAAGATTTTTACAATTTTTTAAAATTTCCTTATTAATTAAAGAGCCTTCTTTGCAATTTCAACGAGCGATGCGAATGCAGCCTTATCGTTGATAGCAAGTTCGGAGAGCATCTTACGGTTGAGTTCGATGCCGCTCTTCTTAAGACCGTACATAAAGCGAGAATAGTTGATACCCTCTACCTTGCACTGAGCGGAGATACGGGTGATCCAGAGAGAACGGAAATCTCTCTTCTTCTGTTTTCTGCCGGCGAAAGCATAGTTGCCGCTCTTGAGAACAGCCTGCTTAGCCATCTTAAAGTGTTTGCTCTTTGCGCCCCAGTAACCCTTGGCGAGCTTGAGCATTTTATTTCTTCTTTTTCTGGTAGCGAGTGCGCCTTTAATTCTTGCCATTTCTTACAAACCTCCGTCAATTATTTATAGGGGATCATTCTCTTAAGATCGTCGTAGCGAGCGTCGCTTACGTAAGAAGCCTTACGGAGAGCTCTCTTGGTCTTGCTGGGCTTAAGACCGGTCTTGTGACGCTTACCGGGGTGGTTCATCTTGATCTTACCGGTAGCGGTAAAAGAGAAACGCTTTGCGGAAGCCTTGTGTGTTTTAATTTTTCCCATTGTTATAATTCCTTTCGGTTATTTTGTTTTTTTAGGAGCGAGGATCATCGTCATATTTCTTCCGTCGAGCAACGGCTTCTTTTCGACAACTGCGTTTTCACCGCAGCCCTCGGCGAAGCGTTCGAGAAGCTGAGCGCCGAGTTCGGTATGAGCCATTTCTCTGCCGAAGAATTTGACGATCACCTTTACCTTATTGCCCTGTGCGAGAAATTTAAGCGTGTGGTTAAGCTTTGTGTTGAAATCGTGCGTATCGATACGGCACTTAAGCTGAATTTCCTTAAGCTCGATAATCTGACGCTTTTTGCGCTGTTCCTTTTCGCGCTTTTCCTTTTCGAAGCGGAATTTGCCATAGTCCATAATTTTGCACACGGGGGGCACAGAATCGGGAGCTATTTCGACAAGGTCGAGCTCTGCTTCATTGGAAAGACGCAGTGCTTCGGAAAGCTTCATAACGCCTAACTGGTTGCCGTCGGCACCGATTACGCGAACTTCGTTTGCCTTGATTTCTTCATTAATTGAGGAAGAAGGTTTAGTGGCGATGAGAGACACCTCCAAAAATAATTTGCTTTTTGCAAAAAGAAAAGCAAAGCAGACAACCCGCTTTGCACAGCCAAAAAACACCATAGGCATAGTATGCCTTTTTGGTTGATATTGACCGAGCCTGACTTAAAGTCGCAGGGTGAGAGCAAAACTCTACTTCTTTGTGCCCGTAAATATTACCACAAAAACAAGGCTTTGTCAATAGTTTTTTCGGAAATTTTCTGCCATTTCGGCATTTTTTTCATATACTGCAAGCAAAGGAGGAATTATTTATGCCTATGCTTTTTTTAAGTCCGTCCACGCAGGAATACAACATATATTACGACGGAAGCGGAAGTGAAGAATATTACATGAATCTTATCGCCGATTATATGGAGCCTTATCTTACGGCGAGCGGGATTACCTGGACCCGCAACAATCCCGAAGGCTCTGTCGGAGATTCGGTAAGGCTTTCAAACGCAGGCGATTACGCGCTTCATCTTGCACTTCATTCCAACGCCTCGGGCAGCGCAAACTACGGCAGACAGACGGGTAGCGACGTTTATTACTACCCCACCAGCGTCAACGGTAAGCGTGCCGCCGACATTATTGTGACAAACCTTAAAAAGATTTACCCCGACCCGTCAAAGGTGCGTGCGTTGGCAACCACAAGTCTTTACGAGCTGAACAACACGCGCGCCCCCTCGGTGCTTGTCGAAATCGCTTATCACGACAACGCAAACGACGCCGAATGGATAAAAAACAATCTTAGACTTATTGCAGAAAATCTTTCGCAATCGGTTGCCGACTATTTCGGCGTTCCACTCGTCGACCCCAACCCAACACAGACCGGCACGGTGGTGACCGAAGGCGGCAGGCTTAATATACGCAACCAAGCAAGCCTTGACGGCACAATTATCGGGCAGATCCCCAACGGAAGCCGTGTGCAGATAAAGGGGCAAAGCGGCGAATGGTATCTTGTTACCTATAACGGCATCGAGGGCTATTCCTACGGCGCATACATTAAATTGAACTGACAAAGGGCAGAGTGAGAGAAATGGGGCTATTTTTGAAGCACGGGGTCCCCGAAAACATTTATGTTTTTGGGGTGTCAATCACGAGCGTCGGCGTAGAATACTACGACAGACGAAGTTTTTCTTCAAAGCCCTCTTTAAATACAATAAAAAATTTTCAAATTCCTTATTAAAAAGAAACCGAGCTTCAACTTTCAAATGAAGCTCGGTTTTTGTATTGTTTTTTCTTTTTCAAGGGCGTAAATCGGGGTCCCCGAAAATGCTTGCATTTTTGGGGTGTCTTGCCCATTTGTCTTCGCTCCGGGCAGATTGCGGCAGCTGTGCGGCAATCTGCTTTTTATGCGTTTTTGCTTGACAAGTTTTTATAATGTGATATAATATCATCACAATAAAATAATGTAAGGATGTTGACGAAAATGAAAAAATTTATTTCTTTGTCACTTGCAATTCTGCTGATTCTTACTTTTTCCATTTCGCTTTACGGTTGCGAGGAAACCGGCGAAAGCAGTAATGATATCAGCGAAGCGCCCGCAAACGAATCTTCGGAATCGGAGGAAAGTAAACCCATGATAATCATTTCAAACGACCCCGCTTACGCAAACGTAACGAGCGGCAAAAGCTACACCACCTCGGGGCTTTATCCCGACAACGCTTCGGCGAGCTATCCCGACGAGGGCAACAAGAGCCTTACCGACGGCGTTCGCCCGGCAAACACCGCAAGCTATTCCGACAAAACCTTTGTAGGCTTTAACAAAACCGCAAGAAGCTACGTGGAAAGAGGATATTCTTCGGTAACTGTCGACCTCGGCGGTATTTATTATCTCGATAAATTCGTTGCAAACGTCGGCTCGGCTTATCATATCGACGTCGGCATAAGCGCACCCGAATTCGTATCCGTTTACCTTTCCAACGACGGTAACGACTGGTACAAGGCTGGAGAAACAGAATGCGTCGACAGCGAAGAAACAAGCTCGATTGATGTAACCCTTACGCTCGACAGCGCGCTCACGGCACGCTACGTAGAATACCGTCTTATCGGCGGAAGCAACTGGATTATGCTTGCCGAAACCGAAGCATACGGAATCCCCGCAGAGGAGGCGCTTGCTTATCCCGAAGTGCCCGAAAGACTAAACTTCCTGTTCATCGGCAACAGCTCAACCTACTATTTCAACGTTCCCCACAAGTTCCAGCAAATCTGCAAGGCGGCAGGAATCGATGTTGAGATAGAATACTGCTGCGTCGGCGGTGCTTATCTCAGTGAATACGCAAGCGCAAGCGATGAATCCTGCGGAAAGCTTCTGCGTTCAAAGCTCGGCAAAAGGAAATACGATTATATTGTAGTTCAGGATAACAGCAACGCAGATTACAGCGATTCCAAGCCCGCTATGGATATTATTGTTCCGCTTATAAAGCAAAACGGCGCAGAGCTTTTGCTTTACAAGAGATATTCCTCGAACCAAGACCCCACAAAACGCCCCGACAGCGCATACAAACACCATTTGAACTACACCCAGTTGGCAAAGGATTTTGAAGCAAGCAAGGTTGCTCCCGTCGCAGACGCATTCCTTATTTGTCAAGAAAAGTACCCCAACGTAAATATTTATCACACCGATAATTCTCACCACTCGCACGAAGGTGCTTATCTTATCGCTTGCGTTTGGGCGATTACCTATTTTGATATCGATATTTCGAACAGCTCCTATACCGCAGGACTCGATACCGAAACGCTTAACGCGCTCAGAGAATCTGCAAAGCTCGCCTGCGAGCAGGGCTACGATTTCCCGCAGGACAACAAATAAATAATTAAAAAAGCAACGCTTCGTGCTGTGAAGCGTTGCTTTTTTATTGTTTTTGTATTATTCAGCCGCGTCGAGCTTGAAGGTAATGGTTTCGTACTCGCCTGCGGTAAGCATTCTATTGAAGCGGAACACGGTAACCGTAACCGTTTCGCCCGCGCGATGCTCCGAAAGCGCGTTTGTAAGGTCATTACGGTTCTTTACCTCGTTGCCGTTAAAATCGGTAATAATATCGTAACGCGAAAGTCCTGCCGCATAAGCCGAGCTGTTGAATTCAATATCGGCAATAAGCACGCCTTCGGGATATTCGCAACGGGGATTCATACGGAAATATTCCAAGCCGTCCTCTACGTCGTAAACTGTTATACCGATTTGCGGGGTAGCAAACGCGATGTCGCTATCGCCGATATCCTCGCCCGCGATAAGCTTTTGGAAAATATCTATCGCGTTGGTAATGGGAATTGCAAAGCCGATACCCTCGAACTGCTCGTCGGCAATCTTTAACGAGGTTATACCGATTACGTTGCCCGCCATATCGATAAGCGGACCGCCGCTGTTACCGGGGTTAATGGAACAGTCGGTCTGGATAAGCTTCATCGTTTTTACAACCTTGCCGTAATCGTTGGTTATCTGCACCTCACGCGCGGTACCGCTTACGATACCGCAGGTCATAGTGCCTGCAAGCGTTTCATCGTAAGGAGTGCCGATAGCAACCACGTTTTCGCCTATCTTTATCTTATCGGAATCACCGAAGGAAACCTGAGTAAGGTCATCCGCATCGATATAGAGCACAGCAATATCGGTAATCGAATCGCTGCCGACTATCTTCGCGTCGTATTCCCTGCCGTCGTAAAAAGCAACGGTTATGCTGTCGCCCGTTTCGATAACGTGGTGATTCGTAGCGATATAGCCGTTTTCGGCATCGATAACGAAGCCGCTTCCGATAGAATAGGGCTGACCGTTTACGCTTACGCGAATGGTACAGCAGGCAGGCGAGCATTCGTTATATATCTTGCTCAAATCGGTAGAAAGGTCGATATCGCTGTCGGGCGCGACGTTGAATTCAGGCACGCTCACATCGGGGTCGCGCGAATACTCAAGCGACGATTCGATGTCAGACGCATCGCCGTTTCCGGAGCTCGTTTCGGTGTCGGAAGACAAAAACGAATCGAAAATACCGAAATCGGCATTACGCGAAAGCACAACACCGAGCACGGTAAGCGCAAGCGCGCCGATAACTATTGCGATTATGGCGAGCACCTTTCCGCCGTTGCCGCCGTTTTTATTGTTGTGCTCCGAGCCGTTCCAATTATAGGAATAATCGGGACGGTTGTTGTTTTCGGGTGGGGTCTGGTTGTTGTAATCGTTATTCATTTATAACACTCCTTTGTTCGGACGTATAATACTTAGCCACTTTAATTATCTTCGGGGCGCGATTTCGACCAGCGCAGGCGGAAGAGTAAAGCGAAATTCGGTATATTCTCCCTGCACCGAATCGACAAAAATTTCCTCACCGTGGTTTACTATCGAGGTTTTGGCGATATAAAGCCCTAAGCCAGTACCGCTTTTATCGAGCCCGCGTGAGCGGTCGGTTTTGTAAAATCTGTCGAAAACGTGCGGCAGCTCATCCTTGCCGATACCGTCGCCGCTGTTGCGTATAACGAATTGCGCCTTGCGCTTTTTGCGCTTATCGGCGATAAACGAAAGCCTAATGCTTATATTTCCCTTTTCGGGGGTGAATTTAACCGCATTATCCATAAGATTGAAAATAACGCGATGTATTGCGTCGGGGTCGGCGTTTACGTATATGTCGTCGTCGCCCGTGTCGAATTCGATATCTATATCCTTTTTGCTTATCTTCGATTCGAGCGATATAAGCACGGTACGCGCCGTTTCGGAAAGGTTAAAATCGGCAGGCTTTAAATCGGTACCGCTTTCAAGCCGAGAAACCTCGAGCAGGGTATTTACCAAACGCGAAAGGCGTTTTACCTCCTGCGATATTATATTTAGATACTTTTCGTGCTTTTCGGGCGGGATAGTTCCGTCGAGAATGCCGTCTACAAAGCCCGAAATGGTGGTCATCGGGGTGCGCAAATCGTGGCTTACGTTGCCGAGGAAGGAGTTCCTTACCTCGTCGATATGCTTAAGCGACACCGCCATATCGTTAATAGCCGCCGCAAGCTCGGCAACCTCATCCTGACCGGTGTATTCTATCTTTGTATCGAACCTGCCCTTGGCGTAATCCTTTGCGGCGCTGATTATTTCACTTAACGGGTCGGTGGTGCGGCGCGAAATTACGTAAAGCGAAAGCATCGCGGCAAGAAACATCCACAGTGCAACGGTAACGGCAACTATAACTATTTCCTTTGTGAAAATAACGCTTGAATAGTTGCTCATACTTATAAGCAGGACGAACGGCTTTTCCTCGGCGTAGAACACGTGATACCTGTTCATACAGTTGCTATGGAAAAAGTTGTCGACTGTGCTTATCGAATAGCTTTCGTCCGTAGAAAGCATGGTAAAAAGAGCCGTATCGGAAAGCGCGGCTTTCCCCTTTTCGAATTTTTCGTCAGACGTTCCGACGAGCACGCCGTTGTAATCGAAAACGTAAATTTCGGCTTTCGAATTGCTTGCGGTATAATCGACAATACGCTGAAGGTCGCTTTCGGGATAAAAAGCCAAATAAAGGCTTTCGTATCCCTTGTTTTCGAGATAATTATCGATAACAAGCGCGGTCGAGCCCGCCGAAGCGTTCATCGTATCGCGCTGAACGTTATAGCTGTCTGTCGCAATACGCGAGGATACCGCAAAAAGCACGGCAGTAATGCAGGCGATAAGTATTACCGTAAAGGTTGCAAGATACTTACTGAATATACTTTTGAACAATTTATTCACCATTTATATTAGTATAGGATTATTTTACCACATATAAATGAATAATACAAGGACAAAAAGTGAATAAATACCACCTACTGTAAATAAATGATGTTAAGAAATGTCCCTCGCAGCCCCAAAGCATTAGGCAAAGCGGACATCTTTTGCAAAAGGCAGATATCATTGAAAAAAGCACTTCTTTCGAAGTGCTTTTTTCTTGGTGACCCGTAGGAGAATCGAACTCCTGTTACCGCCGTGAAAGGGCGGTGTCTTAACCGCTTGACCAACGGGCCGTTGATGGTAGCGGAAGTTGGACTTGAACCCACGACCTATCGGGTATGAACCGATTGCTCTAGCCAACTGAGCTATTCCGCCATGTTTTCGCCGCATTTCCGCGACAGCTTGGTTAGTATAACAGATGATTTTCGATTTGTCAATAGTAAATTTAAGATTTTTTTAATTTTTTTATCGAAATTTTTTTGACTGTGTATTGACATATAATAAAACTCGTGTTATTATTAAAATACATTCTTATCAAGAGTGGTCGAGGGAGCTGCCCGATGAACCCACGACAACCTACTTTATGCAAGGTGTCAATTCAGCGTTGTTTATAACGAAAGATGAGATGTTTTAAAGAGTTTACGTTAAAGCTATGCCCTTTGAACATCGCGTCGAAGGGCATTTTATTTTGCTTAAAATGATTTAAAAAATTACTTACATAAAGGAGAACAACAAAATGAGAAAGTTTTTCACCAGTGAATCCGTTACCGAAGGACATCCCGATAAGATCTGCGACCAGATCTCGGATTCCGTACTTGACGCTATACTCGCAGTAGACCCTATGGCACGTGTTGCCTGCGAAACCGCCTGCACCACGGGTCTTATACTCGTAATGGGTGAAATTACCACCACCGCAAAGCCCGATTTCCAAACCATCGCACGCGAAACCGTTCGCAACATCGGCTACGATCACAGCGACAAGGGCTTTGACTGCAACACCTGCGGCGTTATTACCGCTATTCACGGTCAGTCCCCCGACATCGCTATGGGTGTTGACAAGGCGCTCGAAGCAAAAAGCGGCGAAATGAAGGACGACAAGGATACCGGCGCGGGCGACCAGGGTATGGTATTCGGCTTTGCCTGCAACGAAACCCCCGAGCTTATGCCTATGCCTATCTCGCTTGCACAGCACATGGCAAAGCGTCTTTCCGAGGTACGCAAGAACGGCACCCTTCCCTATCTCCGCGCAGACGGCAAGACTCAGGTTACCGTTGAATACGAAGATAACAAGCCTGTTCGCGTAGACGCTATCGTTGTTTCCTCGCAGCACGCAGAGGAAATCACGCTCGAACAGATCCGCGAGGATATCATCCGCGAGGTTATTATCCCCTCTGTTCCCGCAGAATATATGGACGATAACACCAAGATATACGTTAACCCCACCGGCAGATTCGTTGTCGGCGGCCCGCACGGCGACAGCGGTCTTACCGGCCGTAAGATAATCGTTGACACCTATGGCGGATACGCTTCCCACGGCGGCGGCGCGTTTTCCGGTAAGGACCCGACCAAGGTTGACAGAAGCGCGGCTTATATGGCACGTTACGTTGCAAAGAACATCGTAGCGGCAGGCGCGGCAGACAGATGCGAGGTTCAGATCGCTTACGCTATCGGCGTTGCAAGACCTCTTTCCGTACTTATCAACACCAACGGCACCGGTAAGGTTTCCGACGAAAGACTCGCAGAGATCGTCAACGAAGTATTCGACCTTCGTCCCGCGGCAATTATCGAAACGCTCGACCTCCGCAAGCCTATTTATAAGAATCTTGCGGCATACGGTCACTTCGGCCGCGAAGAGCTCGGTGTTAAATGGGAAATCGCCGACAAGGCAGACGAAATTAAAGCACGCATCTAATTGCAAATACAACAAAACCGCGTAGGATTTGTCCTACGCGGTTTTATTATTCTTCTATTTGAAGTTCAAAAAACGGCTTGCCATCCTTAAGCACTATCTCGCCTATAAAAATGCTTTCGGGCTTTTGCGAAGAAATGGGGGTAGGTTTAAACGCATATACAAAGAAGCGTTCATCGCCGCCTTCTTCGGTTTTGGCATCTATTTCTAAAAACCAACCGTAATATTTCTTTAAAAATCCTTCGTTCAAGGTCGAGAAAAGCAGTTCCGATTCCTTCGTTTCCATATTAAAAACCGAAATTTCCTCGCGGTGCATACCCGAACCCCAAGAGGAAAGAACAAGCAGGTCGGTCACACCGTTTTTATCAAAATCGCAGGGCAGTGCATTCTGAAATCCGCTTCCTCCGAAGTAAGTGCAAACTTGGTAAATTTCCCCTTCGACAAGAACGTAAGAAGAACAATCAATCATATCCTTGAATATTTTGTAATCGGTTTCGTTTTTTATCCTTTCGGGAGTTACGTCATAAACACTGCCGGGATTTTGGACCTTTATTCCCTTTTTATCAAGCAAAGTCAAAAGCTCCTCGACGCCTTCATTCAAACTATCGGTTTCGCCGTTATTCAATAGCCCTTTCACGGCATCAAGCACCTTGTTATAGCTCCCCTCGGGAAGAATACCGTATTTTCTGTCCGCATACGGCGATTCGGCAAGCAGGCAACTGTATTCATCGGAATAAACCGTAAATTCGCTTTCCATTTCCATATTGCCTTTATAAAATTCAATATAAATCGCGTTTTCGTAATCGTTGCTGTCGATATTACGACTGTCGGCGGCAGTTGCCTTTTCGCTAAGTTCTTCTGCAAGCGCAAGTATTTCCAAAACCTTATCGCCCGTTACTATACTTTCATTCGAATGAAGTCCGACCTTTACACTGCACCACAGCTCCTCAGCTTGGGCTATGGGATATTTTATGCCGTATTCGGCGAGCTGATCGATAACGCGTGTATAAACATTACCGTAAAACTCCTCGGAAAACCGCAACGCTTCCATATATGAAGCCAAGAGCGACGGAGAATAGCAGACGTTGCCGTTGGCGTAAAGGGTATAGCTCCCGAAGTCGTTCCACAATCCGTACAATTCCTCGCTTCCCGCGGGCGCAAAGCTTACTGTAACAGTTAACGCATCCTCGCAATTTTCGTTTAGCTGCCCCCATTCGACCTTTGATGCATTGGCGTGGGCATCGCAAAACAGGTTATAAAGCTCGGCCGCCTCGCTTCCGCCGATAGCAATATCAAAACGGTGCGAGCCGAGAGAAACGGTATATTCAATACAGTTTTCGCCGATGCCGAGCATATATAAAAGCTCGTTTTCGTAACCGACAAGGATATCGTCAAGCAGGAAAAGCTTCATTTTTTGGCGTCGTTCTACGGTATAGCCGTTTAATACTGCCCTAATCTCACCGAGCGTTGCGGTAGGAAGAGCTTCAGTAATACCTTCGGGGGTATCGATATCGGCAAGCGGCTTTAGCCCGAATTTAAGCTCACCCGATTCGACCCACGCATAGCAGGCGATACCCTTGCCGTTATCGGTTACTCCGTAATATTGCGAAAGCCTTTCTCGGTAATCCTTGCCGATTTCGAGAGAATAGCTAACACCTTCGGGAAGCTTTATTTTGCTTTCGTTCGAAATAATAGGATATTTGTTAATGCCTGACATATCGAAAACGTCCGAAACGTCGCTTTCGGGCGTTGACGAGGAAGTATCATTTACCGTTTCTGCGCAAGCAGAGAAGACGAGCGCGGTTATTATTAGTAAAGAAACAATAAGCCTTTTCATATTGATCCGCCTTTCTATGGTTTCATTATACACAACAACCCAAAATTTGTAAAGGGGACAAAAATCCGCGCAAAGCATAATCTTACGCGGATTCTTTTAACCGATTCTATACACCTTGCAGGCATTAAGTGAAAACAGAAGCTCCAAGTCTTTAAGTCCAAGTGCCCTTGCGGTGCATTTCAGAATTTCCTCATCGTTCTGTCCTTCGTTGATATAAACGGTAACTCCGTTTGAAATATCGACACCCTTGAATATTTCGGCAATACTTTGATTTGTCATTTTAGCATCTTTTGCGATATACGACAGCTCGGTTTTCGCAAAAAGATAAATATCGTCGAGAAATCGGTTGTTTTGCGAGTTAAAGAAATACACCGTGGGAACAGATGAATTTTCCTCGGTATAGCTCACCGCGACTGCACGGTCGGAATAAAGCGATTCGGGCTCTATATTCAAAGCAAGCGGAGTGCAAAGCATTATACACGCTAAAGCAACCAACAGTATATTGCAACGCTTTTCGCAAAGTATGCTGCGGAAAAGATGATAAAGATAGCAAAAAAACACTATAAAAAGCATACCGCACACAGGCAGAATATAGCGAAGCTCGATATACGGCGACGAAACCGAGGTGATCGCAAAATAAAATACCGCGGGAATAAACGTTACAGTAAGCTTTATATATGCTTCACGGTTAATATCCCTACCCTTGCGAAGCAGCTTTTTGTATATCCAAAGACAAAAAACCAATAAAACAAGCACCCAAAGCAATCCATTGAATCCGAAACGGTTAAGTTTATCGAGGAACGAAAACAAGCTTTTAGAGTGCGTAGAAAAACCGCCAAGCTTGGAGATTGCTCCCTGACCGCGATATCCCGAAAATAAATGGTTCAACGAATACGGAAAAAGGATTATTGACATACCGCCCGCTGCAGCAAGAATATAGGTATATATTAAAAAACGTTTATGTTGCTTTTTATAAATATAAAAGAAAGCAGATATGCAATAAAGCGCAAACAGATAAAACAGATAGTAATAATGTGTAAGCGAGCCGATAAGCGCGCAAATTGCTATGCATAAATAAAGCGGTATGTATTTTTCACTTTGGCGCAAGCGCAGGTGCAGATAGAGCGTTACAATCATCAACAACGCCGAAAGCGAATACATACGGATAAACAGCACGTTTGTAAGCGAAGCGACCGTAAACGAAGAAACAAAGGCAAGCACTACGGATTTTTCTTTTACATACCGCTGACCGACAAGAAGTTTTTGTGCCACCAAATATGTAAAAACAGTTATAAATCCATATATCACGATATTAAGCAAAATACCGTGCCAAAACGTGAGTTTATCCGAAAAAGCGTTCATAAAGAAGCGCAACGCCAGATAGTAAAACGGCGGATGCACGTCGTTTTTCTGGTTTTCGTAAACGGCACGAAAGTCGTAAAGTTCGTTATTGTCTACCGTAAGATAATCGCTATAATAATCACCGCTGTGCCACGTATTATAAAAATCGCCGTTTTCCTGAATCTCTACTCTGTTATAATTCGCAAGACCGAGTGAATACGCCTCGTCCATGTGAATATAAGCCTTGTGTGCGCCGTATAGTACAAAAATAAGGCTTTGCGCAAGCAAAACAACGGCAAGAATGAATATTTCGCGTCTTTTGTTCTTCATTTTAGTCAAAAAAATAAAACGTATGGTATTTCCCTGCCCCTTTGTTACAAAGGAGCAGGGATCACGTTTTATATATTATTCCGGTGTACGGATATCAATATCTCCGCTCACGGTAGTTACGGAGCAATGGTAAAGCGTTACGGAAACATCGTTTACAGGGACATTTACGCTTCCGCTTGACGTCTGTATGCTGAAATAGCGTTTGGAATTGATATAGCCGTCGATATCGCCGCTCGTTGTTGCAAGATTCATTTGCGAATAGGAATCGATTCCCTTGAACTCGATATCGCCGCTCGTTGTTTTAAAGGAAATACCGATACAGGAAACGACGTTTTGCGCTTCGATATCGCCGCTTGCGGTTTCCGCCTGCATATTCACGTAGTTATAAACGTCGGCAAGCTTTATTTCGCCGCTTGCGGTTTCGAGAAGGATATCCACCGCTCTTGCACCGTCGATGCTTATATCGCCGCTTGACGTCTTTACCGAAATGCTTTTACCCTGACCAAAACATTCGCTTAAAACCGAAAGCTCGTCTGCAGTGCCTTTTATTTCCTTATAGGGGCAGGTATAGACCTTTTTTATATCAACGTCGCCGCTTGACGTTTCGATAACAAAGCCGCCTCTTTCTATATAGCTTACACTTATATCGCCGCTTCCGCTTGTGAGCTTTGCGGGAGTGTCCGCTATATCCGAGCGAAAATCGATATCTCCGCTTCCGGTTTTTATTTCGGCATACCTGAACGTCAAATCGTCTACCACGGTAACATCTGAACTTCCTGCTTCGATATAAAGATTATCGTACATATCACGCGGAAGATACAGAGTTACCGAGGAATCGCCGTACCATATCGAGCCCAATTTTTGAAACCAATTACGGTCGTCTACACAGGTGATATACAGCACGCCGTCGTTACCTATATTGTAAAAACGGTGAATACCCTCGATGCTTGTGAAGCGGACATAGCAATCTTCTGTTTCCGAGCGTTGAACGGTGACATCCGAAAAGGATTCTGCAATTCTTATAGAATCAAAATGCGAAATCGCACTCGTATCATCATCTACATCAAAATACCCCCAACCCGAAGCAATAGCGTTCTTATTGAAGCCTGCCTTTATTAGCGGCAAAAGCATCGCCGAAGCCACGACCAACACCGAAAGCATTATTACCGAAGCAATAATCCAGCCATATTTAAAGGTTTTTTTATTTTCCTTCTTTGCGTCCTCGGTTACAACAACCGGAACCGAAGCGGTTTCGCTTAATATTTCCGCGATAACGTCTTCAGGGTTACCCATAGCGGCAACAGCTTCTTCCTCGATCATACCGTCTTCAATTCTGTCGTCGATCATTTCGGAATAATATCTTATTGATTTATTGATATCCTCGGTCGAAAGCGTGGATATACCCTTTCTTATTGTTTCAAGAAATTCAAGTTTAGTCATCGCCGTTCCCCTCCTTTGTAATAAATTCATATACCAATACTATCTGCTTCCATTCCTCTGCAAAATCGGAAATCCTCTTTCTTCCCGCGTCGGTTATCGAATAATACTTTCTTAACCGACCGTTATGCTCTACCGAATAAACCGTAAGCATCTGCGATGACTCCAAACGCCTAAGAATCGGATAAAGAGTTGATTCCGATATTTCTATATACGGCAACAGGTCCTTTATTATTTGGTAGCCGTAGGAATCGGCATCCTTTATTGCAGCCAGAACACAAACGTCGAGCAAGCCGCGTTTTATTTGAATATCCATCACGAATACCTCCCTATGTGCAATACTATATCACGCATAGTATTGTTTGTCAAGAGGTATTTGGAAAAAAAAGCCGCAAGTTAAACTTGCGACTTTTTATTTTTATTCTTCGTCGAGGTGCTGTTCCATTTCCGCCTGAATTTCGGGGTCATAGGAAAGTATGGGAGCGATATCCTTTTTGTTGATTTTTCTTTCGATATAGTTCTTGGTGATTTTAAGAACGAGCGGGAGAAGCGCAACAACGCCGATAAGGTTGGGGATCATCATAAGCCCGTTGAAGGTATCCGAAAGATCCCAAGCGAGGCCACCTTCCATAACAGCGCCCGAAACGATCATAAGCACGAAAATAAACTTATAGACCTTAACGCCCTTTGCGCCGAAAAGATATTCAACAGCCTTCGAGCCGTATTGCGACCAACCGAGAACGGTGGTAAAAGCGAAGAAGAGCATCGCGACAGCGACAAACCAAGTACCTGCCGTGCCGAATTGCTGTCCGAACGCTTCGGAAACGAGAGTATCGCCGTTTGCGCCCGCAACGGGAGCGCCGGTGGAAAGGTCGATAAAGCCGGTGGAGAGTACAACGATTGCGGTCATTGTGCAGACAACAAAGGTATCGAAAAATACCTCGAAAATACCCCACATACCCTGCTTTACGGGTTCCTTTACGTTCGAGGACGAGTGTACCATAACCGAAGAACCCAAGCCTGCTTCGTTAGAGAATACACCGCGCTTAAAGCCTTGAGTCATTGTCTTTTTAATAAGCACACCGATACCGCCACCGATAAATGCCGCGGGCTTGAATGCAAATTTAAAGATAGAAGCGAACATAGGACCAACGCTTTCTATATTAGCCGCGAATATTACAAGCGAGCCGATAACGTAGATAACCGCCATAAAGGGGACGACTACTTCTGCGAACTTTGCGATACGCTTCAAACCGCCGATGATGATAAGAGCGGCAACGATAAGCAGCGCTATACCGATGATAAGGTGTACTATGTCGATACCCGTGTTGCCGATAGTACCGAGCGAAGCGTTACCGAAGAACGCCGCATCCATATTAAGCACGATTTTGTTGATCTGTGCCATATTACCGATACCGAACGAAGCAAGGATAGCAAAGCAGGAGAAGAGAACGGCAAGAATATTTGAAGCTACCGAAAGCCACTTTTTGCCGTAACGCTTGCCGAGACCGTCCTTTAAATAATACATCGGGCCGCCCGACCATTCGCCGTCTTTATTCTTGCGGCGGAAATAGATACCGAGCAGGTTTTCCGAAAAGTTTGTCATCATACCGAAGAATGCGGCAATCCACATCCAAAATACCGCGCCGGGGCCGCCGGTTACGATAGCCGCCGCAACACCTGCGATATTACCTGTGCCTATCGTTGCCGCAAGTGCCGCACAGAGTGCCTGAAACTGCGATATAGATTTTTTGTCGGTGTTTTTTACGCTCTTGCTGTCTTTTTTAAAGACGCTTGCAATAGTTTGCTTCCACCAATGGCCGATATGGCTGATTTGGAAAAACTTTGTTCCCAGTGTTAGCAAAATGCCCGTACCGATAAGCAGTATCAAGCCGGGCAAGCCCCATACCGCACCGTTCACCGCATCGTTAACCGATGCGACGGCTTCCAAAAACTTATCCATAAGTCCTCCGAAAATAAAAAATTTGACGTTGCGCCAAACACGCCCGTCAAAAACAAAAACCACCTAAAACATCTTTGTCCTTTTGCCTGAGAGTTTGACGCGTTTAACGCTTGCACCTTCGGCCCTCATAAAATGAGTGTCTCCAAAGCTCTGTCACCGTTCGGTCCGACGCATAATAACGCGACGTTCTGAACGGATCATACAGATATTCAATTAACATTTTATTTATACCACACAAAAATCAATTTTTCAATAGTTTTTTACATATTTATACATTTTTTGTATTTTTTACTGTTACCAACGGTTGACCTTTAATTCTTGACATCCCGCAAAGGGCGTGGTAAAATAAAAACAGTCAAGACGTACTGCAGGCGGCTTGGCGGCACTTTAAAACGAAAGGAGGGGCAGTATATGATTTTTGCGGCTTGCACTACCGCGAGTGCCGTATTGCTCGCCCCGAACAGAAGGGGCTAACCCTCACCGTTTAGCGAGTAATAGTAAGTCGGGGTCGCGTTACCGCGTGACCCCGTTCTTGCCGTGCGGCACTCCACAACGAAACGGAGGTCACGCACATTTATGATACTTAATATAGGAGAGAACATAAAACGGCTTCGTACCGACGCGGGACTTACCCAGCGCGCGTTGGCTTATAAGCTTCAAATCAGCATTCAGGCGGTTTCAAAATGGGAGCAAAGCCGTTCTTATCCCGATATAACTCTTCTACCCCGAATCGCCGAGCTTTTCTCGGTAAGCATCGATAAACTGTTTGAATAACGATAACACCCGAATTGACGCAATCAATTCGGGTGTTGTTATTTTTATTTAAGCTTTTCGACGAGCTCGCGGAGATAGCGGATGGGAATCATCATTGTAAGTCCGCCCGCTTGGTCGAGCACCGCGCCGACAAGGACGCCGATAATAAGGCCGCTTTCGAGGCTTACAATAGGTCCGCCGGAATTGCCGTGGAAGGCTTTGATATCGAGGAACGTGGTGCGCTGGTTATTGCGCGTTTGGTTAGAGGAAACGTAGCCGCGCGCAAGGCTTATGTTAAGCTCCTCGACATTATCGGTAAGATTACTGCCCAAGGGGAAGCCGAGCAGAGCCACCTCGCCGCCGATTTCGGGCTCGAGCCCCGTGCAGTCGATTTCACAATGGTGATATTCGTTGGAGTCGAGCTTAATTATCGCAAGGTCATGGACCGTATCCTTTGCGATAACGTAAGCATTTATAAAGCCCTGCGGCGCAAGCGGTGCGGCAAAGCGTACCTTTACCGTTTTTGCATCGCCGACAACGTGAGCGTTGGTTGCGGCATAGCCGTCCTTTGTAATTACAAAGCCGCTACCCTCTCCTACGTTCGTTCTTATAAATATAACTCCGTTTGTAAAATCCTTGCGGTTTTTCGCATAGTTCAAAAGCTTTTCGTCTACGGTGTTGAGCGTTATGGGTGCAAGTGCCGCGACGGGTGCTTTTGCCCCCGCGCTTATTCCGCCTATTGCCGCGCCCGAGGCCTTGCCTCCGCGCGGGGTAAGGGGTCTGTCGCCGCAAGACACGCCGCTTATGCCGCCGATAGCATCGAGCAAGCCGTCGAGCGCGCCGATAAGACCGCCGATACGGTCGTTGCCGCCGTTGTCGCTGTTGCTGCCGACGTTTATACCGCCGTTGCCAATTATAACTCGGCCTTCTCCGCCGCCAATGCTTATGCCGTTACCGTTTATATTTATGCCGCCTCCGCCGATTATGGCGTTTATAACATCGGGGTCGGTAATTTCTTCGCCGTTTATCGTAACGCGCACCGAGCGTTTGATATTTACGTTATTTTCGGAAGCAAGCGGGGTAACGCTTATAAGCTTCCAGTTACTTTTAATAAAGCTGTCGAGCACGGCGGTGCCTGCCGCGTATTCTTCCTTGGTCATCTGTCCGTCGGCACTGCAAAACTCGTTAAGTATTAAGCAGGTAAGCGCATCAAGACGTTCGTAAGCTTCCTTGTTGCTTTCGTAAAACGCCTTGCATTTTTCAACGAAGGAGGTCGCCACGGGTGCAACCATTTCGGTCATATCCTCGGAAAGCTGTTTATTTTCCTCGTCGGAATAGCTTTTAAGTGCTTCCCAATCGACAGAAATACCGCCGTTTTCCAAGCCCAGCGCGGAAATAAATTCCACCTCGCCGTCGCACACGCGTCCGTCGGCAACGGCGCAGGCAAGCATAACCGTTTGCAAAACGACGTTATATTGTCTTACCGTAGCGCGTCTGTTAAGCTCACGCGTGCCCTGTATTTTATCATCCGGCATAGCGTCCGCAAGTGCGGAAAGTATATCCTTCGCTTCGCCGTAATATTTTTTTGCGTTTTCGAAAAGCTTCATAAAAGCACCTCTTTTTGCGATTTTAGCGATATTATCTATTATAATATCACATTTTTCGAAAAATGTAAAGAGAAAGCAACACAAGTCGCGCTTTTGTGTCATTTCAATAAAAAAGTGACGGTGTGTTGCATAATCTATACAAATTCAAAAGAAATTGGACGCAGGCTATTGACTTTGCCCTTTAGGAATGATAATATACTAAAAAATGCGTTTGAGCAGGAACAAGTAAGTTAGGGAAAAGCCTTTCAGAGAGTTGCCGTTTGGTGCGAGGCAACGGGTAATACCTTTCCGAATTCATCCTGCGAGCAGTGCACCGAACGGGCAATCCAAGTAAGCTGCAACGGGCGTTCCCGTAACAGAACAGGGGTGTTTTTCGGCACTCCGTAAGGCCGTGATCGCGAGAAAACGGTAAATAGAGGTGGTACCGCGGGTATTCCCGTCCTCTGTATTCGATTAAGAATGCAGAGGACGTTTTTTGTTCTTCTAACAAGGTATATTATTTTCAAAAGGTGATAAATATGGAACACAACTATTATCAAAAAGACATTGAAACCATGCCCGTTGAGGATATGAAAAAGCTTCAATCGGAAAAGCTGGTTAAGCAGGTAAAGCACGTTTACGAAAACGTGGAATATTACCGCAAGCTTATGGATGAAAAGGGAGTAAAGCCCGAGGATATAAATGGTATTGAGGATCTGCACAAGCTCCCCTTCCTTTCGAAAGCCGACCTGCGCGACGCTTACCCTTACGGTCTTCTTGCAAAGCCGCTTGATGAATGCGTGCGCATACATTCGACATCGGGCACGACAGGACGCCGCGTGGTCGCATTTTACACCCAGCACGACGTTGACCTTTGGGAGGATTGCTGTGCGCGTGCGATAGTTGCGGCGGGCGGTAGCAAAAACGACGTTTGTCAGGTAGCATACGGCTATGGTCTTTTCACCGGCGGCGCGGGGCTTCACGGCGGCTCGCACAAGGTAGGCTGTCTTACGCTTCCTATGTCTTCCGGCAACACCGAGCGTCAGGTACAGTTTATGACCGATTTAAACGCAACCATTCTTTGCTGCACCCCCTCTTATGCGGCATATATAAGCGAATACCTAAAGGAAAAGGGAGTAAAGCCCGATGAAATTCCGCTTAAGGCGGGCATTTTCGGTGCAGAGCCTTGGACCGAGGAAATGCGTAAAGGCATAGAGGAAACGCTTGGCATAAAGGCTTACGATATTTACGGTCTTACCGAAACCTCGGGTCCGGGTGTTGCTTTTGAATGCTGTGAGCAAACGGGTATGCATATAAACGAGGACCACTTCCTTGCCGAAATTATCGACCCCGACACGGGCGAGGTGCTTCCCGAGGGAGAAAAGGGCGAGCTTGTTTTCACCTCGCTCGACAAAGAGGCTTTCCCGCTTCTGCGTTACCGCACGCGCGATATATGCGTGCTTTCGCGCAAGAAGTGCTCCTGCGGAAGAACGCTTATTAAAATGGCGAAGCCTATGGGCAGAACCGACGATATGCTTATTATCCGCGGTGTAAACGTATTCCCTAGCCAGATAGAAACGGTGTTGCTTAACGAGGGTTATCAGCCCAATTACCAGATAATCGTCGACAGAGTTAACAACAACGATACATTTGACGTAAACGTCGAAATGACCCCCGAGCAGTTCACCGACAAGGTAAGCGAGATTCTTTCGATGGAGCGCAAGCTTTCGGACGCGATGAAAACTATGCTCGGAATTAACCCCAAGGTACACCTTGTTGCCCCCAAGACTATCGCAAGAAGCGAGGGCAAGGCTGTGCGCGTTGTAGACAAGCGCAAATTGATATAATACGGAAAGGATAATTACTATGGCAATCAAACAGATTACGGTATATGTAGAAAACAAGCAGGGCTCGCTGGTTGCGATAACCGATATTCTTGCGAAAAGCAACGTTAACATACGCGCGCTTTCGATTGCGGAAACCAACAATTTCGGTATTCTGCGCCTTATAGTAAACGACCAAGCGACAGCAGAAAAAACGCTTTCCGAAAACGGATATCTTATTAAGGTGACAGAGGTTGTGGGCGTAAAAATCGGCGACGCGCCCGGCAAGCTCACCGCCGCGCTCGATGTGATTTGCAAGGCGGGAATAAATATGGAATATCTATATGCCTTTATGGCACGCACCGAAAAGCACGCTTATGTCGTTTTGCGTGTTGAGGATAACGAAATTGCCGAATCGGCACTCGAAAACGCAGGCTTCCATCTTATTACCGACGCAGACGTAAACAAGCTTTAGGAGATATAAAGGAGTCGTCGCAAAATGCGGCGGCTCCTCTTTTTGGGAAAACTTGTAAAAATGGCGCAAAAACTATTGACAAGTAAGGAATTCTGTGCTAAAATCGTCGCATTAATAAAACGCTGTGATGCGGAATAGTAAGCAAAGGGCTTCGCCTTGAGAGAGATGCCGTTCGGTGCGAGGCATCGGGAAGCTTTTGCAGAACTCACCGCGGAGCGGCTGCCGTGATCCTTTAACGTAATGGCAGACGGGTGCTCCCGTAACAGAGTAAAGGTGTGTTTGCATCAAAGTGCATCCCGCACGGGATGAAGAAGAGTGGTACCGCGGAAGCTAAGCAAGGTCTTACGTTTTCGTCTCTTTGGAACAGCAAAGGGACGAGGGCGTTTTTTTGTTGACAATCACTCATTTTACAGATCAAAGGAAGGGTTTAAAAATGAAAAAAATCACTATTTCCGATATTACGCTTAAAAAGCTTTCGCAGGACCGCGAGGTTGCTTTGCTTTTCCGTGAAAAGACGGCTATCGCGGTATGCGCCGATTCGCTCGGGGCAGATACCGTTGAGCTTGCGCCGGTTAAAAACCCGCGCGAGGATGCTATTGTTTATAAAACGATTGCGCAAAACGTTCGCAACGCTTCTCTTGCCATTCCCGTCGGATTTACCACAGAAGACGTAAGCACCGCTTGGGAATGCATTAAGGAGGCAAAACACCCTCGTTTGCAGATAGAGCTCCCCTCCTCTACCGTTTTAATGGAATATACTTATCATATAAAGTCCGAAAAAATGCTTTTGAAGATCGCCGAGCTTGTTCAGGCGGCAAAGGCACTTTGCGAGGACGTTGAATTTTCCGCGCTTGACGCAACGCGCGCCGATATCGACTTTATTATCGCCGCGGCAAAGGCGGCGGAAGCAGGCGGTGCAACCGTAATTACGCTTTGCGACGACGCAGGCGCTTCGCTCCCCGAGGAAATCGCGGCATTGACCGAAAAGGTTAAGGCTGAGGTTTCTATTCCCGTTAACGTTCAGGTTTCCGACCGTATAAATATGGCGGTCGCTTCTGCGATTGCGGCTGTAAAGAGCGGCGCAGACGGTTTAAAGTGCGCTATGGCGGGCAGAGATATGCTTTTGACCGGCGAGCTTTCCGACGCGATGAGCGTTTGCTCGGCACAAATCGGTGCGGAAACAAATCTTAACAACACGAAAATTCACGCAAGCATCGACGATATGCTTGCAAAGATAAATCACGAGGTATATGAAAACACCGAATCGGTAAGCGAAAAGCAGAGCATTCTGCTCGATTCCGACAGCACCATCGCGCAGGTGGCGCAGGCGGCACGCATTCTCGGCTACGAGCTTTCGGATTCCGATTGCGGAAACGTTCACAAGGCGCTTATTCAGGTATGCCAAAAGAAGGACGCGGTGGGCGCGAAGGAGTTTGAAGCACTTATCGCAAGCTCCGCAATGCAGGCACCCTCTACCTATCACCTCGAAAGCTACACGACAAGCAGCAGTAATCTTGCAAGCTCTATGTCGCAGGTAACCTTGAAGTGCAACGGCGAAATAATAAACGGCGTGAGCATAGGCGACGGTCCTATCGATTCTGCGTTCCGTGCTATCGAGCAATGCATCGGTTATCACTACGAGCTCGACGATTTTCAGGTGCAGTCTGTCACCGAGGGCAAAGAGGCGCTCGGCTCTGCGCTTGTAAGACTTCGCAACAACGGCAAGCTCTATTCGGGCAACGGCATTTCGACCGACATCGTTGCCGCAAGCATAAGAGCATATATAAACGCGCTTAACAAAATCGTATTCGAGGAGGAATAGGATGAAGATCGTATTTTCGACAAAATATGTCAATCGCCCTTCGTTTATCGATACCTGCCGTTACGCTTACGATTACGGCTTCGAGGGCTTTGAAATATACGATGCGATTAAAGAGAGAATAGCTCACAGCGACAGCATTCTTCGGCGCGAAAACACCGCCGACGCGAAAAGAAAGCTTATTAACCGCAATCTTTCGGTTTCGGCACTTCACTACCCCCCTTCGCTCGATACCGAAGAGGCAAATTCCGAAGCCTTAACGAAATACATCGATATGGCGGCGAACGCGGGCATCGACAACGTTATTATCCGCGTAGAAAGCGAAATTGCCTTCGAGATATTGAAGAGCAAGATGAACGACGCGGTAAAGCGCGCGGAAAACGCGGGTGTAAGCATTCTGCTTGAAACCGTGGGTTATCTTTCCGATACTCAAAGGGTTATCGATATTATAAACTTTTTCTCGTCTGCCGCTATCGGCGCATCCTGGAACATCCGCGGCACCTACTTCGGCGCGGGCGAAACCGCAGAAACCACAATCAAGGTGCTTGGCGCGTATATTAAATACGTTCGCTTGGGCGATATGAAGGACGGCAAAACCGTGCTTATCGGTGAAGGCGAGCTTCCTGTTGAAAAGGTGCTCGGCGCGCTTTCCTCGCTCAACTTCGATGGCTTTATCTGTGCGGCGTGGAACGAGGAAATAAACGATGCAGATATCGTTCTTACCCACTTCACCAACTACATCGCATCGCTTTCGCGCAGTAAAAAGAACGTAGAACACAGATATTACAACCGCGCAAAAACGGGTACCTTCGTGTGGAAAAAATACGACGTTATCGACGCAACCTTTTCCGACGTGTTGGACACAATGGTCGAAAACTACCCCGACCAATACGCCTTTAAATACCCGACGCTCGATTACACAAGAACCTACGAGCAGTTCCGCCGCGATGTGGACGAATGCGCCGCCGCGCTTATTTCGCTCGGGGTAAAGGCGGGCGACCACGTTGCCGTTTGGGCGACCAACGTTCCCGAATGGTTTATTACCTTCTGGGCAACCACGAAAATCGGTGCGGTTTTGGTAACCGTTAACACCGCCTATAAAATACACGAAATCGAATATCTGTTAAAGCAATCCGACACTCATACTCTTGTAATGATCGAGTATTGCAAGGATATTAACTATAAGGAAATTATACAAGAGCTATGCCCCGAGCTTGAAAGCCTTACCGCGGGCAAGCCGCTTTATTCGAAAAATCTTCCCTTCCTGCGCAACGTCGTAACTGTCGGCTTTACTATGAACGGCTGTCTTAGCTGGGAGCAGATGCTTTCGCGCTCGGCGCTTATCCCGCGGGAGGAGGTACGCAGGCGCGCATCGCTGGTTAAGCCCGACGACGTTTGCAATATGCAATATACCTCGGGCACGACGGGATTCCCGAAGGGTGTTATGCTCACCCACCGCAACATCGTAAACAACGGCAAAACGATAGGCGACAGAATGGATCTTTCGACCGCCGACCGTATGATGATTCAGGTACCGATGTTCCATTGCTTCGGCATGGTGCTTTCGATGACATCGATGATGACTCACGGCGGCACGCTTTGCCCCATTCCCTATTTTTCACCCAAATCGTCACTTGCCTGTGTTAACGACGAGCGTATTACCTGCTTCAACGGCGTTCCGACAATGTTTATCGCGATGTTTAACCACGCAGATTTTGCGAAAACCGACTTTTCGTATATGCGTACAGGCATTATGGCAGGCGCAAACTGTCCTGCCGACCTTATGCGCCGTGCGGCAGACGAAATGAACATGCGCGAAATTATTTCGGTTTACGGACAGACCGAAGCTTCGCCCGGATGCACGATGGGCGAGGTAAACGAGGATATCGACCACCGTGTTGAAACGGTAGGCAGCCCCTTCCCCGGTGTTGAATGCAAGGTTATCGACCCCGAAACCGGCTTGGAGCTTCCCGACGGCGAAAGCGGCGAATTCGTTGCACGCGGCTTTAACATTATGAAGGGCTATTACAAAATGCCCGAAGCGACCGCGCAGGCTATCGATTCCGACGGCTGGCTTCACAGCGGCGATATATGCTGCCGCACGCCCGACGGCTATTACAAGGTTACGGGAAGATTGAAGGATATGATAATTCGCGGCGGCGAAAACCTTTACCCGCGCGAAATAGAGGAATTCTATCTTACAAACCCGAAGGTGCGCGACGTTCAGGTGGTAGGTGTACCCGACGAAAGGTACGGCGAGGAATGCTGTGCTTGGATTATACTCCACAAGGGCGAAACGGCAGACGAAGCCGAAATGAAGGAATTTGGCAACGCCTATATTGCACGCCACAAGGTGCCGAGATACTTCCTTTTTGTAAACGAATTCCCGATGAACGCGGCAGGCAAGATATTAAAATACAAAATGCGCGATCAGTCGGTGGAAATTCTCGGACTTAAGAAATAGCCGAAAAATCGCGCAAAAGCGAAAAAATTTCAAAAAAGCATTGACAAAGCAGGATAACGCTAGTATAATGTGCTACAATGAAATTTGAATATCACAAACAACTATGACGAAGACGGTCGGATTGCCGAGCCTTAAGAGAGTTGGCGGTTGCTGCGAGCCAACGACAAAGCTTTCCAATGACCCATCACTTCCGAGTTGGAGGACCGAACGTTAACACAAGTAGGCTCCTTCCGTAATGCTGCGTTAAAGCAAGGGCTTGTCAGAGCCTATAAGGTGGCGGATTTTATATCCGCAATTTGAGTGGTACCGCGAGTTGAATGACCCGTCTCAAAGTTTTCTTTGGGACGGGTATTTTGTTTTATTCAAATCCGTCTGAAAACACGGAAACGAAAGGAGCAAAAAACTATGGAAATGAATTTGAAAGAGGTTGCAAGCCGTATTAAAGGTCTGCGTGAGGCAAAGGGCTATTCGCAGGAAGAGCTTGCAAGGCTTACCGGCGTTTCGGTCGAGGACTACAAGCTTTTGGAGCAGGGCGAAACCGATTTCAGCTTTACTTTTATATATAAGTGTGCGAAGGCGTGCAACGTCGAGGTTGTCGACATTATCGAAGGCACCAGCACCACGCTTACCTCTTTTGCAATAACGCGAAAGGGCGAAGGCCTTGAAATAATCAAAAAGCAGGCAGGCGTTTACTATAACCTCGCTCCTAAATTCAAGGACAAGCTCGCAGAGCCGTTTTTGGTAAAGCTTCCCTATATGGCAGAGGAGCAAAATTCGCCCATTAAGCTGAATTCCCACAACGGTCAGGAGTTCGACGTTATCGTAAAAGGCTCTCTTAAGGTTCAGGTCGGCAGTCATATAAGCGTTCTTAACGAGGGTGACTCGATTTTCTATAACAGTATCATTCCCCACGGTATGATAGCGGTTAGCGAGGGCGGATGTGAATTCCACGCTGTCGTTCTTAACCCGCAGGACGGTGATTATGCCGAATCCTACCCCGAAGCACCCTTTATCGCGGCGAAGGCGGCAAGCGCAGAGACCAAGCCCCAAACGGTTGCCGATAATTTTATAGAATCCTATTACGACGATCAAGGGGTATTCAACGGAATTTCGTTTAAAAACGAGGATAAATTCAATTTCGCGTTCGACTGTGTCGACGCTATTGCCGAAAAGGACCCCGAAAAGCTTGCTATGCTTTGGGTTTCGAACGATAAAGAGGAGCGCAGATTCAGCTTCCGCGATATGAAGCGTTACTCGGCAAAAACCGCAAACTACTTCGAATCGCTCGGCATAAAGAAGGGCGACGCGGTAATGCTCGTATTAAAGCGCCATTATCAGTTCTGGTTCTGTATGCTCGCGCTTCATAAAATCGGTGCTGTCGCTATCCCTGCGACAAACCAGCTTGTCGAGCACGATTTCACCTACCGCTACAAGGCGGCAAAGGTAAAGGCTATCGTATGCACCGCCGACGGCGAGGTTTCTGCCGAAGCCGAAAAGGCGGCGAAGGAGTTCCCCGAAATTAAAAAGATACTCGTTGGCGGCAACAAAGAAGGCTGGAAGAATTTCAACGTGGAAATGGAACGCTTCAGCACTCATTACGAACGCAACGAGGATTCGCCCTGCGGTGACGAGCCGATGCTTATGATATTCACCTCGGGCACAACGGGATATCCCCGTATCGCAACGCATTCCTACAAATACGCGCTCGGTCACTACCCCACCGCAAGACATTGGCACAACGTTAACCCCAACGGTCTGCATTTTACCATTTCGGACACGGGCTGGGGCAAGGCTCTTTGGGGCAAGCTTTACGGTCAATGGCTCTGCGAAGCGGCGATATTTACATACGACTTCGACAGATTCAAGTCCGAGGATATTCTCCCGCTATTTGCCAAGCACAATATTACCACCTTCTGCGCGCCCCCCACAATGTACCGCTTCTTTATAAAAGAGGATCTTTCGAAATACGACCTTTCCTCTATCGAATATGCGACCACCGCGGGCGAAGCATTAAACCCCGAGGTATTTAACCAGTTCAAAAAGGCAACCGGACTTACCATTATGGAAGGCTTCGGTCAAACCGAAACAACGCTTTCTATTGCAAACTTTGTCGGCTCCACCCCCAAAATAGGCTCTATGGGTAAGCCGAGCCCGCTTTACGACGTTGTTATTCTCGACCCCGACGGAAACGTATGCAAAACCGGCGACACGGGTGAAATTTGTATCCGCACCAAGGAAAACACCCCCTGCGGTCTGTTTACCGGCTATTACCTCGACGAGGAAAAGACGGGCGAGGTATGGCACGACGGCTATTACCACACGGGCGACCAAGCAACGATGGACGAGGACGGCTATCTTTGGTACGTCGGTCGTATCGACGACGTTATAAAATCGTCGGGATACCGTATCGGCCCGTTCGAAATCGAAAGCGTTATTATGGAGCTTCCCTATGTGCTTGAATGCGCAATTACCCCCGTGCCTGACGAGATTCGCGGTCAGATAGTCAAAGCGACCATTGTGCTTACCAAGGGCACGGTCGGCACAGACGCGCTTAAAAAAGAAATTCAGGAATACGTAAAAGCGCACACCGCGCCTTATAAATACCCCCGTATCGTCGAGTTTGTCACCGAGCTTCCCAAAACGATAAGCGGCAAGGTAAGACGTGTTGAAATTCGCAAGAACGACTTGGAAAAAGCAGGAAAATAATAACAAAAACCTCGTCGGTTAAATACCGACGTGGCTTTTTATTTACTAATAATTATTTGTGCGAGGTAGCGGTTTTATCTTTAAGCATAACGTCGTGTGCGCCGCCTTCGATAATCGAGGTTGCGGAAACGAGCGTGATTTTTGCATTCTTCTGGAGTTCTTCGATAGAAAGCGCGCCGCAGTTGCACATTGTGTGGCGTACCTTCGAAAGGGTAAGACCGACATTATCCTTAAGCGGGCCTGCATAGGGAACGTAGGAATCGACACCTTCTTCGAAGGAAAGCTTCTTATCGCCGCCCATATCGTAACGCTGCCAGTTACGTGCACGTGCCGAGCCTTCGCCCCAATATTCCTTCATAAACGTACCGTTTACGTTTACCTTGTTTGTGGGGGATTCATCAAAGCGCGAGAAGTATCTGCCGAGCATAATAAAGTCGGAGCCCATAGCGAGAGCGAGGGTTACGTGGTAATCGTGAACGATACCGCCGTCGGAGCAGATAGGAATGTAAACACCGGTCTTTTCAAAATATTCATCGCGGGCAGCTGCAACCTCGATAACTGCGGTAGCCTGTCCTCTGCCGATACCCTTCTGTTCGCGGGTGATGCAGATAGAACCGCCGCCGATACCTATTTTAATAAAGTCTGCACCTGCTTCTGCAAGGAACATAAAGCCGTCGCGGTCTACAACGTTGCCTGCGCCTACCTTTACGGTGTCGCCGTATTTATCGCGAATCCACTTAAGGGTGCGCGCCTGCCATTCGGAAAAGCCTTCGGAGGAGTCGATACAAAGAACGTCTGCGCCTGCTTCGACAAGTGCGGGAACGCGTTCTTCGTAGTCACGGGTGTTAATGCCCGCGCCGACCATATAACGCTTCTGCGAATCGAGAAGCTCGAGCGGATTTTCTTTATGGAAAGCATAGTCCTTACGGAATACGAAATAGCAAAGATTGCCGTCTTTATTGATTATGGGAAGCGAGTTGAGCTTGTTATCCCATATAATATCGTTTGCTTCCTTAAGCGAGGTGCCCTCGTAAGCATAGACGAGCTTTTCGAACGGAGTCATAAATTCCGAAACCTTAAGGTCCTTGGGCATACGCGAAACGCGGTAATCACGCGAGGTAACGATACCCATAAGCTTGCCGTTTGCGGTACCGTCATCGGTTACTGCGATAGTCGAGTGACCGGTTCTTTCGGTAAGCTCGATAACGTCTGCAAGAGTGTCATCAACACGAACGTTCGAATCGGAATATACAAAGCCTGCCTTGTGCGTTTTTACACGGCGTACCATAGCGGCTTCGTTTTCGATAGTCTGCGAGCCGTAAATAAAGGACAAACCACCCTCTTTTGCAAGCGCGATAGCCATTTTATCATCGGAAACAGACTGCATAATAGCGGAAACAAGCGGTATATTGAGCGAAACTGCGGGCTCTTCTTCACCCTTGCGGAACTTTGTAACGGGCGTGCGAAGGCTTACGTTCGAAGGAATGCATTCCGCGGACGAATAACCGGGCACGAGCAGATATTCGCTAAAGGTGTGGGACTCTTGTTCAAAATACTTTGCCATAGCTTGACTCCTTTATTATAAAAAATATTTTCATCAAAATTTATAATAGGGTTATTTTATCATAAACTTTTATGTTTTTCAACAGCAATTACACTTCAAAGCAAACGAATTTTTGAAATTTCGTGATGTTTTTTTGTTTATTTTTCTACAACACGTATTTTTTCGACAGAAAAGCGGTATGCCGTTGCGGAGGAATAGGTATCCTCGGGCATTAATATCCCCTCTCCGCGCGATTGCATATTCGGCTCGTTTTGCGTTTCGAGGCACAGCGCAGAGCCTGCACCGATAATGCTTCCGTCGCACAGCTTTGTGCCTTCGGGTATAAATTCGCCGCAGTAAAGCTGTAAGCAGGGCATATCGGTAAAGCATTCAATATTAATACTTCCGTAAACTTTTGCCGCCTTGCGCAATTTTTCGCCGCCGAACGATTCGTATTCATCGCCCGAAAGATAAAAATTATGGTCAAAGGATCTGTACAAAAGATATTTTTCGCGCAGATCAAATTCGCTTCCTTCGACAGCCTGACTGCCGACAACGCGCATATTTTCATCGTAAACCGAAACGCGATCGGCAAATATCTGCACCAATGCACCGCCGATACGCGCACCCGCTTTATTGTTTATACCAAACGGATTAAAATAGGAATGGTTGGTAAGATTGACCCAAGTGGGCTTATCGGTATTTGCCTTGTACGAAATAAGAAGCGAATCGTTTATAAGTCTGTATGTTACAAAAACCTGCAAATTGCCGGGATAGCCCTCTTCTCCGTCGGGCGAAAGATAAGAAAGCGTTACAAAATCGCTTCCCTGCTCGGTAACAGCCCAGCGCTTAAGGTTAAAGCCCTGCATACCGCCGTGAAGATGGTTTTTTCCATTTTCGTTAAGCGGGAGCGAATATTCAACATTATTTATATACTGTGTACTCCCGCAACGGTTGGCTGTTCTGCCGATAAGTCCGCCGAAATAGCAGGTGTCGTCGAAATACTCCTCTTCGGTGGCATAGCCCGCCGTAAGATCGATCCCGTATGCGTTGATTTGCTGAATTATCGCGCCCAAGGTAAGCACGGTTACGGTAAGATTTTCGTTTTTTATCACTATTTTTTCCATTTTTGCACCATTTTTAAAAAATACGCCGAATATTATATATGATGATTTTACATTGTGTGTTGCCGAATGTCAACCTCCGTTAATATTTTTTTAAAAAATCGTTCGATTTATCTTGACAATCGCGTGATTGTGTGTTACAATCTAATTGCAGTAAACAAAAAGGAGGTTTCCTTATGATCGACAGACTTCCCGGCACAACGATAGATATCGCCGTGTCTGATGCAGAGGCAGCCAGAGATATTCTCGACAATGCATTTATCTGCGGAGGGCTGATGATGTCGCAGGTTGCCCGAATGACGGGGCTTGAGCCATACATGATCCAAAACTGGGTACGCCGCGGTTTTCTTTCGCCGCCCGTACAAAAGCAATATTCCAAACGTCAATTTTGCAGGATAGCAATTATCAATATGCTTCGCGAGGCGTTACAGATCGAAAGGATCACCGATCTGCTTTCCTACATCAACGGCCGTTTGGACGATGAAAGCGATGATATTATCGACGACAGCGACCTTTATTTCTACTACATCGCCGCGATGAGCAGTTTAGAGCGTCCTGTTGCCGATGAAGAATACATCGTAAGCCACATCGAAAGGGTTGTCAGCAATTTTGCCGAGCCCTTCCCCGGCGCAAAGAAAAGACTTATTAAGGTGCTTGCGGTTATGATGAACGCGCACTACGCGGCAATACTTCGCAAGCGTGCGGAGGATATTCTCGCAACGCTTGATTAGGAGAGCTTTATGAAAAACTCGAAAATCTGCCCCAAATGCAAAAGCGACGATATAATATGCGCCAAAGGCGAAGAACAAGCCTACGGCATCGGCAACAACGTTAGGGCAGGAATCTTTAAGCAGGTAATAATAAACAGATATATATGCTGTGCCTGCGGCTTTACCGAGGAATGGTTGGAAAAGGACGATATTCCCAAGGTAAAGAAATATTGCGAAAAGAAAAACCGTATATAAAGGGAGGTAAACTTTTATGTTAGATTGGTGGGTAGCTTTAGGTTCGGCAGGTCAGGTTTTTGCCTGCATAGCAATCCCCGCGACGGTTATGCTGCTTATTCAGATGGTTTTAACGCTTATCGGTTTAGGCGGCGAAGGCGATGCCGATGCAGACGGTGCGGACGTTGACACAGACGCAGGTGCAGACGGCATTGATGAAGGATTAGAGCTCGACGACGCCGATGAAGCGTTCGAAAAGGGCGAAGGGCTCGACGCAGGTCTCCGCTTCTTCACGCTCCGCGGACTTATCGCCTTCTTCTCGGTAATGGGTTGGGTAGGTACGATTTGCTGCGGCAACGGTATGGGCCTCGCACCTTCGATAGCTATTTCGGCGGCAAGCGGATTTTTCGCGATGTTGGTTATCGCCCTGCTTATGAAATGGCTGTTCTCGTTGCAATACGACGGCACCGAGGATATACGCGATGCTTTGGGCGTAAGCGGCACGGTTTATATGCGAATACCGCCTTCCCGTACAGGCAAGGGCAAAATAAGCGCAGTTATTCAAGGCAAGCTTTGCGAAAAGTACGCCGTGACCGACGAGGAAACGATTATTAACCGCGACGAAGAGGTAACGGTTGTAGGCATATCCGGCGAAGAAACGCTTATTGTAAGACGCAAGCACAGAAAGTAAATTAAAAATATAAACATAAAAGGAGAAACATTATGGGACCCAGCACAATCATTTTAGTAGCGGTAATAGGTATTTTACTTTTCTCGCTCATTCTTTGGTTCTTTTCGAGGTACAAGAAATGCCCCTCGGATAAGGTAATGGTTATCTACGGTAGAGTAGGCAAGAACAACGACGGCACTACCCGTTCGGCGAAATGTATCCACGGCGGCGCGGCTTTCATCGTTCCCGTTGTTCAGTCGTATGAATTCTTAGACCTCACTCCCCTTTCGATTCCCGTTGACTTAAAGAGCGCACTTTCCAGACAGAACATCCGTGTAGACGTACCCTCGCGCTTTACCGTTGGTATCTCCACCGAGCCGAGCGTTATGCAGAACGCGGCAGAAAGACTTTTGGGACTCCAGCTCGCTGAAATTCAGGAGCTTGCAAAGGATATCATCTTCGGTCAGTTGCGTCTTATCATCGCAACAATGGATATCGAAGAGCTTAACACCGACAGAGATAAGTTCCTCGAAGCGGTTTCGAGAAACGTTGAAGTAGAGCTTAAAAAGATCGGTCTTCGTCTTATCAACGTTAACATGACCGACATTTCGGACGAATCCGGCTATATCGAAGCGCTTGGTAAGGAAGCGGCTGCAAAGGCTATTAACGACGCGAAAAAGAGCGTTGCCGAAAAGGAACGCGACGGTTCGATAGGTGAAGCGAACGCTAAAATGGACGAACGTATTAACGTTTCCAAGGCAGACGCAGAAGCTATTCAGGGTGAAAACCTTGCAAAAACCGAAATCGCTATGTCGAACGCAACCCTCCGCGAAAAGCAGGCAGAGGCTTTGAGAATCGCAACCGCGGCTGAAAAGATTCAGGCGGCAAAGGCTTTGGAAGAAGCATACGCGGCAGAAAAAGAAGCTGAACAAGCAAGAAGCGCGCGTGAAAAGGCAACTCTTGAAGCAGACGTTATCGTACAGACCGAAATCCAGAAGCGCCAAATCGAGCTCGAAGCGGAAGCAGAGGCAGAAAAGATCAGACGCAAGGCACAGGGTGAAGCAGACGCTATCTATGCAAGAATGGCTGCAGAAGCACGCGGTATGGAAGAAATCCTTCGCAAGCAGGCGGCAGGTTTTGCAGAAATCGTTAAATCGGCAGGCGGCGACGCAGAAGCGGCATTGAAGCTCCTTATTGCTGATAAGCTCGAAGACCTTATGAGAATTCAGGTCGATGCTATTAAGAACATCAAGATCGACAAGGTTACCGTTTGGGATAACGGCTCCGCAGGTGCAAACGGCAAGACCAGCACCGCAAACTTCTTATCCGGCCTTATGAAGAGCGTTCCCCCTCTTGAAGAAGTATTCGCAATGAGCGGTCTCGCACTTCCCGAATATCTCGGCAAGAAGAAGGAAGAAGCTCCCGAAGCGGCAGAAGCTCCCGAAGCACTCGATGCAGAGGTAGTTGAAGAAGAATAATCCACCTTCACAAATACGAACATTAACAAGAAAATAGCCCCTTTGGAAACGAAGGGGCTATCTTTGTAAAAAACGAAGGCATTTTTCGATTTGAGCACGAACGAAAGGAGAAAAACGATGAAATTTACAGCTTTTATATTAGTTATTTCGCTTATGTTTTGCTTGGTCGGTTGCGATTACGCGAACATACCGCCCGAGTCTTCGCAAGTTAATGATAGTTCGAATATCAGCGACACTTCAAGCGAAGAATCTATCGACCCTTCGGAGTTTTTCCCCGAAGATATGACGCCTGACGATTTTGTTGTTCGTAATTCCGAAATCAAATTAACAAACGGGCCTGATTCAGATACTGTGTTCTTCTCGATATTATATGGATATAAACCAACAAGACAAACAAGAAGCTTCATCAGCATAGATAAGCTTGATTTGCGAAGCATAGAAAACAAAGGAAAAACCGGAAAAGATGCCGCAAGAGATAGTCATCTCGTTATGCTTGGCGACTGTTTACTTATCGCGATAGCGGTTTACGATATGGAAGAAAATACCGCTTACGTTGTAGAAGATTCGACAAACACAAGCTCACATATGACTGATGACAGATATTATACTCACACCGACCCTGAAAAAGCAAACGAAGGCACTAATTACGGTCAAGCGGTGCAAGAGTCTTATGAAGTGGACGAAAAAGGCGATTCCAAATTCACCGCAACTTACGGTTATCCCGTATGGCACTATATTGTGAAGGAATACAACAGCATACCCGAAGATTACATTTTAACGCTTACAGAAAAGCTCTATGAAAACGACGAGGTCGTTTCCGAAAAGGTAACTTTAACTCTAACCTATAAAGATATTCAAGAAGCGCTTGAATAGCAAAAAACAAAGGCATTTTTCGATTTAACCGCGAACGAAAGGAGAAAAACGATGAAATTTACAGCTTTTATATTAGTTATTTCGCTTATGTTTTGCTTGGTCGGTTGCGATTACGCGAACATACCGCCCGAGTCTTCGCAAGTTAATGATAGTTCGAATATCAGCGACAGTTCAAACGACGAATCTATCGACCCTTCGGAGTTTTTCCCCGAAGATATGAGCCCTAATGATTTTGTAATTACTGTTCGCGATGCAAAAATTTTCAACCCTCCCGACGAAAGTACAACTTATGTTGAGCTTTATTACGGTTTCAAGCCAACCAGTCAAACCAGACGCTATATCGAGGTAAGTAAGCTGGATTTACGAAGTATAGAAAACAAAGGTATTACAGGGAAAGATGCTGCAAGAGATAGCCATATCGTAATGCTTGGTGATTGCTTGGTTATAGCGGTTGCAGTCTATGATATGGAAGAAAACACGGCGTATGTTGTGAAGGACTCTACTTACAGTCCGGTTATGACTGACGATCGTTATTACACCCACACCGATAAAGACAAAAATAAAGACGATGAGTGCAATTACGGGCAGGCGATTTTGATACCTAATTATTATGACGAGAGCGGACGCGAAATGAGTAGTATATATTACGGTTATCCCGTATGGCATTTTGTTTGTAAAGAATACGACAGCATACCCGAAGATTACGTTTTAACGCTTACCGAAAAGCTTTATGAAAACGACGAGGTCGTTTCCGAAAAGGTAACTTTAACTCTAACCTATAAAGATATTCAAGAAGCGCTTGAATAGCAAAAAACAAAGTCATTTTTCGATTTAACCGCGAACGAAAGGAGAAAAACGATGAAAATTACAGCTTTTATATTAGCGATTTCGCTTATGTTTTGCTTGGTCGGGTGCGATTACGCGAATATACCGTCCGAATCTTCACAAATCAGCGACAGTTCGAATATCAGCGACAATTCAAGCGAAGAATCTATCGACCCTTCGGAGTTTTTCCCCGATAATATGAGTATTTACGACGTGGTGATACGAACTGCAGAATACGAGAGTTTCAAACAAACGGAGTTCGACACCGAATACATGGAAGTTTTGTACGGATACAAAACAAGTAGTGCTGCCGCAAGATATATCGCTAAAGATATGCTTGATTTAAGAAGTATAGAAAACAAGGGCAAAATGGGTAACGATGCCGCACGTGACAGCCATATTGTAATGCTCGGTGATTGTTTGCTTATAGCGATTGCAGTCTATGATATGGAAGAAAATACCGCCTACGTAGTAAAAGACTCCACAAACAGCCAAGTCATAAGAAACGACACTTATTATACTCACACTGACTCCGAGAAAGCAAATGAAGGAAATAATTACGGTCAAGCCGTGAAATGTTCTTTCGAGGTTGATGAAAACAGCTGCTATGAGTATCGTTTGACCTACGGATATCCGGTATGGAACTACGTCATCAAAAAGTACAACAGCATACCCGAAGATTATGTTTTAACGCTTACCGAAAAGCTCTATGAAAACGACGAGGTCGTTTCCGAAAAGGTAACTTTAACTTTAACCTATAAAGATATTCAAGAAGCGCTTGAATAACAAACATTCTTTTCGGAAGAATTGTAAAAAAGCGAGGCAAAAATGAGCAAAATAAGATTATTTTCGTTGTTGCTGGTATTGATAACAGTTTTAACGGGCTGTAAAACGCACTCGCCCGAAAATGCAAGCAGTGAAGAAATATCGATATCCGAGCCCGCAATCGAATACGAGCTCATTTCGAGCCCGTACAGCCATTTATTTAACAACGCGCGCAACGTTTGGGATATGGCAATTCACGAAGGGTATCTTTATATCGGTGCGGGAGATTACGACAAAAACCACTCTCCCGCCGCCGCATACCGTTACGATTTGAACGAAGAAAAATGGTACACCTGCGGCACTATTCCCGACGAGCAGATCGACCGTTTTTGCCTTATCGACGGAACGCTGTATATACCGGGCTGTGACCCAACAGGCGATTGGAGCTTGGGCAACTTCTATAAATTAGAGGAAAACCGTTTTGTTACACATAGGGCAATTCCCAATGGTGTGCATTGCTTTGATATCGTGAAATTCGATAACAAGCTCTTTGCCGCTTTGGGTCACGCCGAAGGGAGTGCAGACTTCCCTGTTGCAGTATCTTACGACGGCGGTAAAAGCTTTGAAAACGTAAAAGCAGAGGGCGGAAGTACGATCGACCGACGCGTTTACAAGCTGTTTTGCCACGGAGATAAGCTGTATGCGCTAAACGGTATGAACGTCTACCGCTACGACGGCGAAGGCTTTGTGCTTGAAGCAAACTGGCAAAGCCGTTTCGTTATGGGTTATCCCTTTTACAGCCGTATAGCCGAAAGCGCATACTTTAAGGGGAGGACCTATTTCACTACCGGTTATCTGTTCCATTTTGAAAACGTAAATAATTTGCAGTACACGATATTCGAAAACGCGATAGTTACCGACCTTGCGGTCTACGGCGAAAAGCTATACGTTCTTTGCGCAAAGCCCTTGGAAAACGGCAATTATCTTATATGCCTTACCGTAAGCGAGGACGGAAAGAGCTTCGAAACGGTAAAGGCGATAGAATACAGCTTGCCCGCTCTAAGCTTTGCCATAAACGGCGGCGAGCTTTATCTGGGCATAGGCGATATAAGCACAACCGACGATGCCCGCAAGGGCGAAATACTTAAAACCGAGGTGCACGAATGAAAAGAATTCTTCTGCTTTTAACCGCGTTATTATTACTGCTATCCCTTTTCGGCTGTAACGAAGAAGGCGAGCAAAGCTTTGAAGAAAGCTCGCAAGCCGCCGAATCGGGCGAAGAATCGAAAAACGAAAACACCAAAAAGCTCGTAAGTAAAAAGGTGAATAAAAACGGTACGGGAAGAATAACGCAAACTTCAGAATACAAATACAACGCAAATGGGCAAGCTTCGGAAATAAAAAATACAACCGACAGCGAAACAACCGTTATTTATACAACCTATGATAAATACGGATACGAAGCCGATACAATAACAAAAGATGCAGACGGAAATTTTATATCGCACCACCAATTCGAACGCGATGAATACGAATACGTGCATATCTGGCGCACCCTTGATGAAAACGGCAAGACCAAAAACGAAAACGTATATGACGTCGTGCGTGACGAGCAAGGCAGAATGCTCGAAGTGTATTTAAACGGCGAGCTTTCGCAATATTACAGCTACGACGAGGAAGGCAACGCCACCGAGCGCAGACCGAACAGCGACAGTTACAGAATTTACGACAAGGACGACAAAACGCTCGAAAGCGGCACAGGCGATTACAAAATGGTTTATACCTATGAAAACGGTAAGGTGATGGAAATTAATTCACAGTACGGCGAAACCGTTTTTAAAACCTTATATGAATACGACGGCGAATTGCTTTTATCGCAAACTAATTACGAAAACGGCGAAATTACTCTTAAATATATTTATGAATACGACAACGACGGCGATCTTATAAAGGAAACGATGCAAAATGCATTAGGGATCGCTTCGAGCATCACCGAATATTATTACGACGAATTCCCGATAGAGGGTTAGGAGGACATTATGTTTTTAATCAAAAAGGTCGGAATGGCGATTGTTTACTACATTCTCGGTTATATAATCAATACCAACGCGAACTATATTTTCGCATCGGGCGGGATTTTAAGCAACGCTGTTACAATACCCTCGATAATTATTAATACCGTTGTGCTGTGCGCGATATCGCGTTATTTGCGTATCGGTAAGCTGAAGAAAAACCACAAGGGCGACGATTCGCCCGAAAAGGCGATATTCAACGGCGAAACAAAGGGCAAGCTTACGTATATCGTCAAGACCCACGATTTTAAATTGGAAGCAATACTTTCGTTTATCCTCGCGGTATGGGCAATAATGAGCACACTTTTTGCCGCCGCATTTCAGGTCGGATTCCCCGCAATCTTTTCGAACCCCGCAAACATCGCTTTGCTTGTCGGTTGGATAATAATCGTTCCTATTTATATTTCTGCCGCAAACCTCTTCACGTGGCTTATGGCTTATAACCGAGTTTACAAAAGAAGAGAGTTTTAAGAGCGTCAACCGCAGAACAAAAAACGATTGCTTACGAGGTAATACAAGTGGAAAACAAAGATATAGCCAAGTTTTTGTATGAGCAGCGAATTATTCACGAAAAGCCGATCGAAAATCCCGAAGGAGAATCGCTTGCGTTGCTTGAATTGTTCGAAGAAATCAACGCACTGGGGTACGACTTTCACTATATGGCAGACATCGATCTTCGCCCAACCAAGGACGTTCGGGTGATGCGGCTTTTATGGAAATATTTGTCGCGTATGGAATCGATATTCTCAAAGCAAACCTTTATTTGCAGGATTGATCCGAAAAAGATCCCCGAGGTTTTGGATTATGCCATTAATATGTTTTATAGCTTCTCGCCGTCCGATAAAATGTACTTAACCGGATTCGATAAGGTAATCAGCAAAGGAAAACGAAGCGATGAATATTTCGCAAGAATTTCCGAATTGCTGAACGACGGCGATAATTATGCAACGCTTTGGGAAACGCGCAAGACACTCGGCAAATACCGCCCGAGTCTGTTGCAATCACATACGAAGCTATATCGAAACGGCGTTTTACTTCCCTTGACTCTGCGGGATTGCGTTTTTTATCCCGATGACGAAACAACAGAATTTTTGAACCACTGCTTAACGATTACCGACGAAGAGATAGACTCGATAATAGGTAGTTACAACTATAAGGATAATGCTTATAAATACCCATTGTCTGTGACTGTTTTCGAATATTGGCAGAGACTGTGCACGAAAGATTCTGTAAGAAAAGAAGCAAAAAGAGTGCTTCGCGAACGCGAAAAGAAAGGTATTTGTTAATTAAATTGCGAAATGGATTACACTAAAATAGAGGATTAATAACAAAAGCGAAAGTTTACGAAATGAATATGAAGAATATCACCAAAAATGAATTCATTTCAAAGGTGGCGTGTTTCTTTGACGGAAATGAATTCGATTCGATTTACGATTTAAAGATTGCGACAGACAAATCGTATGTTATAATAAACAACACCAACGATTTATGGTTGAACGAGCCACAGTTCGATGCGATAACGAGACTTATCTCTTCACAGAAAGCTTTATATGTCGCGCAAAACGATTCTGACGAGGTTTATCGGTTAGCTTTGCCGACAACTTACGACGAATACTATAATTTGGATTTGTTTTCATTAGCCTTTATCGCATCGGAAAATTTCGATTGGGTAATCGCCATCGACGAAGGGTTTGAGTGCGGCACGGGCATATTGATAGGAAGTAAAGAGTTTGCGGAAGCGTTTTATTCACCGTATAACGCAAACACTAAAGCAGACGAGCTTATGGTGCAAAACGAAATCCAACGGATGTACGAGTTCTTCAAAGATACGTTGGATCACTGCGGCAATTTTTTGCTCGAACGTTCCGATGAAGATATTGAATATTATATATTCGAGGAATTCGACTGCGATGCTGTTTCGTTCCTGCACGAAAAGAACTTAAACCTAATTCGTCTTTCGGGCAGAATTACGCAGGAAATCGTTGATATGTCGCTCGAGCTTTCGCGTAAATTCAGGTCGCTCGAGGGCACGGAGCTTTGGAACGTTCGTGCCGTAAGAGAAAGCGAAAAGTGGCTTAAAGTTTTAGAGCTCTCGGACCGAATAAAACTCAAACTGACAGAAACAACGGTTAAATAAATTTTATAAGCTTGTATAAGCCGAAAGGAACTATAATGATAATCGGGATTGAAGGCAAACGTCTTAACGGCAAAGCAATAACATTTAATGAATTGCAAACCGCCGTGAGCGCAATATTCAAAACAAAGAACAAAGAAAGCTTTGTTGCCGAATTTTGCGCAAGGTGCGGGTATAAAGAACTGCCCTATTCCGAAGGCTATGCAGACTATATGATAGACCTTGAAGAACGTATTGTTTATGTAACACCGCATACCTTTCCTAAAGAGCTTGACGGCGCAAAGGTATTGTATTATACTGAAAAAGGAGCTTTTGAGCCGATATATCACGCAGGCGGCGAAATTGCACACAAGGTATTCTATCTCGCAATCTGCAAGTATGACAGCGACAAGGATTACTGTATATTCCACGTTGACGAAAATTTAAAGGTGGTTGCCGACAGCTTCTTTGAAAGCCTTGAAGCCTGCCGAAAATATATGAACGAATACAACGTGACGTGGCACCCACACAAGGAGGAATTATGAGCAAAACAAAAAAACTGTGTACGGCGGTAATCCGCTCGGTTATACTTGCGGTATTACATATACTTTTTACACAGCTTGCATATTTTACCGCCTACCCCGATGAAAGCGAATTTTTGATCGGCTACAACGCGGTAAGGCATATTATTGTTTCGGGAATAATTTTCGTTTGCTTTTATTACTCCTTCGTTCGCGTGCAAACGGTTTATAATACCCCCCTGCGCGAAAAATATCTTGCCGCCGAGGGAAATATTCCGATTATGCCGCTTATACTTTCCTCGTTTGGCTTTTGGACAGATCTTTTGGTGTATTCTGCTGTCGTTTTGGCGGCATACGGCAAGGTGTATTCTTTTATTTTCGATATCTTCGGCGAAGGAAGCAGGCTTTTTGCTCTTGCGGCAACACTGCCGATTTTGGCGATTATCGGCTTTATCGCACGCTTCAACGCAACAAAAATATGGAACAGAACGCTCGATGCAACAGAAGACGAGGCTTTGACAAAAAACGAAAAGCAACCGAGCTACAAAGCCGACAAGCTTATCCCCACAATCCCAACGCTTGCGGCGATGCGATTCATAACCCGCGCCAACACCGACCGCAACCCCGCGCTCGAATCCGAATCTGCCGCTCCGTTTGACTATGGTACGAGCGGAATGATAAAATCGCACGCGCTTGTTTTTACGATATTTCTTTTATCCTCGCTGTTCGGGCGTGTGGTATATAGCATTATAAGCCTTGTGCTTGTACCCTTATCTATGCTATCCTATGCAAAATACGCCGCAACGATATTTATCACCGTTTTGGTTGCGATACCTATTATAAGGCGGTTAAAAGCTTTTATAAAGCGTGCGAGCCTTGTTTCGAAAACAAAATCGATTTGCAAGGAAAACAAATACAGGCTTTCGACTATAAAATCCCCCTTTGCTTCGCTTTTTTCTTCCGTGCGCGGCGAAAGCTTTACACTTACCCTAAACGGCGAAACCTTCTCGTGCAAGCTTTTGGCAACGAAAAAATCCTCGATCCCGATAATTCTGCACGAGGACGGAAGCGGCGAAACCCTGCATTCGATTACCTTTGTCGGTATTAAATGGCTCGAACGCAGAAAGCCTTTTAAATTTGGATATGAATCGAAATATAGACAAATTCTTATTATTAACCCCTCGGCGAAATTTATTTGTTCTGAAAAGAATGGCACGCTAACCGAGCTCGATAACGGCGACTCTGTCGGAAATTATATTATCTATTCGGGAACCGGATTTACAAACGCGCTCGACCGCAAAACGCTCGGCGTGAACGACAAAGAGAAAAACAAATATAAGTACATATAGGGTATAAATATGCTCACACTTAAAGAAGCAAGAAAAATTCAAAAGGAACGCGAAAGCAAGGTAGTTGCCCGCTTTGCGGTTTATACCGCAATATCAGAATCCGCAGTTTGGGCGTTAATATACTTTGCCGACCTGCTCGCGATAAATAACGTGTTTTATCTGCTACCGATAGCCACGTTGCTTCTTGCTTTTAAATTCAGCGGTATGCCTACTTTTTTCGAGCCCAAAGAGTTCAGAGGAACGATTACCGATATACACGTTTACGCCACGCGCGACCGTGTTGTTAAAGGGGCGGGTTGGGGCAACGGCTCGAACGTCGGAATGTTATACAACGTTGCAAATATCGGAGTTACAAACGAAAAAGGCAGGATAATGACAAGAGCCTACCGCAACGAGCACGAAATTTGCGACCTGCGCGAAGGCGGCGAGATTATAATAATGCGTTTTGTGCCCGAATCACCTATAATAATAAGACCCACTAAAAGCGAGGAACATCACCATGCTCACACTTAAAGAAGCAAGAAAATTGCAAAAGGAACGCGAAAGCAAGGCGGTTTTATGGTTTGTTTTTTCGCTTGCGTTGGTCGGAATTGCAACCTACGTTTTATTGGAATTCACAAACGTTTTTGAAATAAGCACGGTGTTTTATCTTATCCCTGTCGCGCTTATTGCTTTTGCAATTAAAAAGACAAGAATTTACCTATTTTTAACCGCGCAGGAGTTTGTCGGCAAGGTTATATATCTTAACGTTTACGTTACCCGAGATCAACGTATTAAAGGAAGAATTACTTATACCACCGTCGATAATCTCGAGGTCGAAATGATTATCGAAAACGATGAAGGCAAATCGAAATCCTTGCAGATACCCTCAAGCCCCGCTACCTACAATATCGCAGAGGGCACAGAGCTTGCATTGTTGCGTTTTATCGACACCCCGATAATATTAGAGAAAAAGTAATGAACGATATTCAAAATACGCTTTTCCAATTCCGCGATATTAAATACCGCGATTTTCAAAGCTCGCTTATACCGAATGTCGAGCGCGAGCGAATTATCGGCGTGCGCACACGTATGCTTCGCGCAACAGCGAGGGCAATGCTCAAGGAGGGTACGGCAAAAGAATTCCTTTCTGCACTTCCCCATCATTATTTCGAGGAAAACCAGCTTCACGCCTTTATTATATCCTTCGAGCGCGATTTCGAAAAATGCATAACGCTTGTCGAAGCGTTTCTTCCCTATATCGACAACTGGGCGACCTGCGACCAGCTTATTCCAATAAGCTTTGCAAAACAACCCGAATTGCTTTTGCCGTATATCGAAAAATGGCTCAAATCGGAGCATACCTACACCGTTCGGTTTGCAATCGTTTGCCTTATGCGTTATTTTCTCGACGAGCTTTTCGATAAAAAATACCCACAGCTTGTTGCCGAGATAAAAAGCGACGAATATTATATTAAAATGGCGGTTGCTTGGTATTTTGCAACAGCTTTGGCGAAGCAATACGACGCAGTTTTGCCGTTTATAAGCGAGAAAAAGCTGGACAAATGGACTCACAACAAAGCGATACAAAAATCGCGCGAGAGCCTGCGGGTAACAAAAGAGCATAAACAGCTTTTGAACAGCTTGAAATATTGACAAACATTTCTGAGCTTCGGTAAATCGGTCTTAACGGTTATTGCAACCAAAACGCAATATATTTCGACAGTATGTACGAGGATTGACAGAAAGGGACGCTATGGAACGTATAGTTTTAAGTAAAAAGTTTTTTATAAACGCTTTGTTTATTCTCATTTTCGCAATTATGCTCGTGTCTGTAACTATCAAGGCGTCGGACGCCGAATACAAAACAACGCTTATATGTATTATTTTTTGCTTGCTTGACGTCTTGTTCGCGTTTCTCAATGCGTATTTCATTCCGTTTGCCTTTTATTTCGACGAAAGCACCGTAGAAATACGTTATATATTCAAGCGCAAAAGCAAGAAATGGCTTTGGACGGATATTACAAAAATAGAGCTTGAGTACAAATCGCGTTACGATATGGCTTTTGTACCGAAATACAACATTGGGGGTCGTCTGTTCCGAGAAAGCTTTCGTTTGGAACACGTGGACAAGGACGGAAAAGTGGAATACGAGCTTATTGTTAACAGCGAAGCGGCTAAAGAATGTATTGATAAATACAGACAGGTTTAAATCATAGGCTAGTAGCTAAACCGATTGACAAACGCTTGTTAATACTGTAAAATATATATATCCTAAAATACGGAGGCTTACTATGAGCGTTTTTCCTGAAGTAAAGAAAAATTTCGGTTTTGGCTGTATGCGTTTACCGATGAACGGCGAAGAGGTGGATATACCCCAATTTTGCACGATGGTGGACGAATTTTTAGCCGCAGGCTTTAACTATTTCGACACGGCGCACGGTTATCTTTCGCAAAAGAGCGAGCCTGCAATACGCGAAGCGTTGGTTAAGCGTTACCCGCGCGATAAATACATACTTACAAACAAATTATCGAGCCCCTATTTCAAAACGAACGAGGAAATTCGCCCGCTCTTCAATTCTCAGCTCGAGGCGTGCGGTGTAGATTACTTCGATTTTTATCTTATGCATTCGCAGAACGCGAACAGCTTTAAAAAGTTCAAAGAATGCAAAGCTTACGAAACAGCATTTGAGCTTAAAGCCGAGGGCAAGGTACGCCACGTTGGCATATCCTTCCACGACAGCGCCGAGGTGCTCGACCAAATACTTACCGAATATCCCGAGCTTGAATGTGTGCAGATACAGTTTAACTATATCGATTACGAGGATTCGAACGTACAAAGCCGCCTTTGCTACGAGGTCTGCCGCAAGCACGGAAAACCGATAATTATTATGGAGCCGGTTAAGGGCGGAAGCCTTGCGGGTCTGCCCGAGGCGGCGGAAAACGAGCTTGCCCCCTTCGGCGGCAGTAGTGCAAGCTTTGCAATACGCTTTGCCGCAAGCTTCGAAGGCGTGTTTATGGTGCTTTCGGGTATGAGCGACACGGCGCAGATGAACGACAACCTTTCGTTTATGCGCGAATTCAAGCCGCTGACCGAAGCGGAATTCAAAGCGATTGACCGTGTTACCGAAATTATAAAGAGTATGGACGTTATTCAATGCACCGCCTGCTCCTATTGCACCGACGGTTGCCCGAAAAATATTCCCATTCCCTCGATTTTTAAAATCGTGAACAGCTCCAAGCGCTATAAAAACTACGGCGCAAAATGGTGGTACGGCTTCCAAACGGGCGGAAACCGCGGCAAGGCGAGCGACTGTATCGAATGCGGTCAATGCGAGGCTATCTGCCCGCAAAAGCTCCCGATTATCGAGCTTTTGAAATCCGCCGCAAGCGAGCTTGAGGGATAAGCGCGAGGTTTTACATCAAGAAACTTTTTGCAAAAAGTTTCTTGATAATCTTCAAAAACTCTAAATACAAAACAAGCTTCTGTGATATAACATCACAGAAGCTTGTTTGTTTTTATTTCTTTAATTTATCGAAAAGCGAGCGGGCTTTATTCATTCGCTCTTCCTTTTCGGCATCGTCGCGGACGATATTGAATACGTCGCCCTCTTTTGCGTTTTCGAAAACGCAAAGCGGGATATTCACGGTTTCGCCGTTTTCAAGCTCGCAAACTGCAAGGCTTTCTTCGATACGGTCTATAACTATTCTCATAATTTATTCCTCCGGATCACAGCTTCCGCAAAGCGTGTAGCCGAGTGCTTGAAGCTTATCAAGAGCGCGCTTCGAATACGCCTTATTTTCCTCTTTCATTTCGGTTGCCGAATCGCAAGCCGCCGTATGCAACTTTTTACTGCTTATATTAAGCACCCATTTATAACCGCTCGGCATTAAACCCTCCGAAACGGTTAATTTTTCGCCGTCTGTGGTTACCGTTACCGTACCCGAAACGTCGGTGCGGTAAAAATCGCGCACGCCCGATTTTTTAAGGCGCATAAGCGCCGCATCGTGCGGGTGCCCGTATTCGTTACCCTTGCCGCAGGAAATAACAGCTATTTCGGGGCTTGCTTTTTTTAGAAAAGCATCGCTCGACGAGGTGTAGCTACCGTGGTGGCCGACCTTTAAAACGTCACAATCGATATTATCGGTTACCGTTTCTTCCTCTAAAGTTTCGGCATCGCCCGTGAACAAAAACGCGCGCGAGCCAAAGGTTAGGCGCAACACCGCAGAGCAGTTATTCAAATCGTCAACGATTCTCACGGGTGCGACAAAGCGCGCGTTCGCGCCGTTGCCGAGCGGGATTTCGACGCCCGCCGTTGCAACGTTTATCGAAAGCCCCAAATTATCCATAGCCTCGAGCAGGTTGATGAAGGTGTTCGTATCGCTCACCGCTTCGGGCATATAGACTTCGCCGACAGCGAAATTTTCGATAACCCTTTGCATACCGCCTATATGGTCGGAATGGGGATGAGTTCCGATAACGTAATCGATTTTCGAATATCCGAGACAATCGATAAGCGAGATAACTCTGCCCGCGTAATCACGCTCGCCCGCGTCGATAAGCATACATTTACCGTCGGGAAGCTCGATAAAAGCAGAATCGCCTTGTGCTACGTCGATAAAATGCACTCTTAGTTCGCCTTCGGCTTTTTCGGTGACCGTTTGCGAGCTTTCCTGATTAGAGGTTTGAGATTGGGTTTGACTTGTATTCGGAAATTCGGGAAGCTCATATCCGCACGCGCCGAGAAAACAAAGTGCCGACGCGAGCAAAAAAATCAAAATTCTTTTCATTACTTTTTATAAATATCAAACGTACCAAAATAGTAACGGCGTACAAGAATATAGTCGTACTGATCGACCACATCGTCACCATTTACGTTCGCAACGCGGGTCTGAAGCTCGTCAAGCTCGATAGTGTCGAAATATTCGCGCTTTATAAGTATATAGTCGTATTGGTCTACTATGCCGTCGGCGTTAACGTCGCCATTGACGATAACCGAATAAGAAACACCGCCGACGGTTGCAACAGCGCCATTGGGAACAATCGCGTCGTTTTCGAGCTTTTCTTGGTTATAAAGCACAGAAACATTTTCGGTTGCGAAGTTAGCAACAAAATCCTCTACGGTAGTTTTATCTCTAACACCGGTAATCATAAATTCGTTTACTTCAACGGTCGCTTCCTCTTTTACTTCGATAAACGAGGTAAGTCCCCATTCCTGAAGAAGCCATTCGTTGCGTTCCTTGAGCCAATTTCTGTAAAATTCAACGTTTTCCTCATAAGTTTCATCGGGATGGCGTTCGAGCTGCATAGAGTGGTGATGAACAACGTTGGGAGCCCAGCCCGCTTCGTTATGGTTGCGGTCGAAGGATGCGCCGTAAGCTTCGATCATAGTATCGATTTTATTCTTGCCGAGGATATTATCAGAATAAAGGTTTACTATCGTATCCTGCACAGCGAGAAAACGTTCGCCGACAAGCTTTTGAAATTCTTCGTATTTAACCAGCTGGCCAAACCACTTCATGTTCGTTGCATGGAATCTTTGTTCAAGAGTTCCTTTTCCGTAATAATCTACGTTGTAGTTACCCGACGAAAGATCGAAGTCCCAAACAGGACCGCCGTAGATTTTACCGCCCTTGATATGAAAACGGGTAGAGCTTGTTGCTACGTCTATATTTCTGAAATATTCAAGAGTCACGTAGAAATTCGCCATCGATTCGATATCGAAGTATTTTTCCACCTCGCTGAGATCGCCTCCGCGAAGGGCGGATTCCGCATCGCGAACAAGGTCGGTAACGTATATCTTCTGTTCCTCGGTCAAATCGCTGATTTCGGGCTCATTAATGGCGAATTTGGTACCGTTGGGGGAATAGAAATAGTAGGAATCGGGATCCTCGGGATTATAATCGAGCTCTAAAAGATATTCGTTATTATCGACGTCGATATCAACGCGGGTTTCGCCCACCTCGATAGAATCGATAAGAACATAGCTACCCTGAAGCACGTCGTTGACATATACGTCGACAAATCTGTAATTGGGGGTATAGGGAACGCCGATTTCCTTCGCAAAGTCCATAACCACCGCATTACGAATCAAGGTTTTATCGTAGCAGTTTGCAAGCAGGCTCCATTTTTTGTTTTTGCCCATGCCGAGAACGTCCGTCTTGCTGTCGAACTTAATATTATAAGGCTTTTTATACGCAGAGGAGGTCGAGTTACCTCTAACGTTAACGGTGCAGTTTTCGGCGCTTATGGTTTCGTATTCGCCGCCTTCTTTATCCACAATATAAATTTCGCAATTTACCTTACTTTTATCGGAAGGAATGCCCACGCCGCCTTCTGTATAAATAAGCACCTTCGGAATATCTGTGGGTGCTTTTATGTCCTCTGCAAGAATACTGGTGCTTGCCGCAAACAGGCTCATAAGCACCGCCGCAAAAAGAACAAATGCGATTTTTCTTTTCATAATTGCCTCCGTTTGGTTGTTTCCGACACGCGAAATGTTATTAACAGTTTCATAATACTTCTCATTAATGCAAGAGAAGTCCCGAGATTCGGCGGGACTTCTTTTGCTGAAAGGAGGTAAAACGAAGAAACACTTCACGAATACGGAAACTATTCTTTTAACACAATTAAATTATAATTCATATTAACAAAAATGTCAACACCGCATAGCAAACAATATATATATTTGTAGTAATGCACAAAGGGCGATTGTGTTTTTTGTGTAATTGCCTTTATAAAAGTAAACGCCGAACGTTTTAATTATTAACGTTCGGCGTTTTTGGTTATTCAATACCGGCTTTAAGCTTTTCCGCACGGTCGGCGGAGATAAGAGCGTCGATCATTTCGTCCATTTTACCGTTCAGGAATGCTTCAAGCGAATGAATGGTGTAACCGATTCTGTGGTCGGTTATTCTGCCCTGCGGGTAGTTATAAGTACGAATTCTTTCGCTTCTGTCGCCCGTGCCAACCTGCGCGCGGCGTTCGCTTGCAACCGCCTGTTCCTTTTCGCGGTTATACATATCGGCAAGGCGGCTTTTCATTATTTTAAGTGCCTTATCCTTGTTTTTAATCTGCGAGCGTTCGTCCTGACAGTCGACGGTTATGCCCGTGGGGATATGAATTATTCTTACCGCAGATTCGGTCTTGTTTACGTGCTGACCGCCCGCACCCGCGGAACGGTGGCGGGTTATTTCGAGCTCGTCCATATTAAGCTCGAAATCAACGTCGTCTACCTCGGGAAGCACGGCTACGGTTGCGGTAGAGGTTTGTATTCTACCCTGCGCTTCGGTTTCGGGAACACGCTGAACGCGGTGAACACCGCTTTCGAACTTAAAGCGCGAATATGCGCCCTCGCCCTCGACCATAAACGAAACCTCTTTAAAGCCGCCAAGCTCGGTTTCGTTCGCGCTTAAAAGCTCGGTTTTAAAGCCTGCCGACGCGGCATACATATTATACATACGGTAAAGCACCGCCGCGAAGAGCGAAGCCTCCTCGCCGCCTGCACCGCCGCGTATTTCGATAATAACGTTTTTGTCATCGTTAGGGTCTTTCGGAAGCAGAAGTATGCGAAGCTCGTCCATAAGCGGGTCCAATTTTGCGCGCGCCTCGTCCTTTTGCTCCTCGGCAAGCGCGCGAAGCTCGGGGTCGTCTTCTATCGAGAGAATTTCCTCGGCATCGGCAATATCGCGCTCGGCGTCCTTATATTCGCGGTATTTTTCTACCACGGGAAGGAGGTTTTTATACTCCTTCATATATTTTTTATACCCCTCCATATCGTTCATAACCTCGGGAGAGGAGAGCGCGGTTTCGATTTCGAGATATCTTTTTTCAATTTGTGCGAGTTTATCAAGCATAGTTTGACCTCCTGTTTTATATAATCAAACAAGGAATTAAAGTTTAAGGAGAGAGCGTTTATGAAGCAGGAATACAGCTACGAGGGGAAGCTTTTAAAAAGCGAGAAAAACCGTCTTTATACTCAAAGCATAGAAAACCTCGAAGCGGCTATGGATTCGGGAATGATTCTTGAGGGCGTAAGCTATCTTTGCGATCACGACAGGCGTTTACACATAAAGATAGGCGATTTCGACGGCATTATTCCCAAAAGCGAATGCATTTACACGGCAAACGGATTGCCCGAAAAGGATATTGCCATAATTTCACGCGTGGGCAAGCCGATTTGCTTTAAAATAATCGGTATCGATAAAAACACGCAGGGCGAGCCATATATTATTTGCTCGCGCAGGGATGCCCAGCGCGACTGTATGCGCGAACGTATAAGCCGTTTGAACACGGGTGACGTTATCGAAGCGAGGATAACCCGCCTTGACCCGTTCGGCGCGTTTTGCGATATCGGTTGCGGTATTATTTCTTTGCTCCCGATAGATTGTATGTCGGTTTCGCGCATATCGCACCCGCGCGACAGATTCCGCAACGGGCAGGTAATAAAAGCGGTTGTAAAGAATACCGCCGACGAATTCGGACGCGTAACACTTACCCACCGAGAGCTTTTGGGCACTTGGGAGGAAAACGCGGCAAAATTCACTTCGGGGCAGACCGCCGCGGGTATAGTGCGCTCTATCGAGGATTACGGCGTTTTTATCGAGCTTGCGCCAAATCTTGCGGGGCTTGCCGAGGTGCGCCCCGACGTTCAGGTGGGGCAGAGCGCGGCGGTGTTTATAAAAAACATTATTCCCGACAGAATGAAGGTAAAGCTTGCGATAATCGATTGCGTAGAGCGCGAAAATTCTATTCCCGATTACGAATATCCCGATATCGACCATATCGACCGTTGGCAATATTCGCCCGACGGCTGTGATAAGGTTATCGAGAGTGTTTTTGTGGATATAGATTAGGGTTGAGGCTCTGCCTCAAACTCCGTTCAAGAAACTTTTGCAAAAGTTTCTTGAAAATCTTCAAAATCCTTTAAACATATTATTTAAAAATCAAAAAGTTTTAAAGGGTTTGGGGAACTTTTTCAAAAGTTCCCCAAATTATTTAATACATAAAGTCGAATTCTATATCGTAGATAGAAACGGTATCGCCTTCTTGAATGCCTGCGTCCTCGAGTGCCTGAATAACACCCTTATCGCGGAGAACGCGCTGGAAGAATTGAAGCGATTCGTAATCGTCGAAATTAATATCGTTGCAGAAGCGGATAAGCCATTCGCCTGTTACGACGTAAACGCCGTCGACAACCTCGACGTGTACCGACATATCGGTTTCCTTGGGAAGCTCAACGTACTCTTCCTCGTAATAGGTAATGGGAGGAAGCTCGGAAAGCTTGCGTGCGACAGCCTTCATAAGCTCGGGTACGCCCTCGGAAAGGCCACCCGAAATAAGGAACAGCTCGCATTCGTTTTCCTCGGCGTATTTTTTTATCTCCTCTAAATGCTCTTCGGAATAGCCGAGGTCGATTTTGTTTGCAACGAGTATCTGGGGACGTGTTGCGAGCTCGGGGCTGTATTTTTCAAGCTCGGAATTGATTTTATAAATATCCTCGAGCGGATTTTCGCGTTCGCTTGCCGAAATATCGAAAATATGCAATATAAGACGGCAACGGTCGATATGGCGCAAAAAGTCGTGGCCCAAGCCCAAGCCGTCGGAAGCACCCTCGATAAGACCGGGGATATCCGCCATTACAAAGCTTTTATCGTAAACCGAAACAACACCCAAATTAGGCGAAAGTGTTGTGAAGTGGTAGTTCGCAATCTTAGGTCTTGCGGCGGTTACCTCGGAAAGAAGAGTCGATTTGCCGACATTCGGGAAGCCGACCAAGCCGACGTCCGCAAGCATTTTAAGCTCGAGCGTAATATTGCGCTCTGCCCCTTTTGTGCCGCTTTTTGCGAAACGGGGTACTTGGCGCGTGGGAGTTGCAAAATGCGTGTTACCCCAGCCGCCTCTGCCGCCCTTTGCGGCTACAAACGGTTGACCGTCGGACATATCGTGAATAACGAGTCCGCTTTCGGGGTCGCGCAGTATCGTTCCGCGCGGTACGGGAATAACAAGGTCCTCGGCAGATTTGCCGTAAAACTTCTTCGCCATACCGTCGCCACCGTTTGCGGCTACGAATTTACGGCGGTACTTGAAGTTAAGAAGGGTATTTTCGCCCTCGTCTACAACAAAAACAACGTTACCGCCTCTGCCGCCGTCGCCGCCGTCGGGACCGCCCTTGGCAACGTACTTTTCGCGGCGGAAGGAAACGCAGCCGTTGCCGCCGTCGCCCGCTTTGATATAAATTGTAACTTTATCTATAAACATATCAAAAACCTCCTTATGAGATTTTTCGTTATTTGCGAGGTTAATGTATTTTTTGCCCGAGCGGAAAAGCGCGATAGAAAGCCTTTGCTTTCGCTCCGGCCCGTTTTGGCTTTGTTTTTGAGGTCGGAATCGCGATTCTTCCGCGAACGGCTTTAGAAGCCTAATGCCCGAGCGGAAAAGCGCGATAGAAAGCTTTTGCTTTCGCTCCGGCACGTTTTGGCTTTGTTTTTGAGGTCGGAATCGCGATTCTTCCGCGAACGGCTTTAGAAACCTAATGCCCGAGCGGAAAAGCGCGATAGAAAGCTTTTGCTTTCGCTCCGGCCCAAAAATAAAGTCAAAAAAACAAAGTCAAAAAAGTAAAAAAGAGTAGTCGGGGATTTAATCCCGACTGCTCTTTTAAATGCAATAACTAATCTGCGTTAACAGCGTAAACGCTGACTTTCTTTCTTCCGCCTGCCATCGGTTCGAATTTAACCTTACCGTCGATGAGGGCGAAAAGGGTGTCATCGGAGCCACGGCCGACATTGTTGCCGGGATGGATCTTGGTGCCTCTCTGGCGAAGAAGGATGTTGCCGGCAGTAACAAACTGACCGTCCTGTCTCTTTACGCCGAGACGCTTCGACTCACTGTCACGACCGTTCTTGGTAGAACCGACACCTTTTTTATGTGCAAAGAACTGAATAGACAATCTGAGCATGGTATGAGCTCCTTTCGATAAAATTATTTTACGGTTACACGAATATTTTTCGGGTAATCGTTCGCAAGGGCGGCTAATTCGCGCCATAACCCCGCGATTAATGCGCAGGCACGTTCATCAACAGACTGCAATTTAAAATCGATAACCGGACCTTCTTCGTCGGCAACGACCTTTGCGGGAACACCGAATGATTCGGTAATATTGTTTACCGTAAGCATCGCCATCGCGCTGACAGCGGCACAAACGATATCGCTTCCCTCTTCTGCATAGCCTGAATGACCGTGAATGCGGAAACTGCAAAATTTTCCGTTCGATTTAACAAACGAAGCGGTAATCATCTCTTATTTCGAGATGCTGAGGATCTGAAGCTTGGTATAAGGCTGTCTGTGGCCGATGTGCTTCTTGGAATCCTTCTTGGGCTTGTACTTGATTACGTGAATCTTCTTGCCCTTGCCGTTCTTAACGACGCTTGCGGTAACGGTTGCATCAACGGTAGGAGTACCTGCAACGAAACCGTTATCATCGGCGATAGCAAGAACCTTTTCAAAGGTGTAGGTTGCGCCTTCTTCGATACCGAGCTTTTCAACAAAGATGATATCGCCTTCGCTAACCTTGTACTGCTTTCCGCCTGTTTCCACGATTGCAAACATTTGTAAGCACCAATTCCTTTCATAAGACTCGCTGCTTAGAGGGTGTGCGTTTACGCAACTTAAAAGACCCCATACATGCGGCAAGTGGTAGTTTAACACAAATATATACTTTTGTCAATGGGTTTCGTACATTTTTTCGGAAATTTCACGTAGCTTTTTAGACTCGGGCTTTTTCGCTGTAATTTGGCAAGCATACAACCTATATAACGCAAAAAAGATGCGCGTTTTGCACATCCTTTTTGGTTTGGTTTTTAATTTCTATTATACTGTCGCAAATGCCTTGTTTTTAAGACGAAGGTTATCGGCTATCATCGCGATAAACTCCGAATTCGTGGGTTTTCCGCGCGAATTTTGAACGGTATAGCCAAAAAATGCGTTCAGCACGTCGAGGTCGCCTCTGTCCCACGCAACCTCTATTGCGTGGCGTATGGCGCGTTCCACGCGTGAGCTTGTGGTGCCGTATTGCTTTGCAACGGTCGGATAGAGAATTTTTGTCACGGAATTAATGACCTCGGTATCCTTTATTGCCATAATTATCGCAGTGCGAAGGTATTGATAGCCTTTGATATGTGCGGGAACGCCGATTTGATGTATTATCTTCGTCACCTGCGCTTCTAAATCGCTTCCCTCACGCGCGGGGACCTTTGCGGGTGTGCGGCGGCGGGTTCTGTCGGAAAGGCGTCTTATTCTTTCGGCAAGCGCGGTATAGTCGATAGGCTTAAGCATACAGTATGCCGCGCCCGCTTCACAGCATTCCTCGAAAAGCAGTTGGTTATTAAACGCGGCAAGCATAACGAATGCGGGGAATTCGTCGGGCATCTGCTTTTTCGCGTTGCGTATAAGCTCAACACCGTCGATTTTGCTTAAATAAAGGTCGGATATAACGACGTTCGGCTTCATACGCACCATTTTTGCAAACGCCTCCTGACCGTCTACGGCCTCGGCGACCACCTCTATATCCATCCGTCTTAAATTCTGGACGCACTCTTTTCTGAACTCGCTGTTCGAATCAGCGATTAGCACCCTCGGTTTTTCCATAATAATGCAGCTCCTTGTTTGTTTTATTTCTGTGATGGTATTTTAACACAAAAATCGAACAGTAAGCAATAGATTACGGGCAAAAAATCGCAGTTTCGTTAAAAAATCGTATGACGATTTTTGACATTTTCGCAAACATTTTTGTTTTATATCCGCGGCATTCGACATACTCATCTGCGAAACTTGTCGAAATATGTCGAAAAATATGCAGAATTGTCTTTTGTCGAAAGCTGAAAAACAGGTAGAGCTTGTGTCGCATAAAGGCAAAATTAAGCTTTTGAGGCATAGCCGCAACCGCGACAAAACCGTAAAAAACAATAAAAGGCAACGCGAGGTTGCCTTTTTGCTTTATGCGGCGATTAATTCATAATCCTCAAGCAAGCCTGCGCCAAAAGCGCGGTCGAGCATATTTTCGATGCAGATACCGTAGCCGTGGAGCGGGTCCTCGACGAGGACATAGGTAAAGTGATGATACCTACACCCAAAAAGTCCTCACACTCAACTGTATAAAGCGAAAAAAGCCTATATTTCGGTAGATTTGAGAGCGAATTGACCTGTTCAATTCGCTCTCTTTCTATTTCACACACAAAATCGAGGTGAATTATGAGTAATAACAAAGATACCCCAAACACAGAAGCTATCATCAATATCCCTATCAACAAGCTCAAAGACTTTGCCGATCACCCTTTTTCGATCAGAGACGATGAGGCCATGCAGCAGACGGTCGAGAGCATCCGTGAGTACGGCGTACTCATTCCTGCGATAGCCCGACCGCTTGAAGATGGAACATACGAACTGATTGCCGGTCATCGAAGAAAACACGCCTGCGAGGTTGCAGGAATACAGACGATGCCCGTAATCGTCCGAGACGTTGACCGAAACACCGCTACCATCATTATGGTGGACAGCAATCTGCAGAGAGAAAACATCTTACCAAGCGAACGAGCCAAGGCGTACAAAATGAAACTGGATGCCATCAAGCGACAAGGCGCACGGCACGATTTAACTTCTACGCAACTTGCACAGAAGTTATCTGTAGAAAAAGTTGCAGAGGAAGCCGGTACAAGCAAAGACCAAATTAGACGGTACATTCGTTTGACCGAGCTTGACCCCGAACTACAAAAAATGGTCGATGAGGGAAAAATTGCAATGACCCCTGCGGTAGAGATTTCCTATCTCAAACCCGACGAACAGAAGCTCCTCATCGAGACCATGGACAGCGAACAGGCAACCCCATCTCTTTCTCAAGCCCAACGTATGAAGCGTCTCTCCCAAGAAGGTAAACTGAGCGACGATGCCATGCTCGGTATTATGATGGAGCAAAAGAAACCCGAAACATGGGATTTGAAACTCCCGATGGACAAGATCAGAAAATACTTCCCACGCTCTTACACCCCGCAGCGGATGGAGGAAACTATTATCAAGCTGTTGGAAGTGTGGATGCAGCAGCAAAAGAAAAAGCGTGACCAACAGCGATAAAACTGAATACAGGACATTAGCCGAACAGAAATCACTTTTCTTGTTCGGCTTTTTTCATGCCCAAAAACAGGAGGCAACATGGCAGTATATCGAATTGAGAAAACAAAAGACTATACCACCATGTCGAACTATCATCTGCGAGACCCAAACCTATCCAACAAAGCACGAGGGCTTTTATCCACAATGCTCTCCCTCCCCGAAGATTGGGACTACACCACACGAGGACTTGCGAAGATCTGCAAGGACGGCGTGGATGGGATAACCGCACAGCTCAAAGAGCTTGAACAGTACGGCTATCTCATACGCCACAGGATACGGGACAGCAATGGCAGGATCGTCGATATGGAATACGTTATCTACGAGCGACCACATACGGCATCACCAGATACGGAAAAGCCGTATATGGTAAAACCGGATATGGGTTTACCACGTCTGGAAACTCCCGCACAAATAAATATAGATAAAAGAATTACTGATGAATCAAATACTGATTTATCAAATACTCATTCAATTCTTTCCGATGAGGCTCGTCCGTCTGTGCTTGCCGCACTTGAAGCGAAGCGAAAAGAACCGGAATACAGAGACATGGATATGTACAGAGAAATCATTAAGGAAAATATCTGCTACGACTATCTGCGCTCTGATCTTCCGTATGACCACGACCGATTGGAGGAAATCTTGGAGTTACTCGTAGAGACGGTCTGCTCCACCAAGAAATATATCCGTGTTGCCGGTTCGGACTATCCTGCAGAGGTTGTCCGTTCAAGGCTCTTAAAACTGGAAATGGAGCACATCAAGTTCGTGTTCGATTGTCTCAAAGAGAACACGACCAAAATACGCAACATCAAACAATACCTGTTGACCACGCTGTACAATGCCCCCACTACCATCGGCAGTTACTACTCAGCGTTGGTTCAGCATGATTTGTATGGCAGCTCTCGTGATTAACACGGGAGCTATTTTTATGCCCAGGAAAGGAGGCTCTACTTGAAAATCTTTATCTACCATCGGGTGAGACCGCCTTAGTGTCTGCGCCCCTCAACCGCCCGCACTCCAATTTTTCCAAGAAAGGAGGTATGTCTGTTGCAGGAAGAAGTTGAACAGCGAACAGTAACATTGGCAGTAAACACTTCTAAAATGACAGCCAACGTACTGAAATCGGCAATCTCAAAGTACCTTGCTTATCGAAAGGAGAAAGCAAAGCAAGGTCCCGTTAAGCCCTGCGGAAAGCAAAGCGTGAAGCAACTTGTAGGGCAAGATCAAGGGGTAACAAACATTGAGATCACCGACAAGAATATCAAGGACTTTGAGCGAATTGCGAGGAAATATGGCGTGGACTTCGCTCTGAAAAAGGATAAGACCGGCGATATTCCCAAATACCTTGTTTTCTTCAAAGCTCGTGATGCCGATGCTCTGACAGCGGCGTTCAAAGAGTACACGGCGAAAACCGACCGCAAGAAGGAACGCCCCTCCGTGCTCAAAAAGCTACGAAAATTCAAGGAAGTGGCAGCGGACATCGACACGCCGAAGGTTCGCAAGAAGGAGCTGGATGCACGATGAAGAACGTGAATTACAAAAAGCTCATTCTGCCAAACATCCCGTATGTGTTCATTGGGCTTCTCGCCACAAAGCTCGGACAGGCGGCTCGCCTTTCACCGGGCGTTGATTTTTCCTCCAAAGCTCTGAACATCATGCAAGGCATTTCGATGGCGTTTGAAAACATCATGCCGAGCTTCCACCCGATTGATCTGCTTGTTGGTATTGCCGCCGCAGTTATCATCCGACTCGTGGTGTATTTCAAAGGTAAGAACGCCAAGAAGTTCAGAAAGAATCTGGAATACGGCTCTGCCCGTTGGGGAACACGAGAGGACATCGCACCTTTTATGGACCCCGTGTTTGAAAACAACATCATCCTCACGCAGACGGAAAGCCTTATGATGTCGAACCGCCCCAAAGAACCCAAGAACGCACGAAATAAAAACGTGCTTGTCATCGGCGGTTCGGGTTCCGGTAAGACGAGGTTTTTCCTCAAACCTAACCTTATGCAGCTCCACTCCTCGTATGTTGTAACCGACCCGAAAGGAAGTGTTGTCTGCGAGGTTGGCAAGCTGCTTGAACGCAACAACTACAAAATCAAAATCTTCAACACCATCAACTTCAAAAAATCTATGCACTACAATCCGTTCGCCTACATTCACAGCGAAAAGGATATTTTGAAGTTGGTAACGACCCTCATCACCAACACGAAAGGAGACGGAAAATCCGGTGATGAGTTTTGGACGAAAGCGGAAACGCTTCTGTACTGTGCCTTGATCGGCTACATTCACTATGAAGCACCGCCCGAAGAACAGAACTTCACGACCCTGCTTGAGTTCATCAATGCTATGGAAGTCCGAGAGGATGACGAGGAGTACAAAAACCCCGTTGACCGTATGTTTGAAGAACTGGAAGCCAGAGAGCCGAACCACTTCGCTGTCCGTCAGTACAAGAAGTATTCGCTTGCCGCAGGCAAAACCGCCAAGAGTATCTTGGTAAGCTGCGGTGCTCGATTGGCTCCCTTTGATATTGCAGAGCTTCGTGAAATCACCATGTATGACGAATTGGAGCTTGATACCCTCGGAGACAAAATCTTCGTCAATCCGAAGAATAAAAAGGACACGAGGTACTACAAGACGGCTCTGTTCCTCATTATGAGTGATACCGATTCAACCTTTAACTTCTTGATCTCCATGATCTACACGCAGCTTTTCAATCTGCTTTGTGAGAAAGCCGATGATGTCTATGGCGGCAGATTGCCGGTTCATGTACGCTGCCTGATTGATGAAGCGGCGAACATCGGTCAGATTCCGAACCTTGAAAAGCTCGTAGCAACCATCCGAAGCCGTGAAATCTCAGCCTGTCTTGTCCTGCAGGCGCAATCACAGTTAAAGGCTTTGTACAAGGACAATGCCGACACGATCATCGGTAATATGGATAGTCGTATCTTCCTCGGCGGTTCTGAACCGACCACGCTGAAAGAACTGAATCAGTCTCTCGGCAAGGAAACGATTGATACCTTTAATACCGGTGAGAGCCGAGGCAGAGAGGTTTCCCACTCCCTCAATTATCAGAAGCTCGGTAAAGATCTTGCGACGATAGACGAGCTTGCCGTCCTTGACGGTGGCAAATGTATCTTACAGCTCCGTGGTGTACGTCCGTTCATGTCGAACAAGTTTGATATAACCAAGCACCCGAACTATAAGTACCTGTCCGATGCAGACCCGAAGAACAACTTCGATATTGAGAAGTACCTTTCCACTCAGCTCAAAACAAAACCGGATGAAGTTTACCAAGTCTTTGAGGTGGACGTCTCCGATGTGTCCTAAACCGCCAGAGGGCGGTTTTTATTATACCCAAGACAGAATGACCACTTCCAAAATCAATAAAAAATAAAAATTTTTGAAAGGAGTGCTGAACGGCAAAATCTGTGGTCTGTGCTTTGCACTCTTTGCGTTCGGCTACGTTTAATCTATGGAATTTTTTAACTCTGCTATTGGTGTTCTCCAGACCCTCGTTATCGCTCTCGGTGCCGGTCTTGGCATTTGGGGTGTAATCAACCTGCTCGAAGGCTACGGCAACGATAACCCCGGCGCAAAGTCCCAGGGTATGAAGCAGCTCATGGCAGGCGGCGGCGTTGCCCTCATCGGTATCACCCTCGTGCCTCTGCTCACCGGTCTTTTCGGTTAATCCGCAGACCCACATCACAAGTCAATAAACCACAAATCACAAGGGGTTGGAGCATAACATCCAGCCCCACTTTCATTTCAAGGAGGAAAATATATGGATTTCTTTAACTCTGCTGTTGGTGTTCTTCAGACCCTCGTTATCGCTCTCGGTGCCGGTCTCGGCATTTGGGGTGTAATCAACCTGCTCGAAGGCTACGGCAACGATAACCCCGGTGCTAAGTCCCAGGGTATGAAGCAGCTCATGGCGGGCGGCGGCGTTGCCCTCATCGGCATCACTCTCGTACCTCTGCTCACCGGTTTGTTCGGCTAATACCGACAAGAATGTATCCCAAAAGTAAAACAAATGGCTCCCACTCTGTAATATGGGTGGGAGCCGGAAAGGAGGGATTGACCGCCTATGGGCAAAATTCTTGATTCGATTGCTGAATGGCTAAAAGAAGTATTAGTCGGCGGCATCGTCAGTAATCTCTCCGGTATGTTCGACAGCGTGAACAGCCAAGTCGGTGATATTGCAGGACAGGTCGGTGCAACTCCCCAAGCGTGGAACGGCACAATCTACAACATGATACGAACACTCTCGGATAACGTCATCATCCCGATAGCCGGTGTAATACTTGCGTTCGTAATGACAATGGAGCTGATCCAGATGTTCTCGGACAAAAACAATATGCACGGCGATGTGGATACATGGATGTTCTTCAAGTGGATTTTCAAGACGGCGTGTGCTGTCCTTATCGTAACAAACACTTGGAACATCGTCATGGGCGTATTCGATGTGGGTCAGAGCGTGGTAAATAGTGCCGCAGGCGTTATCTCCGCAGATACCTCAATCGACATCAGCTCGGTTGTGGTGGACTTGGAAGAAAGGCTGATGGAAATGGACATCGGCCCCCTATTCGGTCTGTGGTTCCAGAGCCTATTCGTCGGCATCTGTACTTGGGCACTCACAATCTGCATTTTCATTATAACTTATGGACGAATGATCGAAATTTATCTCGTTACCTCGGTAGCTCCGATCCCGATGGCAACGATGGTAAGCAAGGAAAGCGGCAACATGGGACAGAACTACCTACGCTCCCTGTTTGCTTTAGCGTTCCAAGCATTTCTCATTATCGTCTGCGTGGCGATCTATGCTGCTCTCGTTGAGAACATCGCCGTTGAAACAGACATTAGTGCTGCAATCTGGACTTGTATGGGCTACACGGTTCTTCTGTGCTTCACCCTCTTTAAGACAGGTTCTATGGCAAAATCCATCTTCTCGGCACATTAAAAACGGAGGTGATTCACTATGGCTTATGTGCCCGTACCCAAAGACCTTAACGCAGTTAAGACAAAGGTAATGTTCAACCTCACAAAGAGACAGCTCATTTGCTTCGGCTCCGGTGCGGCTGTAGGTGTACCTCTGTTTTTCCTGTGCAAGAGCTTTATGAATACGAGCGTAGCGGCAATCATTATGATAATCGTGATGCTGCCGTTTATGCTCATGGCTATGTACGAAAAGAACGGACAGCCCCTTGAAAAGATTGTCCGTAACATCGTACAGGTCTGCTTCCTTCGCCCGAAGCAGAGACCGTATCAGACCAATAACTTCTATTCGGTTTTAGAGCGACAGGAAAAACTCGACAAGGAGGTATATCGTATTGTCCGAAAAACGAAAGCTCACGAGGGCGGAAAAGAAGCAAATCGAAGCCGCCATCGCAAGAGCGAAAAACCAAGATAACAAAAAGAAGTCAGCACAGGACAGCATCCCTTTTGAGCGAATGTACCAAGACGGCGTGTGCCGTGTAAGTCCCGGCTACTTCACCAAGACCATCCAGTTCCAGGACATCAACTATCAGCTTAATCAGAACGAGGATAAAACAGCGATCTTTGAGGGCTGGTGTGATTTCCTTAATTACTTTGACAGCTCCGTTAAGTTCCAGTTGTCGTTTATGAACATGGCGGCAAACAAGGACACCTACGGTCAGAGTATCGTGATTCCCACACAGGGCGACGACTTCGATAACATCCGTGAGGAATACACGGATATGCTTCGTAGTCAGCTTGCCCGTGGCAACAACGGTCTTATTAAGACCAAGTATCTGACTTTCGGCATCGAAGCTGCCAACGTCAAAGAAGCAAAACCCCGTCTCGACCGCATTGAGACCGATCTGCTCAATAATTTCAAAAGACTCGGCGTAGCGGCTGAACCCTTGAACGGCAAACAGCGTTTGGCTCTCATGCACGGTATGTTCCACATCGACGAGCATACCGATTTCAACTTTGAGTGGGAATGGCTCGCTCCAAGCGGTCTTTCCGTAAAGGACTTTATCGCTCCAAGCTCCTTTGAGTTCCGCAACGGCAAGGAGTTTGGCGTAGGCAAAAAGCTCGGTGCGGTATCGTTCCTGCAGATTCTCGCTCCCGAACTCAACGACCGTATGCTCGCTGACTTCCTCGATATGGAATCCAGTTTGATCGTTACGATGCACATTCAGTCTGTTGACCAGACCAAGGCAATCAAGACGGTCAAACGCAAGATCACCGATCTGCAGAAGATGACCATTGAGGAACAGAAAAAGGCGGTTCGCTCCGGTTACGATATGGATATTATCCCCTCTGACCTTGCCACATACGGCAATGAGGCGAAGAAAATCCTGCAGGATCTACAGAGCCGAAATGAGCGTATGTTCCTTTTGACGTTCCTTGTGCTCAACACCGCAAACAACAAACAGCAGCTTGGCAACAACGTGTTCCAGGCATCCAGTATCGCACAGAAATATAACTGTCAGCTTACAAGGCTCGACTTCCAACAGGAAGAAGGACTTATGAGCAGTTTGCCTTTGGGTCTCAACCAAATCGAAATTAAGCGAGGCTTGACCACATCAAGCGTCGCTATTTTTGTGCCTTTTACGACCCAAGAGCTGTTCCAGACCGGTGATGAAGCTCTGTACTGCGGTATCAACGCTCTTTCCAACAACCTTATCATGGTTGACCGAAAGAAGCTGAAAAACCCCAACGGCTTGATTTTGGGTACGCCCGGTTCGGGTAAGTCCTTTAGTGCCAAGCGTGAAATCGCAAATGTATTCCTCGTTACCAATGATGATATTATCATCTGCGACCCCGAAGCCGAATACGGCCCCCTCGTGGAACGACTTCACGGGCAGGTCATTCGCATTTCTCCGACCTCTCCGCACTATATCAATCCGATGGATTTGAACCTCAACTACAGCGACGAGGAAAACCCGTTGTCGCTGAAATCCGATTTCATTCTGTCTCTCTGTGAGTTGATCGTCGGCGGCAAAGAGGGTTTGCAGCCTGTTGAGAAAACGGTCATCGACCGTTGTGTGCGTTTGGTATATCGGGATTACTTGGCTGACCCCAAGCCCGAAAATATGCCCATCCTCGAAGACCTGTATAACGCTCTGCTGAAGCAGGAAGAAAAGGAAGCTCACTATATCGCCACGGCGCTTGAAATCTATGTCACCGGTTCGCTAAATGTGTTCAACCACCGCACCAACGTGGACATTCACAGCCGCATCGTGTCCTACGACATTAAGGAACTGGGCAAACAGCTCAAAAAGATCGGTATGCTGATCGTCCAAGACCAAGTGTGGAATAGAGTTACGGTCAACAGAGAGGCTCGAAAGTCCACCAGATACTACATCGACGAAATGCACTTGCTTTTGAAGGAGGAGCAAACGGCGGCATACTCGGTAGAAATCTGGAAGCGTTTCAGAAAATGGGGCGGTATTCCGACCGGTATCACGCAGAACGTGAAAGACCTGCTTTCCTCTCGTGAGGTCGAAAATATCTTTGAGAACTCCGACTATATCTATATGCTCAATCAGGCATCCGGTGACCGTCAGATTCTCGCAAAGCATTTGAATATCTCTCCCCATCAGCTCTCGTATGTAACTCACAGCGGTGAAGGCGAAGGGCTGCTTTTTTATGGCTCCGTTATTCTGCCGTTCGTTGACCGTTTCCCGAAGGACACCGAACTGTACCGCATTATGACGACTAAACCGCAGGAACAGGAAGCCAAAGAATAAAACACAAGATGGAGGTTTTTACGACCATGAATAACAAAGTATATCTGATCCACGAGGACGATTATATCAAGCACATCGAGGAAAAGGCGACTCTGTACTCCATGCTGAAGCAGATCGCCTGCAAGGTGGCGAAGCTGCCGTCCAACCGTGGCAATAAAAATCTGTCTGTCCTCACCAAGAAAGCGGAGAGCATCGCAGATAAGATGTTCCGATCCTGGGGTATCCCTGCAAGCTATCTCTACACCGGCGACTCCGACAAGCTGGCTATGCTGATGGAGAACGAGCTGATCGAACCCGAAGAAGCAGGCTACTTCTTCTGTGATGATGAGTGTTGCTACGGCAACTGCGAGTGCTGTTGCGAAGCCGAGGAATACGATGACGAGGAAGATGAAATCGACGAGGACGATGACTTCGCTGAAATGATGGCGGCTCTTTCCTCTGTCGTTCACAACATCTTTGGAGATAACGTATCGGTTCATATTGTCGTGGAGTAACCCACGCTTATCAATTTACGGGAGGTGATGCCTTATGAGTAAGCGTTCGCCACGGCTACAGTTTACCGATGAAGAACGAGCCGCCCCCGAACTGAAAAAAGCCATTCAGAAAGCGGATAAAAAGGCGGACAAACTTGATAAAGCCGAGGCAAAAATCCCGAAGAAAACCGTCAAACGAAAAGAGCGTGTCGTAGATGCCGAGGGCAAGGTAACGACCCGGCTTTACTTTGAGGAAGTAGATAAAAAGAAGCCTCCGTCCAAGCTCACCCATGCAGCGACGGCGGCTCCTATCAATTCCGCTTTGGCTACAGCTCACAGAGAAATCCGACAATCTGAGGAGGATAACGTCGGTGTGGAAAGTGCTCACAGGATAGAGGAAGTTGCCGAGGGTGGTGTGCGGATGGTTGACTCCGCACATCGCTCTCATAAGCTCAAACCCTATCGCAACGCAGCTCACGCAGAAGCGGCGGCAGACAAAGCCAATCTGAAAGCCTTGAATAAGCAAGCCCAGCGAGACAATCCGCAGTTCTCCAGTAACCCCTATTCAAGATGGCAGCAGAAACGAGCCATCAAAAAGGAATATATGGCGGCAAAAGCAGGCAAAACCGGAAAGAACACCGCAAAGGCAACGCAGAAAACGGCGAAGTCGGCAAAGAAAGCCGCCGAGAACACAAAGAAGTCGGGAGAGTTCCTTGCAAAGCATTGGAAAGGAGCTTTGATTACTCTTGCCCTTCTTCTTATCGTGGCGTTTCTGCTCAGCGTTGTATCTTCCTGCTCCGTCATGGTACAGAGTGGCGTTTCTGCTTTTGGCGGTTCTTCCTATGCTGTGGAAGACAGCGACATGATGGATGCCGAGGCGCAGTATTGTGCTATGGAAGCCGAGCTGCAGGACCATCTCGACACCTATGAAAGCACCCACGACTACGACGAGTACCACTACGATCTGGACGATATTGAGCACGACCCCTATGTTCTGCTCTCTGCAATATCGGCTCTCCACGGTGGCGAATGGACGATTGGCGAAATCGGCGGCACGCTTCAAATGCTGTTCGACAAGCAGTATATCCTAACCGAGACCGTTGAAACAGAGACCCGATACCGCACCGAAACCCGAACAGGAACTACCACCTACACAGACCCCGAAACTGGCGAGACCATAACCGAGACCTACGAGTATGAAGTCGAAGTTCCTTACACCTACTATATCTGTACAGTGGAGCTTGAAAACTTCAACCTCTCTCATGTACCCGTGTACATTATGAGCGAAGAACAGCTTTCTATGTATGCGACCTATATGAGCACGGTTGGCAACCGACCAGACCTGTTTCCCGATTCTTTTTATGTTGATGCTTATATCAACACCGAGTATGAGGAATATGAAATCCCTGCATCTGCTCTCTCCGATCCGCAGTTCGCAGCAATGATGGAGGAAGCCGAAAAATATCTCGGCTATCCTTACGTTTGGGGCGGTTCAAATCCGAACACGTCCTTTGATTGCTCCGGCTTTGTCTCTTGGGTAGTCAATAACTGCGGCGTAGGTTGGAACATCGGCAGACTTGGAGCTGACAGCCTCCGTCATACCTGCTCTTATGTATCACCGGCAAATGCAAGACCCGGTGATCTGATCTTCTTTGAGGGCACTTATGACACAACGGGAGCTTCCCATGTTGGTATCTACGTTGGCAACAACATGATGATTCATTGTGGCGACCCCATTCAGTATGCCGACATCACATCAAGCTACTGGCAACAGCACTTCCTGTCTTTTGGGCGTTTGCCGCAGCCGTAAAGGAGGATTTATGAACCCCAAAGTTGTAAAGCTCCGTGAGGAGCGTGAAAAAAACGTAGAGAAGATCGCTTCTCTGCAGGCACGAAACAAAAAGATTGATGCGGATATTATCAAGATCGAGAACTCCGACATCCTCGGCATGGTGCATGAGTTTGGTCTGTCTCCCGATGCTCTGTATGAGCTGATTGCGGCGGCCAAGAAAAACCCTCTGCCCGTGTCTAACCTTATCAATGAAACGGAGGAAGATAATAGTGAAAACTAAAATGAAAACGATTCTTTGTTTGATGCTCGCCATGATCTGTGTGGCGAGCTTTTCTGTTACGGCGTTTGCATCGGGCGGTGATGAGGCAACTACCACACCCGAAACCGAGACCGAGGCTTCTGCATCGGATGAAGCTGTTGAGGATATTGAAATCCCTTACAGCTACATCATCGACGATGATGGAAACCTCGTTATCACCGTCGACGGCGTAACCGACCCTGCGGAAATCACGACCATTGGAACGGTTGTAACAAACGGCGGTCGCTTGAATCTGCGTACCGGTGCAGGCATGAGCTTTGAAATTATCGACCAGCTCCGTCCCGGCGAGGAAGTAACGGTCATCGGTTCAGAGGGCGATTGGTATGAGGTCATCGTACCCGAAAAGAAAGGCTACGTTCACAGCGACTATCTGGAGCTTATAGAGAAGGCCGAACAGAACAGCGAACTTGACCTTGCTATGCTGATGCACCTTATGAGCGTAATGTTCCAGGGCTTTGAGAGTACGGACGGAGAAACGACCGAGGACGGTAAATCTCCCTTTGCCTTTACTCCCGACGGCAATCTGACTTTGATTGACGATTTTCTGCAGATTGAGGTTCCCGGCGACGAGGAAACCGAACAGGTTGAGAAGCAGTTTATCACAGTTCAGTCCAAGAACGGCAATACCTTTTATATCGTTATCGACCGCAACGGCGAAACCGAGAACGTGTACTTCTTGAACCTTGTTGATGAAGCCGACCTTATGGCTCTTATGGAGGGTGAGGATGGAGAGACGGCTGCTCCGACCTGCTCTTGTACCGATAAATGCGTTGTTGGTGCAATCAATACGAACTGCGAAGTCTGCCGTACCAACATGAGCGAGTGTACTGGTAAGGAAGCTGTAGTTGAACCCGAACCTACCGAACCTGTAGAGGAACCCACCGAGGAACCTAAGTCCACTAACTTCATGCCTATCATCCTCGTTCTGATTTTAGGTGCAGGCGGATTTGCTGTTTACTGGTTCAAGTTCAGAAAGCCTAAAGCCAAGACTTCCGGTGCTACAGACCTTGACGATTACGACTTCGGAGAGGATGACGAGGACTACGACGAGGAAACCGAGCTTGACGATGCCGATGTAATGGCAGAGGCAGAAAGCGAGGATGAGGACGCATAATGAGATTTTTTGATAGCTGCGTTCAGCGTGTTACGTTGGCAGATGTCGCAGAGGACATCGCCAGCGACCTCGCTTTTGAAAAGCATTTGAAAAAGCTCCACGAGGAGCGTGAGCGAGCGAAAGCGTTCGCCGCAAAGAAAGACAAGGAGAAAAACGCCAATGAAACGACTTGTAATTGCTGAAAAACCCTCCGTGGGAATGTCTATCGCCTCTGTTCTCGGTGCAAGAGACCGCAAGGACGGCTACATCGAGGGGAGTGATTATATCGTGTCCTGGGGCTTCGGTCATTTGGCTGAACTTGCCAATGCCGACACCTACGATGAAAAATACGCCAAGTGGCGATATGACGATCTTCCCATCGTTCCCGCCAACTGGAAGTACAAAATCCCCCGTGATAAGTACAGCCAGTTTGAAACGCTGAAAAAGCTGATGAACCGAGCCGATGTATCCGATGTTATCAACGCCTGCGATGCGGGGCGTGAGGGTGAGCTGATCTTCCGCAACATCTACAAGATGACCGGATGCAAAAAGCCCATCTTCCGACTTTGGATTTCCTCTATGGAGGACAATGCCATTAAACAGGGCTTCCGGGATCTGAAGGACGGCAAAGAGTATGACAATCTCTTTGCCGCAGCCCGTTGCCGTGAGTGGGCAGATTGGCTCGTCGGCATCAATGCGACCCGTCTTTTCTCTGTTCTGTACCACCGCACATTGAACGTCGGTCGTGTGGTCTCTCCTACCTTGTCTCTGCTCGTTCAGCGAGAAGCGGAAATTGGAGCTTTTAAGCCCGAACCCTTTTACACCGCAGAACTGAACTTCGGCTCTTTCAACGCTACGAGCGAGAAGTACAAAAAGAAGTCTGATGCACAAGCGGTCATTCCCAAAGTTAATGAGCCTGTTGTTGTAAAGTCCGTCACAAGTAAAGAGAAAACCGAAAAGGCTCCTGCACTCTACGACTTGACCACGCTCCAGAGGGATGCAAACCGTCAGCTCGGTTACACCGCACAGCAGACCTTGGACTACGTTCAGAGCCTCTATGAAAAGAAGCTCTGCACCTATCCCCGTACCGATAGCCGATACCTCACCGAAGATATGGCAGACAGCGTAAATGCCGTTGTTGTCTGCTCGGTTGGTATCTGTGGAGAAGCGGCACCGGCTGTAGTTCTGCCTCGGCAGATCTGCGACAGCAAAAAGGTGTCCGACCACCACGCAATCATCCCCACGATAGTTGCCGGTGAGACCGACATCAACACCCTGCCTGCAGGCGAGCGTGAAATTATCAAGCTGATTGCAAAACAGGTGCTCCGTGCCGTGTCCGAAAGCTATCGTTTCCGTGAGACGGTTGCCGTAATTTCCTGTGGCGACCATACCTTTACTGCCAAGGGCAAAATTGTTGAGAATGTCGGATGGAAAATCTACAACGAAAAGGAACAGACCGATAAGGTTCTTCCCGAACTGGCAGACGGCGACGAGCTGAAAGTCGTAAGCTCTGAAATCAGGGAAGGTAAAACCAAGCCGCCCGCACACTTCACCGAGGATTCCTTGCTCTCTGCTATGGAAGTGGCAGGAGCAAAGGAGATGCCCGACGATGCCGAGCGTAAGGGCTTGGGAACTCCTGCAACCCGTGCCGGTATCATCGAAAAGCTGATTGCTACGGGCTTTGTGGAGCGTAAGAAAGCCAAAAAGTCCGTAAACCTCGTTCCTGCTCACACGGGCGTGTCTCTTATCACCGTTCTGCCCGAACAGCTTCAATCCCCTCTGCTCACCGCTGAGTGGGAGCACAAGCTGAAAATGGTGGAGCACGGCGAACTGGATGCGGATGCGTTTATGGCTGAAATCAGCGTTATGGTGAGCGAGCTTGTCAAAACCTATTCTGTTATCAAAGGTGCGGAAGTTCTGTTTCCGTCCGGTCGTGATGTGATTGGCAAGTGTCCTCGCTGTGGCGGCGATGTTACCGAAAGCAAAAAGGGCTTCTTCTGTGAGAGTAACGATTGCCGCTTCGGTCTGTGGCGTGATAACAAGTTCCTCACCGGAAAGAAAATCACGCTGACAAAAAAGACAGCAGCGGCTTTGCTGAAGGATGGCAAAATCGCCGTTAAGGGTATTTACTCCGAGAAAACCGGCAAGACCTACGATGCAACGCTCGTCATGTCCGATGACGGAGCAAAGACCATCTACAGTTTGGATTTCGGTAAGAAATAAGCTCAACGCCGACCTGTGGGTTCTCTCGTGTTCCTGCAGGTCGGCATCTTTTTTTACCGTTTTCGAGGGTACCCAAAACCAACTTTGAAAGGAGAAGTCTATGGCTGAGAATGAAAAACAGACCAACAAAGAACGGCTGAAAGACATTACCGACAGCATTGAAAAAGGTATCCAAGACCTCTTTCAGTCGGACAAATACGCTCAATATCTTCGCACGATGAGTCGCTTCCACAAATACAGCGTAAACAATACCATGCTCATCTATATGCAGAAGCCCGACGCCACTTTGGTGGCTGGCTTCAACAAGTGGAGAGACCAGTTTGAGCGCAACGTAATGAAGGGTGAAAAAGGCATCAAGATTATCGCTCCCACACCCTTCAAGAAGAAAATCGAACAGGAGAAACGAGACCCCGACACCAACCTGCCTATGCTTGATGCAGACGGCAGGGTTATCATCGAGGAAAAGGAAATCAAAATCCCAATGTTCAAGCCCGTAACGGTGTTTGACGTATCGCAGACAGACGGAAAACCTCTGCCGCAGCTTGCCTCCGATCTGACAGGCAACGTGCAGAACTATGAGGTCTTTATGGAAGCTCTGCGCCGATCTTCTCCCGTTCCCATTGAAATCATCCCTATCCGTGATGGCTCGGATGGGTATTTCTCTCTGGACGATCAGAAAATCGCCATCCGTGAGGGTATGAGCGAAGTGCAGACCGTTTCTGCCGTTGTTCACGAAATTGGACACGCCAAGCTCCACAATCAGAAGAAAATCGAGGAACCGAAAAATGCTACCAAGTATCAAGAGGTCGAAATCTTCGATATACCCGCCCTGTTTTCTAATGGGCGTGTTACCCCTGCTGATATTCCCGAAGGAATGTATTGCTATGATCTGCGTGGTTCTGACGATGATCCCGGTATGCCTGTAATGGTCGAGAACCACGTCGTAGTCAATCACGCCGGTTCAATCATCACAGCCAAGCCCCTTGACCTTGGCGAAGATGGTCGCCTTGCGCTCACTGAGGATGAAGGGCTGAACTTTGTCGGCGGTGAGATCTCCGCATACCGTTTCTTTAACGAACAGCGGAAAGACCGTCATACCGAGGAAGTCGAGGCAGAAAGTATATCCTTTGCCGTTTGTGCCTATTATGGCATTGAAACGGGAGAAAACAGCTTCGGCTATATTGCAACATGGTCGAAAGACAAGGAGCTGAAAGAGCTTCGTGCAAGCCTTGAAACCATCAACAGCACTTCCTCCGAGCTGATTACCGACATCGACCGCCATTATTCCGAGATTATGAAAGAGCGTGAAGCCGATCTGTCCATTACCGAACCTGTGCTGCAGACAGAAACAGAAGAAGCGCTCTATCTTGTGGATGATACCGTATATCTCCATGTACAGCCGACCGATGGCGGTTGGGATTATTCACTCTATGATAAAGAGACAAAGAAGCTCTTGGATGGCGGCGTGATTGAAACGGCGGCTATCGAAGAATCTCCTGTCAGCTCTGTTGCCGGTGCGGTACGAACCGAAGTGTTTGCCATACAAGGCATGACACCCACGAAAGTAACCTCTGAAGATGTTGCACTCGTGGATGATCTGCAGGCAGCACAGCTTCCGGAAGTTCAGACGGTTGAAAGTGATACTATCACTGCAGACACCAAAGTGTACACCGGCGATGATGCTCTGAAAAATGCCTTGAACGACTTCGTTGATGAAATTGCCCGAAAGGTGCAGGAAGAAGAACCCGTAAAGGCTCCCGACAGCGGATATGTGCCCGACCCGTCAATGTCTATCGAAGCGATGAACGCCTACGGCTATACCGACTCCGATATGCTCCCTCTTTCCAAGGAACGAGCGTTGGAGCTGTTTGAGCGTGATGTTCCCATCTATATGCTCTATGACGGAAACACCGAAGCTATGGCGTTTGAAGCCGAGGACATTGTACTGTTCTCCGGTTGCTTTGGTATCACCCGTGAGGATTGGGATGCCATCAAAGACCAAATCCCACCGATGGATATGGAAATCGTTCGTCAGAAGCGTGAGCAGGCGTTCCACGAAAGCCCCGGCGACACCTACGCCATCTATCAGCTAAAGCGAGACCCGTCCACCGCTGAACTGTTCTTTATGAACTCCGAGTGGTTGCAGGCACACGGCATTGAGCCGAAGTATGAAAACTACGAGCTGATCTACACCGGAGCGCTGACCCAGGACGGAAGCCAGATCGACAAGTTAGAGGACTTGTATCGCATTTTCAACATCGAGCATCCGCAGGACTTCACGGGACACAGCCTCTCCATCAGCGACATCGTGGCGTTAAAGCAGGCAGGCGTGGTATCATATCATTACGTTGATAGCATTGGTTATAAGGAGCTTACCAATTTCCGCAACACCGACAATCATCTGAAAAACGCAGAAATGCAGATGGAGGATGATTTCGGCATGATTGATGGAGTCATCAATAACGCACCCAAGGAGCCGGTAAAAACACCAGCTCCGAAGAAAGAAGAAGCCAAAACCAAGAAACCCTCTGTTCTCGCCAAGCTCCGCCAATATCAAGAGGAGGACAGAAAGGCAACGACAATGCACAGAAGTGCGGAAAGGGATTTGTGATGATCTTTAACAACGATGAAATGAACCTCATGTGTATCTACAACACAGGAAACAGAATAGGGCTGATCGCGGCGCTGACGGAAATGCGCGGCTATCTTGCCGCCGATGAAACGGAGCTGCGTGAGCTGACGGACAGCACCATTACAAAACTGGACGGGATGACAGATGCAGAGTTTGATACTCTGGACTTATTCCCAGATTTTCAGGAATAAAGGCATGAAAAAGGCGGCAACCGCGTGGTTGCCGCCTTTCGCATGAAAGAACTACGCCTAATTCCGAATGTCATGTGCAAAGAACTATTTATTCCTCTTTGTCCTTAATGCACCCGTATAAAACGATACCGGCACCAATAGCCATAAGTATGTACGACAGAAAGCCCATCATTCCACCGCTGGCTAATGTGGTATTAGGCATTGCAGATATGATGCTCTGAATTATGTGATTGCTGCACAGTACAATCACTCCACATATAAAAATTCCTGTTCCAACAATCACTTTCTTCATATAGTAATCTCTTCCTTCGTTCAATAAGTGTGGTACTCTATTTGCTGGCCGAGAGCATTTAGCTTTGACACACTAATGGTATTATATTCCGAAACAACGATTTCAAATTCTACATGGTGTTGAGTGCTTTTGCGGTCAGTGTAGTAAACCCTGACATATTCAACACCTTCACCATGGATGCTCAATAATTGTGATCCCTGTTCCACTTGTAAAATGCCGTTATTGTATTTTAGAGCTATTTCATCAATCGTTGCATATTTGGCAATCATTTGGACGGCTGAATTGTCTTCATTAGGGACACATGAAACCGTAGCTTCAAATTGATTTATTAGCATAAAAATGCCGAAAGCAGTCACAAGAAAGCCAAAGAACACATACAACAATTTTTTGCGCTTCAAATAATTCACCACACTTTCTTAAAGACCAATTATCCCGATGTGCTGGAACTCGATACAGTGACTTTGTAGGAAAGAGATGTCCCGTCTGCACCATTAAGTCCAATATGTGTCTGGAAATAATCTCCGTTATCTTCCAATGCAAATGGACTGGTTAAGCTACATGAATAAGAATAGATGTTTTCATATGTATTGGACAATGGGATTGTATCAGACAAATAAGTTTTATTCAATATTCCAGATTTATCAAGTGAAACAACGGCATCAAAAAGCGAAGCAACGTCATCAAAAGACAAATTTGAAACTGCTACACCTGCTGCTACTTTTGCGGTTTTATATCCTAACTGAATAAGGGATGCTATATCACTTACACTCGTATTAGAACCTAACCCCTTAACATAATATCCACCCAAATAGCGACGCCCCGATCCTGTATTTGTAATTTCGAGCTTTAGTGTCGGGTACTTAGGTGCAGCCAAATTACTTAAAGCCATCGGGCCGGAACTGGTAATTGCTTTATGTTGGAGAACAATTTCATCTTCCTCAAACTTAAACGCCTGGGTTCCGTATACTGCCAACTGTACATATTGCAATCCATCCGCATTAAAAATTCTCCATTTTCCACTATAGTAGAACGCTGAATTTCCGTTATTCAGATAATTTGTAACATTCGTGGAAATAGTGCTGTCAGATGGATATTTATTGGATTGGTCGTAAGTTGCAGATGTATTAGGATAAAATGCTGTTGTTCTCACATAGACAATCTTATCGTCCTTTACGAACTTAAAACAACTATATCCATTGTATGTTGTAGTAGTGTAGTCACCATCTTCCCAACCTTGTGTTACTATATAAAATGTTGCGCCAGGCATATTGAGAGATGTGTAGTAGTAAGTGGTAGCGTTGGTGCTGCGAGTGCCATCACGGATAGTCACCTGCTGCCCCAAAGATTCCTTTCCAATCAACCCATCTGCAAGAAGATTTTTTTCATCCGATGGGAGCTGAGCCATCATTTGGGCAAACATTGTTTCCTCATCAGGATTCATAATTGATTCGAGTTGCGCAGATTTTTCTGTGGTTTTTGCAGTTGTATCTGCGGCAAAAGCAGTAACGCTGGTGCTAAATAACATAACAAATACCAGCAAAAAAGACAATGCGTGTCTAAACTTTTTCATAGGAAGCTCCTTTCATGTTGGTGATTTTGAAACTGACTGATTATGCGCATAACCCAACATGACAACAGTACAGGCTATGCGCCCAACCTGTTGATTTTTAGTCGAAGCCTCCAAAAACGCACAGCAAAATAGGCGTTCCAACGCAAAAAGCGGTATGAAGCATAAATTGCGACCATAAGCCTATTCCCCCTGTGTTTCAAAATTAAAGCAAATATAAAGCTGAGTAATTCGATATATTTGCCTTTCACCTTATAAGTACGATTTTATCGGCGTTGGTCGCAACTTTTTCAAAAAAAGTTATAAATATTTTTTACACATTCCCATGTAGCAAAGTAACCAATGGTTATATGCAAATAAAACTACCAAAGGAGGATTGAACATTGCCAAGTAAATTGCAATTCTACACGCAAATGGCAGACCACACCGTAAAGCAAGTAACAGGCAGTTTTGGAGAATGGACAGCGTTCCTTGAAACAATGGGACGGCTGTACAAATACCCGTTCCATGAGCAGTTGATGATCTTTGCTCAAAAGCCAAACGCAACAGCCTGTGCCGACTATGACCTTTGGAACAAGCAGATGGGCAGATATGTCCGTCGTGGTTCCAAAGGTATTGCGTTGATCGACACCAGCGGCGATAATCCAAGGCTCAAATATGTTTTTGACGTTTCCGACACAGGCGGCAGGGATAATTCCCGCCGCCTTAATCTTTGGGAATACAAAGACGAACATCAAGATGCTGTTACTGCATCCTTGGAGAACCGCTTCGGTGTGTCCGGTGAAAAAGGTCTTGCCGACCAACTGGAACAGATTGCTTCAAAGCTCGTAACCGAATACTGGAACGACAACAGACGGGACATCCTCGGCATCCTTGCCGATTCCTTCCTTGAGGAGTATGATGATTATAACGTAGAGGTTGCGTTCCGCAATGCCGCTACTGTCAGCACCACCTACACGCTCATGTCTCGTTGCGGTCTGAACCCCGCCGATTACTTTGAGCACGAGGACTTTTTAAGCGTATTCGACTTTAACACCCGTGATACGATTGCTGTGCTCGGCTCTGCTGTCTCCAACAGTAGTGAGCAGATTTTAAGGCAGATCGCTATCACCGTCAAAAATTATGAGCGAGAAGCAAGCCTGCAGCAACAGGCAGAAAGGACACAGAGTTATGGAGAACAATTTGAACTACACGCAGAACGGGGATTACTTGATCCCGAATCTGACCTTGAACGAGACCGAGACGAAGCCTCTGGGCAAGTACGGACGGATGAGGAAGAAATATCTGCAGGAGCACAGACAAGTGCTGTGGAACAGCATGATCTTGTCCGAGACCCTGTACCCCCATCTGAGGGAGATCGACAAGACAGCGAACCGAAGGATGGAACAGTTGATGCCCGAACTGATGAAACAGAACGGCGTGACGGAGAGCTTGAAAGCCAGCGACCCGATGAAATGGGTAGGGTTGATGAACAACCTCAGAAGCCAAGCCGAAGAAACAATTCTCGTAGAACTGATTCACAGTTAAGCGAACAGCTCACCCTCTTTGATATTGGGCTGTTCCCAACCGAACAAGAACAGATCGCCATCATTGATGAAGCGGAGAGTGTAAGACCTACACCCTTCGCTTTTTCTTTTGCCCAGGATGATATTGACGATGTGCTCCGTCTGGCAAGCAACACCGAGGATACGAGAATGGTGGTTGCCGCCGCTTTCCAAAAGCAGAAGCCGATGGAAGAAATCGTTGACCTGCTCAAAAAAGAATATCACGGCGGTGCCGGTATCAAGTCCGATAACGGCGAGTTCTCCGTGTGGTATGCGGAGGACGGTATTCACCTTGCAAAAGGTCGCACCGCAAGATATAAGACCTCGGCGCAGGTGATTTCTTGGGAGGCTGCTGCAGAGCGTATCGGTCAGCTCATGCAGGACGGCAAATACGCTTCCAATGTGGAGCTTGTAGAAGCCGAAGGACACGAGCGTATGAAGCTCTCTCATCTGCTTTGGTATCTCCGTGGAGATCTGAGTGATGAAGCAAGAGAACGTAATCTCCTCTCCTCTTTGGACGATTATCGCAGAGGTGGATTTCCCGATGCTACAGCTCGCTTGGCAGAGGATTTGAAAGACCCTGCTTTCCGTGAACGTCTTGCCGCAGATTACACCGCTTTCCTTGAAGCCTACACAGAAGATCGCCGTATCATGCGGTTCAACTACCACAAGCCCCATGAGATATGGAACAGGCTGAAAGACCTTGACTTGCCGAGACGTGAATACACCTCCGACATGGCAGAGGTCTCCAAAGTGGGAATGTTCATCACCGAAGATGAAATTGATGCCACGCTGAACCGAGGCAGTAATGTCGAGGGCGGGAAAGGTCGTATTTACACCTATCTCACCGGCGCTCATAATGCCAAGGAAAAAGCTGACTTCTTGAAGAACGAGTACGGCACGAGTGGTAGTTCTCATGCAGTATCGGGACAGGGCTGGATCGACAGCTCCGGCAAGGGTATCAAGCTTCAGAAACCCGAATGTGCCAACGTGGAGCTGAACTGGCATAAGGTTCTCGCACGGTTTGAGAACATCATCCGAAACGGCAGATACTTCACCCCCGAAGAACAAGCCAAGTACGATGAAATGCAGACCCGTGAATGGCAGTTCCGCAAAAAGATGGACACCTACAACGAGATCAAGCACGACCATCCCGATGATATTGTGCTTTTCCAAGTCGGAGATTTCTTTGAAATGTACGGCGAGGATGCAAAGACCGCTTCGGAGCTGCTTGACCTACACCTCACCACAAGAGCCGTGCCCGGTGCGGGACGAGTGGATATGTGCGGTATTCCTGCTCATCGTTTGGAGCAGTTCACGGAGAAACTTCGCGAGACCCACAGAGTTACAATCTCTGAATTAAACAGCGTTGTAAACGAGCATATAAGCCGTTCCTTGCCCGTTCTCTCTATAGGCGAGGAATTATCTACCGAACCCGAAAACGAGCCTGTAAGCGTTACAGAAGCCCACAATGAGACCCTGACAGAGACAGTAGAAACGACTGTTGTCTCTCGTGAGATCACGCAGGCAGAGATTGATGAAGCTCTCCAGAAATGGAACGGCGACATTGAAAGCAAACGGGCCGTGGTTCGCTATATGGTAGACCATGCTCGTGAGCGTGATACTGCAGCGTGGCTCTCCAAGGAATACGGAGGCGACGTATCGAAGCCCCTGCACATCACCGTGGCAGGTACAGACATTGACTATGAAATGTCCTGGGCAAAGGTACAGCGCCGTATCGCACAGCTCATCAAGGACGATAAGTTCTACACCCAAGAGGAATACGACCGCTTGGACGATGTTGACCCGATTGCCATTCGTGAGACCCTTGCCGAGCGTGGCATTGTAAACGGCGAATTGGTTGCCCCCGATGCTCTCGACAGAGACCCATTTATTCAGCAAGTGGTAAACGATGCGGAACAGATTGACCAAGATGCCCCACTCTCCCACTCTAACGATGTTCCTTTCAAGGTTGGCGATACCGTCTATCTTGATGACACCGCCTTTGAGATCACCAGCATCGGCTTGTTCGATGTACAGCTCCGTGATCCGTCCTTGGCGTATCCGATCTTCCGTGCAGAAAGCAAGGAACGGTTGATTGGACTGCTTCACCATGACGAGCGCAACCAATCCATCCTCGACCGTGATGTTCCTCACGAAGAACAGTTCACAACCGAGACCGTGGCTGTCTATCCCGGTGAAAAGAATAATCTGCCTTACGATGTAGTCATTCAGACTATTCACACAAATGAACCCGAAATTGACCCGCCTACGCCTGCAGGAACCCGCGTATCTATTCCTATTAACGGAGAGTGGCAGGAGTTCCCGAACACACAAACTGCAGAACAAGCGGCGTATGAGGAGTTCAAGGACAACATCCGCAGAAACGCTCAAAACTTCCAGATCACCGACGATCATCTTGGCGAAGGTGGCGCAAAAGCAAAGTTCCGTATGAATATGGACGCCATCAAGCTGCTAAAAGAATTGGAGTTTGAGGGCGCACAGGCTACCCCCGAACAGCAGGTGGTATTGTCTCGCTATGTCGGATGGGGCGGTCTTGCAGATGCTTTTGACGAAACAAAGGATAACTGGAAGAACGAGTTTGCGGAGCTTTACGCTACGCTCTCTCCCGAAGAATATGCCGCAGCACGAAGCTCTACGCTGAACGCTCACTACACAAGCCCGACCGTCATTAAGGCGATCTATGAAGCCGTTGACAACATGGGCTTTGAGACCGGTAACATCTTGGAGCCGTCTATGGGTGTCGGTAACTTCTTCGGTTGCCTGCCCGAAACGATGCAGAACAGTAAGCTCTACGGTGTGGAACTGGACAGCATCACAGGGCGAATCGCAAAACAGCTTTACCCCAAGGCAGACATCACCGTGGCTGGCTTTGAGACCACTGACAGACGGGATTTCTACGATCTCGCCATTGGTAACGTGCCTTTCGGTCAGTACCAAGTAAACGACCGGGTTTACAACAAGCTCGGTTTTTCCATCCATGATTATTTCTTTGCCAAGGCTCTCGACCAAGTGAGACCGGGCGGCGTTGTTGCTTTCGTAACGAGCCGATACACGATGGATAAGCAATCTCCCGAAGTCCGTAAGTATATCGCTCAGAGAGCAGAACTGCTCGGTGCTATTCGTTTGCCGAACAATGCTTTCAAAGCGAACGCCGGAACCGAAGTCGTGTCCGACATCATCTTCTTGCAGAAGCGAGACAGACCCATTGAGATCGAACCCGATTGGGTACACCTTGGCAAGAACGACGATGGCTTTTCCATCAACAGTTATTTCATTGACCATCCCGAAATGATACTCGGACGGCAGACCTCGGAGAGCACACAGTACGGCAAGCAGGACTTCACGGTTGAACCTATTGAGGGCTTGGAGCTTGCCGATCAGCTTCACGATGCTGTGAAGTATATCCGTGGCACTTATACCGAAGCGGAACTGCCCGATCTCGGTGATGGTGAAGCAATCGACACTTCCATTCCTGCAGACCCGAACGTAAAAAACTACAGTTACACCGTGGTGGACGGCGACGTTTACTACAGAGAAAACAGTCGCATGGTAAAGCCCGAACTGAACGCTACGGCAACGGAGCGTGTTAAGGGCATGGTTGAGCTTCGTGATTGTGTTCAGAAGTTGATCGGTCAGCAGATGGACGGATATATCTCCGAAGAGACGATCCGACAGACCCAAAGAGAGCTGAACGAACTCTACGACAATTTCACCGCAAAGCACGGTCTTATCAACAGCCGTGGCAACGCTCTTGCCTTTGCCGATGACAGCTCCTACTATCTGCTTTGCTCCTTGGAAGTTCTCGACGAGGACAACAATCTCAAACGCAAAGCGGATATGTTCACCAAACGCACGATCAAGCCGAGCGAGGTCGTAACATCCGTTGACACCGCTTCGGAAGCTCTGGCAGTTTCCATCGCAGAAAAAGCCAAGGTTGATATGGCGTATATGTCTCAGCTCACCGGCAAGACCGAAGAAGAACTCGCAAGTGATTTGCGTGGCGTTATCTATATGGATTTCAACAGAAAGCCCGACGGTTCCTATACTTGGAGAACCGCCGATGATTTCTTATCCGGTAACGTCCGTGAAAAGCTCGCCTACTATCAGAAAGCCTTGGAGTACACCGAGGGAACGGAAAAGCACCACTTCATCCTCGATAATGTGGAAGCTCTGAAGACGGCACAGCCCAAAGACCTTGATGCTTCCGAGATTGAAGTTCGCCTAGGTGCAACGTGGATTGATAAATCCTACATTCAGCAGTTTATGGTGGAGACCTTTGAACCGCCGTATTACCTGCGTAGGAGCATCGAAGTCAACTACTCGCCGTTCTCTGCAGAGTGGAACATCACCGGCAAATCTCAGCCGTCCTACAGCGACGTAAACGCCTATATGACCTACGGAACAGAGAGAGCCAACGCATATAAGATTTTGGAGGATACTCTGAATCTGCGTGATGTGCGAATCTATGACACCGTAACCGACCCCGATGGGCGTGAGCGCCGTGTGCTCAACTCCAAGGAAACGACCCTCGCACAGCAGAAGCAGCAGGCAATCAAAGATGCGTTCCGGGATTGGATTTGGAGAGACCCCGACAGACGGCAGGAGCTTGTTACAAAGTACAACGAGCTTTTCAATTCCACCCGTCCTCGTGAGTACGACGGCAGCCATATCGTGTTCAGCGGTATGAACCCCGAAATCAAACTCCGTGAGCATCAGAAGAACGCCGTTGCACACATCCTCTACGGAGGCAATACACTCCTTGCACACGAAGTTGGTGCGGGCAAGACTTTTGAAATGGTAGCGGCGGCGATGGAAAGCAAGCGACTCGGCTTGTGCCAAAAGCCGCTGTTTGTCGTTCCGAACCACTTGACCGAACAATGGGCAAGTGAATTTCTCCGTTTGTATCCGTCTGCCAATATTCTTGCCGCAACCAAAAAGGACTTTGAACCGAGAAACCGTAAGAAGTTCTGCGGCAGAATTGCAACCGGCGACTACGATGCAATCATCATCGGACACAGCCAGTTTGAGAGAATCCCCGTATCGCAAGAACGACAAGAGCGACTTCTGCAGGAGCAGATTGCGGAAATCGAAGAAGGTCTTGAAGAACTCAAAGCGAGCCGTGCGGAACGCTTCACAATCAAGTCTTTGGAGAGAACCAAAAAGGGCTTGGAAACCCGTCTGCAGAAATTGATGGACAGCACCCGCAAGGATGATGTAATCACCTTTGAGCAGCTCGGCATTGACCGTCTCTACGTTGACGAGGCACACAGTTTTAAGAATTTGTTCCTCTACACCAAAATGAGGAACGTCGCAGGTCTCTCGACCAGCGATGCACAGAAGTCCTCTGATATGCTCTTAAAATGCCGCTACATCGACGAACTGACCGACAGCCGAGGCGTTGTATTCGCAACGGGAACGCCCGTCAGCAATTCCATGACAGAGCTGTACACGATGATGCGTTACCTGCAGCATGACACTATCCGCAATAAAGGCTTGGCACACTTCGATTGTTGGGCTTCCACTTTTGGAGAGACCACGACAGCCATTGAGCTTGCACCGGAGGGCACGGGCTACCGTGCAAGAACCCGCTTTGCGAAGTTCTTCAATCTGCCCGAACTGATGAACCTGTTCAAAGAAGCGGCAGACATCAAAACCGCCGATCAGCTCAACTTGCCAACCCCGACGCCGATCTATCACAACGAAGTTGCACAGCCGACCGAAATCCAACAGGCGATGGTACAAGAGCTTTCCGAAAGAGCAGCCGCCGTCCATTCGGGCAAGGTTGATCCGTCCGTGGATAATATGCTTCGCATTACCTCTGACGGTCGTAAGCTCGGCTTGGATCAGCGTATCATCAATCCTAACCTCCCCGACGAGCCTACAAGCAAAGTCAATATGTGCGTGGATAACATTCACCGCATTTGGGAGGAAGGACACGAGGGCAAACTGACACAGCTCGTTTTTTGCGACCTCTCTACACCGAAAAGCACGACTTCACAGAGAACTGCCAAAGCTCCTGCAGGTAATCTCGACAGCCCGGAAATCCGAGCATTGGAGCACCTTGCAGAGAAAGACGGCATCGCAGAAGAACCGAGCTTCACCGTGTACGATGACATCCGAGAGAAACTTGTGGCACGAGGTATTCCGAGAGAACAGATTGCTTTCATTCACGAGGCAAACACCGAAGCTCGCAAAAAGGAATTGTTCAGCAAAGTCCGTTCCGGTCAAGTCCGTGTTCTCATGGGTTCTACCTTTAAGATGGGAGCCGGTATGAACGTCCAGGACAGACTGATCGCTCTGCATGACCTTGATGCACCTTGGAGACCGGGAGACCTTGAACAGCGTAGCGGTCGTATCATTCGCCAAGGCAACATGAACCCCGAAGTTCACATCTACCGCTACGTTACCGAAGCAACCTTCGATGCGTACCTGTGGCAGACCTTGGAGAACAAGCAAAAGTTCATCAGCCAGATTATGACGAGCAAATCGCCCGTTCGTGCCTGTGATGATATTGATGAAACTGCACTCTCCTATGCGGAGATCAAGGCGCTCTGTGCCGGTGATGAACGTATCAAGGAAAAGATGGACTTGGATGTGGACGTGGCTCGCTTGAAGCTGATGAAAGCAAACCACCAAAGTCAGCAGTACCGTTTGGAAGATAATCTCTTGCGTTATTTCCCCGAACAGATTGAGCAGAGCAAAGGATTTATCGCAGGCTTTGAAGCCGATATGAAAACCCTTGCCGAGCATCCGCACCCCGTTGACGGCTTTGCCGGTATGACGGTTCGTGGCGATGTGTTGACCGATAAGGAGAACGCCGGTGCCGCCTTGGTAGATGCCTTTAAGGATGTAAAGGGATTAGACCCCGTGCAGATCGGCAGCTACCGTGGTTTTCAAATGTCGCTGACCTTGGAGGACTTCGGGCGTGATTACGTTCTGACCCTCAAAGGACAGATGACCCACCGTGTAACTCTCGGCAAAGACCCTCGTGGTAATTTGACGAGAATCGACAACGCTCTGAATGGCATGGCTGAACGCCTTGCGACAGTTCAGAGCAAGCTCGAAAGTCTGTATTCGCAGATGGAGACAGCCAAAGCAGAGCTTGGCAAACCGTTCCCACAGGAGAACGAGCTGCGAGTAAAATCTGCGAGACTTGCCGAACTCAATATTGCGCTGAACATCGACGATAAGACACCGCTTGAAGCGTTAGCAGAAGAAGCTCCGGTCAAAACCGAAGTTGCTAAATCTGCAAAACCCTCTGTCTTGCAGAAGCTCCATTCCTACGATAAGCCGATCAAGGCAACGCCGACAGAACCGAAAAAATCCAAAGAGGAGGTACTTTGATAATGGACAACGAAAAGATTTCTGTGCTCGTTGTTGAGCCAGAGAAAAAACCTTATGCAAAAGAAATCTCGTCCGGGCTTTCCTCTCTGCAGCATGAGGTAGGCGGCTATATTCAAGCCGTCTATCCTTATGAGGAGCCTGTGGCTCTTATTTGCGATGAAGAAGCGAAACTGAAAGGAAGCGAACTGAACCGAGTGCTCCGTGATGAAGACGGAAAAATCTACGATGTGATTGCAGGTACGTTTCTCATTGTCGGGCTGGGCGAAGATGATTTTACTTCGCTCACTCCCGAACACATGAAACAGTTCAAGGAAAAGTTTGATACGCCCGAAATGTTTATAAGAATCAACGGCAAGTTGGTTGTTCTTCCCATGGAAGATGAAAGAGCGAAAGCCAAAAAGCCATCGGTGCTCCAAAAGTTGAAAGAGGCGAAAGTGGATCTGCCGAAGAAGTCTCCTGGCAAAGCAAAGGAGGCTGAGTTGTAATGGCAAACCGCAACCGCCCTATTCAAGTGAAGTTCCGTGTAACACCGGAAGAACGAGCTTTGATTGATCGCCGCATGGAACAGGCTGGCACAATCAACATGGCGGCGTATCTCCGAAAAATGGCTATCGACGGATATGTAGTCAAATTGGAAATGCCCGAACTCCGTGATTTGATTTCCTTACTCCGTCGTACAAGCAACAATTTCAATCAGATCGCTCGTAGAGTGAACTCCACAAACCGTGCCTATGAGGACGATATTCACGAAATGAAAAATATGCTTGAACAGCTTTGGGGTGCTACCAATGGTGTTCTTGAAAAGCTCGCCGCCATCGACTGACCTCGGCATCCTTGCCCGTTTTTCCGTCATACGGTAAAATTTAGTCAGAAGAAAGGAGGGGCTTTCGATGAAGTTCATTTTGAAGATATTGTTCGCACCCGTAATTGCAATCCTCGCCGTCGTGATCTGGATATTCGCCTTGATGCTCAAACTCTCCGCTTGGGTATTCGGTATCATCGGCACGATCTTCGGTATCCTCGGTCTTGCGATTCTCTTGCTCGACAGCGTTACCAACGGCATCATCGTCTTGGTGATTGCGTTCCTCGTTAGTCCCATCGGATTGCCGATGTTGGCGGCGTGGACGATTGGACAGATGCAGCGATTCCGCTACTTCGTGCAGGATGCGATCTATGGATAAACCAACCTCTATGCAACTTGCGTAGAAGTGAAATCGGGACGGGCGTGGCTTCGGCTGCGCCCGTCTTTTCTTTTAGGAGGTGATTTCTCATAGCAACCACTCGCATAATTGCCATGCACATCAACAAAGGCAAAACCTTGTCTCAATGTATTTCTGACAGAACTGACTATGCTATAAATCCCGACAAGACGAATAACGGTGAACTGATTTCTTCCTATGCCTGCGATCACAGAAGCCTTGATGCCGAGTTTGCTTTGGCAAAACGGCAGTACCGCCACTTCACCGGCAAAGAGGAAAAGAACGATGTTATCGCTTACCAAGTTCGTCAATCCTTCAAACCCGGCGAAGTTACATCGGAGGAAGCAAATCAAATTGGCTATGACTTCGCTTCTCGTTTTCTCAAAGGAAAACACGCTTTCATCGTTTGCACTCATATCGACAAAGCCCATATTCACAATCACATCATTTGGAACTCCACCACGTTGGATTGCAAACGGAAGTTCCGAAATTTCTATGGCTCGGCAAGAGCTGTGGCACGGCTCAGCGATCTGATCTGTACTGAGCACCAATTATCTGTTATCCAAAATCCGCAGAGGGGCGGAACTTCCTATAGCAAGTGGAAAGGATTTAGGGGAAAACCTTCTCATCGTGAAGCTCTGCGAATTGCCATTGATGAAGCTCTGGAGCAAAAGCCGCACGACTTTGAAGCGTTTCTCGCTCTGCTTGAAGAAGCAGGCTACAGAGCAAAACAAGGAAAGTATATCGCTTTCGATCACGATGGGTTTAAGCAAAAAATCCGTATGCACTCCCTGGGCGAAGAATACGATGAAGATGCTATCCGAGCCATCATCAAAGGACAGAAAATTCATCAGCCCAAGAAGCGCAGAATGGTGTGGGATGCAAACAGACCTCAAACCATCATTGATATACAAGCCAAACTTGCCGCCGGTAAGGGTGAAGGTTATCGTCGTTGGGCGACAGTTGAGAACCTAAAGCGAATGGCCAAAACCAAGCTCTATATGGATGAGCACGGTTTCAGCTATGAAGCAATGTCAGACCGAAAGGCAGAATTGTCGGCAAAAGAAAAAGAGCTTTCTGCGAAAATCACAGAAGCTCAAAATCGTATTGCCGAGATAAACGTGCTAAAGACCCATATCGTAAATTACTCCAAGACGAGGGATGTGTATGTTGCCTACCGGAAGTCCGGTTACTCTAAAAAGTATTTGGAGGAACACGAAGCAGACATCATCATCCACAAAGCTGCGAAAAAGGCTTTTGATGAATTGGGCGTGAAGAAGCTCCCAACCGTCAAGAGCTTGCAAGTGGAATTTGCCGAACAACTCACAGCAAAAAAAGAAGCGTATGCCGAGCTTAAAAAGGTTCGTGATGAGCTTCGAGACCTTGCAGTACACACGGCAAATTACGAAGAATTGCGTGATCTTGAGGAACGAGAGAAACGCAAAGAGAAAGAGCACGGTCGTGAATGACCGTGCTCAATTTAGCGTCGGAACGATGCGTAGCCACAGATGAAATCTGTGTTAAAGGGGTTCGGGGATGTTTCCCAGACAAGCGATTTATAAGCTCCTGCTTCGGCAGGGGCTTATAAATTTTGCACGAGTGGGTACCGCCGAGCACTGCTTGCTACAGATGTTTCCAACTTTCTTACAAAAACTTTTTTCATAAATTTTCAAAAACTTTGCGACCAACGCCGATAAAATCGTACTTATAGGATGAAAGGGAGTATGCGCCCTCTGCGGCTATGCTAATGGGCATCATGAACTTCAAAATATCGATACAGGAGGTGGAATGGGTTATGATCGTGTTCAATACTCGGTATGGGTTTATGCGCTGGTCTACATATTTTGCCCTCTGTTTCTGGAGGCTCCGATTAAAGATTAGCAGGATCGGCGCATAGCCCATACAGTTAATGATTAGGCTATGCGCTTCATATAGACAAAAACATCAGATAATGATATTATTGTTTGAGATTTGGTAGGAGGAGCAAGTATGGAAAACAGCAATATCTTTTCTTTCAAATCCATTTTTTGCGCTTGGGCAATCGCAATTGTCACAGTGGGTTCACTGATTGCTGGATTTGTGGTATCGAAATACTTTTTGATAATAACGCTGATTTGCTTTATCGCATATAACGTAATATGTATAAAATCATTTCGTTGCAATAGCTGCGGAAAGACCTTGGCTCTATTGGTGATAACTTCGGCGATACATCATGCTACCTCCTGTCATCATTGTAACGCTCGCATAGAGATAAAATGACCGCATAAAAGGAGGTATATTATGCGTTTCAGATTTATTAGCATAGTTCTTGTTATCGCAATGTTGTTCTCGCTTTCTGTTCCCGCCTTTGCAGCTGAGAATAATGCGATTCAGCCCAACGACCCGATTATCGTTTCTGAGGCACGGTCAAAGGATTCCTACATAACACAATTCGATCAAATCGGCGATGCGCTATACTATTATGAAGAAACCGATGAATACATTGTGGCAATCGGTGTTTTGGACGATGTAACTGATTATTCTATTCGTTACAAAAATAATCCTGCTACAATCTATTACGGTGTATCTACTTTTGAGGATGTCAGCAACAATGCAAGAACAACAGCAACTACCAAGGAAAAAATTCTCAGCATCAAAGAAGATTTATTAGGCAATAAGTTACCGTTGCAGCAAACGATGACAATTCCCACAAGTGCGACTACCAATACCCAAACCAGAAGCGTAGATTCCGATCACGCAGATAAGTTTATGGATCTTCTTTACGATGCAGGATGGCCAACATCCTATGTAAACTATCTAAGAGATAGTATGACGCAGAATGGCGTTACTGCAAATCTTTATCATTCTGTCACCTATTCTATCAGCGAAAAAAGCAGTTGGTTTGCCATTGCTTCGACTGCATTAAGTGTACTGATGACACTTACCAGTTTGCCCGCTGGAACATTACGCCTTGTGGTTACGCTTGTATTAACTGCTTCCGGTGTTTATGTAACGGCTAAAGATGTAACAATAGCAAAATATAATGTATATGCCTATGGTACTAAGCGTGTTGTTATCGGCAATGTTCAGCCGTATTGGGCAGGAAGAACTGTCTGCTGGACAGGAATTGCCGCTGATCTCGGTGCAACGCTTGATTTAGAATACGACAATAAGCATAGCGATTACGATGATAACACCGGATTGCTTGAAACAGGCTTATACAACTACTTCAATTCGAGCTACTAAAAATGGGATCGGATAGATACAAAGTGTCCGAAAACGAAAGTACAAGTAAGAAATAATGTAAAGCGGTCTGCTTCGGCAGGCCGTTTTGCTATATTGAAGGCATCAAAAAATTTTTTCATAAATTTTCAAAAACTTTGCGACCAACGCCGATAAAATCGTACTTATGGGGTGAAAGGGAGTGTACGCCCCTCTCCTACTTTCTGATGGGCGGCACGAACTTCAAAATACCGATACAGGAGGTGGAATAGCGATGATCGTGTTCAGTACACGGCATGGGTTTATGTGCTGGTCTGCTTATTTCGCCCTCTGCTTTTGGAGGCTCCGATTAAAAATCAACAGGCTCGGCGCATAGCTCACATAAACGACATACAAGCTATGCGCAGCACACTATTGTCCTATAAACAAATAACAGAAAGAGAGTTTTACTTATGAGTATCTTTAAGAAATTATTATCGGTGGCACTTGCCTTGTGTTTTTCCTTATCTGCTTCAACAACAGCGTTTGCGGTTGAACTTGGTAGTGAAAACATTTCTATATCAGAACAGATATATTCGGCTAATGTAGCTCACATTCAGAATGTTAATGAAACAGGAACAAACATTGCTGATGAAACTGTAGATGGTGCCACAAAAGTTATCCCCAACACCAATGCAAGAATCTGTGTTTCCGTTAACGAAGAAATCAGCGTGTCGCTTAAACTGAAGAATGATAACATCATCATCACTGGCGTTCCAGCGGGCAGATCCGAGAGCGGAAAGACTATATTTTTTACAGGAACAAGCAGTAACCCCAACTACGAAGTTGTAAACTTTGCGTATGTTCTCGATACATCAAAAACGAACATGTATTTTAAGGAAACGAAAGCAGAAAAACATCAGATGTCCAATACCATGCTGAAGCTCTACATCAAGGATGGTTTGTCTGATACTCGCGATTTTTACTTTATAGAAGTTTTTGATATTGTATTAAATTATAGCTCTGATTATATACAGGATTTAACAGTAAATCCACTCCTCGGAGCATGGGCCGCACGCCAGTTTGCCCCTACGGATGAATATTTTGGTGAAGATACAACGGTTGCTGCACCGAGAGCATCGAGTAGTACAAAATATTGGTACTGTACCAAATCGTATTATGATATGGGTGAAAATCAGACGCATACTATTAGATGGCGAACTAATGTAGATTACTCAGATATTATAAAGGGGCAAGAAGCAAATCAGTATTACCGATTAACGGTATATGCCAAGAATTCGAGTTATAGCGTCAATACTGATCTCAATTCAAACACCATGTCCTATCTCCATGTTGATGGCATACGGCTTTGCCAAACATCAGTTCCTAATACAGCATGGAAAAGCACAACCATTGATGGTGAAGTTCAAAACAATGGTTGGTTTGGAGAACTTTCGGCCAGCATTGGCGTATCTTATGGTGTATTAAGCCTTTCATACAGCATCCCGCTTTCCTTCGAAAATATTGGTACAGTGGATATCAATGAAACCTATACTGGCTATGAGAATGGTGTGGGCGGACAATATACACGCAGCATTGAAACGGAAATGGATTCGGACTTCAAATTAACTCAGATAGGTTATTATTTTGAAGTGGTTTCTGTATTGCGAGATTATGGCAATGTTGCCAAAAACGCGGACACACTCAAAGCAACATGGTATGTAGATATTATTAATGCTGGCACAATGGAAACTTGCCCTCATACTTGTACACATAATGTTTCTGTTGGCATTACAGGATAACTATAGCACTATACTCATTTGGTAAGATTGAAATTTTATGCTATAATTTATTTATAGAAACTGGGAGTTGATATAGTATGAGAAGAAAAGTTGTTTTGCTGGTTGTCTGTTTGTGCTTACTTACTGTAACTGGATGTACCCCCAAATATACAGAAAAGGAATTGATAGATAAAGCGCGTAGCGAAATACCCATATCAAATGCTGATACGATTGAATTATCAATGGCAGGGTATAGTTCACATGAAAATAACCGTTTGATTTGGTTTGTTTCGGGAAATGCGTACCAAGCCCACACATACACTCCGATAGAGTTTGTTGAGGTTGGAACGGATCAATTTGAATTTGTAAAGACCTATAAACCCGTTGAGCGAATCACAGACATTTCGGCTTTGATGTGGAAAGACGGTTACTCGTTTATTATTAATAATGAGAATTGCCGTGGTATAATTATTATTGATTCTACCGGTAACTCGGATAGCATTACAGTGGAAGAACTGCCTTTTGTATATTATTATCAAGGAATACCAAGTGAGTACACATTTGTAAACGAAAATGGAATTGCATTAAATTGATTGTATAAGCACCCGCACCGACCGTAGTGTTGATGCGGGTGTTTGCTTACTCAGAACCAGAAATTTACCGTTCCCATCAAACGAACCAAATAAGCAGAGCCTAAATATTTAAGAAAGCATTGGTTTCCGCAAGGCAAAATTTGCATTGATTGCCGCTTTCTTCGTCCTTTCGTCCCCTCCCGTTCTCCCCAAAAATATTTTTCAAAAACTCTCAAAATTTTTGCGACCAATGCCGATAAAATCGTACTTATAGAATAAAAGGGAGTGTATGCCCCTCTTCTACTTTTTGGCGGGCGACACAAACTTCAAAATATCGATACAGGAGGTGGAATAACGATGATCGTATTCAATACTCGGTATGGGTTTATGCGCTGGTCTGCTTATTTCGCCCTCTGCTTTTGGAGGCTCCGATTAAAAATCAACAGGTTCGGCGCATAGCCCATACAATAACGATTAGGCTATGCGCAGTTATTACGAAGTCATAACCGCCATACTATTGCTTCACATGAAGCATAGACAATAAGCGAAAGGAGCTTTATAATGAAAAAGGTATTGAGTATTGTTCTATCTTTGGTAATGTTGCTTTCTATGAGCGTTACCGCTTTTGCAGCAGAAAACCAGTCTCTTGCAGTTGACAATTCTACTGTGTATATCGTTGAAGCAAACGGTGTGCGTACTGCAACTTATTCTGATGAAACCACAACCTACATCGTTACATACGATACCGTAAAGAACACCATTTGTGTATCTCAGAAAGACATTGAAACCGGTGAAATCTCGTATGGCACAACTATATCAACCAATGTTTCCACCGTAGCTACACGAGCTGCTTCTTCCACAATTCATCAGGATACATTCAGCAACTATGAGTACGACATCTATACTGGCAATCCGAATGAATGGAACTTGGAGCGCCCTGACGATGATGGTAGCGGACAGGTTTACTTCATGTTGTATGAAAACAGTTCTAACGAAGATGAGCTGGACGCATGGTTTGATGCAGTCAATGCACTGAATGACAAAGAGTGGGAAGCGGTTTCTGCTTGTGGGGTTTCTATGGTTACGAGTTTTGCAGCAGGATTTATTTCAGGAATGGCCATAGCTACTGGTGGTGTTCTTACCCCTGGGGCAATCACGGCAATCGTTGGTGCCGTTGGTGCAACTGGTGCCGCTGAAGTTTTGCTTTTCCAGGTTGGTACTTGTTGCAATGTTTGCAGACTGGCTTATCAGGATGTCTATAACGCAACCGACAATATGCACTTCTAAAAAATGAAGAATGGAGGATAGTTATGAAATACTTGCTTAAAGGGCTTATATGGGTCGTAATCTTATCCGTAGGATTGTTCTCAGGAATTAAACTGATCCCCGGTTTTGTATGGTGGCAACTCATTTTGTTTGCTGTCATCTGCTATGCGGCTGGTCAGATTTCTTATAAACTATTCCGTTTAATTGATAAGAAATTTGCTTCGTGACAATCCTCCAGAAATAACACATATACCTACCTGCCCACATCAACAGAAATGTTGGTGTGGGCAATTTCTTTTCGCACGGCGATTTGTAAAAGCGCGTAGCCGCAGGATTTATCCTGCGTTCCGGAACACAACTTCTGTGTTCTGCAGGGATTTGGGTAGAGTCTCAACAATCATGAAACTGTCGTTTTCCGCTTTCTTCGTCCTTTCGTCCCCTCCCGTCCTCCCCAAAAATATTTTTCAAAAAACTTTCAAAAAAGTTGCGACCAACGCCGATAAAATCGTACTTATGGGGTGAAAGGGAGTGTATGCCCCTCTGCAGCTATGTTTACGGGCTGCACGAACTTCAAATACCGATACAGGAGGTGGAATAGAGATGATTGTATTCAATACTCGGTATGGGTTTATACGCTGGTCTTCTTATTTCGCCCTCTGCTTCTGGAGGCTCCGATTGAGAATCAACAGGTTTGGCGCATAACCCTACTTGACAGATGGATTATGCGCCATATAGCAGAGAAATTAAAACAGTTGAACATAAGGAGATTTCAAATGAAAAAACATAAATCACTTCTCGTTGTGAGTCTTTGCATGATCGTTGCTATCGCATCTATCGCAGGTGCAGTTTGTGTTCATGCTGCTGCCACAACTTCTACCGTTTGGTATAAGGACATCATCACAACTTCTCATTCCCGTGGTGCCACCCCTGTTTTTCACGATTATACAGATTTGAATGAAAAAATTAAAACTGTTCAACCGGCAGAACGAAATGCTATGCTTGCGCTCTCCAAGGATACGCTTGAAGAAATGACAACCGAAGGTCTGCTGGTGACTTGCCTCGATTATCCGCTGTTCGGAAATATTGTATTTTACGACAATTTGACAGCAGGCTTTAAGAATGTCGCTAAGAATTACAACGGCTTAACCGAACTTCTTGCCCGCGATGATGTTGGTTCTGTCGTGATCGACTTCTATGAACAAGTTGACTACGATAGCGTAATTAGCACAGACAAATATGGTTCGCTGAGATTAAAGTATCTTGAACTGATGCTTGCTTCTGATGATGTATTGCAGACTATGACCTATGAAATGCGTCAGGAATTACTCGACATCTGCGTTGAAAAATGTATCATCGCAGTTGACGAATACGAAGGAAAAATCAATCCCATTACGACTGCACTTATCGCCGGTAAGATCCTTTATATGGATTGTGCTGAATTCAAAGAAATTGCTGACACAGAACCTGTTGTGATGAATTTCTTGCAGGGTTTGGGTGTCGGTGAATACTCCGACGAACTGTGGGACGAAATCGTTGAGTGCGTAAAAGAATATGTGTTCTAAAGAGAGGTTGCTATGAAAAACATAAAAACTAAAAGATCAGTTTATCGCTGTCTCGCGCTCCTTCTCTCTGTTGTTTTGTTTGTCGGAGTAATGACAGGTTGCTCCGACCAGGAAGCGCAGGAAGCTCTGGATAATAATGGTTACTCCTATACTACCTCGTCTGTAACAACGCCTAATGGCACATCAGTTCCTACACGAAAGTATTCTGGAGAATTGACTGACGAGGATTATGATATGGCCGTGGAATATCAGGAAGAATACTATCCGAATTTAACCGTTCTGCGCGATCCTACAATTAAGTACAACTGCCATTCGTATGCGTGGTACAGTACTGCATCCTCTAATACACATTGGATGCCATACCCGTCCGCATATATCAACGATGGTAGCTATTCCTATGTAACTTACACTTCCAACATCAACACCATTCCTTCAACTGTTTCTAATGGAGCAAAAGTTGTGTGGTTGCAGGCTGATGCAGATGGTAACTATATTCCTATTCATTCCGGTATAAAGTATTCAAGCACTTTGGTTACATCCAAATGGGGAATGATGGGGCTTTATCGCCATGCACAAGGCTACTCTCCTTATAACAGCGATACGGATGCGCTGTGGTATTATGACGATTAAAGTATAAAATCATCACCCGTGTCATCATTCAGGTGGCACGGGTGATATTTTGTAAACAAGAATTGAAAGAACACACTACATGAACTGAAAGTGCAGAAAAGTTCACAAATATATGTTATAATATAATCTAAATCTACCAAGCAAGGAGTATCAATCATGGAAAACGAAGCAACTGAATCACAACCTCTTATGAAGAAAACCTCTTGTGCCTTTACCGGACATAGGCCAACGAGGTTTTCTTTTAAGTATGACGAAACACACCTGGCCTGCATCGAGCTGAAAGAGGTGTTGGCAAAGCAGATCAACTTTTTATATAGACAAGGTATAACGAACTTCTATACCGGATGTGCCTTGGGTATCGACCTATGGGCGGGAGAAGCTGTTCTTGCCCTTATGGAGCTGCATCCAGAAATAAAGCTACATTGTGTTGTCCCGTTTGCCGCCCAGGATCAGAAATGGACACCGGCGCAGCAAGCCCGGTATCACGCCCTGCTGGATCGGAGCTGCGATGTAATTTTGACACAGGAAGAATATAGCAAGGACTGTTATTATATCCGCAACCGCTATCTTGTAAATCACGCGGATATTGTTCTGGCTGTTTATGATATGCAAGCTAATAAGCGAAGCGGCACCGGCTATACAGTCCACTACGCTCAGGCTCAGAACAAGCCTATTGTTGCAATCGACCCGGACGATTTTCATATTAGTTTCTCCGGCTCAGAAGCGCAAAAAAAATATTTTAACTTTTTTCAAAAATTTTGCGACCAACGCCGATATAATCGTACTTATGGTGTGAAAGGCCTTTAAGATTCAAAAGAGGGAGGTGAACGCATGGATGACTTGACAATAATTGAGTTGTACTTTGCGCGCAACGAAAAGGCAATCGAAGAAACAGACAAGAAATATGGAAAGCTATGTTTTAGTGTGGCGAATAATATTCTATTCAATGATGAAGATTCAGAGGAATGTGTAAACGATACATATTTAAGTGTATGGAACAAAATCCCACCCACACGCCCAAATAATTTTATGGCGTTTATTTGTCAAATCGTCCGTTTTCTGTCTATGAAAAAACTGGATTTTAACCGTGCATTGAAGCGATCCCAAAACATAACGGTATCATACTCTGATCTGGAGGATGTGCTGCCGAGCAATCATTTTTCCCCGGATTGGGAATACGCAGATGTGGGCAAGGTAATTAGCGAGTTCCTTCGGGAAGAAAAGGAAGATTCCCGAAATGTATTTATCCGTAAATATTATTTCTTCGATTCTATCAGCGACATTGCACAACGATACTCATTTACAGAAAGTAAAGTCAAAAATATGCTGTATCACTCCCGTATCAAGTTGAGAGAGTTTTTGAAGAAAGAAGGTATTGAGGTATGACGAACACACCTAAGTTGGCTATTGCCATCGGATATATTGACGATGACCTTGTAACTGGAGCGGTTGAGTATGTGCCAACCCATAAGAGCAATATAATCGTATGGTTTCGCTATGCACTTGTAGCCGCTTGTCTGTGCTTTGTAGTTATTGGCGCTTTGAAATGGTTCCCCTATATGAATCAAACAGATGACCCTAACTGGAGCAAAACACACTTCCAAACTGCCGACCTTGGCCAAATTGAAGCTATTTGCGGCACAAATTTGCTTTTAGATCAACTCACTATGCCCGGAGAATACCATAGTGAATACATCTTGGAAATTGCCGAAAACGGCTTATTTGATAATGCACCGGATTGGCATAACCTATCTGTCAGCCTTAGTAACGGTGATAGTATTAACGATCAATCTTCCGGCGACTATATCCATTGTTTCATTTCCTTCAATGGTGACACGAGTGCAATCGATACATCCCTGTGGTCTGGTCAATTTTCTGTGGAAATGAACGGTTACGCTGTCAGATATAGTGAAAAGACAACTGCTGATTACGCAGCGGAAGGGATTACTTTAGGTTATGAGCAGGATTACCACGGATATGCCGTGTTCGATCATGCCGGGTACACATATTACCTTTCCACCCATTCAGATGATCCAGACTTCTTTAATGAAACACTCAAAAATAAGCTGATCTATGGTGCTACTCACGATCCGAATGCTGACAACAGCGAACACGCTATTACAGGCCCAGGACAGCCATTAGATTAAAAGAGTTTGATAATTGTACTCATGCAGAAAGGCAGCGGTTTTATCCCACTGCCTTTCTATTTCATTCATCGTTTTGTCCCCCGTTGGTTTGACTGTTCATAATAATTATACCACCAAAAGTATGAAAAAATCTACATGTTTTGTGGTTTCAAAAAATCCAGTCACCGACTGGATTTTTCAGAAAGGGTACAAATTGTACCCCACCTGAACCGGATAACAAAACAACAGCGGATCACTCCGCTGCTGCTTCGTGCTTTTTCTCAACTTCAACAACTTTCTGCGCCGTAGCGGTGACGATTTCCAGTCCGTCATCGCTCATGCTATCCAGCAGAGCATCAAGCTGACGCCGCTGTGTGTTCTTCTCTGCATCTTTGTTCGGGAAGAAGAACTGATCCACGGATATGGAATAGCGGGTCACAAGCTCATAAAAGATTTGCAAGCTCGGCTGCTGACCTTTATTTTCAATATTTGCAAGATAGCGCGGAGAAATGTTCATTGCATCGCAAACATCCTTGCGGGATTCCTTCCGCTCCATTCGTGCAGATTTTATTGCTTGCCCAAAGGCATTGAAGTCGTATAGTGGTACTGTTCTTTTTGCCATTTTTATTCACCCTATAACATTTTACAGTTCATCTTCTGTTTCGGATATGTCTACATAGTTCCTATGATTAGCTATTATAATTCAAAAAATTCACAGAATGTTTCTTGATATTATTCGTTTGACCGTATATAATGTATTGCGCTATCACTTTTAGGAGGGATAACCTATGTTTGAGTATATGACAGTACAAGACGCAGCGAGACTGTGGGATATTTCCGAACGGCGCATACAGAAACTTTGCGAAGATAACCGCATTGACGGTGTGGTGCGTTTAAGCCGCGTGTGGCTTATTCCCAAAGACGCGAAAAAGCCCGCCGACGGCAGATTAAAGGAAACAAAAGCTAAAAGCCCCTATTGACCTTTACCTTAAGTATAACAGCAAGAATAATTAAAACTCCGTTGTGATTTTATGTTATCCTATTTGTTGAGAAAGGAGGAATGTATAAATGGAACATCAAGTAATAAATATTGAAATGGTTATAGACTATATCGAAAATAACCTTGACGGCAAAATTGATCTTGAAACAGTTGCAAATGAAATTCACTACTCAAAATATCATTTGCATCGTATGTTTACCTCTACGGTAGGAATGACAATTCACGATTATGTACAACGCAGACAGTTGACCGAAGCCGCAAAGTTATTGGTGTTTTCTGAGAAACCTATTATAGAAATCGCCTTTATCTGCGGCTATGAAAGTCAGCAAGCATTTTCTTCCATATTTAAGTCTATGTATAAAATACCACCTGCAGAGTATAGGGAAAACTGCGAATTTTATCCGTTGCAGTTGCGCTTTACATTACATAGAAATACATCAAAAACGGAACTCACCAAAGATGATATTTGTGTTGCGGAAAAAGCGGATATTTCCGCTTGGATGGACTTAATGCGATTGGTCATTGATGGATATCCGGTTATGGATGAAGCGGACTATTTGAGTAAACTTGTAATTGCCATAAATGAAAAACGCGCCCTTGTTTTGAAAGACAAAGATGTCTTAATCGGTGCTATGACTTTTTCTTCTCAATCGGGATGTATTGACTTTTTAGGCGTACACCCACAATACCGCAACAAAGGTATTCAAAAGTTATTTTTGGAAGCTCTGCTTGAAACGTATTTACCCAATCAAGAAATCTGCACGACCACATATAGAGAAGGCGACAAGGCAGATACGGGTTATCGTAATTTGCTAAAACAGCTTGGTTTTGCAGAAAGAGAATTACTTGTTGAGTTTGGTTATCCAACACAGCGTTTTGTACTTTCTCCGGGACACAAGGAGGATATAGAAAATGGTGGAACAACAAAGTAATTGGCGAAAACGAGCAATCTTGTTTTTTACAAGCCAATGTATTTCGCTATTTGGATCGCAAATTGTTCAAATGGCAATCGTATGGTATGTAACTTTACAAACAAATAGTGGTTTGTGGGTAGCGGCTTTTTCAATTTGCTCCTATCTCCCGCAATTTTTCGTTTCTTTTTTAGGCGGGGTTTTGGCAGATCGATATAATCGAAAATATCTTATTATCGTTGCTGATACTTTGATTGCAACTGTAACGCTGCTAATGCTGCTGATCATGCCCTATATCACAGCAGAGCCAATGTTACTTACAGCCTTGTTGATTATGTCTATTGTACGCTCTGCGGGCGCGGGTATTCAAAATCCTGCGGTAAATGCGACCATTCCGCAACTTGTCCCGGAGGAACATCTAATGCGTTACAACGGAATAAATGCTACAATGCAAGCCGTTGTTCAATTTGCCGCCCCTGCTGTCGCGGCTGTTGTTTTGTCAATCAATACGCTACGCTCTACTTTGGGAATAGATGTAGTAACAGCTTTGATTGGAATTGGATTGTTTTTGTGTGTACGCCTTCCAAAACAAGAGCTATCAAAACAAACACCATCAATTTTGGCAGATATGGGAGTCGGTACCCGCTATGCGTATTCCCATAAATCAATCCGTAAAACGCTGACAATATACGGCTTGTTCGTTTTCTTTACGGTACCCGCAGGCTACTTGTCGGGATTACTTGTGAGCCGTGTATATGGAGATACCTATTGGTATTTAACAGCGGTAGAGCTTGTCGGCTTTGGTGGTATGATGTTGGGCGGTTTGCTTATGAGCGTTTGGGGAGGCTTCAAAAGTCGCAGATTGACATTGGCTATTGCTTTACTTTTGTTTGGAGCAATGGCAATCGGTATGGGCGTTAGTTCTTTCTTTTATCTGTATCTTGTCTTAATGGGATTGTACGGTATTGCATTGACTGCGGCGCAAACGACGATAACAACTATGCTCCAAGAAGAAACAGAAAGCACAATGCAAGGACGTGTCTTCGGTCTTATGAGTTCTTTGTATTCAAGCTGTTATCCAATCGGTATGCTACTCTTCGGACCTATGGCGGACAAATTTCCTTTACAATGGATTATGATTGGTTCGGGAATTGTCCTTATAATTCTTGCGCTCATTGCTTATTCAGAGCCGAAAAGCGAGATAGAACAATGATGGATGATTATACAACCGGAAAGGCGGACAAACGGAATGAAGCATATTGGTATGATGAAAGCCCTGCGGCTTTGCAAAACATATGATTTAATGAAATTAGAAAATGCAGAATTGAAACATATTGAAAGAATCGTGGCTATATCAAAGGCTGTGTTTGATAGCGATATTTAAGTTTTGGAGGGGTAGATTATATGAATAAACGAACACGTCAATATGTAGGATTGCTATCCGCAGTTCTGGCATATTACATTATTCATGAAGGTGCGCATCTAATATATGCGCTTATAACAGGAGCATTCAAACAAATCAATATCATGGGTTTGGGGATGCAGATTGATATTTACGCTGAGAGGATGACAGATATTCAGTTGGGTATATTCTGCCTTGTAGGTTCTATCGCAACTTTTATAACGGCGTATATTCTTGTTCTGCTTGTGAATAAAATCGGAGATGCTTCTTCAAAAATCTTTAAGGCATGTATGTACTACATCACGATTGCAATGCTTCTAATTGACCCCGTATATTTAAGCGTTCTTTGTGGTTTCTTCGGAGGCGGCGATATGAACGGTATTTCACTGCTCTTTCCAGAATTGGCAATTCGAATTGTGTATGGAATCATTTTAGCAATCAATATAGCGGTATTTGTAAAAATTATTTTACCTAAATATCAATTAGCATTTTCAAAATAAAGTGTTTGCAAATAAATCGACAAATTCCAATTTGTTGACAGAGGCTAATGGCTCTAATGTGCAATATTCAGAAAGGAGGACGCAATGAAGAAGAATATAATGATAATCAATGCAGATCGTATGGCTGCTCAAATGGTACAAGACAGTCTTTCTTGTGACAACACAGACATTATTTGTGTGTCCTCCATGAATGAGGCGTTGATGTTATTCGCACACAAGGAATATTGCTTGGTTATTCTGGATGCCAGTATATCTGCCGAAGATGATTACAAGTTGCTCAGAGCGATCCGAAAAGCAAAGACAACCCCCATACTAATCCTGTCCTCCCAATCCTGTCATGTGGAGCGACTGCGGGTATTGCAGGCAGGCGCTCACGCATACATCGGAGAACCGTATTCGCTGGAGGAATGTCTGGTACAAGCCCAGGCACTCATGCAGCTATATTGTGAGCTGAAGCCCCAGCCGGAGATATGCTATACGCTGGTCTTCGGCAAAGACCTTGTTATTGATCCGCCTGCCAGACGTGTGTTGCTGAACGGAAAGGATTTGCGATTGACCCGAAAAGAGTTTGATTTGCTTTTCTGTCTTGCCAGTAACCCCGGACAGGTATTCAGCCGGGAACAGCTATACAGCCATGTGTGGGACGAACACTCCGCCTACAATGTAGATGAAGTCGTAAAGGCGCAAATCAAGACCTTGCGGCAGAAGCTCTCAACTACGGGAAATGACTACATAAAGAATGTGTGGGGCATTGGCTACCGCTTTCATACCGAGCCGGATGACGAATAAAACCGTCATCCGGTTTTTTCATCCCTATTTTCTCCCGATTTCATCCCGCATTTCTCCCGATTAGCACCCCTAAGATTTCCCTTTTATTTCCTATGATGTTACGCATAGCCGCATCCCATGCGGTCAATTCTGCCTTGCCGCAAAGGAGCTGTCCAGAATTGCCAAATGCGTAACCCGTTTCTGAATAACAGACCTTTTGCGGCGGCACTCAGGAGGATGCCGCCGTGCTTGTTTTTGGTTTTCTACACAATACCCATGATCTTCACCAGCTAAAAAAAGCGTAGCTCCCCCTCCGGGTAACTCCGGCAACGAATATGTACTCTCAAATCATGTAAATACTTCTCTGCGTTCATTTGCGCGCGCTCGTCATTGTGTACGGGCGCGCGCTTTTTGTCGTTTTCACAGCTTTTCTGTTGGCTGTCGTTCTCCGCCGTTTTGGGTTCGATTCATCACCCGCCCAAATCGAAACGGAGGAACGACAAATGGTAAACAAAAACAGCATTTATACGCTCAATAAGAAAAATCCGGATGCCATCGTGTATCCATCTGCAACCGGCAAGCCCATAGTCATCACTCGCGATGATTTTCCAAGTGAAGAAGAATTTCTCGCTTTCAAAAAATGGTCAGATGAAAACTTCCACGAAGAAGAAAAGCTCGACCACCGAGAAGCCAATCACATAATTTCTGCAGACACTCTTTCCGAGGCAGCTCTCTCCGTCCCTGCTACTGATGTGATTATGGAACGTCAGCACGAACGTACAGAAAAACGAAGAATGGCTTCCGATATGGTCGTGAAACTCAAGGATAAGCTGACAGAAATACAGTTCCGCAGACTTTGGATGTACGAAGTTGATGGGCTAACCCTTGATGAAATCGGTGAGATCGAAGGCGTTGACCATCAGCGGATTTCCAAGTCAATTCTTGCCGCAAAGAAAAAAATCAAAAAAAGTTTTCCCGAATCCTAAAAAACAGGGGGCAAAACCGCCCCCAAAACGGCGTTAGGTGAAGGGACATTATTCTGATACTCCTTTCCCATGTCGGTTTAAGCCGACATGATTGATCCTTGAAAACTGAATAGCCACTCATCAGATACGTTCCTGTGTCCCACGAGCTACGGCAGGGTGAGCGCCACGACCCTTATTAGAGGCGAGCGATAAATCACCATAACCTGCGAGATTTGGATTGCTACCAAACCGGCGATGACGGTCACAGGGCTAACGATACTTCTGTAATTCGCAGCCTGGCCACAAAGAAGGCGGGGAGGTTAGATTCCTATGGAACGGCTTCGCAAGCCGTCGTCTGGTGAGTCCCACTACCGGGGGATGAGATAAATACGGTATTGAAAAGCATAATCGGGAGGCGAACTGCTTCGGCTGTTCGCCTCTGTACATAGCACATAAGGAGGTTATTATGAAATCAAGAATAAAGGCCAACTGGAATTATCTCCGTGGCGATATTTACCTTGTTGACCTCGGAAAAAACATCGGCTCTGAGCAAAGCGGATGTCGCCCGGTGTTGACACTTCAAAACGATATTGGGAACCATTTCGGACCCACACTTATCGTAGCCCCTATCACTTCCCGTGTGTGGAAGAAAACAGAACAACCTACCCATTACCGCCTTGAAAACATGGCGTGTCTCAACGACTTTTCGATGGTTCTCCTCGAACAGATCACAACGATAGACAAGAGCCGTGTCATGAAGTATATGGGAACCCTGGATAAAAGCCAAATGTGTAAGGTGGATGCCTGCATCGGTGTAAGTCTGGGGCTTTTTGAATAAGAAACCCCAAAAAGGAAAAACTAAAATCGTCAGCGTTCCGCAGAAAGGATGAGGACATGGTTGTACACGAACTCAAAAATGATGTTTCTACCATTAGAATCCACGATGAATTTTGCGAAGTCGATTCCACTCGTTTGATCGGCTCGGTCAGCAGAGTGGTCTCTGATTCATACAAACGCAGATACCTGTCTAAGCCGCAGGAACCCTCTGCCGTGGCATCAATATCTGAACATCAGCCCATTACTACAACGCTGCAGTCATAAGGCTGCGGCGTTTACATATTTTACATACCCGACAACATTGATTCACTGAAAAGAAGAAATTATAATATATAATAGAAAGGAGGCACCCCATGGAGCAATATGTTAAATATCTCCGAAAATCTCGCTTTGATCGTGATTATGCTGAGTTGAGTGTTGAGGACACTTTGAAACGACATGAAGCAATCCTTGATAAAGTTGCGGAAGATCGTGGATATTATATTGCTAAAACTTATTATGAGGTAGTCTCCGGTGAATCAATCGCCGCACGACCCGAAATACAAAAATTACTCGAAGAAGTCAGTGCAGGCATTTATGCCGGAGTATTAGTCGTTGACCTTGAACGTCTTGCCAGAGGCAACGGCGCTGACCAAGCGTATATCAGCCAGGTCTTCCAATATTCTTCTACCAAGATCGTTACCCCCACCAAAACCTATGACCCTTGTAACGAGTTTGACGAGGAATACTTTGAGTTCGGTCTCTTTATGAGCCGTCGTGAGTACAAGACTATCAATCGTCGTCTGATCCGAGGCAGAGATAGCTCCGCTTCCGAGGGAAAATACATCAATAGTATCGCCCCTTATGGATATGAGCGAGTGAAGCTGCCGAATGAGAAAGGCTACACCCTTGAACCTCACCCGGAAGAAGCCGAACACATCAAGACAATCTTCAAGATGTTTCTGAACCACGCTGGAACCAAGATTATCGCCAACCATCTGAATGACAATAATGTGCCTACCCGTCACGGAGATTTGTGGACGTATTCTACGATCAGCAATATCATCACTAATCCTATCTATATGGGAAAAATTCGTCGTGGATGGAGCCAGCAGATTAAGACCATTGAGAATGGCGAGGTTAAAAAGAAAATCAAGCGTAAAAAGAACCTTGAAGATTACAAGGTGTTTGAAGGGCTTCACGAAGCTCTCGTTACCGAGGAAGACTTCATGCTTGCACAGCAAATTCGTCTTGAAAAACAACCTGCAGCAAGGGTTAAGGATGAATTTGAATTGCAAAACGCTTTTGTTGGTCTCCTGTTTTGTGCTGAGTGCGGTAAGCGTATTGGCAGAACCACCAGTTCAAAATCAAGAGATTCCCGAGCAAGACTTCGCTGCGTGAACAGCAGAAATTGCCACAACGTCAGTTCCGATTACGATGTGGTTGAGAAACAAATCATTTCTGCTCTGAGGGAATGGCTCAAGGGTTATCGAATAAAGATTGATACCGTTGGGTACGCAAATGATATTGAAGCTCTCAGAAATCAAAACAAGAAGCATACGGCTGAACTGCAGAAGCTTAACACTCAGTTAGAGAACGCATATAACCTTGTTGAACAGGGTGCATATACGCTCGAAGTTTTCAAAGCTCGTCAAGAAAAGCTGAACGCTTCCGTTGCAGAGATCAAGGCAAAAATCTCCGAAAACGAGATTACAATCGCTCGTATGGAGCAAAGCGACAACGCAAAAGCAAATCTCATTCCGCAGACAGAGACCTTGCTGGCAAGTTACGATGAAATGAGCAACGAGGAAAGGAACGCCCTGCTCAAAGAAATCTTGAAAAAGATCGTGTACAAAAAGGAAGCCAATGGTCAGATCGAAATCGACCTTTACCCTCGGCTTCCAAAAATTTAAGGCTATGTAGGTATCATCAGGTTACCTACATAGCTGTAGGTATCATTGATTTACACACACGTGAGTAACCGCGCCGACAAGCTTTCCGTCTTGTATAATAGGAGAGCCCGACATACCCTGCACGATACCGCCGGTTTGCGATATAAGCGATTCATCGGTAACGCGTATTAAAAAGTTCTTCGTCGTTCCCGAGCCGCTGTATATATGCTCTATTTCGATTTCGTATTCGCCGATACCGCCGGAGGAAAGCGTTGTTAATATACACGCCTTCCCCTCCTTCAGCTCGTTCCGCGGTGCTACGGGCAAAGGCTCGTACGAGGTATCGGGTATTTCGGAAAGACGTCCGAAAACGCCCTGCTCGGAATTATCCCAAAGCTCCCCGATGAGCGCGTTGTCGAAGCTTCCGCGAAGCTCGCCGGGGGAATTGCGCTCGCTTTTTATCACGTCGGTTATTTCGACATCGACCACCGCACCGCGCGAAAGCGGAAGCAGAGTTCCTGTTTCGTTATCGTAAATACCGTGTCCCAAGCCCCCGAAATCGAGCGTTTCGGGGTCGATAAAGGTCACCGTGCCGATACCCGCAGTCGAATCGCGCACAAGCACGCCGATACGGTAGCTTCCGTTTTCGCAATCGCGCGCGGGGGTAACCGTCACCGATGCCTCTTGGCCGTTACGCACATAGGCGATAACGATAGGCTTTCCGCCGCTACCCGATATTATCGAAACCAGCTCGTTCGCCGTTTCGAATTCCTTGCCGCCCGCTCTTACGATTATATCACCCGATTTAATGCCCGCATCCTTCGCAGGGGAAACGACGCCCGACGCGGTATCGACGCCCGTTGTACCGAGCACGACCGCCCCTTCGGTAAAAAACTTTACGCCGAACGCCATACCGCCGGGTATAAGCTCTTCGATATTCCCGACCTCGGCGCTTACCGAAAATCCTCCCGACAGCGAAAAAACCAGCATTACCGAGATCAGCACCGCAACAAGCTTATTTGTTTTTTTGCTGTTCATCTTCAATGCAACACTTCCTTCGATTTTGATTTCGCATCGAGTTTAATTTATGTAAAAGCAAAATATATATGCAAGGTAAAAAAATGCACCGACACAGAACAGACTGTTATCGGTGCATATATTTTCGAAAATTATTTTATTTGTTTTTTTATTGCCTCGAACGTCGCTTCGCTAATAACGTGTTCGATTTTGCAGGCGTCCTCCGATGCGGTTTCGGCATCGACACCGAGCGAAACGAGATAATCGGTAAGGACCGTGTGGCGTTCATACATTTTTTTGGCAACCTCGAGCCCAAGCTCGGTAAGCGTTAACCCGCCATCCTCGCCGCAATCTATGTAGCCGCCGTTTTTGAGTATGCCGACCGCACGGGAAACCGACGGTTTGGAAACGCCGCGATATTCGCATATATCGATAGCACGCACTATCGGAAGCTCCTTCGAAAGCACGTAAACCGTTTCGAGATACATTTCGCCCGATTCCTGAAGTCTCATCGCGCACACCCTTTCCTTCTTTATATATTTATAATACCACGCAAAGCCCGAAAAATCAAGGGTGTAATTTTATCGGCGTTTAAGTGCCTTTTTCATATTGCGTTTTTTGTCTGCAAAAAAGCGTTGTGTAACAAACGCGCCACCGACACAGGAAGCAAGCAATATTGCGGCAACAAGTATGCCCGCCGTAATATTCGCCTCTCCGCCAACGGCAAGCGAGGCAACGAGTATTGCCGAAAGCATTACCGCCGCCCCCACGAGCGAGGAAAGCAGGGGAGCTTCTTTGCATCGGCTCGCCGCGATAACACCGCACACGGCTCCACCGACAAACGCCGAAAGGCATACCGCGGGCAACGCGAGCGAATTCGGGTCGTCGAAGGTAATTAGCAGTAACGGCAACAACAGCACAAGTAAAAGCAATACACCTGCGCCTATTCCGCCGGCTACAAGCCCATCGATATAAGGGTTTCCGCTTTGCGGAGCTCTTCTTTTTTTATGCTTCTCCATATATAAAAACCGTCCTTTCGATTGATATATATGGCAATCGGCGCTTATTTATTCGCAAATACGGAGTTTATAAGCCCAAGCGTAAATTCGTTTAGCCTTTCGAAGTTCATCGCGGGGATATAGAGCGCTTCTATTTCGGAATGCACCGCCTTTGCGGCGGCAAGGTCGCGGCAGACGTCGCTTAACAGCTCTTCGGCAAGGCGCGAAACCGTTTTCAGCCTCGCACGGGAGGAAGCAAGACGCGAATTATCGGTAAAGCGCGCGGCAGAGATATTGACCTCCTCGGAATATATCGTGCAGGGCGGCGTGTCGAGCAGAGTGACGAGCGTGTCGCTTGCTTTAAAATAGAGCGATTCGGCAAGCGAAGCATCGGTAGGTCGGCAGGCAACGGTGCATTCGCATCCGCGCTCCTTTACCGCCATAAGCAAGGCATCCAGCACATCCTGCGAAGCTGCTCCCTTTATACGGTAAACGCATTTTACCTCGCCGAAGGTTTCTAAGGTCTTTATTCCGCCCGCAGTAAGCGCGCTGCAAAGCAACCGCCTGCATTCCCCCTTTTCGGGCGCAAGCTTTTCGGCAAGCGAAATTACGAATTCATCGAGCTTTTTGCGGTTAAGCGCGCCCGATACGGTTTTGTGCAAAGCGTCCTCGACCCTGCCGTATGCCGCAAGCGTTCTGTATGCCGAGGAATAGCATTCGCTTTTTTTATCGATAAGCTCGATTATTTTTTCACGGTGCGGCGTTATAAGCGAGCTTTCCCAAAACTCACCGAGATTAATAATGGTTTCACGCACGCAGGGATATTTCACGTCGAGCAGGTGCGGGCTCGTGCCGTCCGCCACCGCAACGCTTAGGGTGGGCAGAATAACACCGTCGAGGCTTTCGGGGTCTGCCGAGCAACGCACGGTATCAAAGGGGATTCCCTCCCGTTGCGCTCTTCCCGCGATACGGCGCATAAGCGTCGATTTTCCGCATCCGCTCGAGCCTTTAAGTATATAAAGCGTTTCTATGTCTTTAAAGCATTCGTCGAAAATCGATACAAAACCCTTTACCGTGTTTGCTCCCGCAAAAAATTCCATACAATCACTCCGTAAATATTGTTTGGCAATACTTTATTATTTTATGCAAAAACCGAAGAACTGTTTAATTTTAACGGTTTGTATGTTAATATTAAAAATATATTACAGTAAATATATTACAGTTTTTCCTCTTTTTGCCGTCTTTATAGATGAATAGCTATTCAATCCAAAGGGAGGTCAGTATGGAACAGCGCAACAGCACTTTACTTTCCGATGAAGCGATAATCGCTTTGTATTTCGATCGCGACGAAAACGCGATTAAGGAAACCGAGCGAAAATACAGAAGCTACCTTTTTACAATAGCAAACAATATTTTATACAACGAACAGGACAGCGAGGAATGCGTGAACGACACCTATTTGAACGTCTGGAACGCTATACCGCCGACACGCCCCATCCGTTTCCGCGCCTTTTTATCGAAGATAACGCGCAATCTTGCTTTCGATAAATACGCCGAAGCAAACCGAAAAAAGCGTATCCCGCGTGATGCCGTGCTGTCGTTCGACGAGTTAGAGGGCTTTATTTCTCATCAAAGCACACCCGAAAGTGAGCTTGAAGCGAAAGCGTTAAGCGACGTTATAAACGCCTACCTGAAAAGCACCTCCGACAAAAAACTGTATATTTTCGTAAGCCGCTATTTCTTTGCCATACCTATTGCGAAAATAGCAGAAAAGCTCGGCTGCAGCGAGGCTTCTGTGAACAAAGGTATTGCGGAAATAAAAAAGGAATTGCGAAAAAAATTTGAAAGTGAGGGTATTGATATATGAAAAAGTTTTTAAAAGCAGTCGGGCAGATAGACGAAGAATTGCTCGAACGCTATGATAATATCGAAAAATCGCTTATTCCGAAAAGAAAGCGGACACACGTTTTAAAAACAGCGGTAATCGCGGCTTGCTTTTGCGTGATTTTCGGCTCGATTTTCGCGGTTTTGCGCTTTACGGGCGAAACCGAACTGCCCTATTACAGCGACATAACGAGTGAAAACGAAGGTTTTGAAAGCAGTAAAGCAGAAAACCAATCAAAGCCCGATAACGAAAGCTCGGGCACCGTATCGGCTGTCGTTTCAAACCCCGAACAAAGCGACGTTTCGGATAACGTTTCGAACAGCGAAAATTCAAACGTCGAGGTTTCGGATAACGAAAGCTCAAACAGCGACGTTTCGGACGGCGAAAGCAGTATTCCCGACATTTCGGGCGGAGAAACCTCGAACGGAGAAACTTCTGTGCCGACACCGCCTTCCGAATTAAACCACACGATGAGCGACGAGCCTTTATGGATGAATCCTGCGGTTGCGGCAAACGGCAATTCGTATGGCGCGCAGCAGGCAGAACCGTCACCCCCTTACGTTCTTTTCGGTATGGGCATGACGGCAGTTGGCAAAGTACAGCAGATACTGCCCGATACCTACGCACGATTAGACTCTTTGTCGGCAGAGCCAAGATACCACGTTATAGTAATGGAGATAACCGAATCGGTTTACGGTAAAAATCTTCCGAGCGAGATATATCTTACCGTTCCGACTTACCTCGATGTGAACGTGCTTTTGAATTACGACGAAATACTTTTTGCGTTCAAGCAAAAAGGGTTTGAAAATTACGTTCTTGCAAACGAAACGCAAAAACGCGCGGAAGCATTTTCGATGATGTTTGAAACCATTCCCGGTTATCCCGAGTTCTGCTTCGTCCCCTTTACCGACGGTGTGCTCGATATTTCGCTTTGGCGCGAAAAGGGCTGGAAAAACGGATTTTACAAAGAAGAATATATGCTTAAATTTTTTGACGACCGCGACAATTTCCTTGTTATGATCGGCGACACGTTGGAGCAGGCAAAGAAAAGAGTTCATAATTATTTGGGCAAAATGTATCACACGCCGCTTGACCGTGTTTTGTATTCCGAAATATTCGCATACGACGAGGCAAAGGCGGTTTTGGCACACTGCAAACCTTTCGAAAACGGGATCTATTCGCAGGAGGCGTACGTTCAAAACAAAGCGGCTATATTCTTCGTACGCCATATTTACGGATTCGCCACGAACGAAATGATACGCATTTCCGAAAAGGACGGCGACGTCACATATTACGGCGAAGCCTTTACCGAGGAAGAAATAGCCAAGCTGCCTAATATTGCCGACTTTTTTGAAAACACAAATCTCGATTCGCTTTCGCCGATGCACACCGATATTCCAAACGGCTTTGAAACGAGCAAGCCGATGCTTTCGGGAAAATATATAAAACACGGCGGAAAGATATATTCTGTCGCTCGTGTCGCTTGGAGAATGACCGGCGAATTAAACAACGAAAGCGGCTGTTATCTCGATGACAGTTATTTTATAATTTCCGAGGACGGAAGCGCAACACTTATCGAGCGCGAGGAATTAAGAACGCTTACCGGTGATGATACATTCATAACCAACTTCACCTACAATGAATTTCTTCCAACCGTTTACGAATAACAGCTAAACGCAAAAAGAGGTTGCAAATCGCAACCTCTTTCTTTATGCTTTATGTGCGGTTTAGAAATTCTGTCTGTGTGCTTCGCGGATAATAGCGAGCTGCTGGCGCACCTGATAGAGCTTGATATCGTGTTCTCTGCCCTCGGTAAGAAGCGCATAAACTTGGTCGTAGTAGGTTTGAACAGCGGCAATAAAGGGAGCCTGAGGGTCGCCGTCCCACGATTCTTCGTACCACTTAAGCGATTCTACGCAGTATGCGGGAAGCTTTTCTTCGCCCATAGTAAGGCTTTCGCGGATAAGCTTCTGTTCGGGAGCTTCTTCTTCCTTGAAATACTTCCAATCGATATGAGCCATATTGCCCTTAAGAGTACCGCGGGTGCCTTCTACCTTATAGGTATATGCGGGATACGCGTCGCAGGAGGAAATATCGAGGTCGATAATAGGTCTGTCGGGTGCTTTGAGGATAAGCTTGCAATAGTCTTCTGCATCGCCGAAGGTGTTGCAACGGTCCATATGGCAGAATACCTGCGGCATACCGTCGTAATAATCGAGAATGTTAAGAGCCTGATCGAGGGGGTGAGGACCGGTATTTGCAAGGTTACCGCCATTGAGATCGAGGCAGCACTGCCAGTCCCAACGTCTTGCATAGCCGTTGAACTGAACGCCGACGTGAACGATTCTGCCGAGCACGCCCGAAGCGATAACTTCCTTAACCTTAAGGAAATAGTTTGCAAAACGGCTCTGCTGGAATACCAAGAGCTTTAAGCCCTTTTCTTCGGCAAGCGAAACGAGAATATCGTATTCTTCAACAGTAGGAACAAAGGGCTTTTCGCAAAGCACGTTGAAGCCGTGCTCCAAAAGATCCTTGGTTACGGCAAAGTGGAGATTACTGGGAAGCGCGTTGACAACAATGTCGATATCTTTGCGGTCCAGAATTTCGGTGTAGCTTGCGTAAACGTCGCAACCGTATTCAGCGGCAGCACGGTTACGGCGAATTTCCATCTGGTCGACAACCGCAACGACCTTAAAGCGTTCGGTATCCTTTTTAAGATGCAAACCGTGAATATCGCGGCCGCTTCTGCCCTGACCGAGTAATGCGATGCGTATCTGTTTCATAATACAAAAAACTCCTAATTAAATAAGTTTTATATTTGTATTATAACATATTGTCAAAAAAAGTAAATACTATTCTAAAATTTCTCTGTGTTTTTTTCATTAGGCACGAGGATTTCGCTATATCCGTCGCCGTTTTTTATATAAACCACCATACCCTTTTCGGTAAGCGCAAACAAATCGCGGTCGATATTTTTCTTCGGCATATCGGGAAACGCCTCCTCCAACACCGAATCGAGCGCCTTTTTATTTATAAAATAAGAAAATTTACACTTTGTGCCGTATTCCCTCTCCCAAACCTGCGTTTTGCGCTCGCGGGTGAGCGCGCCCTTTCCGTCGGAAACCGAAATATCGGTCACGACAGACAAAAAGCGTTCGTCAAGATAAGTAACGTTATAGCTTATCAATGCCGAATAGGGCAAAAAATCCTCGGGCGAGTCGTTATAGGCGTTTTCGGCTTCCCTTAACAGCTCGCTTTTCGCGTATTCGGCAAAGGAATTTATAAGCTTTTGGTAAAAGCCCTTTGCGAACACCGCAAGGCTTTCACGCGCATTTGCTTGTATTTCGGGGCATTTAAGGTTTATTTTCAGCAAAGGCTTGCCGTCTTTTGAAAGAAGTTCTTCCTTTATCTGTGCTTCGCCGAGCGAAAATTTGTTTTTCTTTGTAAACAGCATTATTCATCACCGTAAATATTCTATTCACGGTTTTCCGAGGTAATACCGATTATCGATTTTATCTCCAAAGCCGAAACGGTAGCCGCAAGCGGCACCGAAATAAACCCCAATTCCGCCTTTGCGCTTTTAAAAAGCAAAAACACGGCGCAAACCAGAATGCCGCACATAGCACCCTTAAACCGCTTAATCGGCGGGTAACTGCTGATTTGAGAAAAGGCGACACATGAAGACAGCGGGCAGATTATTGCCGAAACCGCTTCTGCGTAAGACGGGGCAGAAAATTCGTAAAATTCAGCGTTGCATATCGAAACGGCGGTTATATATGCCGCAAGCAGAGCGGTTATAAAAAATACGGGGGTTGCCGTATATATCGCGCTGTCGCCGTTATATGCCGCAAATGCCGAGGCGATAACGCAGGCAAGCACAATAATTATTCCCCGCGTATTGCCCAAAGCACCCTGCGCCGATTGAAATATTGCCGAAAACCGCAAAACGACCGAGGCGGTACAAAGCGGCAAAAGCAAAATTTTCGGCGTTTTTATTTTCGCGAAGAGCGGCAGATACAAAAGCGTTTGCATAATATAAAGCAGGGCGCAAGCACCGCCGTATGCAAGCGAAACGGCAAGGTTTGCTATCGGAATAAGCGCACATATAAATATCATTTATTGCCTCCGAGCTCTTCCCTTCTGCCCAGCGTTCTTTTCGGCCAGCTGAAAATAAAATCCTGCATACCCTTTTTGTCAAAGGGGCAAAGCGGTGTCATATACGGCACACCGAAGCTGTTTTTCCCGCAAAGCATAAACAAAAGCAAAACCGCAGAAAAGCCTATGCCGTAGATACCGAATATTTCGGCAAGAGCAAGCGTCGTAAATCTTGCAAGCACAATAACATACATATACGCGGGCGTGATAAAGGCGCAAACCGCAGAAAAGGCAACGGTTATAACGCCGACCGACGAAACTATGCCCGCCTCGACCGCTGTGTTTCCCAAAATTATCGAACCGACTATACCCACAGCGTCGCCGACGGTGCGCGGCATACGCACGCCGACCTCGCGCAGTATTTCGAAAAGAAACAGCACAGCGACTATCTCCCAGAAAAAAGAAAGCGGAATATCCTTGCGCGAATCGGCGATAATTCCCAAAAGCTCCTGCGGCATATCCGAATAGCTGTAAGAAACGGCGGCGCACAGCACGGCAGGCGCGAAGATTGCCGCGGTAAAGGCTATAATACGCAGACATCTTATAAAGGTTGCGTAATAGGGTGTGTGAAGATAATCATCGGAGGCTTGAATGCTTTCGACAAAAACAAACGGAAGCGTAAGCACGAACGGGCTTCCGTCGACCAATATCGCGATACGCCCCGCCATAAGCTTTGAAGCCGCCTTGTCGACCTTTTCGGTGCTTCCGCAGGTGGGCAAAAGCCAATCTCTGCTTCCCGAAAGAAGCATAGTAATATTTGCGCTGTCGGTTATTGCGTTTGCCTTTATATCTGCAAGCTTTTTTGAAATTAAATCCACAAGCCTGCTTTCGGCTCTGCCCGCAACGTAAGCCATTATTACCTTTGTTTCCGAAACGTCGCCTACCGTAAATCGCCTGAATTTCAGCGCAGGTATGCGGATATATTTCCGCAAAAGCGCCATATTCTTTTCGGCGTCCTCGACAAAGCCCGCCTTCGGACCGCGAACGGTAACGTCGCTCGAGGGCTCCTGAACGCTTCTGCCGTGTGTAAATTGCGCGTTGGTAAGCGTGGCGAAAAAGCCGTTTTCGCTTTCGGCAATAATAAGAACGTCGCCCTTTACGAGCGAGCTCGCCGCAGAAGCGGGGTCTTTGGGCGCGACAAGCGACGGAGATTCGAGCAAGGCGCCGAAATTGCCGTCGAAGCTTTTAATGTCCGCACGCATAAGCGGACGAAGCAGACGCTCGGATATAAAATCACGCGCGGTTATTCCTTTAATAAATATCAGCGCATATCTTGCCCCGAAGCAGCCGCCCTCGCGGCATATCAGGTCCTCGCAATCGCACAGAAGGGCGGTAACGCTGTCGCGGAATATGGTGTATTCGTTATTCATTGCTTTTCCTCTTCGGTTTTTAATATTTATTCCCCGAAAAGGTAATTTTTAAGCAAGAAAAACTATTGACATAATTCGAACGATATTATACAATGTATTGGAATATTATTACGGAGGGACATTATGGCGAACGGAAAAAACAAAAAGAGAGGCAACGGTATTCTCGTGGCTTTTTTGTGTCTGCCGCTTGCCGTTATTCTTTGCTTCTCTATTTATTACTCCTCGCTTGACAGCGTAAGCAAAGTCACCCTAACCGCGCCAGATGCGAAGGTGACTGCCTTTGAAGCGCAGGAGGATATAGACTTTTTCGTAAATATGCTTAAAAATTCGCTCCCGATAAGCACGGCGATGCGTGACGTTTCGGGCGAAGCTCCGGTTTACATAACGTTGTACCCCGGCGACTCCCCTCTCGAATACAAATTTTATCCCTCGCTTAACCTTTCGGGCTGTCTGCTTATCGACCCCGACGGCGACCTTTTCGTGCTTGAAACCGAAACGGCGAAGCAATTACTTTTGAAAAGTGAATTCGATTATCTCTATTCGTCATACTTTCTTCCCAACCTTTCGGTAGTCAGCGGCGAAAATAAATACGAGGTACCGCCCATCGAATGCGAATGGGAATATTACAAGACCGACGGAAACGCTTATACCTACACTCCCGAAAAATTTGCCGAAGGCGACGAAACCTATATTATCCTGAAGGGCTTGGAAAACAAGCTTGAATTCACCCCCGACAAGGAAATACGCCCCTACCAGATGGTCGATATTTCCTATATCGCCGACAACGGAAGCGAATACACCATAAGCGACATTTCCCAGCTCGACCTTTCCTTCGACACCAAGCTCGCCGTGTCGTTCACCGTAAAATGGAACGGCGCGAACGGCGCGCAGGCATCGGGCGAGGCGAAATACAGGTTCAACATCATCTACGACGTTCCCGCAGTTATCGAGCTTAAGCAAAACGAATTCACGGTGGGCGACGTTATTGAAATAAACGCAACACATCTTAACGCAAGCGAAAGCTTTGGGCTGAACACCATTCTCGACATACCCCGCATCGGCTTCGGTCTTACCGAGGAAAGCAAGGGCGTAGCTCTTCTCCCTATCGGTCTTAACAACGCGGCGGGCGAATACTCGCTCGAAATTACCACCGGCGTGGGCAGTACTGTTGAAAATATAACCGTTAACGAACGCGAAAGCGGCGATTGGAAGCCTATCGAGGTAACCGAGGAGCAATACAACACTATGCTCTCTCCCGAAAAAATGGAAAACTTTAAAAAGGCTATCGCAACCGCAACGGTCACCCGCCCCGAAACCGATTATTTCAACTATGCCACAGGTAGCTTCAACCTCCCCGTAGGCAATAAAACACCCAACTATACCTTCGGTCAATCGATCAACCTCGGCACCACAAACGCAAGCGGCGATTCGGGCGAGCGTGTTTGCGAGGGTGTGGTATATATCGTCGAAGAGGGTACCTCTGTACGCTCGGCACAAGCGGGCGAGGTCGTATTCAGCGGCGTGCTCGCGCCCACGGGCAACACGGTTATCGTTTACCACGGCTACGGTATTTACAGCTATTATTACCATTTGGAAAGCCTTAACGTTCAAGTCGGCTACACCCTTACCGACGGCGAAATTATAGGCAAAGCAGGAAATACCGGCTTTACCAACGGCAAAACAGCGCTTCATTACGCAATAAGCATCGACGGCGTGTTTGTCGACCCTATGTGGTTTTATAACAAATAAGTTAATTCGCATTTCGGCGAGCTATGAGTTATGATTCTGCTTCGCACAAGCTATGAGTAAAAACGAGCAATTTGACGATGCAGTAAACAAAATCTGCGCTTTAAAAGCTGATTCGAGTTACAATGCTTTGGCTAACAAAAAAGGACAGAGAATTTTGGAATTCTCTGTCCTTTTATTACATTTCAAGCAAAACACTTATTGCGGATAAAACATACCCGCTGGCGGTTTCGGTGCGCAAAATACGCTTGCCGAGCCCTGCAAGCTTTATACCCTTTTCCTTCGCCAATGCAGTTTCCTTTTCGGCAAGCCCGCCTTCGGGACCGATAAGAAAGCCTATCGTTTCGGGAGTATCCTTTAAAAGCTCGCGCACGGGGAGCGTGCCGTCGCCCTCGTAGCACACAAAGCCTATATCCTTGCTTGCTATCTCTTCTATTGCGGCTTGGTAGCCGATTATCCCGCGTATTTCGGGAATAATGCTTCTTCCGCATTGTGCGGCGGCGGATTCGCTTATCTTTTTCAAGCGTTCAAGACGCTTTGCAAACGCCTTTGCATCGGGCCGTGCGACACAGCGTTCGCTCATTACCGCAACTATTTCGTATGCGCCGAGCTCGACCGCCTTTTGCACAACGGTATCGAGCTTATCGCCCTTTGGAAAGCATTGGTAAACCGATACGCGAAACGGCATTTCGCTTTCCTGCTTTTCGGCTTCGCCCAAGGTTGCATACAAGCCGTCGCGCGTTATTTCGTCGATAACCGCGTTATAGGAATTACCGTGCATATCGCAGATGTGCAACGTATCGCCGACATTTTTGCGAAGCACGCGGAGAATATGGTTAGCATCGCTTCCGTCGATAAAAGCTCTGCCGTTTTGAATACGGTCGCTGCCGATATATATACGCGGTACAAAAGCCATAAAAAGACCTCTTTGCAAAATAGGTTATGAACAGATGTATTATATAATAAAACGCAAAATAAGTCAATTCCCGATTTGTGTCGAACGAATGAAAAGCTAAAGTTTGCAAATACTATTGACATTCGGAGCTTTGGGTTGTAAAATAAGAAAGCAATCAATAACATTCTGCGGAGGTTACTATGGCAGATAATATGGAAAACGAAAACATCTTCACCCTTACCGATGAGGAAGGCAACGAAAGCCAGTTCGAGCTTTTCGGCGAGCTTACGCTTGACGACAATACATATCTCGCGCTTATTCCCCTTGAAGGCGACGAGGATGAATACGTTATTCTTAAGGTAGAAGTTGACGAAAACGGCGACGAGCTTCTCGTTACTATCGATGATGATGACGAATTCGACCGTGTTGCAGATGCGTTCGAAGATACCTTTATGGGCGAAATCGACCTCGACGGAACTGTCGAAGAATAAAATTTCTGCCTGCGGAGTTCGTGCATAGCCTTCGGGCTGTTCTCTGTGTAAAAACCCACAAGAAAGAAAGGGAGCTCATATTCCGCTGTGGTGAAGCAGGCCTCCCGTATATCTTCCCTTTTATGCGATTATATACGGACGTTGGAAGCACTAAAGCATCGGAGAGGGCACCCACCTGCACAAAGCAGGGTTTCATTCTCACGGGGGCACGGCTCGCGCGGGTAGTTAACATTTTAATCCATCAAAAGAATCGGTCGACCCGATTCTTTTCGATTTTCAGGTGTATTATGAGACATTTATTTGAATATATCGACAACAACCAACACAAATTCCTTTCCTTTTGGGAGGATATATGCAATATGGAAGGCGTTGCGGAGGATAAGCCCGCAATGGACGCAATAACCGACAAAATACAATCCTTTGCCGACGGGCTGGGGATTTTCACCGAACGCGTATGCTTTGATAACTGCGGCGATTTTCTTATTGTGGATACCCGTCACACCGCAGAAAAAGGTGTTTGCTTTCTTGCCCATACCGATACCGTGCACAAAAAGGGTACGTTCGGTTATCCGCCGGTAAAAAGAAACGGCAACAAACTTATTGGTCCGGGGGTTATAGACTGCAAAGGCGGTGTGCCGATCGCTCTGCTGACAATGATGACGCTTATCGAAGCAGGATACGAAAAGAATTGCCGCTTATTGCTAACCACAGATGAAGAGGTAAGCAACCGCTTGGGCGGCGAACGCGAAATGGAGGTAATAAAAGCGGCAGTAGGCGGATTTAAAGCGGCGTTTAACTGCGAAGTCTCACGCGAGGGCGAGGTTGTTGTTTCGCGCAGAGGCATTATGCGCTATCGCTTCGAGATACAAGGCATAGCCGCGCACGCGGGAATAGATTACTTTAACGGAGCCAGCGCAATACGCGAAGCCGCAAATAAGATAATCGCACTTGAAGCATTGAGCGAGCAGAACGGCACGATTTATAATTGCGGCACAATCATCGGCGGAACGCTTTCGAACATTGTTCCCGAACGGTGCGAATTTGTCGTTGACGTCCGCGTGCGCGATTCGGCCGCGATGAAGCAGGCAGAAAGCACGCTTGCCGAAATTGCGTCAAAAACCTTTGTAAACGGCACAAAAACCGAGCTTCGCCGTATAAGCAAACGCGAGCCGATGTTAAGAAACGCAGATACCGAGCGACTGTTCGAGCATCTGAACAGCGTTTCGCAAAAATACGGCTTGGGAGAGCTAACGCCTATTGAAAGCGGCGGCGGAAGCGATTCGGCATATACCCAGCTTGCGGGCGTTCCGAGCATTTGTGCTGTCGGCGCAACGGGCGATTTTTGCCACACAACCCGCGAGTATGCGAATATTTCCTCGCTTGCCTCGCGCGCAAAGCTTTTAACTGCGGCAACACTTGAATTAGAATAAAAATAAAAATCCGAGCAATTCATACAAGCTCCGAAGAGCCCAATGAAGCGTTCGGATTTTTGTGTGCAGGCTATAAAATCGATACCGCCGCAAATTTCAAAACACAAAAACGCGGTACCCATAACGGATGCCGCGTTTGTTTTTTTAAAAAATAATTGGTTTACATACTTGAGCTGTAATACTCTATGCGCTGTAATACTCTATATGAATGCTCCTTTTTCTCATCAACTCAATAAAATCTTTGTAAACGCTTTTCTTGTTTTTTATCATTCTATGCAACCCTTTTTTGCCGTGAGTATAGTATATGCGTGCATCAAAGCTCACGGTGTTATCACACAAAGCAACCTTGGTTATATCGCTTAATGGTATGATTATTTCTTTGTTGTGTTGATAAATAAAGATTTTCTCATTCTTTATTTCAAGCACAATTCTCGGGAATGTAAACGAATAGAAAAACAAAAACAACAGAATACAAATCACAAGCCCAAAGGGTAATATAATAAGCACTCTATATTCTTCGGAATTTATAGCCGCCAAACAGCAAATCGGAATTAATACGATAGCCATTATCAAAAAAATCAAAGACTGCGCTTTTGAATTATAGGCGATTAATCTATCTTGATTCATAATGCCACCCCTCGCAATACTTAACAATCACAATTTTAATTGCTTTTATACTAAATCATCCATCATTCTTCTTCAGCCTTGCAAATAAATACCGCACAAGCAGTTGGACCGTAAAGAACAAAAAGATATTCAAAAACGGCATAACAAACCGCGAAATTTCGAGCGGTAGGATATAAAACGGGTCGCGGACGACGAAAAACCAATTATAACGGTAATTATAGCTCCCGTCGATGCCGTTGAAGCAATAGCTTCCGAGCATCGCCCACAATATAGCTGTTAAGGTAACCAAAAAATCCCTGCGGCAGGGCTTAATGCCAAAATCGGTTTGCTCGTAAACAAGCACAAGCAACCCATACACCGCCATAATGCCGTGAAACACAAGCGTACTTAGTGCGCGGTAGCAAAAGGGATGCACCTGATACCACATTATACCTGCAGGATATATTAGATATACAAAATTCGAAATAAAGCCGAGCAGAGCGAAATGTGTTCGATATTCATAAAGACGCTTGTTGTGTCTGCTTATAAAACACATAACGCACATTGAAGTGCATAAATGAAACGGCAGGTTTTCGATATCTATTTCGCCGAAGGCAAGCGGTCTTAAAAAATAATCGGAAATATACAGACAAAATACCAAATCGATAAAAAAGGTTATCGTTTTTCGGCGTGTTTCCTCGCTTTTGCTTTTTAAAACACGAGCTACCGTCAAGCCCAATATCACCGCGGCGATTATATAGCACCAATGCCAAAAACCGAAGCATTTAAAAAGTATTCCGTCCTTTTTATCGGAAAGAAGCCAATGCAAAAAATCGTACATAATTCCACCTCTTTTAACTATTTTAACATATTTCGGCGTTTTTTGCAACATCGCTTACAAAAACGCGAATAACCGCAACCAAACCGAGAAAAAATAGGTGTATAAAAACAGTTTTGGAGGTAAAAATGTTCAAGCACGAAAAAATGCTTTTTCATCCCGTAGCGATCGAAAAGCCCAACCCGCAATACGCGGCACTTTTGCAGGAGCAGTTGGGCGGCGGCAACGGCGAGCTTAAGGCGGCGCTTCAATATATGTCGCAAAGCTTCCGCATAAAAGACCCCGAAATTAAGGACCTTTTTCTCGACATCGCGGCAGAGGAGCTCGGTCATTTAGAAATGATTGCACAAACCATTAATTTGTTGAACGGCCACGATGTCGACGCGATGCAGGTACCGTCAGGCGAGATACAGACGCACGTTCAGCTCGGTCTTAACCCCGGACTTATAAACGCGTCGGGATATTCTTGGACAGGCGATTACGTTACCGTAACGGGCGATTTGTGTGCAGACCTGCTTTCGAACATCGCTTCGGAACAACGCGCAAAGGTGGTATATGAATACCTTTACCGACAGATCGAGGATAAAAAGGTGCGCGAAACCATTGATTTTCTTCTTAACCGTGAGGAAGCGCACAACCAAATGTTCCGCGACGCCTTTAACAAGGTGCAAAACTCGGGCTCGAACTGCGATTTCGGCACCACCAAGGCGGCAAAAATGTATTTTTCCTTATCCGACCCCGGTCCCAATGCTTTTGCCAACGGAGAAACCACACCGCCCTCATTTAATTAAAAAGCTTCTATTTCCACATCCCGAAAATCACGATTTTGAACTAAAAATCGTGCGCCTTAAACAAACAAGCTGTCGCATTTTTACTTTGCGACAGCTCGTTTTCATTTTGCCTTATTGTTCCTTCCAGATAAAGCGGTGGTTTATCGATTCGCCGCCGTCGACAACAATATTCTGCCCTGTGCAGAAGCTGTTTTTAACGGTTAAAAAGTATGCCCACTCGGCGATTTCCTCGGGCGTTGCCCATTTTTTCAGCGGAGTTTCGTTCATTATCTGTTCCCAAAGCTCGGGATCGTTTATCACGCATTCGTTTAGCGGGGTGAGCACTCCGCCGGGGTCAAGGCTGTTGCAGGTCGCGCCGTAAGCGGCTACGCGCATAGCCGTGTTTTTGGTATATGCAATCACGCCGCCCTTGCTGGCGCAGTATTCGGGGAATTCCGACCCCGTGTGCGCGCTTGCAGAGCCGATATTGAGTATCGACTTGATTTTTTCATGCACGCCGTATTTTTCGGTAATATGTATCAACGCCTTAAGGTTTATATCTATATCCGCCTCGTTTTGCGTGCCTGCATTATTTATAAGAATATCCACGTTATCTATGTTCGGCAAAGAATCATAATCTCTTATATCCTGCTTATAGTGTATATATTCGGGGTGGGTTATGCCTGCTTCCTGCCTATCTATGCCGAACACGGTGTGACCGTTTTTCAAAAACAGCTCGGCAATCGCCTTACCTATTCCCTGCGACGTTCCGGTTATCAATATCTTCATTTTGCGTTCTCTCTTTCAATATATTCGAGATACTCCTTGCCCACCGAATCTCTTTTCCACCTTGTTACAATGCGGTAGCCGAACGGAGAAAACACGATTTCCATTATCAGCTCCGCCACAGCACCCGTAAGCGCGCACATCGCGCATTGAAGCACCGTCCAATGGAATCCGTCCCAGAAAATCGGCGCGAAGCCGACAAAAACAATAATCGAAAAGATAAAATTATCTAAAAACTGACCGATAAAGGTCGAAACGTAGGTCCTCATCGCGTATGCGGCTTTACCGTCGGGATTCTTCTTAAAGGCGCTGCCGATAATAAAATTAAGCATATTGTTTATAACCGCAGACGAGAGAAACGCAACCGTACTGCCAAGCAATATAAACCAAGTTCCACCAAATATGTCGTTGAAAACGCTGTAATCGCCCGCGTTCGAGGGGATGACGCTCGCAACAAAGAAAATAAGGCAGGTAAGAAGGTTTATCAACGCGGCGAGCACCGATATTCTGTTCGACGCTCCCGGTCCAAAATGCTTGGTTACGATATCCATACACATAAACGAAAGCCACGATATAAGTATGCCGCCGTCGAGCGCGATCCATTCAAGCTGAAGCAGGGTTTTGTTCGCAAGCAGATTCATGCAAACAACGCTCACAACAAAAAGCGTCATCACCGTTGCGGGTATGCTCCGCAAAAGTATCGAGCTTTGCTTTATTTCCTTTTTAAACCACTTTTTTATTGCCGCCATATCGCTAACCATACATAAGCTTTCGCGTTTTTTGCTATTATATCATAAAATATTCGGAATTTCAATAAAGGCATACCGTAAAGATGTTGAAAAAATACACCCTGTGTGTTACAATACGCAAAACGATGTAAAATTTCAAAGAGGCGAAAAATGATTGTTTTAATTGCAGGAGCATCGCACAGCGGCAAGACCGCGCTTGCGCAAGGATTGCTCGAAAAGTACAAATACCCGTATTTATCGATAGACCATTTGAAAATGGGCTTAATTCGAAGCGGAAATACAAACCTTACTCCAATGAGTAACGACGACGACCTAACGACGTATTTATGGCCGATTGTTTGCGAAATAATCAAGACTGCTATCGAAAACGAGCAGAATCTTATTGTCGAGGGGTGTTATATCCCTTTTGATTGGGAAAAGCATTTTGCAAAAGAATACCTTGATAATATCAGATACTATTGCCTTGTATTGAGCGAAAACTACATCAAAAATCACTTTGCGGACATAAAGAAATACGCAAGTATAATCGAAAACCGTCAAGACGACGAATGGTGCACCCTTGAAAGCGTGTTGGAGGACAACGCGCACATACTTGAACTCGCGCAAAAGCACGGCGTTAATTATATACTTGTTGATAATAAGTACGAAATTAATATTGAATTGTAAATATTCCAAATAAAAAGGACTATGGCAACCATAGTCCTTTTTGAATTTTACTTATCCAAGCTCTTCATAGTGGGGAAGAGCAAAACGTCGCGGATTGCTTGGGAATCGGTAAGGAGCATACACATTCTTTGGTTGATATTACTAAAAATTGAATCCTTGCTTACCTATACCAAAATCTTTTTTAATGTTTTTTGTTATAAGTGTTTTGTTGAAAGGACTAATTTTTCTCAAAAAAGCGACCGGATGAAATCGTTTGTTCGAAATTTTGAGATTGCGAGGGTCGCTATCCGATAAATTATCGCCGTTGCCCAAAAGATAAATTGTTGATTTGAACGGAAGTTTTGAAAACGGACGTCCCATGTCGGCAAATTGCCGCTCTACACCAAAATCATCCCAAGTTACCGGATATTTGCGAAGTTCTGATGATGCGGATAGTTCAAAACATTGCGATACATCGGGCATTTTGGATATTAAGTCATCTTTATATAACTTCATTATATTCATGGTGCCGCCAAAATAAGGGGTGATTTCAAAATATTTTCTTCCTTTTTTATGCAAAAACGACCGTTTGGATTTGAAACCATTAGCACGCGGATGTGAATTTACATATTTTGCAATGTTTCTATTGACTAAATCGTCTGCATCAACAGGGAACACAAAAACACCGCCGTCTTCAAAAGATAGTTCATCAATTTCGTTATAGATAGCGTTTGAACACACCGACAGTTTCCACCCTCTATCTCGTAATTTTTCAATTCTTTCTACTGGCGTATGTGTATTGCACGGTATCATTATTAAACGTTCGTCATACTTTTCGTACAGTTGAGGCATATCAGTATAACCAACGTAAACTCTGAAATTACCATCAGTTTGGTTAAAAATAGAACGCAACGTGTTGTTGAAATTCTTTTCTACCACATCCCAGTTTGATGCAACAGCTTTGTTTTTTAATGCAATAATAAAGCAAATCATATTATACTCAAATTCTCGGCTTTGTTGTTGATTGTATATCAGAACAACACAATAAGGTTTTACTTATCCAAACTCTTCATAGTGGGGAAGAGCAAAACGTCGCGGATTGCTTGGGAATCGGTAAGGAGCATACACATTCTGTCGATACCGTAGCCGATACCGCCTGTGGGGGGCATACCGATTTCGAGCGCGTTAAGGAAGTCTTCGTCGGTGGTGTTTGCTTCGGCATCGCCTGCGGCGAGCTGTGCTTCCTGATCCTTGAAGCGTTCGCGCTGATCGATCGGGTCGTTAAGCTCGGAGTATGCGTTTGCCATTTCCCAGCCGTTCATAAAGAACTCGAAGCGTTCAACGTAATCGGGGTTTTCGGGCTTACGCTTGGTAAGAGGAGATATTTCGACAGGGTGATCCATTACGAACGTCGGCTGAACAAGATGTTCCTCGACAAATTCCTCGAAGAAGAGGTTAAGAATATCGCCCTTCTTGTGGCGTTCTTCGTATTCCACGCCCTTTTCCTTTGCGATTGCGCGTGCTTCCTCGAGCGTGTTGATTTCGTTAAAATCAACGCCCGAATACTTTTTAACCGCATCGACCATCGTAATACGCTCGAAGGGCTTACCGAGGTCCATTTCCACGCCGTTATAAACGATTTTTGTAGTGCCGAGCACCTCGTTTGCAACGTGGCGATACATATTTTCGGTAAGGTCCATCATACCGTGATAGTCGGTATATGCCTGATAAAGCTCCATAAGAGTAAATTCGGGGTTGTGGCGGGTATCCAAGCCTTCGTTACGGAAAACTCTGCCGATTTCGTAAACGCGCTCCATACCGCCGACGATAAGACGCTTAAGGTAAAGCTCGAGCGAAATGCGGAGCTTAAAATCCTCGTCAAGTGCATTGAAGTGTGTTTCGAAGGGTCTTGCCGCCGCGCCGCCCGCGTTGGAAACGAGCATAGGTGTTTCCACCTCTAAAAAGCCTTGTGCATCAAGGAAGCGGCGAATAGAGCTGATTATCTTCGAACGCTTGATAAAGGTATCCTTTACGTCGGCGTTCATAATAAGGTCTACGTATCTTTGACGGTATCTTGTATCGGTATTGGTAAGACCGTGATATTTTTCGGGAAGTATCTGCAAGCTCTTGGAAAGCAGGGTAATTTCGGTTACGTGAATAGATATTTCGCCGGTTTTGGTGGTGAAAACGCTACCCTTTACGCCGACGATATCGCCAATATCGAACTTTTTAAAGCCCTGATATTCGTCCACACCGATGCTGTCGCGCGCGACGTAGCACTGTATGGTGCCTTGGACGTCCTGAACGTTACAGAAGGAAGCCTTACCCATAACGCGCTTGGACATAAGTCTGCCCGCGATGCTTACTTCCTTGCCCTCGAGCTCGGAATAGTTCTCCTTTACGTCTGCGCTGTGGTGTGTAACGTCATATTTTGTGATAACAAAGGGGTCCTTGCCCTCTGCCTGAAGATCGGAAAGCTTCTGACGGCGCACCGCCAAAAGGTCGCCGAGGTTAACTGCTTCCTGCGGGGCGTTGTTCTTGATTTCTTCGCTCATAATTTCAACTGCCTTTTTTATATTACTTGGAAATTTCGGTAATGGTGTATTTTACGATACCCATAGGGGTTTCTACGTTTACACTGTCACCCTTGCGCTGACCGATAAGTGCTTTGCCGAGAGGGCTATCGTCGCTGATAAGGCCCATAATGGGGTCTGCTTCTGCGGTGGAAACGATTTTGTATTCGCATTCCTCGTCGGCATCGATATTGTGAACGGTAACCTTGTTACCTACGTTTACCTTATCTGTGCCGAGATCGGAGTCATCGAGTACGATTGCGTTTTCGAGCGTAGCTTCCAAATTGGCGATTTTGCCTTCGATTTCCGCCTGCTCGTTTTTAGCTTCATCGTATTCGCTGTTTTCCGAAAGGTCGCCGTATGCTCTTGCCTTCTGGATAGCCTGAGCAACTTCCTTACGCTTTACTGTTTTAAGATGTTCGAGCTCCTGCTGAAGCTTTTTAAGTCCCTCGTGGGAAACGATAATCTGCTTTGCCATTGGTGTAATTCTCCTCTTTTATGTGTGAAATTATTATACTTTATTGTGTTTGCTTATTTTGTCGCATTAAGAATTTCTATTGCCTTTTGAAGCTGTATATCCTCTTCCTTCGGCATTTTGAAGAAACGGTTTTCCCATTCCTCGGGAAGCGCGATTTCATAATCGGGCTTTATGCCGATTTTATCGTAGCTTACATTCGAGGGAGGATTGTAAAACGCGCTCGAAAGCTTTAAGGTACTGCCGTCGACAAGGACGCGCGTCGTTTGCATTGTACCCTTGCCGAAGGTCTTTGTGCCGATTATTTCGGCAAGCTCGTAATCGCGCAGTGCCGCGGTAAACAGCTCTGCCGCCGAAGCGGTGTTGCCGTTGCAAAGCACCGTCATTTTGCCTTTTATACAGTTTGCGTCGGAATTTTGCGTTTGGGTGTTGCCGTTTTTATCGACGATATTGATTATCGGCCCTTCGGGGAGCAATAAATCAAGCACGGCGCATATTTCGTTCAGATAACCGCCCGCGTTGTTGCGCACGTCGAAGATAAAGCTTTCACAGCCCTCGCTTTGTGCAAGCGCGAGCTTTTTTGTAAATTCCTCGGAAACCGTTTCGTCGGAAAACGAAAGAATGCGAATATATGCGATATTATTTTCGAGCTTTTCGTAAAAAACGTTTTCGCTCTCAACCGCTTGACGGGTTATTTTAAGCTCCTTGCGTTCATCGCCGCGAAGGACGGTAACGCTTACCTCTGTGCCCGCTTCGCCGCGCACAGAATCCAAAAGCTCGTAATAGGTTTCGTCACTCGCTTCTATTCCCTCTGCCGCAACGATTATATCGCCCTTTTTAATGCCTGCCTTTTCGGCGGGCGAATTCGGGATAACGCCGAAGATGTAAACGCCTTCGGTATCGACGTCATAGGTCGCGTGGACACCGATGCCGACAAAATCGCCGTCGGACGAATCGATAAGCGCGGCATATTCCTCTGCGGTAAGATACTGACCGTAATCGTCGGCAATACTTACGACAAGCGATTTATAAAGGTTTTCCCAAAGCTCGCTTTTATCGTAATCGTGAACGTAATAGCCCTCGATCATCGCTATCATCTGCGCAAGCTTGGTATATTTTTCCTCCTCGTCGCCCGCAAGGCCGATAAAGTCTGCATATTCGCCCATATCGGCAGAATCGAGCCTTAACGAGTTCAGCTCCTCTTTATGCTTTATTTCCGAGTAGGAATACACCGAAACAAAGGTAACTGTGCAGACAAGCAGCGAAATAATAACGCAGGCGAAGGGGGTTATTCTTTTTTTGAACATTTATATCCTTCTTTAGTTTTTGTAGGTCTTTTTATCGTAATAGCCGTTGGGGAGATACTTATTCGGGTCTGCGTACTGACCGCCTTGGGGATGGCTTTCGTTATTGTTTATAACACCGAAATGCAGGTGATAACCCGTGGATCTGCCGGTCGTTCCCACATAAGCGATGACCTGACCCTTTTTAACGTTATCGCCCGCTTTGACGTGGTAGGTAGGCTTGCCGTTGACTACGCTTTTATAAGGCAGATCTCCGTTTTTGCCGCTATTATCGATATGCGCATAGAGCGAGGAAATACCGTCGCCGTGGTAAACGATAACGCATTCGCCGTATCCGCTGTAATATTCCGCCTTGGTAACCACGCCGTCGGCAACCGCCAAAATAGGCGTACCGCGCGAGCATGCAATATCGATACCCTTGTGGAATTCGGTGTTGGGCTTGCCGAACGGATCGTTACGCCAGCCGTATTGGCTCGTAACGCGGTAAGACGAGGTCTTTACAGGCCAGCCGAACGGAGAATCCATCGAATACATCTTTTTGCGTTCTTCTTCGAGCTGGGCTATTTTGGCTTTTATTTCCTTTATTTCTACGTTCTTTTCGCTTAACTGCGACGAAAGCTCTTCGGAATTAAGGTTAAGCTCCTCGGCTATCGTTTGGAATTCGGTTATCTTTTGCTCTCTTTCGAGCTTCGAGCGGTTAAGCTCGGTAAGATGCTCGTCGTATTTCGATTGAGCTTCGGAAAGCTCGGCATCCAAAGCCTCGAGCTCGGATATAGATACCTCTATTTCCTTTATAAGCTCGTTTGCCGCGTTCATTATATCGTTAAAATGGTCGCGCTTTGTAAGATAATCGGAAATACTTTCGGCAGAAAACAGCAGCTCGAAGGAATTGACGTTGCTGTTTTCGTATATGAACTGCATCAGCTTTTTATACATCGATGTACGGTATTCGTAATCCTCCTGCACTACCGCCATTTCGGTAATAACCTCGGCGCGCTTTGCATCGTAGGATTCCATTATTGCCGTATATTTGATTATATCGATATCGAGTGATTCTATTTCCACCCAATACTGCGCCAAAAGCTCTGCTGTTTGACCCGATTGATTTTCGATAGAGGAAATATTTTTGGATATTTCGGCAAGCTCGGCTTGAAGCTTTTCGAGCTCGCGTTTATATTCGCTTATTTCTTTTTCAACGTCGAAAATAGTTCTTGCTTCGACCGATTCGTTATACGGCACCGAAAAGGCGGTTGCCGCAAACACCATCATCAGCGAAAGCAGGAAGCACAATGCTCTTTTTATGGATTTGGACATTAAAATTCTGCTCCTTTAAAATTACGCCTTAAGATACTTCTTAAGCGATATGCTGGAGGAAACGATACCCGCGAAAAGTCCTATTGCAAGGAAGCCGACGGCAACAACAAGCGCGTATTCTTCCCAGAAGGGTGCGGAAATAATGCCGCTTGCGCCCGAGGTACCGGTTGCCGAGGAAATAATATCCTTAAGCAGGTAATCGTAAAGATAAAATTCTATACCGAACGAGATTGCCGCAGAAAGGACGCCGATAATAACGCCCTCTACAAGGAACGGCATACGTATAAACGCCTTGGTTGCACCGCAAAGACGCATAAACTTAATTTCGTTTCTGCGTGCGAATACGCCGAGCTTAATGGTGTTCATAATTACGAACAGCGAAATAAGAAGGAATATCGCCATCAACCAAAGGCCTGCAACATAAAGAGTGTTTTTAATACTCATTACGTTGCCGTAAAGCTCGATATGGTCCTTGATATCCTCGGTGCTTACGGCATCGTATTCTTCGCCGTTTGCATCTGCGAGGGTAATCGAGTCGATTTGGTTTTTAACCCTTGTAACGGCATCGAAATCCGAAAGGTTAACAAAGGTTATGCGGTAACTGCCGCGAAGGGGATTATCGTGCGAGGAGCTTGTGATGCCGAGGTGGGTGCCTTCGTCGTGGTCATCCTTGTGCTCGTCCTCGAATGCTTCGACCCAAGCTTCGCCCTTATACATTTCCTTGAAAATTTCGTAATGCTCGTCGGGCGAGATGTATTTAAAGCTTTCGCTCTTCGGAACAGGGGTTTCGTCGCTTTGCGTCCATTCCGATTTATTCCATTCCACTATCGGCGATTCATCACATATAACTGCAAGCTTTTCGCCTATTGCAATAATTTCGGATTCGCCGTAATCCTTATCCATCATAACCTCGATAACATTAAGATTATCGATAGCGTTGAAGTTACGGTCGATAGTATCGATAGTAAGGTAAAACGTACCCACAAGTATCATACACGCGATAAGAACGAGGAGCGACGCGGTGGTCATAACGCTGTTACGGAAAATACCCTTGAAGCCCTGACCTATGTTATAAAGTATTACGCTTAGCTTCATTCCAAAAAGTCGCCTCCGATCTTATCGGATACGACAGCGCCGTTTTCGATCCGAATTACTCTTTTTTTGTACTGCTGAATAATATTCATATCGTGGGTGACGACGATTACCGTTTTGCCAAGCTTGTTTATCTTTGCCAAAAGCTCCATAATGCCTTCGGTAAGCTCGACGTCGACGTTGCCGGTAGGCTCGTCCGCGATAATTGTATCGGGGTTGTTAACGAGCGCGCGCGCAAAGGCAACACGCTGCTTTTCGCCGCCCGAAAGCTGGTCGGGGAAGGAATCGCTTTTATGTCCCAAGCCTACAACGTCCAAAAAGAAGGGGACGCGCTTTTTGATAAGCGAAGGCTTTGCTCCGACGACTCGCATCGCGAAGGCGACGTTTTCGTAAACCGTCATTTTATCGAACAGCTTAAAATCCTGAAAAACGACGCCCATTGTGCGGCGGAGCTTGGGTATTTTGCCCGAGCGTATTTTTTCGAGATGGAAGCCGTTTACCTCGAGCCTACCCGAGGAAATGCGTTCTTCGCAGATAAGCAGCTTTGTGAGCGTGGTCTTACCCGCGCCCGAATGCCCGACGAGGAACACAAATTCACCGTCGTCAATCTGCAACGAAACGTTATTCAGCGCGGCGTTGCCGTTGCTGTATTCCATTGAAACGTTTTCAAATTTTATCATCTTAAAACACCGAATTAATAAATAGAGGGTTTGCTGATAAGGTATTTCTTAACCATAAGAGCCACCTTAAATGTAATAGCGTGTTCAAATTCGCGCAGGTCAAGACCTGTAAGCTTTTTAATCTTTTCGAGGCGATATACGAGCGTGTTTCTGTGAACGAACAGCTTTCTCGAGGTTTCGGAAACGTTTAAGTTGTTATCGAAGAAGGCGTGAATCGTCTGAAGAGTTTCTCTATCCAAGCTTTCGAGCGAGCCGCGCTTGAATACCTCCTGCAGGAACATTTCGCAAAGGGTGGTGGGAAGCTGATAGATAAGTCTGCCTATACCCAAGCTTTCGTAGTTGATAACGTTCTTTTCGGTGTCGAACACCTTGCCTACCTCGAGCGCAACCTGTGCGTCCTTATAAGAACGCGCAAGCTCCTTTACGTTGGTAACGATAGAGCCGATACCGATATGCACCTTAAGATAGAATTCCGCCTGAACGGTATCTACAATGCTTCTTGCGATAAGCTCGAGCGCTCTCGGGTCGGTAGCCGATTTAAGCTCCTTAACGAGAACGATGTCCGATTCGCCAACGTTAATAACGTAATCGTGTGCCTTATCGGGGAACATATTTTGGATAACGTCGTAGGGAATAATTTCGCCCGCATTCATAAAGCGGATAAGAATAACAACGCGGTTTACCTCGCTGTCGAAGCGAAGCTCCTTCGATTTGATATAAATATCGCCGGGAAGAATGTTATCGAGAATAATATTTTTGATAAAGTTGGTTTTATCGTACTTTTCATCGTAAAGCGTTTTGATATTCGAGAAGGAAACCGAAAGAAGCGCAGAAATGCTCTTTGCGGTATCGTCGCCGCCTTCAACAAACACAATATATTCTATTCTTGCGTGGGAGCCGATGGGACGGTAGGTGTAATCGCCGATAACGAGAGTTTCGTAGCTGTAGGAAAGCTCGTCGAGAATATCCTTGTGCACGCTGCCTATCTTCGAAAGCTGACTGCAGGCGATAACCACACCCTTATCGTCGATAATGCCGATTTCGCGGTCAACCGCCTCTCGCATCTGATAAATCAAACCCTGAAACAACTTGTTGCTCATTTTGCATCTCCTTTTATTATTGTGACAATATTAAAACAAAATTTATACACCGTAATTTTATCGCAAATTTTGCATAAATGCAAGTGTTTTTACAAAAATACGTCAAATAAAAACGCGGAAATTTGTGTAAAATGCCGCTTTTTTTGTTTCGTTTGGCATTTCGCACAAAATTTATTAACAAATTGTGAACGCAACGCGAATTTGTATTTTTGATTTATACTTATTGACAAGCCTTTGAATGTGGTATATTATAGAATCAAGAACAAAACAAGGAGGCAAATTATGAACCAGAATCCTTACCAAGAAAACCAAAACAAGCCCGCAGCAAAAAACAACTTTTCAGACGCATTGGTTAATATCGTAATCAAAACTCTTCCCATTCTTATTCTCGTTTTCGTGGGACTCGGCGCAACCAGCATGCTTTACTATTTTATTGGCGGACTTGCCAACGCTTTCGGCTATTACGGCTCGTTAGGCTCTTTTATTACTTATACGGCAACCGGAATATCTTCTCTTGCAAAATACTGCTTCTATGCAGTGGTTACCGCAGGCATTTACAAGCTTATAAAGAAATAAGCAACGACTTCCCCGAGCCAACGCTCGGGGATTTTTTTATTGACAATCGGCATTAGGCGTGCTACAATACATTTAACGCAAACGTTAAATGTAAAGGACGTGATATATATGGCGTTGCAAATCACCTTAAGGGCGCTTGCCGACCCGATACGCAGAGAAATACTGAATATGCTAAAATCGGGAAGTATGCAAGCGGGCGAGATTGCCGAACGCTTCGATGTTTCCTTTGCCGCAATATCACGTCATCTTTCGGTTTTGAAGGAAGCTGACCTTATCCGCGACAAGCGGGACGGAAAATATATAATATACGAGCTCAACGCTTCGGTTTTAGAGGAAATTATGCTCTGGATATCCGATATACGAGGTGATAAGAATGATTAAAAGAAACAAAATAAGCCTTATCCTTGCTTCCCTGCTCACCCTTTCGCCGATAATCGCGGGGATCGCTCTGTGGGACAGACTTCCCGAAAGTATGCCGACACACTGGGGAATAAGCGGCGAGGCGGACGGATATTCCTCCAAAACGTTCGCGGTTTTCGTACTGCCGCTGATAATGCTCGCGTTTATGTGGCTCTGCATCTTTTTTACCACGCTTGACAAAAAGAACAAGGATCAGAACGAAAAGGTTTTGGGCTCGGTCGTCTGGATAGTTCCGATATTAACCTGTGTCATTTCTGCCGCAACCTACGTCGGTGCTCTGGGTTACAAATTCAGCAGCTCGCGAATCATACTCTCTGCCCTGGCGGTAATGTTCATAGTTATCGGCAACTATATGCCGAAATGCAAGCAAAACCGTACCATCGGCGTCAAAATCAAATGGACTCTCGAAAGCGAGGAAAATTGGCTCCGCACGCATCGGTTTGCGGGTATCGTTTGGTTCGTTTCGGGAATTTTATCGATATTTTGCCTGCTCCTGCCCGAAAAGGCGGCTTTTATCGTGTTTCTCCCGATATTGCTTGTCGCCGTCGCCGCCCCGATAATTTACTCATTCGTGCTTCACAAAAAAGGAATATAGAAAAAAAGGAGCTATTCGCATTGCCGAACAGCTCCTTTTGTTAATTCAATATAAATATACCTAAATTCAGATAACCCGCAAACGCAACCCACACAAGGTAAGGAACAAGCAGGTACGCCGCGATTTTATCGATTTTTGCAAACCGTTGCTTGGTAAGGTAAATTAAAACCCAGAGCGCAACGAGCCAGACAAAGGCAAACAGATACTCGCCGAGGTTAAAGAATATTATCGACCAGAAAAAATTAAAAACAAGCTGAATCGCATAAGCCGTTAACGCCGATTTGCGTTTTTCGATGCTATATACCGACACCCAAATACGATAAGAAGCGATACCCATAAGGGTGTAAAGCAGAGTCCACACAACGGGGAACAGCCACGCAGGCGGAGAAAGCGGCGGCTTTTTGAGCGCGGCGAAGCCTTCCATCGCGTCGTTTGTCAGCAAAGCGGCAAGACCTCCCACCGCAAGCGGTATTGCTATTGCGATAAGCGGTGTTTTCCATTGTATTTTCATAAAAAATCACCCCGAAGCATTCTATGCGTCTTCGGGGTGTTTTATACTTTTCGGGGGTGCTTTTGAGTGTTTTAACCGTTAAGCACCGCGTCGAGATTCCATTCGGCAAGAATATAAATAACGTAATCGGGAGCTTCGCTTTGAATGCGAGCCTTATCCCACGTGTAGTTCCACATACCGAGGTAGTGCGTGCTGCTTGTACGCTCTGCAAGTATGTCGTATATCTGCGTTGAATAGGAATCGCGCATTACCATACACTTGGGAAGATTCGAATTGCCGGTATTGATCATCTTTTCGTAGGTGACCATATCGCTGTAAGTGAGCTGGTTTTTCGAAACGTAGCGCTGAACAGAGGTGACTGCCGCGGGAACGCTTTCCTTGAAGGTGCGGTAGTAGGTGTATTCCTTTATCTTTACCTGCGACATCTGGAGATAATATGTCATATCGCCGCTTGCGCGGTATGCTTCGTTCCAATCGAATTCATCGAAGCTTCTCGGTGCGGCTTCGGGGAATTTTTCGGAAATATGGTTGAACAGCTCGGTATATGCGACGAATGCGCCGTAATCCGACCAATGGCTGTCGAGCTTATAGTAAAGCGGAAGCTCGTCGTTTTTATGCTCGGCAAACGCACCCTTAAGGTCGATAACCGTTGCGCCGCCTGCCTTTAGCTGTTCGACGATAAGGTCGTACTTTGTATCGCCGCTTGCCTGCTTATACTGCGAGGGAACAAGCTCGGGATAAACGCTCATCGAGGAGGGAACGAGAAGATAAACTATTTCGGCATCGGGGTTTACCTCGCGAAGCGCGTTCATTCTGTTTTGCGTGCGTATTTTAAGGTTGTCGAGCTGGAACTTTTTGGGAAGATTTTCGCCCTTGAAATCGGGGAGCATCTTTTGGAAGAAGAATTGAAAATCGCCGCCTGTAACAACGGGCCACATATCCGAGCTCGGGGTTACCGGCTTTATGCGATATTCGATAGCTTCGCCGACAGGCTCGCCGTCTACCGTTTGGGAAAGCTTTACGTCGACCGTCGAGCCGCTGCACTTCAAGCGTATGGAATACCAGCCCTTATAGGACTTCGAGCTTACCGTTTCTCCGTTCGCTTCGCCGATGATGGTTGCACCCTCGGCGCATCTGCCAACTATTGCAAAATAGGGCTTTTCGGAAAAGCTTGCGGCTTCGATATTTATTCCGCCCTCTGTGTATTCGGTGGGAAGCTTGGCGGTTTTGTTTTCTTCGGCCTTGGAGCTTTCGTCGGACTTGCTTTCTTCCTTGCTTTCTTCCTTGCTTTCGTCCTTGCTTTCCGCTTTGCTTTCTTCGCTCTCGGGCTTCGAGGGCTTGCTTTCGCTGTCGCTCACAAAGGTATTAACCGAGCTTTCGGCAACGCTGAGCTCTTTTTCGCTTTCGTTTTCGCAAGCGGCAAGAAAAACGCTGAGCAGAAGCAAAAGTGCGGTGATAAACGTCAATGCTTTTTTCATAATATCCTCCAAAAATAATTATTTCAGATTACCTAAATGCCCTGTGGTAATAATGTTTTCGGTGTTAAAAACAATCAATACCGCATCGGCTTCGTAGCCTTCGGCAAAAGCCGATACAAAGGTGTTGGTGGCAAGATTCACCGCTACGATATCGAATTCGCGCGCAAGAAAGGGTATAAGGCAGTTCGCGAAGGAATCCTTTGCGATAAGCAGAGTGTCGCGCTCCTCGCCCTTCTTTTTTATCGTTGTGACATCGTGCGTGCCGTCTAAAAATACCGAATATTTATCGCTTTTTTGCAAATAATCGCGGTTGTAAAAGCCGTTCATCTCTTCGCCGTCGGCGGTGACAACGTATTCGTCATCGTCGGGAAGATGCCATATTTCAAGCGTATCCTTGGTATAGAACGGGAAATTCGCCCTGCCCGCGGTAGTGCCAGAAAAGTCTTCTATTATTTCAATTTCAAAGCTTTCACGCGGGATAATCTTCTCTTCCCTGCCCAGCTGCTTCATTATTTCGCAGTAGGTGTAATATGCGCCGTTGGTTGTCCAATGGTGGTCGGTGCGGTAATATACATACTCGCCCGATTCGTATTTGGGGCGCAGAAGCGAAAGAGTATCGATATACCCTGCTTTGCTTCCCAACGTGCCGTTCATAAGCTCAAAGGGCTTATCGCCGTCGGGGCGGTCGTAATGAAATGCCGAATCGGCAATATCGACCGTGCGCGGCGGGAGCACCGTCACAAGCGGAATATTAAGGCTTTCGCCCAATTTATCGACCGATTTAAGCTGTGCTTCAAGCGAATCGAGATAAATACGGTCGGTATCCTCGGTTATGTGTATGCGCGACTGATAGGCGTTGAAATCCTTTACGGCAAGCTGGTCCTTGCTGTAAAGCACGCCGTTGTTTTCGCCCTTTAAAAACAGAAGCTCGCTTCCGCTTTTAAGTCTTACAAAAATATCACGCAAAGGAAACTGGTCGGCGTAATAAACGTTTATCGCCTTTGAAAACCCGCCCGAGAAAAATGAATCGGCGGAAAGCTCGGGAATTTGCTCTAAATTGCGGTTTTCCTGTTCCGAAAAGCTTTTATCGGGTATTATCCAGAAGGAAACGGCAAGCACACCAACAACTACGCAAAACAGTATAACAGTTAAAAGCTCAGAGCGTTTATGCATTATCCGTTACCTCCTTAGAATATGTAATAAAGGAAGGGCGAAAAGGTGTTATCGACCATATACGCCACACACAAAAGGAAGAGCGCGCAAAGCAAAATCGGCTTTGCGGCGTAAAGCTTCGGGAAGCGTGCAAACAGCTTTTCGAAAAGCCGCTTCGGAAGCGGGGTACAGCCCAGCGCGCAAACCGCGATAAACGGGAGCAGGCGAAGCAAAGTATAAAGCGTTCCGTTTGCGACAAGCGGTGTACCGATACCGACAAGCTGCTTTGCCGATTCGGCGATAACCGAAAGGTCGCTGTGGAAGAATATCATCCAGCCGAAGCCGACGATAACAAGCGAATAGATATGACCGAGCGGCGGAAGCTTTTTAAGAAGCTTACCCAAAAACGCCTTTTCGATAACGAGGAACACCCAGAAATAAACACCCCAAAGGATATAGTTCCAATCCGCGCCGTGCCAAAAGCCGGTTAAAAACCACACCGTTGCAAGGTTTAAAAACCCGCGAAGCTTGCCGACACGGTTGCCGCCCAAGGGGATATAGATATATTCGCGAAACCAAGTAGAGAGCGTTATATGCCATCTGCGCCAGAAATCGGTAATGCTTTTCGCGATATAGGGGTAATTAAAGTTTTCGACAAATTCAAAGCCGAGCATTCTGCCCAAGCCTATCGCCATATCCGAATAGCCCGAAAAATCGAAATATATATGGAAGGTATAGCATATCATTATCAGCCAGGTTCCGAGCACGGTCGGCTCGAATTCGGCAGAGCGCTCGAGCATTTCGGCTATCGCGGCGGCAGAATCGCCGAGTATAAGCTTTTTGGCAAGACCTGTTACAAATCGGCTTACGCCCAAAGCAAATTTCGAAACCGTTTCCTTACGGCTTTCGAGCTGGTCGCAAACGTCCTTATATCTTACTATCGGACCTGCGATAAGCTGTGGGAACAAGGTTACATAGGTGCCGAAGGGGACAAATTTTTTCGCCAAAGGCACTTCGCCGCGGTAAAGGTCGATAGAATAGGACATTATCTGAAAGGTATAGAAGGATATGCCAACGGGGAGAGTAAGCCCTTCTATCGGCGCGAAGCCGATATTGTTTGCAAAAAAGTTATAATATTTGAAGAAAAGCAAAAACGAAAGGTTGCCGATAAGCGACACCGCAAGGAACAGCTTGGCAAGCCTTTTGTTCTTTTCGCGGTACTTTTCGATAAAAAAGCCGAAGATATAGGCAATAAGTATCGAAGCCACCATTAATGCTATATATTTAGGCTCGCCCCAGCCGTAAAAGGCAAGCGAAACCACAAACAGCACAAGGTTGCGCCATTTAAGCGGAGATACGTAATAAACCGCGAGCGTCACCGCAAGATATGCGAAAATAAATATAAGCGACGAAAATACCATATACTTTCCCTTTCTGTCAATTACGTTAAGTATAACACACAAAAGCTCAAAAGAAAAGACATTTTTTTGATTATAGCGGACAAATATTATGGATTTTTAAACCTTTGTAATTTTGTTCGATTATCGAAAAGAGTCATTGACATAAAAGAAAAAATCGGGTATTATATTTTCGTAATAATGTATTAATACGAAAGGAACAACGAAATGAAACGCTTTATTTTAATTCTTTTATCGCTCCTGCTCGCGTTCTCGCTTTGCGCTTGCGGAAACGACACCGAAAGCAGCTCCGAAAACGGAAGCGAAGGTGAAAGCGAAAAGCAGGCAGTTAATCTTGATTTAAAGGCAGAGGCTAACGCTATTATTGCCAAATATTCGCTTTCGGGCGGAAGATTTTATTCTTCGGAATCGACGGTTGCGGGCGAATATCTCGACGAGGACCTTATCCGCTCCTACTACGGCGACGCGGCGGCTATGCCCAATTTCGGCGAGGTAGAGGCTTACGCGGTATATATCGACGAATCCAAGCCGATAAAGCCCTGCGAGTTCGGCATTTTTAAAATGAAGGACGGCGCAAACACCGAGGAATTTATGCTCTTCCTTAAGGCAAGAATAGACCTTAAAATTCAGAACGCAAAGGCTTATCCTTCGATGGATACCGAGCCCTTAAAGACCGCCGTATTCACCGAAAAGGACGGATATATATGGTACACCGTGGTTAAGGGCGGAAACGACGAAATAGATAAAACACTTAAGGGGAAATTTGAATAATGGTAAAGCACATAGTTATGTTTAAATTCCTTCCCGTTGCGGAGGGCAGGACCAAGCAGGAAAACGCGCTTATCGCGGCACAGATGTTGAACGACCTTCAAGGCAAGGTGCCCACGCTTTTGAATTCCGAGGTACACTTGAATTCCGCAAAGGCGGACCAAAGCAATTACGACCTTATACTTATTTCCGAATTCGAAAGCTTTGAGGCATTGAACGAATATATCGTTCACCCTCTCCACAAGGCTGTCGGCGAATTTATGAAGGGCGTGCGCGAAAGCAGAAGCTGTGTCGATTATGAATACTGATGCAATTTGCGAAACCTGCGAATTTGCCCGCATAGACGAGGAAACGGGCGACCTTATCTGCGATGCTATGCTCGACGAGGACGATATGGTCGATTTTATTTCCCGCGGGAACGGCAGATGTAAATATTATCGGTTTTACGACGAGTACAAGCTCGTTCAAAAACAGAATTAAGAGGAACTGTTATGAAAAGAACGTTAAGTATTATACTTGCCTTAATGCTGATTTCGGCTATTTTTGCGGCTTACGGAACGGTTAACGCGGCAGACGAAAAAACGGTTATAACCTTTACCAACCCCGTTATTACCGCAAACGTGGGCGAAACGGTTGATTTCGGCAATTATCTCGTTAAATTCGAAGGCGACAGCGAAGCGTCGGAGGTTGAATGGTACAGCACCGCCGACGGTGCGAAATTAACCGGCGTTCAGGCGACCGAAAAGGGCACAGAACGCTACACCGCAAAAAGCGGCGACAAGGAAATGACGGTTTATTTGGTTTCCAAGGAAAAGGAAGAAACCGAATATATTATTTTCGAAGCCGATTTTTCGAAATACACAAGCATTCAGGAGCTTAAGGACGAAGGCTTTGCAACCAACGTTGCGGACAGCTTTTTCGAATTTGCCGACGGAAGCCTCGTTATGGGTGCGACAAGCAACGATTATGTCCGCCTTATACTTCCCGAATGGCTTGGCGATTTCGGCGATTATTCGATAAGCACCGAAATTAAAATGCTGGAAACCGCAAACAGCTCGCGCTGGTTTGGGCTTGTTTACCGTATTCAAAACGCAAACAAAAACTATTATCCCTATTACCACATGTGCATACGTGAGGACACCACCGCGGCAAGCGGTATTGAATTTGCCGAACGCACCACCGCAAACGCTTGGAACGTTGCGAGCACCGCAAGCGGCGATATAAAATCGTTGAAAAACGAGTTCAACACGCTTAATATAAAGGCGTTTGAAAACAATATTCAGTATAACGTAAACGGTGTCGAGGAAATGTTTGTAACCGATGCGGTTATCGGCATTAAAGCACCCGAATACAAAAAAGGTACTGTGGGAATCACGATGAACTGCGGCAGAGTTGCGGTAAAGAGCATAAAAATCGCGGTTCAGCAGAATGTTCCCGAAAGACCCAAAAAGACGCTTAATCTTATTAACAACAGCCACGAGGAAAACAACCTTATTAACCCGATTGCGAACGTTGAACACGCAGATTCCGCAAAGGCGCTTGATTCCGTTTCGGCAGATGGCGCAGGCTCGATGGTGTTCAAGGTAAGCGAAATCGAGGACGTTGCCGCTATCGTTAAAAAATGCGTCGAGATGCAGGTGCTTCCCACCTTCCTTCTCGAAACGCAGGAGGACGTTAAAAAGGTAAACAGCGCGATGAACAGCGCAGGGCTTAAAGACGCAAACGCGATTTCGAAGGACGCAAAGCTTCTTAAAAACATCCGCACGAACAAGCCTCTTGTCCGCACAGGACTTATAATCGATATTCCCGAGGGCGAATTCAATTCGGACGTTGCAGACGTTTTAAGACGTGAAATACGCAATTCCCCCGCAACCTTCTGTGTAATCGGAAGCAAGGACGCAAGCTATGCCGTTGTCGACGAGCTTCAGGAGCTTGCGGTAGCGGTTTGGGTATGCGTCGAAACCGCTCCCGACGATGAATATTTTACTATCGAGGCTTTGCGCGCAGTCACCTCGGGCGCAAACGGCATTATCAGCAAGAGTGCAAGCAAAATCACCGAGGTTATAAATACCTATCTTGAAGAAAAAACAATGACACGCACCCCCGTTATGATAGGTCACCGCGGCAACCCCAGCCAAGCACCCGAAAACAGCTTAAGCGGCTTTATAAAGGCTTACGAAAACGGCGCGGACGTGTTTGAGGTAGACGTAGAGATAACCAAAGACGGCGAAATTGTTATTATGCACGATAACACCATAAACCGCACCACCAATTATACAGGCAAGGCAACCGTTAACCAGATGACGCTCGAGGAGATAAAAAAATACAACCTTAAGGCGTTGAACGGAAGCATTTCGGAAGAAAAGGTACCCACCCTGCGCGAGGTGTTCGAGGAATTCAAGGACAAGGATTGCAAAATATTCGTTGAATTCAAGGGCAGTAACGCAAGCAATATAAAGACCACCTGCGACCTTATTAAGGAATACGGTATGGAGGACAAGGTGGACGTTATATCGTTCAGTAACAACTTCCTTACCGGTACCCAAAGCAATATCCCCGGTATGTCGACGGGATATCTCCATTCTCCGTCGGGCAATTCCTCGACCGCCGAGGACGCGCTTGACGCGCTTTATCCCTCGCTCGTAGCGTCGCAAAACTACAAAAGCAGTATTAACCCCTCAAGCGGCGTTATCAGCGCATATTACACTCAGGCGGTTGCCGACAGAGGTATTACCGTATGGCCTTGGACCTACGTTGCATCGAGCAACAACGGCGCGTTCCTTTCGGGCTGCGACGGTGTTACCACCGACGATATGCAATGGGTCACCAAAATGGCGAAATACCTTGAAGCAAGCGATACAAGCGTGCTTCTCGGCGGGCAAGCCAACACCGACGTTAAGGTTATTACCTACGGCGGCGAGGAAACGGTTGTTGCTGGCGACGAGCTTATTGTAAAGGTGCTTTCGGGCGGCGATTGCATAAGCATCGAAAACGGCGTTATCAAGGGCGAAAAAGAAGGCAACGCAACCGTTATGTACGGCTATAAGACAAAAACCACCGCAAAGAGCGAATACGTTATTTACACCCAACCGATAACCGTTACCGTCGGAAACGCGGTTGATGAAACACCCAATGCAAGCGACGGACTCGGCAAGGGCGATGCGCTCGTTATTACAATCTCGGCGGTTATCGCGCTTATCGCAGTCGGCGCGGCTATCTTCTTTACAAGAAAGAAAAAGTAATACAAAGCGCAATCTAAACCAATCCCCATAATTTCAATCCAATAAACAAAAAGCAAGCCTTTCGGTTTCGAAAAAGCTTGCTTTTTTATTTGTGTATTAAAAGTGGTTTTTATTCGCCGTATTTTTCCTCGATAGCCAAGCGCGCGCAAACGGTTAAAAGGTCTGCCGCAACGGCAAGCTCATCGCAGGTGGGGAAGGTGGGGGCGATTCTTAATTTGCTGTCCTCGGGGTCGATACCGTAGGGGAACATCGCGCCCGCAGAGGTGATTATAAGACCTGCTTCCTTACAAAGCTCAACTGTGCGCTTTGCGGTGCCGTTGGGAAGAGTTAGGCAGAAGAAGTAACCGCCGTTGGGGATAGTCCAAGTAACGTTATCATAGTCTGCGAAGCCGTTTTCGAACGCTTCGTAGATTATGCGGAACTTGGGGCGGATGATGTTCATATGTACCTTCATCTGTGCAACGATATCGTCATAGCACTTGAACACGCGCGAATGACGGAGCTGGTTAAGCTTATCGTGACCGATGGTTTGAATCTTAAGTGCATTAAGAATACGCTTAATATTTCTCGGGCTTGCCGCGATGCAGGAAATACCCGAGCCGGGGAAGGTAATTTTAGAGGTAGATGCAAATTCAAAGAACATATCCTCGTTACCGTACTTTTCGGCTTCCGAGAAAATTTCGGGCAATTCATCGGGGGTATCGGTAAGGTCGTGAAGAACGTATGCGTTATCCCAGAACACGCGGAAGTCCTTTGCCGCAGGGCGGAGCGACGCGATACGGCGCACCGTTTCTGCCGAATAGGTGTAGCCCGAGGGGTTGGAATACTTGGGCACGCACCACATACCCTTTATGGTTTCGTCGGAAGCGACGAGCGATTCGACCATATCCATATCGGGGCCGTCCTCGTTAAGAGGAATGTTCACCATCTTAATACCGAAGAATTCGCAGATAGCGAAGTGTCTGTCGTAGCCGGGAACAGGGCAAAGGAAGGTAATCTGGTCGTACTTCGACCAAGGCTTGCAGCCGTCCTCGACAGGGTGAAGCATCGAACGTGCAACTGTATCGTACATAAGGTTAAGGCTGGAGTTGCCGCCTACGATGATATGGTCCGAGGTGACGCCGAGCATTTCGCCGAGAAGGCGTTTCATTTCGTTAATGCCGTCCAAGCCGCCGTAGTTACGGCAGTCGCCGCCGGTTTCGGAAAAGCATTCCTCGTTGGTTTTAACGGCGGTGAGAAGGCGTTCCATTGTGGAAACCTGCTCGGGCGAGGGCTTGCCGCGCGACATATCAAGCTTTAAGCCCATCGCTTTATATTCGTCATACTTTTTCTGGAGTTCGAGTTTGTTCATTGTGAGCCACCTTTAAATTAAGGTTTTTCTTGGGAAGCTATTAAAAAGCTTTCCCAAACCCTTCAAAATTTTCTAAATAAAAATATACAACGTGAAAATATAGAATAAAATCTCATAAAAATCGGGGATCGCATCCTCGATTTTTATACCTTGGAGTTCCGCAACCTTGGACAAGCCGAAGGCGCGCACAAGGTTGACGCGAGTGTACGGAACTCACAAAACCCGACCGAAAAGATGCTTTTCGGTCGAGAGCGTTAGCGACACGGGGTCCCCGAAAATGCTTGCATTTTTGGGGAGAAACTAAAACTCTGCGCTACCCGTAGTTCTGTGGAAGGGCTCTACGTCGCGGATGTTGGTTATACCCGTGATATACATTATAAGACGCTCGAAGCCCAAGCCGTAGCCTGCGTGCTTAACGCCGCCGTAACGGCGAAGGTCGAGATACCACCAGTAGTCTTCCTTATTGAGTCCGAGCTCTGCAAGGCGTGCTTCGAGAACGTCAAGGCGTTCCTCTCTTTGCGAGCCGCCGATAAGCTCACCGACACCGGGAACAAGCATATCCGCCGCCGCAACGGTTTTGCCGTCGTCGTTCAGGCGCATATAAAAGGCTTTGATTTCCTTCGGATAATCGGTAACGAAAACGGGCTTGCCGAATACCGTTTCGGTAAGATAGCGTTCGTGCTCGGTTTGCAAATCACAGCCCCATTCAACAGGATAATCGAACTGCTTTCCGCTGTTTTTAAGAAGCTCTACCGCTTCGGTATAGCTTACGCGCACAAAATCGCTGTTGACAAGCGCGGTAAGGCGTTCAAGAAGCCCCTTATCGATGAATTTGTTAAAGAATTCCATTTCGGCAGGGCATCTATCGAGAACGTATTTAATAACGTACTTTGTCATTTCCTCGGCGAGGGACATATAGTCCTCAAGGTCGGCAAAGGCAATTTCGGGCTCGATCATCCAAAACTCTGCCGCGTGGCGGGGAGTGTTGGAATTTTCCGCACGGAAGGTCGGACCGAAGGTATAAACGTTGCCGTATGCGAGCGCAAAGCATTCTGCTTCGAGCTGACCCGAAACGGTAAGGTTTGCCGACTTGCCGAAGAAGTCCTTCGAAAAATCAACGTTGCCCTTGTCGTCGCGAGGGGGATTTTCGATATCAAGCGTGGTAACGCGGAACATTTCGCCCGCGCCCTCGCAGTCGCTTGCGGTGATAATGGGGGTGTTTACGTAAACAAAGCCCTTATCCGCAAAGAAGCGGTGAATTCCCTGCGCGGCAACCGAGCGCACGCGGAAAACCGCGTTAAAGGTGTTCGCACGCGGACGAAGGTGCGAAACCGAGCGCAAAAATTCAAACGAATGGCGCTTGGGCTGGATAGGATAGTCGGGGGTCGATTCGCCGGTTATCTCTATCTTCTTTGCCTTAAGCTCAAAGGGCTGCTTTGCTTCGGGAGTAAGCTCGATAACGCCTTCCGCAATTATCGAAGCGGGGATATTGAGCTTTGCGATATCCTTATAATTATCGATTATTTCGCTTTCGAAAACTATCTGAATGTTTTTAAAGCAGGTACCGTCGTTAAGCTCGATAAATCCAAAGGCATTGGAGGAGCGAATGGTCTTTATCCAGCCGCCGAGACGCACAGTATTGCCGCCGTAGGCTTGCGGGTCGGAATATATGTCACAAACACGTGTTAAGGTTTCTTTTATCGCCATAAACTGATATACCTCCAGATTTTAGTTCTTATTATTATATCACCGCCAAGCGCGCTTTGCAAGCGTTATTTCGCTTTTTTCGCGTTAATTTTGCAGGCTCTTATTGAATATTTTGCACATATATGTTATTATATAGTCGTTATATATATTCTTTATACTCGAAACGAGGCATAACGATGACGATTTACAATCTGCTCAATCCCGAAAAAGAATACCTAAAGGGCAAAAAGGCGTTTATATTCGATATGGACGGTACCCTTATAGATTCGATGCAATATTGGACGAATTCTGTGGGCGAGGACCTTTCGAAATATCCCTCGTTGCGCGGCTTTATGTGCGAAAAATACAATACGGTTATAATGCCGAAGGAGGGTGCTTTTGAATTCCTGCGCCTTTTACGTGCAAACGGCATACCCGTTTGTATTGCGACCGACACGCCGAAGAGTATGTCCAAGGGCTTTTTCGACCGTTTCCCCGAGCTTAACGAGCTTATAGATTTTTACATCGACTGCGATGATGTCGGCGTTTCGAAGCGTCAATCGCCGAAAATATACGGTGCCGCCGCCGAAAGGCTTGGCTTTGAAAGAAAGGAATGCCTTGTTTTCGAGGACCACAAGCACGCGGTTCTTGCGGCAAGCGCAGACGGGTTTGACGTTGTGGGGATTTACGACCCCGCAAATGCCGAAAACGCCGAAATTATTAAGGAAAACAGCGTAGATTATATAAACAGCTTTTTTGAAATTATGAAATAAAAAACGTTTTCAACCGAAAGGCGAGGTGTTTTTATGACTATTTCACGCATCACACGCGAAAACGCGTACGAGCCGTTTAAAAGAGAAGCCGAGTTTATTTTCTGGGCAGACGTGGGGGCAATGCTTATTTTTGCCGCCTTGCTGTTCCTTTTCGGCGCGCACAGAAATGCGCCGTGGCTGTTTTTGCTTATCCCCTTGTATTTCGCGGTTTGCGCGCTTTTTAAATACCGCACCGCGCTTTACTCGCATTTCGATAACAAAAAGTGTCGGCATATAACCGAAAGGCTTTATCTTCACAGAGTGGTGTTTGACGAAAAGGGCTCGCTTCACAAGGGCAAGGTTATTAAACGCCTTTATCCCAAACGCATAGCTCTTAAGCGCTATACCGTGATTTGCAAAAAGGAAAACGGCGAAGAAATAATACTTCGCACCGCGATAAGCGAACGCAAATACAAGCTGCTTACCGATACTATCGATTCCACCCCGAATTTTGCCATAACCGTTTCCTATGGCAAAAAAAGCAGGGTTATACTTTCGTACAGCGACCGCGATGAAACATCTGCGGCTCTTAACAATGCAGATATGTTTATACCCAGAGATAACGACAGCCTTGCGTTTTTCAGGAGGTTTTCGTGAAAAGCCGCATTATTGGTATATTGTTAGCTTTTCTCCTTGTTTTTACGTCGGCCTGAGTGCTTGCCCAAGATAAGATGCTCGAATATCTTTGGATTTATTCGGGCAAGCCGAGCACAGAGGGCGATCACGCCGCGCATATAAATTGGGCGCTCAACAAGGGTATTATCGAAAATTTCAATCAAGGCACGCTCACCCGAGCCGATGCTATGGCGATACTTTATAAATATTTCGAAGGAGAGTAAAAATGTCCGATTGTATTTATAAAATAATTCCCGAAAATCCAAACGGCGATATTCGCGATAAGGCAGATAAAGCAATCGCCTATTTAAAACGCAAAACCAAGCCCGAGAATATAGCATTTACAGACCATGGAGAAATATCTTTTATCGATTGCGGCGAAAACCTAAGCTCGGTTTCCTGCCCTCTCTGTAACGCAGAGCTATCGCTCGATTGGTGGGGCGAGGCAATGAATGTCGCCTTTGAAAACGGTTTTTCGGAGCTTTCCTGCACACTTCCCTGCTGTAACCAAAAATCCGCGCTTACCGATTTGAAGTACGATTTCCTTTGCGGATTTGCAAAAAACGAAATCACGATAAGCAATCCGAAAAAAACGCCAAACGACAAAATGATTGCCAAAATCGAATCGATTTTAAACGAAAAAGTCAAAATTATAATTTGCAGATATTAATGCAAAAACAGGCTTGCGTAAAAGCAAGCCTGTTTTTTGTTTACAGCTTATTTCTTCTTTTTAGCGAGAACCGCGATTACAGCAACAACTGCAACGATTGCTACGCCGATAATAACCCAAAGCCAAATACCAAGTCCGTTATTTTCGGTTTTTTCGGAACCGCTGTTATCGGGTGCCGATTCGGAATTGCTTTCGTCCGCAGCTTCGTTATTATTCGAGTTCGAGCTTTCGGGACGGGTTGCTTCGTTACCGTTGCCCGAATTTTCGGCTTCGCCGTTATTTTTGCTCGTTTCGTCGGGCTTGCTCGAATTATCGGGCTTGCTCGATTCGTTCGGCTGTGAAGTTTCGGGCTCACTCGGATTCTCGATATGATTACCGCCCTTTACGCCGACCAAAAATTCAGAGCAGAATACGAAGCTACCGCCGCTCACACCGAACGAAAGCTTAACGTAGCGCGCGGTTGTGGGGGTTGTTTCGTATTTTATGCAGGAGTTATCGGAATCCATAATCAAAATCGGAACCGCAAGCTCGCGGAAATTGGTCCCGTCGTTAGAAACGCTTAACGTAATACCCACAGGAGAGCCGATTCCGTAATCCAAGCGGTTATCGAAATGGGCATAGAAATGGGTAAGGTCGTTTCTCACCTCGCCTAAATCGACAATAACGCTCATTTTACCGTTCTTATCGAGCAACGAGTGGTGGAATGCGTGCCAATCGGTAGTCAAAATCTTGTTGGCAATAATTCCGTCTGTAAGCTCCTTGCCGCTTACTTTTTGGTAGTCAGCGCCGTTGCCGTCGACATAGGATTTGCAACCGGTGTAGCTCTTGCCTATCGAAATCCAGTCCACGTCCTTTGCCTTTAAGCTGTCGAGCTGAATATCGTCTACTATTTCGTAGCCGTTGGTTATTTGAGCGGGGCGCACCTTATCGATATCTTCTTGGGTAAGCGTTCCCTTTGCGTATTTATAAGTATAGTCGTAAACCATACGGTATTGCTCGTTATCGGAATAACAGGCTTTATAGTAAACTGCGGTTTTTCCGTCCTGATAATACATTTTAACCGCATCCATCATCGACGAATTCAAGCCGCCCTCGAGATAGCTCAGGTATCTTGCGAAGTATTCGTCGGTATATACTCTGCCGTCGCATTCCATTTCCATACCAAGACCGTATTTTTCGGAAAGCTGAACGCTCGTGGGAACGCGCGTGGGATCGTTATAGCCGATCCACATAAGGTTGGGCTGCATACAAGCAACGTCGAAGCCGAGGCTTTCCCAACGCTCGTATCCGTTTGCCTTGTACCACGGAATCCAGATAAACTTCATACCCTTGGAATGAAGATAATCGGATGCGTATTTAAGAATTTCCTCATCATCGCCTGCGGCAACGTATTCTTCGAGCCAATAAAAGCCAACAAGGTCGAGGTTTTTATATCCACGCTGTTCAAAGCGAGCGATCTGTTCGTCGATCATCCATTTAATAGCGTATTTTCTGTCCTCGAGCTTCGAAAAGTTCAAGCTTTTTCCGCCGAGCGAGCCAAAATTAGTCGCCTTTTTGCCGGGGTACAGCAACGTAAAGAAAACGCCCGCCTTGCTTTTGGTATCGCCAAGTGCGGCTTTCGTTTTTCCGTACGCCGTTTCAAGCGCATCTACGTTTGCGCCCGAAGCAAAGGTATCGTCAACGTAAGAAGTCCAGTCGATAGCCTTTGTGGGATTATTCTCGTCCAAGTGCATTCTCGCGCCCGAAGGACCGTAATCCACACACGGCAAAAACAGATAGCTATCGAAGAAAAAGTCCTTTATATTGCCGTTTTTATCGAGATAAGCGGTATAGGGTAAAAGGTCGCTTTCGTAGTGCCTGCCGTTATCATAGCCCGAGCGGCGGAAGGTATAGGTAAGACACAAATTTTCATAGCCGCCCATATCGTCGGCGGTGGGTACCTTCGGTGCCGCAAAGGCTTCGATACAAAGCAGGTTTGCCAAAAGCATCAGCGCCGCCAAGGTTACGGAAAGAATTTTTTTCATATAGCCCTCTCTGCAAATCAAATAATATATTCATTGTAGCTTATAATAGCTATCTTGTCAATAAAAAAACAGAGAGGAGCAGTTATGCTCCTCTCTCGGACCGATTATTTAACTTGATTATTTCTTCTTTTTAGCGAGAACTGCGATTACAGCAACAACTGCAACAACAGCAACGCCGATAATAACCCAAAGCCAGATGCCGAGTCCGTCTTCGCCGTCGATATCCATTTCGGAAGTCTTAACGTCGGAATCTTCGGTAGAAGCTTCTGCTTCGGAGCTGGGTGCGTAGTCAACATAAGCGCTTTCTTCCGAAACCTCGGAGCTTTCTGCGGGAGCTTCGGAGCTTTCTGCGGGAGCTTCAGAGCTTTCTGCAGGTGCTTCGGTGCTTTCTTCTTCGGGAAGGTTTTCGAGCTCATCCTCGGTAACAACGGTCATAGTACCGTTTTCGCAGGTGCCTGCAGCGAGGTCGATGCCATTTAATACAAGATAATCGCCTTCCTTAATAGCGAGGCAGGCAACCTTATCTTCCCAGTTGGGATAGCTTGCCGCATCGTTGGGGTTAGAGGAAGAGGAGTGAACTACGACAATAATCTGACCTTCTTCAAGAGTTACGGAAGGAGAGGTACCGCCCATAGCCGCACCGTTGGTAACAGCCTTGTAAGCAGAAGAGCCTTCTACCTTTTCAGCAACGAGCCAAATAGCCCAGCTGCCGCAGTTTGCAAGACCGTCTGCAGAGGTAAGAATGGTTGCATCTTCGCCGTCAATGGTGCCATTAACATCTTGGATATCGAAAACGTAACCTACTGCGGTATCGTAAACGGCGTTGCCGTCATCGCCTACCGTGTATTCTGCCGCGAACGCAGAGAAAGAGAAGCTAAAGCAAAGAACAAGAGCAAAAACGATTGCGAGTGTCTTTTTCATTATATTGCCTCCAAATAAAATTTTATATATTCTATCACAAAAACAGCGCGTTGTCAACTATGCCATACGGGCAAGCATTTCCTCGGTAACCTCGGTTTCGAGCTTACCTTCCGCAAGGAAGAGCTCGAGCTCCTCGCATACGTGCTGACCGATCTTTTTAAGACCGTTGTTTGCAAGGCCTGCAAGGTGGGGAGTCATAATGCAGTTTTTGAGCGTGCGAAGAGGATTGTCCACTGCGGGGGGCTCGGGATCGGTTACGTCAAGACACGCGTATTTAAGGTTGCCGGCTTTCATGTGCTCGTAAAGTGCCGCTTCGTCGATAATAGTGCCGCGCGCGGTGTTTATAAGAACGGCATCCTTTTTCATAAGCTTCAGGGTGTCTGCATTGAACATGTGGTAGGTTTCGGGAATCTGGGGCGCGTGGATAGAAATGATATCGCTTTCCTTAAGCACGGTTTCGAGGTCCGCCTTGCGTGCGCCGAGTTCGCTTGCGCGTTCTTCGCTCATGAACGGATCGTAAAGAAGAATATCAACATCGAACGCCTGCATAAGCTCGATATAGTGTCTGCCTGCCCAGCCGCCGCCGATAACGCCGATAGTAAGGTCGTAAAGCTCGCGGATGTTTTCCTTACCTTCCGCCCAGCCGCCGTTATGTATGTTTTCGTTATGTGCAAAGAAGTTCTTCGAAGCCGCGATAGTAAAGCCGAGCGCGGTTTCGGAAACGCCCATACTTAAAACGTTTGCGCTTGCGGTAACGCGCACGCCCTTTTTCCAAAGCTCATCCGAAACGACAGGCTTTACGGAGCCTGCAGCGTGGATAAGAAGCTTAAGGTTGGGGCAAAGTGCCAAATGCTTTTCATCGACAGGGTTGTTGCCCCAAGAGGTAACTACAACGTCTGCGCCTTCGATTACCTTTGCAACCGATTCAAAATCGGTTCCGCCCTCGTTAATAGCAACCTCGCCGATTTTTTCGAGTCTTTTAAGGCATTTTTCGTTAAATACCATTTTTCTTGTGCCGGGGTCGAGAAGAAGTGCAATTTTCATAGCAGTAGCCTTTCTTTATTTAAACAAATTAATATATCGGTTTTCATCAAACAGCTTGGCGCCGTTTTTGTAAAAATCATCGTTAATTTCGAAGCAACCGTTGCTTTCGGGCTTGTATTCTATCCCGTTCGGGAGCATTTCGCAAAGGCTTTCCCAGTTTTTATAGTTCTGGTTGCCGTTTATTTCGATACATCCGCAGCTCATACCGTTGAGCGCGCCGATACGCGCCGCAAACTGCTTGTTCCATTCGGCAAGCAAAGGCACTACGGTAAGGTCGGCACACAGGCAGGTCGCACCCGCATTATACACGGCGGAAGCCATATCAAAGGAAACCGACATGGTTTTTGCGATAGGCTTAAGCGCAACCGCTTTATAACCAAGCTCCAAGCGTTTTTCGACGTCGGCAAGCGAATGCGCCGATTCATCGGCATTAAGCGTTACGGGGAGCTTGCCCACGTAAACCTCGTTTTCGGGCGCAAAGGGCTCCTCGATAAGCTCGATGCTTTGAAGCGCGCCTATTTTATCTGCGTGGTCGAGCAGGGCTTCAAGGCGCGAAATATCGTCGTATCTGCCGTTTGCATCGAGATAATAACGTATGTTGCCGCTTTTCGAAAGCGGGGTTTGGTAATTTTTTGCGATATTGTGAATTTCGGAAAGCCTTGCCTTATCCCATTCGAGCATCGAACGCATATCCTCTTCACGCGTTAAATTCTCGCCGCAGGCTTTGCCTATTTTAATTTTCAAAAGCCCCGTACCCGAATCGAGCAGGCTCTTTAAGCCTTCGCCCGTAACTGCATAGCTTACGAGCGGGATATGTGCAAGCCTTTCGTGACGGTGCGAAAGCGCGCGCTTCGCGTGGTCGGGAATAATCCCGTCGAAATCGGTTATACCGTTTTCTTTTGCGTAAAGCGACCAAAGCGCATAGTCAACACCCACCAGCGAATTAAGCACAAAGGTTTCGGCAACGTTGCGGTTACATATTTTATCGGCATATTTTTTTAATTCGGGGAAAATTTCGTTTATAAGCAAATTCGGTGCAACAAAGCTTTCGCCGTTTATCATATCCAGCGCACGCGCGGTAACGTCACGCATAAGCGCGCTCGATTCCTCGGGCGAATGCTCGGCAAAAACGTTCGCGTCCGACCAAAGCACCGAAATGGTGCAGGGTGCAGTTGCGGTAAAATTTTCGCTTTCTATTTTTACCACCGTTTGCCACAGCTCGGTAAGATACTTACCCTTAAATCCAAACGGTGCAAGCAACGGCTCGCGCACGAAGGCAAGCTTGGTGCTTTTGATTTTTATATTCTTCATCGTTTCAAATACTCCTCGACAGTTTCTAACGCGCCGACAGGAATGGCTCCGTCGATAGGCTTACCGTATTTCAAAAGCTCGCGCACGTAGGTAGAGCTTATATGGTCCATTCCGCTTTCGGCGGGGAGAATTACGGTTTCGGGTGCGCCGAGCCCTTTGTTTATAACGAAAAGACTGCGTTCGTAATCGAACTCGCTGCCCGAACGCGCTCCGCGCACGATAACGGGGTTTTCGTATCTGTTGCAAAACTCGGCAAGAAGCCCTTCGCAAAGCTCGACCTCGATATTATCCATACCCTTCACCGCCGCCTTAATCGCGTTTACGCGTACCTCGTCGGGAAGCATACTTTTCTTTTCGCTGTTTTTCGAAACCGCGACGACAACGCGAGAAAACAACATCGACGCGCGAACTATAATATCGAGATGGCCGACCGTAATAGGGTCAAACGTGCCCGAAACTATTGCAGTTCTCATTTACGCTTCCTCCTCTTCGGGAACGCGTATAATGGTAACGTGGGTTTTGCCGTAGCGGTAAAGCTTGCAGGCGTATCCGTCGATAGGCGCGGGTATGCCGTCCTTATCCGATTCGCAAATTACTATCGCGCCTGCGGCAAGAAGCTCGGAATATTGCAGGCGGTGCAATATTTCATCCAAAATTCCTTCCTGATAGGGCGGGTCGAGGAAAACCAAATCAAACTTTTCCTTGCCCGAAGCACCTCTTATATATTCCTTCCAATCGGCGGTGACAACGCGGCATTGTTTCATAAGCTTGGTCTTTTGCGCGTTTTCCTTAATGATTTCGCACGCCGCACGCGAGGAATCGACAATTACAGCCTTTTCTGCCCCGCGGGAGAGTGCTTCGAGCGCCATTTGCCCGCTTCCGCCGAACAAATCAAGCACATATCTGTCGTGAAGCTCGAACTGAATTGCGGAAAAAACGCCTTCCTTACACATTTCGGTAGTGGGGCGGGTATCTCTTCCCTCTAAGGTTTTAAGCTTTGTGCCCCTCGCCGTTCCGGTTATTATTCTCATTTTGTTCCTTTCCGAAGTATTCCAAAATCGCATCCGCAACAGGCTCTGTAATGCCCTTTACCTCTAAAAGCTGTTCCCTTGTTGCGCATTTAAGCGCGGCAAGCGTGCCGAAATGAAGCATTAATTCGTTTGCCTTTTTTGCGCCTATACCCTTTATTTCGGTAAGCGAGCTTTTCTTTACCGCGTTGCGGCGCTTCGCATCCATAAGCGAAAGCGAATAGCGGTGTACCTCTTCTTGAATTTTATAGATAAACACAAACGCGTCCTGACGGGTGATAAGCGAAATTTCGTTTTCGCCGTCGGTAAGCGTGCGTGTTTTGTGGTGTTCATCCTTTATCATACCGAAAACGGGAATACTTATTCCCATTTCGTATAAAACGCCTTTTACCCGTTTGACCTGATTTTCGCCGCCGTCGATAAGCATTAAATCGGGGTATTCCCACCCCTCCTCGTCGTTATCGTGGGTAAATCTTCGGCGAATACATTCCTCGAGCGCGGCAAGGTCGTTGCCATCGTCGACGGTTTTTATATTAAACCCGCGGTATTTGCGTTTTGCAAAGCTTCCGTGCTCTAAAACTATCATTCCGCAGCTCGTATATTCGCCCGCGGAATGCGAAACGTCGTAGGATTCTATCCTATCGGGGATAACCTCTAACCCTAAAAGCTGTGAAAGCGAGATAAGAAAATCCTTTTTCCTATCCTCGTTCTTGCGCTTATGCAATATAAGCTGCTTTGCGTTTTCGCTTGCACGCACGGCAAGGGCGCGCATATCGCCCCTTTCGGGGTATATTACGCTTACCTTAAAGCCCGCCTTTTCGCACAGCCATTCGGTAAACAGCTCGTTATCGGCTTGCTCTAACTGAAAATCTATATATATTTTCTTGGGAATATAGCCCCTTAATTCGTAATATCTTTGGAAAAACGAAACGAGGTTCGGGCTGTTTATAATCTCGTCTGCGCCGAAAAAGAAATTTTCGCGGTCGACTATCGCGCCGCTTCTTACAAACAAAAGCGAAAGCGCGCTGCCCAAATCGTCGGCATAAACGCCGATAATATCGGCTTCCACGCTCGGCGAGCAGACTATTTGTTGCTTATCGTTAAGCTTTTTAACCGCGTAAATACAATCGCGAAGCTTTGCGGCAAGCTCGAAATTCAAGCCCTCTGCCGCTATTTCCATACCCTCTTCAAGCTGGGCGATAAGCTTTTTTCCGTCGCCCTTTAAAAGCGCCGAGGCGCGGTTTACAAGCTCCTTATATTCCTCTGCCGAAACGTTGCCCCTAACGCAGGGTGCACAGCAACGACCGATATGGTAATTAAGGCAGGGTCTTCCCTTTCCGATATCCTTCGGGAATTCCTTTCCGCAGGTGGGAAGCGCAAAAGCCTTTCTTACCGTTTCCAAAATATCCCGCGCGACATGGTGCGAGGAATAGGGCCCGTAATATTTATCGTTCCCTGCGGTGCGCTTATAAACTATCGAAAATTCGGGATAGGCGGAATTGGTAAGCTTTATATAAGGGTAACCGCCGCCGTCCTTTAATTTAATATTATATCGCGGTTGAAATTGCTTTATGAATTGGTTTTCCTGAATTAATGCTTCAAGCTCGGTAAGCGTGTAATATACCTCGAAATCGTTTACCGATTCGACCATTCTTTTGGTTTTTCCGCGATGGTCGGAATATGGGGAAAAATAGCTTGAAACACGGTTTTTAAGCGCTTTTGATTTTCCTACGTATATTATTCTGCCCGATTTATTACGCATAATATATACGCCGGGGGTCGCAGGCAAAAGCTTTGCTTTTTCAAAAAGCTCCTCGCGAGTCATTATACACACCTACAAAAAATGCCCTGAGATACAAGCTCAAGGCGATTTGTTTTGTTCAATTATTCGTTAAAGCCACCGAGAATGAGCGTGACAAGACCGTCAACAGCCGCCTCTTCATCGACGCCGTCGGCAAGAATGGTAATTATATCACCCTTGGAAATGCCAAGCGAAAGAACGCCCAACAAGCTTTTTGCGTTTGCTCTGCGGTCGCTGTTTTCGACCCAAATCGAGCTACGATAGGAGTTGGCCTTCTGTATAAAATATGTCGCAGGTCTGGCGTGAAGTCCGACCGTGTTTTGGATTTCTATATTCTTAGTAGTCATATAAATACCCCCATAGTAATGATATTATACCAAACCGACAAAGCTAAATCAATAGGAATTTAATGGGCGTTTAAACAAAATACCTAATTGCTGATATGATTTTTTTGTCGATAATATCTATTCCCGCTTACCTTTTATGTATTCACTCTGCTTTTTCGGCAGAAACGGTATAGCTTTCGGTACGTACCCCGTCGAGCGTGAACGCCGAATCGCTGTTAACGTATATGCGTTCACCGTTTTCGGTGTAATACCTACCGAGCTTTTTATAGCCAACGCAGGTAAGCTCTACCTTCGCATATTCGGGCACGGTGAGCGAGCCGGGCAATATAGTCATTTCGCCTATATTCATTACGATAACGGTTGCCCCTCCGTTTTCGGGCTCGAATTCAACCGTTGCGCTCTTGGTTTCGCCAACGCGCTTTATCGTATCCTCGCCGCGGAATTCCACCGTAACCTCAAGCGTCACCATTTGAGGCTCTTCGAAAATTTCCGACACGGTATCGCGGAATATCATAAGGCAGACCGAGCAGATAAGAACAAGGCATATCGCAAGGTCGAGAATATTGAATTTCTTCTTTTGCACGGTCACACCTCCTCTGCACGTTTTTCAACAAATATCGTTTTATACACCGCACCGCACAAACCAAGCAGGAAGCAGGAAACGGCATAAACGCGTATATCCGAAAACGGATTGAAAATAAGCATACATCCGCCGACGGTAACGGCAGACGAAACAACTGTGCCTATATGAAGCGAGCGTCTTGTTCCGCTTTCGCCTATCCCAACACCGAGCAGGCGTTGGAGTATAAGCAGTATCGCGCAGAAAAAGAGTATCGCCGCAACTATGCCACTTATATCTATCAGCGCGCTCCAAAAATCCGAAAACAGCATTCCGCCCGAAGAAGCAAGCGACGAATCGTTAGAAGTCCTTGCGCCGAGCTGTACCGCATAGGAAACGGTATGCTTGAACGAATATACCGCCACGGGGGGAATTACTACCGCCGCGCCAAGCACCGCGCCCGCGGGCGCCTTATAGGCAAACGCAACAAACGTAAAGAGCGACGAAAGCAAAAGTATATAAAACAGCGAGCTATCGGTTATAACGGCGCACACCGCCGCAAGCAGCAAAAATATTTCACGCGGCTTTCTTCCGCTCTGAGCCGAAAAGGATGAAAGCGCAAAGGGCAGCAACGCGGCTATCGACATAGCAAGCATTTGCGGCGTTAAGGTGCTTGCGGTAATCGCAACCGCCGCTTCGCGAAGATGCTCGTGGGGTATAAGGGTGGCGAAATCGCCCAATATATATAATGCCATACCGAGAGAAAGCCCCGTGCAGAGCGCATTGAAGCTCTGTATGACAAGTTTTTCCGAGCATAAAAGGTTTTTTGCGAGAAAATACACACAGGTGAAGCAGAGAATATAGTATTCCCCGCCGGAAAGCCCGCCTTCCGAGAACAGAGAGTAAACGAATACCGAAGCGAGCATAAGAAGCATTACAGCGTCGGCTGTGCCGAAGCGCATATTGCGTTTTAGCCTTAGGCATTTTAAAAGATAGGAAACCAAGGATACAAAGCAGATAAATCCCGAAACGTTTAACGGCAGAAACGAAAACGTCGAAGCGGCAAGCAAAATGCCGAATTCGGGAGCGTTCATCACCGCCGCGGTTGTAATGAGCAAAAGTATAAACAAAAGCACCTTCGCGGGTGAGAAGAACAGCGTTGCCGTACCAAACACCGAGCCGAGCAGAAATGCCGGCGCAATCGATGTATTCGGCGGTGCGTTTCGGTAGCTTTCGAGCGACGAGCTGTTTACGCCGAGGCTGTTCGAAAGCAGAGTGCCGACAATGCGGCTTCCGCCGAGTGTGTTTATAAGCGTTTTATCGCCGAAAACAGCAAAAAGAATACCGATAAGCGCGGTGACAGCCGCCACCGAAATATCGTTTATCCCCGCTTCGCCGACAAAGGAAAGCGAAACCCTGCTTTTAAGCAAAAACAGAGCCGCGGAATAGATACCGAAGGTAAGCAGGAAAACGCCGACCGAACGCATCGACGAATTTAAAAATCCCGTTTGAAACGATAAAATCGCCTTCATTATAGGGCTATCGGCAAAGAACGAAGCTACCGCGTTACGCGCAGGCATTGTGAAATTTTCACGAAGGGAAAGCTTTCCAAACAGCGGGCCGGTAACCTTTTCGCGCACAAAGCCGTCTACCTTTTTATAGGTTTTCAGCAACGGCGAGGCGAGGCCGTATTCAAAAAAACGAACAAAGCGCAGAGAAAGCTTACGTGTGGACGACAAAACAAGGCTCTCGTTCACGAGCCGCTTTGCAAAGCCGTCTTTATACGTTTTTTTCCTCGCTTTGTTCATTTTTCTTCTCCAATAGATCGGGGCGTTTTTCTTCGGTGCGCTTAAGGCTTTGTTCTTCCTTCCAGCGACGTTGCTTAGCGTGGTCGCCGTTTATAAGCACCTCGGGGACCTCCAAGCCTTCGAAAACGCGCGGTCTTGTATATTGTGCGTGCTCCAAAAGCCCGTTTTGCAAGCTTTCCTCGGAATAGCATTCCGAAGCGGGAAGCACACCGTCGATAAGTCGCGAAACGCAGTCGACAACTATTGCCGCAGGCAGTTCCCCGCCTGTGAGCACGTAATCTCCGACCGAAATTTCTTCGTCCACCTCTAATTCTATTATGCGCTCGTCTATACCCTCGTAATGACCGCAAAGCAAAATAAGATTATCGTATTGCGTAAGCTCTTCTGCCTTTTTTTGGTCGAAAAGCGCGCCCTGCGGCGACATATAGATAACCCTTGTGCTTCCGCTTATGCGCGATTTAACGGCGCGTATGCAATCGACGACGGGCTGGCACATCATAACCATACCGTAGCCGCCGCCATAGGGTGCATCGTCAACCTTGCGGTGCTTGTCCAAGGTATAATCACGTATATCGGTGCATTTAACCGAAATAACGCCCTTGTTAACCGCCCTGCCGATAATGCTCGAACCAAATATCGGTTCAAGAGAATGGGGAAAAAGCGTAAGTACCTCGAAGTTCATAGCAGACTCCTTTTCCTACGCTTCAAACCCGTCGATAAGACGGACGGTTATTCCCGTTTGCGGGTCGGCATTCACAATGAATTCCTCCACCGCGGGGATGATATACTTTTTTTCGCCTTCGATATAGTAAAGATCGGAGGCAACGCCCTCTTCGATTTTTTTAAGGACGCCGACCGTGTTGCCCGTAATTTCATCGGTAACGGTAAGACCTATAAGGTCGTCGTTATAGAAAACACCCTCGGGCAGAGGAATATCCTCGCGGTCGAAATAAACCGTTCTGCCGGTAAGCGAGGCGGCGGAATTTCTGTCCTCGTAGCCGACGAAAATAACGGTCGAAACAGTTTCGCGGAAGGCTTTTACCTCCAAACGGCGCTTGCCCTCGTTATCGAGATAAAGGTATTTGACTCCACTCAAAAACTCGATGCTGTCGCACCAGCAATCAAAACGGAGCTCACCTTTAAGCCCGCGCGGAGAATTAAGCCTTCCCGCTTCAAGAAATCGCTTCATCAGATAATGTCGACGATAACGCGCTTGTTCTCTTTTGCGGCAGCCGCGCGCATAACTGTGCGTATGCTCTTCGCGATTTTGCCTTCCTTACCGATGACTCTGCCCATATCGTGCTTCGCCACCGAAAGCTCGAGAACCACGGTATCGCCGCTGACCTTTTCGGTAACGTTTACCGAATCGGGATCTTCGACGATAGCTTTAGTGATATCGAGAAGGATCTGTTTCATTAATCCAATACTCCGCTCTTTTTAAGAAGGTCTCTTACGGTATCGGTGGGCTGTGCGCCGTTGCCGAGCCACTTCTTTGCCTTTTCTGCGTCGATCTTAACTTCTGCAGGGTTGGTCATAGGGTTGTAGTAACCAACTTCTTCGATGAATCTGCCGTCGCGGGGGTAACGGGAATCTGCAACAACGATTCTGTAGTGGGGAGCCTTCTTTGCGCCCATTCTTCTGAGTCTCATCTTAACTGCCATTTTTAATAGCCTCCAAAAATTTAATACATATTATTTATTAAAAGGGGAATTTGAATTTCCCTCTTTTTCCTTTTTTACCCATAAACTGCTTCATAAGCTGCTTTGTCTGCTCGTACTGCTTAAGCAAGCGGTTTACCTCCTCTACGCTTCTGCCGCTGCCTGCCGCGATACGGCGCTTGCGCGAAGAGTTGAGAATGTCGGGGTGGTTGCGTTCGTAAGGGGTCATCGAAAGAATTATCGCTTCGGTATGTGCAAGTGCCTTTTCGTCGATTTGCGCGTTACTCAGCGCAGAGGGCTTTACACCGGGCATCATACCAAGCAAGGAATCCATAGGTCCCATATCCTTAATGGTTGCAAGCTGATCGAGAAAGTCGGTTAGCGTGAAGCTTTGCTCGCGGAACTTGCGTTCCATTTCCGCCGCCTTCTTTTCGTCGATAGACTGCTCTGCCTTTTCGATAAGGGTAAGCACGTCGCCCATACCGAGTATGCGCGATGCCATTCTGTCGGGGTGAAAGGCTTCAAGACAATCGAGCTTTTCGCCCGTACCGATAAGCTTTATCGGCTTGCCGGTGATATATTTTACCGAAAGTGCCGCACCGCCGCGGGTGTCGCCATCCATTTTGGTAAGAATTACGCCGGTAATATCCAAAAGGTCGTTAAAGCTCTTTGCAACGTTAACCGCGTCCTGACCCGTCATCGCATCGACAACAAGCAGAATTTCGGTCGGCTCTACCGCTTCCTTCACGCGCTTAAGCTCTTCCATAAGAGCTTCGTCGACGTGCAAACGGCCCGCGGTATCGATTATAACGGTATCGAAGCCGTATTTTATCGCGTGCTTTATAGCTTCCTTCGAGGTTTCGGCGGGGTTCGCCGTGCCGCGTTCAAACACCTGAACACCAACCTTTTCGCCGACAACCTGAAGCTGTGTTATAGCCGCGGGACGGTAGATGTCGCAGGCGACGAGCAGAGGATTTTTACCCTGCTTTTTGAACATTCGCGCCAATTTACCACAATGCGTGGTTTTACCCGAGCCTTGAAGACCGCACATAAGAATAACGGTCGGGGGCTTGGGAGAGATATTGATTTTTTGGTTTGTACCGCCCATAAGAGTTATAAGCTCTTCATTGACGATTTTTACTATTTGCTGTGCAGGAAGAAGACTTTCGAGCACATCGTTGCCGACAGCGCGTTCCGAAACGCGTGCGACGAATTCCTTAACCACCTTGAAGTTAACATCCGCTTCGAGCAGGGCGAGCTTTATTTCGCGCATACCTGCCTTTACATCGGCTTCGGTAAGCTTGCCCTTGTTGCGGAACTTCGAAAAGGCGTTTTGCATTTTATCGACTAAGCTTTGAAACATTACAGTTCTCCTATGATCGATTCGGCAAGGCTGTGCGCCCTTTCAATATCGCCGCTTTGCTGTATTTCGGAAGCAAGGCGGATAATATTGCCGCTCTTTTTTTCAAAGCCTATTGCTTTTTCGAGCGAGAGCAGGGCTTCGACCCCGTGCCTTATCGCATCGCGCACGCCCTGACGGGTGATGCCGCAGTTTTCACTAATTTCGGCAAGCGAGAGATCCTCGTTATAATAAAGGTCGACAACGTCCTTTTGACGTTCCGAAAGCGCGTTGCCGTAAACGTCGATCAAACGGCAGATATATGCCCTATCTTCATTCACGTTTGCGCGATTCTCCTTTGCACCGAAATTCAAAAGCCTGTAAAGTAATTTTCTTTACAGGCCGTATTATACACCGAATTTCAGCGCTTGTCAATAGCTGTTTTGCTTTATTTTGGCAATTCCGTGTTTATTTTCTATGCAAAGTGTCACAGTTTCGCCCTCATTTATGCCGTTTTCGAGCATAAGCGAGGCAACCGCCTCCTCTGCAAGCCTTACCGCCGTACGGCTAACCGCTCTTGCGCTTTTGCTCGGCGCGCAATCCAACGCGGCATCAACAAAATCGGGCGAAAGTTCGGCAGTTATTCCCATTTCGGAAAGCCGTTTGCAAAGCTCGGATACCGAATTCAAAGCTATTTCGCAAAGCGACGCTCTTCCGAGCGGAGAAAACACAACCACCTCGTCAACACGGTCGGCAAGCTCGGGCGATAAAAGCTTCGCCGCCTCGCGCAGGCCCGAATTTTCACCCTCGCCGAAGCCTATGCTCCCGCCCGAAACCGTGTTCGCCGTCATTATAACTATCGTATTATCGAAATTCACCCTAACGCCCGAGGTATCGGTAAGCGCGCCCTCATCAAGAAGCTGTAACAGCAACGCGCGGACGTCGGGGTGTGCCTTTTCTATTTCGTCGAACAGCACGAGCGAAAAGGGATTTCTGCGCACCTGCTCGGTAAGCCCGCCGCCCTCGCCGTAGCCGACATACCCCGGCGGCGAGCCGATAAGCTTCGAAACGCTGTGCGGCTCGGAAAACTCCGACATATCCAAGCGTATAAACGATTTATCGCCGTTAAACACCGCGCACGCCAATGCCTTTGCGCATTCGGTCTTGCCGACGCCCGCGCTCCCCGCAAATAAAAACGAGCCGCTGGGTCTGCCGCCCTTTCGCACGCCCGAGCGCGCACGGCGCACCGCACCGCAAAGCGCGCTTACCGCGGCGTCCTGCCCGATTATCCTCTTTTTCAGCTCGAGCTCGAGATTTTTAAGCCTTTCCCTTTCGGTGGCGTTGATTACCGACAAAGGAATACCCGTGCGGCGTTCTATTGCAAGCGCAATATCGTTTTCGCAAAGAACCGGCTTGCGCTTGCCGCTCCTTCGCATTTTTATATTCGCCGCGGCTTCGTCTATAAGGTCTATCGCCTTGTCGGGCAGGCATCTTTCGGGGATATAGCGCAAGGAAAGCGCAACAGCCGCCTTTACCGCCGCGTTTTCGATAGATATATTATGAAAGCCCTCGTAACGCTTTTTTAAGCCGAGCAGCATATCCACGCACGCCTCGCCGCTCGGCTCGGGAACGTTTACCGATTGAAAGCGGCGCTCCAGCGCCTTATCCTTTCCGATGCTCGCGTTGAATTCCTTTAAGGTGGTCGCCCCGATAAGCCGAATTTCGCCGCGTGCAAGTGCAGGCTTTAAAATATTCGAAGCGTCTATCGCGCCCTCCGCGCCGCCCGCACCGACAACGGTGTGAAGCTCGTCGATAAAAAGTATAATATCGCCTGCGCTCTTTACCTCGTCGAGTATCTTTTTTATCTTTTCCTCGAACTCGCCGCGGTATTTCGTTCCCGCCACAACCGACGAAAGCTCAAGGCTCATAATACGCTTATTCCTTAATTCGTCGGGCACGTTGCCCGAGACTATGCGTGATGCGAGCGATTCCACTATTGCCGTCTTGCCGACGCCCGCCTCCCCCACAAGGCAGGGGTTATTCTTCGAACGCCGTAAAAGTATCGAAATAACGCGTTCCTCCTCGATTTCGCGCCCGATAACGGGGTCAACGTTACCCTTTTTTGCCTTTTCGGTAAGGTTGCAGGCGTTTGCATCGAGCAGAGGTGTGGGGACAGACTTTTTCGCGGTCAACGCGGGCGAAACCTCGACACCTTCGTCGTCCGCTTCGTAAACGGGATCGCAGTATAGCTCCTCGAGCAGGGTTTGCAGCTCGTCGACGTCCACCGAGCATTCACGCAATAATCTTACCGCAACGCATTCCTCGCGCAGGAGCGACATAAGCAGATGCTCCACCCCGACGCTCAGCGCGTCCTCCGCCCCCGCGATAAAAGAAGCGCGCAAGATTATCCTTCGGCAAACGGGCGTCATATCCTCGCTCGAAAGCACCGTTCTGCAGCCCGAGCCGACTATTCCGATTATCTTCTTTTTAAGAAGCTCGGTTTCAACACCGCGCTCGCAAAGTAATTTTGCGGGTGTGCAATCCTCGCGCAGAATACCTATTAACAAATGCTCGCTTCCTATATATGAATGCCCCATTTCCTTTGCGGCAAGCAAAGCGGCGGTTATCACTCGCCTTGCACCGTCGGAAAAACGCTTTGTAATTTCGCTCACAAAAATACCCCCGTAAAAAGTCACATTCACAGAATATGTAAAAAAATTAAAAAGGTTATTCTTTACCTCTTTATTTTTCGGTTTTGATATGTTATACTTGTTAATAAGATGTTGAAAGGAGCAAGGCTATGGAAAACACGTCCGCACGCGCAAAAGACGCGATAGTAAAAAAAGCGGCAAAGAAGCGCAGACGCAGAAGAAACAAATTCGCCCAGATAATGGCTGTTCTTATAGTATTCTTGGCATTTTATTTGGCGATTAGTCTTTTTATTGCCCTTTCTATATATTATTCCTTCAACACCACCGCGAAAAACACCGAAATTTATTCGCTTAACGTCGTTTATGACGAAACCGTGCTTTATAAAATGGAAGCGCAGGAGGCAAACAACGAATACGGCTTATATATCCCCTTCTCTTACCTTTCGGAAATCGGCGCATTCGGGATTGCGGGCGACGGCGAGGATGTAACGCTTTTCCTTATCGGAACCGACAACCGTATCGAATGCACCAAAAATTCCTCGCTTGTGGTTATTAACGACAACCCCATTCGTATATCCGCACCGATACTTTACCAAGAAAACGAATATCTTATCCCGATAGTGCTTGTAGAAAACTACATTAACGGTATCGACGTTCTTTACGACGACGAAAAAATGGTTTGCAGCGTTTCATCGGATTTGGGCAAGGCAGACGTTGAATTAAAGCTCCTACTGCCCGAGGATATGAACGGCGCCTACTTCCCCGACGAATATAAATATTACGGCGACCCCAACGCAAGCGACGCGCCGAATGAATAGTATATAAAAAATCAGGAGTGTCCAAACGGACACTCCTTTGTTGATTCAAAATTATTCAATCGGTTCGATAACGCCGTATTGGTTATCGTCACGCTTGTAAACTACGTTGTAGCGACCGCTTTCGGAATTAAGGAACATATAAAAGCTGTGCTGAAGCAGATTCATTTGCAATATCGCCTCTTCAACAGTCATCGCCTGCATTTCGAAGCGTTTTACCTTTGCAACAGCAATCTCGTCCTCGGCTTCCGCGATATCCGCTTCGGCAAATACCTCTTTCTTAACGTGAATTTTCTTTTCCAAGCGGGTGCGGTTTTTTCTTATCTGACGCTCGATATTTTCCATCGCTGTGTCGAGAGCGCATTTATAATCCTTATCTGCAACCTCGGAACGGAATATCGAGCCGTTACGGTAGATGGTCAGTTCGATCCTTTCGCCGATTTTCGTACTGCTCAAGGCGACAGTTGCCTCGGTATCCTCGGGGAAGAACTTATCGAGCTTGTTAAGCTTCTTCTCGATCCATTCGCGTACGTCGTCGGTAAGCGTAAACTTTTTGGTGATGATTCTGATCTTCATAACTCCATCTCCTATTCTATATATATAACAGGCTTCCCTGTCTGTTTATATATTACCACGCTTGCGCGTTTTTGTCAAGTATTTTTTATCGCGGCACGAACATTTTGTTCAACATCGACAATATAAAACAAAAATCCGCTCTCGGGCTTAATGCCGTTGGCGGATATTTTTGTTTATTTTTTTCTTTTTCTTTCGCGGTTTAGCTGCGAAAGCCTTTCATCGCTTGCCGATTTAAAGGAGGATAGCATCGATTCGAAATCGGTCTGCACCTGCGCCCTTTCGCGCTTTTTCGGTCGGTCGGCAATAAGCGAAAGCGCGATTCTTCCGTTTTCTGCCGAAATTACGGTTGCGGTAACCGAATCGCCCTTTTTTATAACACTGTGGATATCCGAAACAAAATCCGTCGAAAGCTTTGATATATGGATCATTCCTATGCTTCCGTCGCCAAGACGGACGAATGCCCCGTAATCGGTCACACCCGAAACAGTACCTGTTACAGATTCACCGACCGAATATGCCATATACCGAAACCTCCAATTTATCCCGCAATATTATTCTTAAAGATAATTTCGTTCGGCTTTCGGTACCCGCGTTCTCTCGCGATACGTTCGATAAATTCTTCATTTACAGGCTCTGCAATACGAAGCTCCAATTCATCGATAGCGTCCTGCTTATCGAGAACCGCGTTAACAAGCTTATCGCGTTCTGCGCGGAGATCGTTCATTTGCACCTGAAGATTGATAACCGAAACGAACAGAAATATAAATATACATATAAATGCCGCTCTGATTATAAGGTTAGCGCGCAACGGTTTTTTCTGTGTCATTTTGATTTTCCTTTCGTTTTGGTTTTATTTTCCTTGCCTCGGCTATAATGCTTCGGCAGCTGTGTATTGTATATATACGGCGTGCATTGAGCCTTATAATGCCCAAAAGACGCATTTTTATCGAATTTAATATTCTGCTTACAGCGTTTACAAGCTTAAGCATTAAATGCATTACCACCCTGCTTACGGTAAGCCGCCAAACAAGAAAACCGAGTGCGGCAAGCAGAAAAGAATAGGCACGCATTTTGCCGTGGGAAAGATTGAAAAACAGCAGCGTTAGGCAAACGGCAGAGATGACGCAAAACAGCACATCGCAAACAAACAGCAAAGCCGCGTTTTGCTTGCGCCGCAAGCGGAACAGCCGAAAAATATCATACACCGCGCAAAGAAACGCACCGACAGCCAGCGACCATATCGCAAGCGCAAATTCGGAATAAAGCGTGTTTTCCAATTATGACCTGCCGAACAGGCGGCGCTTTTTGCGGGGAGTATCGTCGAAATAAACCAAAGCGGTTATATTTCCGTTAACGGTAAGCTCTCCGTTTTCGAGCGAAAGGTTTTTTATCGAAAGACCTTCGCCGCTTATATTTAATATATTTTCGCCGACAGCCAAGCTTACCAGCGTTTCATCAAAGCTGATAACATCGTTTACCTCGGTAATATTTAACTGCGAGCGTGCTTCAAGCGTGAGCGTATGCTTTTTCGAATTCATAACCGTTCCTCCGTGTTACATATTCGATAATATGACGGAGGGGGTGATTTTATTCCAATACCTCGTACATTTCGCTCGCTTCGGCTTTTTTGGTGGTTTCCAATATCGAAACGACGCGGAATTTGGTTACGCGGCTACCGTAATGCACTTCGATAACGTCGCCGATTTTAACGTCATAAGAAGGCTTTACCGCCTTGCCGTTAACGTAGACGAGGTTTTCACCGCAGGCTTCGTTCGCAACCGTGCGGCGTTTGATAATTCGTGAAACTTTAAGGTATTTATCTAATCTCATAACAGTTCAAAAATGACCAATAAGGCAGGGGGTGAGCCCTGCCTTGATCAAACAGCAATCTTATTTATTGACAGCGTCCTTAAGGTCCTTACCTGCAACGAATGCGGGAGCCTTGGAAGCGGGAATGGTGATAGCTTCCTTGGTCTTGGGGTTGCGGCCGACTCTTTCAGCTCTTTCCTTTACCTTGAAGGAGCCGAAGCCTGCGATCTGTACCTTACCGCCGGTAGCGAGTTCGGTTTCGATTGCCTTAAATACAGCGTTAACTGCTGCTTCAGCGTCTTTCTTCTTAAGGTTAGCATTAGCTGCAACAAATTCTACGAGAGTGGACTTGTTCATTGTTTCTATTCCTTTCAGTATATAAAAATCAGTGGGTATATTATATCATCATTTTTCCCTATTCGCAAGGGTTTTTTGCATTTTTTCTCTAAAATCTGTTATTTTGTGACTATTTTTTGTCATTTTTTCTTGGCTGCAAGCCAAAATTCCTCTTTTTCCTCACGCGTGGCTTCGGTTACCGTCTTTCCCGAAGCAAGGCAAAGCTCCTCGACAGACTGAAACCTTCGCAAAAATTTCTCGTTCGCGTTGTAAAGCGCCTGCTCGGAATCGACCTTTGCAAGCCTTGCGGCGTTAACTATCGAAAGCAAAAGGTCGCCGAATTCCTCTTCTATATCGGCTTGATTACCGCTTGCGAGCGCTTCGCGAACCTCGTTTGCTTCCTCGAAAACCTTTTCCATAGCTTCGTTCGCGTTATCGAAATCAAATCCCAGCTTGCGTGCCTTTTTACCCAGCTTATCGGCGCGCATAAGCGCGGGGAGCGAGGGAGTAATCGAGCGCAGCACCTCGGTATCGGTTTGCTGTTTTTTGGTTTCTTTTTTTATCGCGTCCCAATTCGCAAGCACGTTTTCGCTTCCCGTTACCTTAACGTCGCCAAAAACGTGGGGATGGCGCACTATCAGCTTTTTGCAAATATCGTCGCAAACGTTATCTATATCGAACCTGCCCTCGCCCTTTGCGATATTCGCGTGGAAAACAACCTGAAGCAAAACATCGCCAAGCTCCTCGCGCATTATTTCGGGGTCGTCGTTATCGATACCCTCGATAAGCTCGTAGGTTTCCTCCAAAAGGTCGCGGCGGATGCTTTTGTGCGTCTGCTCGGCATCCCAAGGACAGCCGTTCGGGGCGCGGAGTATCTGCATTATTTCCACAAGGTCTTCGAAGCAATAGGTTTCTTTTTGAAGTAAGCTTTCTTTAGACATTTTCTTCCTCTGATACCTCAGCCCTTTTAAGCCAGCCGAGTTTTATAAGTATTTTGGCAAGCTTGTTGCCCATAGGCAAAAGGCGTACCTCGTCTTCCTTTATCGCACGGAGGGCAAGCATCGTCGCGGCATAGGAAACAACCAGCGCGACACCCGATATAAGCAATATCACGAGCGAAGCGGCGCGGGTATCGGTGCTTCCGCCGACAAGCGAGCTCCACAGCGCCTTTGCGCCGACGTATGCGCCATAGGTTGCCGCCGCGGAAATAACGCCGCAAAGCAGAGGGCGCGCAAACATTCCCGCAAGCTTTAATTTTACGCCGCAATACTTACGCAAAAACCATATATCCATAAGCATTACGATAAGATAGCATATAACCGAGCTCATCGGTGCGCCGTGTATGCCCAACGGGCTGTAAAGCAGGGCTATTTCCGAAACGGTAAGCACAGCTATGCCGACAAGCACGGCGATAAACGGCAAATGCGGCTTGCCGTAGGCGTTGAGCAGAGAATTGCAGGTAGAAACGATAGATATCAGGAACACCGCAAACGCGAGTATTGCAAGCGATGTTTCCGCCGCATCGAGCGGGATAAGGCTGCTTCCGTTTGCCATAAGCATAGGCTTGGACCATTTATCCGCGCCGTAAAGCAGAGAAATACAATGTCTGCCGGTTACGAACAGAAACGCGCCGCAGGGTACGGCAATAATGCCCGAAATTCTTATCGCCTGCTCGGTAAGAAGCGCCGCACGCTTATTCTTTTTAACCGCAAGCGCACCCGAAACCGCAGGGAGAATGCTTGTTGCAATCGGGAAAACGAGCGTTGCGGGAAGCAGGTCGTAAATAGGAACCGAAAGCCCCGTATAAGCCGAAAACAGAGTATCGGCAACCTCCTTGCTTTCGCCCGAATTCACAAGGCAGTTTACAATTATAACCGTATCTAAAAACTGCGAAAAATAAAGTGCCGCCGCGGTTAAGGTTACGGGAAGCGCGACGAGAACGATAAGCTTTAACAGCCTTTTATCGCTTTCGCGCTCCTTATCGCTATCGTTGGGAACACATTTTTTCGAAAATTTGCGGTATATAACTATGTAAAGCATCGCAAAAAAGGTACCGACGGTAACACCGCTTATCGCGCATGCCGCCTGAACGGGAACGCTTGCACCCATTTTTGCCGCAACCATAACCGCACCCAAGCCGCAAACCAACTTGAAAAATGCTTCGATAAACTGCGATACCGCTGTCGGGAACATATTTCTAAGACCTTGGAAATACCCGCGAACCGAAGCGCAAACGCAGATAAAGAAGAGTGCGGGCGCGATAATTTGCATCGCAAGCGCGCTTTCTTGGTGGTTGGTAAGCTTTGCGATATTGGGCGCAAAAATAACGAGCGCGACCGTGAACATAAAGCCGATAACGCCGAAAACGAGCATAGCAAGCTTGGCAATACGCCTTGCTTCGTTACCCCTGCCCTTTTCGTTGCTTGCCGCAACGAGCTTGCTTACGGCAACGGGCAGACCGCTGGTGCTTAACATAAACAGCATCGCGTAAATAGAATAAGCCGCGGTGAAAACGCCGATGCTTTCGCCCAAAATATTCGTAAGCGGGATTTTGAACACCACGCCTATTATTTTAACGGCGAAGCTTGCAACCGTTAATATTACCGCTTCGCGCAGAAAGCTCCTGCCCTTTTGGGCAGAAGCGTTTTTTACGTCTTCGTTCATTATAAAATACCCTTAAAGAAATTCGTACATAAGAGAATTATCGGGGATATAATCGTCGGTTATTTGGGGAACGGGCGAAAGAATTTCGATAAGCGTTTGTGCGTTTTCGTAGTGGGTGCTTTCACTTTCCACCGTTTGCAAAAGGCGTATCGCATCGTCGTTTAAAATGCCGCGTTCATAAGGGAAGAAGGTGTTTATCGCAATATCGGCATACTGACGGAAGGGCTCTATCGATTCGAGCTCGCTCGCTCTTACGTTGTCCCAAAGGTTATAGGTATGCTCTGCGCTTGCATCGCGGTGGCGCGAATCGCGCACCATACGGCGCACAAAGCGGCAATCCGAGCCGTCGCCCGCATCGGCATAAAGATAAACGCGGTAGATAGAGCTTTCGTCGGGTGCGTTTTCGAAAAGCGCGAGATTAAGCGCGTGCAGACCCTCGATAAGCACCACGTCGCCCTCGCCAAGCTTTATTGTGCGGTAGCAATCGGTGCGCTTTTTGGTTTTAAAATCGAACATCGGAATAGGTGTTTCTTCGCCTGCGAGCAGAGAGGAAAACGCCTTTTTTATAAGGTCGACGCGAAGGCTGTTTATCGATTCGATATCACGCGTGCCATCGGGAAGATAAACGCTTTCGTCGAGATTGCGGTAGTAATCGTCGAGCGAAACGGTATGTGCCGTTCTGCCTTCGGCGTTTATCATTTCGCTTAATTTTCTTGTCGTGGTGGTTTTACCCGCGCAGGAGCCGCCCGCGATAAGTATAAGCTTTATTTTTTTGTTTTCTATAATTTTATTGGTGATATTTGCAAGCGCGGTTTCGTAACCAAGCTCGTCCTGTTTGATTTTTTCGATAATTTCTTTATTCAAAGTATTTCTTCCTTTCGGTGTTTAGCAAAAAATGCTTCTGCCTCCTCATACCCCAAGGTTTTTTCCTCGCGCAGGTATTCAAAGGGATATTTTTGAAAAGCGTGGCGCAGTATATCGTCGCGGTTGGGGCTTACAAGCTTTGTTATCGAGCCCGCGCCGCAGGCAAAAACGGTGGAATGCTCCTCCATCATAAGCACGTTGTAAAGGTTTTCCTTGCCTTCAAGGGTATATCCCGTGTTTTCGGCGTTGCCGACGGTGTTTTTCTGCCTATAAAGATAATAGGGCGCATATCCCGCAGTTTTAAGACGCGAGCGCGCATATTCGACGCTTGCGCGTGCAAAATCGCCCTCGGGGTCGTAATATCCGTCGCCGACAAAGCGAATGTTGGCGGCGTTCTTTATCGAAAGCGTATGCACGGTTATATTCGAAAAGCCAAGCGATATAACGTCCTCAAGGCTTCTTTTAAACGTCGCTTCGGTATCGGCGGGAAGTGCGGCGATAAGGTCGGCGTTAATGCAATCGAAGCCTATGCCCATCGCAATTTCGGCAGCCTCGAAAAACTGCTTGGCGGTGTGCTTTCTGCCGATGCTTTGAAGCACGAAATCGCTCGTCGTTTGCGGGTTTATGCTTATTCTTTTTACCCCGTTTTCCTTTACCGCCTTTAGCTTTTCGTAGGTAACGGTATCGGGTCTGCCCGCTTCGAAGGTATATTCAACGTTATCCGAAATATCAACGCTTGAATTTATGCAGGAAAGCAGGCGGTTTATTTGAAGCTCATCCAATATCGAGGGAGTGCCGCCGCCGATATAGACCGCGCGCAGGCGCATACCCAAGCGCTTTATCATTTCGCCCGTTTCGCGGATATCGCGCATTAATTTTTCCAAATATTCGGGAATAAGCGCAAAAAGCTTTTGGTTGCTGTAAGAAACGAAGCTGCAATAATCGCACCTTGTGGGGCAGAACGGAATAGAAACATACATTCCGCAATCGTTTTCGCGAATATCGGCAAGCATTTTTTGCTGTAAAAGCGCGGTTTCGACAGAAAGAGTCGATTTTTCGTGCGATACGTCGTAATCGCGGTTAAAAAGCGTTATTACCTGCTCGGCGGTATAGCCGCGGTCGAGGTAATATTTCGCACGCTTTACAGGGCGCAAGCCGGTAATATATCCCCACGGAAGCCCAAAGCCGAACAGCTTTTTGCCCGCTTCCAAAAACGCCTTACCCAACGCGTTCATCGCATAAAAATCGTCGTTCATCGGGATAGAGGGGGTATAACCGCCCGAAAAATATCCTTCGGCGCTCTTATTTCCCGAGCCCAAGGTTACCCTTGCGGTAAGAATATGCTTTTCGCTTTCTTCCAAATAAAAATATGCGTAATTTTCGCTTTCAAAGCCTTGCTTAAACTTTTCGCCGGGAAAATAAAGAAGACAAAGCGTTTGAAAATAATAATCGTTAAGATAACCCGTACGGTTATCTATCACTAATTTCATTTGCGGAGCTCCCGTGTATCTATTATTACATTTATAGGACCGTCGTTATGCACCGATATATCCATGTGTGCGCCGAACACGCCGGTTACGGTAGGCAAAACCTTGCCTATTTCCTGCGCGAGAAGCTCGAACATTTTCTTGCCCTCGTCGTACTTCGCGGCGTGGGTGCAATCGGGGCGGAAGCCGCGGTTAACTCTGCCCGCAAGCACGAAGTTGGAAATAAGCATAACCTCGCCGCCGACAGCAAGCGCATTAAGCGAAAGCTTGCCGAGCTCGTCGATAAACACGCGCAAGCCCGATATTTTGTTTGCCATTTTTAAAAGGTCGTCTTCGGTATCGTCATCGAAAACGCCGATATATGCAACAAGCCCCTTGCCTATTTTGGAAACCGTTTCGCCGTCCACCACACATTCCGCGCTGTGGACGCGCTGTACTACTGCTCTCATATTGTTCCTCTCGATACCTCACGCACGCCCTTTATGCGGTGGAGGTTTGCGGTAATATTGCGCAAATGGTCGACGCCGCTGCAGCGTATGCCGACGGTAATTATCATTTCGCCCGCGTTTTCGCGCGTCGAAATTGCGGTTACCGCAACCTTCATATCGGTCAGCGCAAGCGTTATATCCGCAATCAAGTGCGGCGAATATTCGGCAATTATCGACAGCGCGGCTTCGAAGCTGCCCGTGTTGTGGCGGTTTAATTTTTCCGACCACGAGGCAACCACCCAGCGGTCCTTATCGTTGGGATTGGAAAGACCGTTCTGCGCGTTTACGCAATCGTATTTATGAATCGAAACGCCGTAGCCGCGGGTAATATAGCCTATAATATTATCGCCGGGAAGCGGGTTACAGCATTTTGCAAACTTGACCGTGCAGCCTTCTACGCTATCGACAATAACGCTTTCGGCGTTGGTACGCACGTTCTTTTCGTGGCGCGCGGTTTTAAGCTGTTCTGCAGTCGGCATCGCAGGTGCTTCCGATTGCGGGCAAACCACGCGCATAAATTCCTCGCGCAGTTTAACGGCAATTTTCGACACCGAAAGTCCGCCGTAGCCGATATTGTTGTAAAGGTCGTCAACGTCGGGAAGTGACAGTCGGTTTGCAAGGTTTTTCATAACCTCGTTCTTCTGCGCTTCGGTGTAGGACCTTCCGTAACGCTTTATTTCGCGCTCGAGCTCGAGCTTGCCGACAGCAATATTTTCGGCACGCATTTCCTTTTTAAAGAACTGTCTTATCTTGTTGCGTGCTTCGCCAGAGCGTACTATTTTAAGCCAATCGCGCGAGGGACCCTTCGACGATGCGCTGGTAAGAATTTCTACAATTTGCCCCGTTTCGAGAATAGTATCTATCGGGACGATATTGCCGTTTACCTTTGCGCCGACCATTTTATTGCCGACAGCCGAGTGAATGGCGTAAGCAAAATCGATAGGTGTGCTGTTGTTGGGCAGGTTTACTACATCGCCCTTCGGGGTGAATACGAAAATCTCGTCCTCGAAAAGGTCGATTTTAAGCGGGCGGAAGAATTCGTCGGGGTCGTCGATATCCTTTTCGGTTTCGACAAGCGTGCGAATCCATTGAAGCTTGGCGTCGATATCCGCCTTGACCTGCTCGCCGGTTTTATATTTCCAATGCGCCGCAATACCGTATTCGGCAACCTGATGCATTTCCCAAGTCCTTATCTGCACCTCGAAGGGGATACCCTCCTTACCGATAACGGTGGTGTGCAGAGAACGGTACATATTCGGCTTCGGTGTGGATATATAATCCTTGAATCTGCCGGGGATAGAATTGAATTGCTCGTGTATAATACCGAGCGCGGTATAGCAATCGAGCTCGGTGTCGACGATTATGCGCAAAGCGTAAAAATCGTATATTTCATCGAACTGCTTGCTTTGGTTATACATCTTTTTATAGATGCTGTATATCGTTTTAACTCTGCCCGAAAGGGTGAATTTAACGTTATAGCTTTTAAGGCTTTCGGCAACCTTTTGGGTAGCCTTATCCAAAAAGTCCTTATTTTCGCCGTAGCGCTTATTAATATCCTCGGAAACCTCGTTATAGCCTATCGGGTCGAGGTAATAAAGCGCAAGCGTTTCGAGCTCGTTTTTGATTTTTTGGATACCGAGCCTATGCGCAAGCGGCGCGTAAACGTGCATCGTTTCCAGCGCGATAGAGCGCTGTTTTTCGGGCGAACGCACGTCGAGCGTGCGCATATTATGCAATCTGTCGCACAGCTTTACAAAGATAACACGAAGGTCCTTGCTCATCGCAAGGAACATCTTACGCAGATTTTCGATGCTTTCGTCCTGCTTGGTTTCGAACGGGATATGGACAAGCTTGGTAACGCCGTCGACTATTTCGGCAACGTCGGAACCGAATTCCTTGCGAATAACGGCAAGGTTTATCTTTTCGCTGCAATCCTCCACCGTATCGTGCAAAAACGCCGCACAGATAGAATCGGTATCGAGCTGAAGCTTAAAAACCTCCTCTGCTACCGAAAGGGGATGAACTATATAATCCTCGCCCGAGATTCGCTTTTGACCCTCGTGGAGCTTTTCTGCGAATTCATAGGCTTTATAAATTTTATCGTAATCGTAGCTGCCCGCTTCTTTAATTTTGGCGAACAGCTCCTCGGCTTGTTTAAGCATATCAGTTACCCTTGCCTGCCCGAACGCACGGTACGGAGAAGAGGCGATTCATCAATATTGATTTTGCCGTTCGAGGGCATCATCTTTATAAACACGCTGTTTCCGCCCTCGCGGGATTCCAGCGAAATAAGCCCTTGCTCGTTCAGTACCTCTAATATGATTCTGAATTTGCAAAGCGATACCGAAATTTCGAATTCCTTTTCAAGCGTTCTTACCGACGACAAAAGCGAAATGCATCTGCCCTCGTGGCCCGATTCGCGCCTTATAAAGCGGAATATGCTTCGAAAATCCGAAAGGTCGGGTATATCGTTTTCCGCGCCGTCATAGCTTCCGCCCGAGGAAAGTATTTTAAAGCGTTCCTCGGAAAGCGAAATTTCCTTTTGTTCCCTTTCGGAAAGGCGTATTTCCTTTACGAAAAGCTGAGGCGTGCGCGAGCCCATATATTCGTTAATATCGGCGGTAAAGACGATATCGCAGCGGTCGCCCTCGCAATATGGGAAGCTTTCGAACGCCACGCCGAAAAAGACCGCGTTAAGCGAATGAGTCTTTCCGTTTTTAGAACCCGAAATACGGAAACGCACGTGCTTACCTTGCGAAAGCGGAACGATATCGTGCAAGCTTACGTCGCGGATAACAAGCACGGGCTGGGGGTTTGAAAGACCGAAGGGCTCTAATTTCAAAAGCTCGTCTATTCCCTTTTCGGTCAATTCCGAAAAGCTTGCTTCGCATTCTATTTCCAAAGGAACTGCGGTTGCGCTTTCTTTTAATATGGGGGTGGCGTATTCGTTTATGCGTGCACGGAATTCCGATATTTTTTCGCCTTCTATCGAAAGACCCGCCGCAAGCTCGTGTCCGCCGTATTCAAGCAATAATTCGCCGCAGGAGGAAAGTGCATCCATAAGCGAAAAGCCCTTTATGCTTCTGCCCGAGCCCTTTGCGGTATCGCCGTCGAGCGAGAAAAGTATGCAGGGGCGCGAATAGCGTTCGGCTATCTTGGAAGCAACCACACCGATAACGCCCTGATGCCAGCCGTCGTAGGCAAGCACGAGGAATCGGTCATCCTTGAACGAGCTTTCGATTATTTCGACAGCCTGCTCGTATATTTTTTGCTCGGTCGCCTGACGAAGCTTGTTGATTTCGCAAAGCTCCTCGGCTATCGTATCGGCTTCACGCTCATCCTTGGTGAGCAAAAGCTCCACCGCGCGCGAGGCGCAGGCGATTCTGCCCGCCGCATTAATACGCGGAGCGAGCACGTAGCCGACTGTTGCAGAGGTAACCTTCTTTACGCGCTTGCCGTATTTTACTATTCCGGCACGGCGCATAAGCGCAAGAAGCCCCATATTTTCGGTTTCGGCAAGCTTTTTTAAGCCGATTCCGGTTATTCTGCGGTTTTCGTCGATTATCGGCATAACGTCGGCAACCGTACCGACGGCAATAATATCCGAATAAAGCTCAAGTATGCGTTCGGTGCTTCCCTCGAGCGCGCACAAAAGCTTAAAAACCACGCCGACGCCCGCAAGATTGCGGAAGGGGTAAACGCTGTCCTCGCGGTGGGGGTTAACCACGGCAACCGCGTTCGGCAGAGTTTCACGGCAGGAGTGGTGGTCGGTTATTACCATATCTATTCCGTTTGCCTTTGCAAAATCGGCTTCGGCAACGGCGGTAACGCCTGTATCGACGGTAATTATAAGGTCTACCCTGCCCTTCATTTTTTCGATAACGGGCAGGCTTAAGCCATAACCTTCGGATATGCGTTCGGGAATGAAATATTCACATTCCACCCCGCGCGAGCAAAGATAAAGATAGAGCATTACCGTGCTGGTCACACCGTCTACGTCGTAGTCGCCGTAAATACAGATGCGCTGGCTTTTTTCAATCGCTTCGTTAATCCGCGCGACAGCCTTATCCATATCCTTTAAAAGAAACGGGTCGTAAAGCGGCATGGAATCCTTATCGAGAAAAGCGTTTATTTCGTCCTTTTCGGTAAGTCCGCGGTTATAAAGTATTTTTGCAGTAAGCGGCATAAGCCGAGATTCGGCGGATATTCTTTCGCAAACCGCTTTGTCGGTTTCACGAACAAGCCATTCACGGTTATTCATAAGCTCACCTCTCTATCTTCCGTATATTTTTATAAATCTTTATTCAATAGTAAAGTTAACGGTATATCCTGCGTTCAGGACGTAAATACCACCGTATTCTCCGCCGAGCGAAATTACCGCTTCGGCGGTATAGCTTCCGTCGGGCTCAACGATTACGCGGTTAAAATCGACGGTTGCTGTAAGCGCAGACCTATCGACCTCGGCAAACGCTTCACGCGGGCCGATAAGCTCGACATCAAGGTTGCCGTTGATTTTATAGCCGCTTCCCTCGGGAAGATTTATTACGCTTATCGATTCCGCCTTTATGCGGTAGCCCCGAACGGCAAGCTCGGGAAGAGTTACCTTTACGGTTAGCTTCGAGGTGCCGCTGTCGTTGGAAACGCCTTCGGGGAGTAACGCTCCTATCGGGAATTCGAATTCACCAAATCCGTCTACCGTCGTTTCGTCGATATTCAAAACCAACTCATCGATGGATTTTAATGCCTCGGGCGAGCCCGAAACGGTTACGGTCGGAGCAGAAATTGCAAGAGTGACATCCTTCGGGTCAAACATACCGCCGGTAAACTGAACGCGCACAGGCACGCTCTTTTGCTTTGTAACCGAAACTGTAACGTAAGCCGTAGTGTCGGAAATTGTAACGTAGGGGTTATCCACAACCCTGCCGTTCGCATCGCGAAGCTCGATAGCACCGTAGCCGTAAATGTTATCGCTGACAACCTTATTTTCAAGGTCGAAGCGCACGTACGCACCCTTTACCGAATCGAGCACCGACGCAGGCCCCGAAACCAGCACCGAAAGCGGGTTTGCGGTTGCGGTAACGAAGGTAACGCCCTCGGACATTATATAGCTGTTGCCGATATCGACCGATACCGAAAGCAGCTCGTTTTTCTGGGTAAATTCATCTACAAACACGGTTGCGGTGGTAGAGGATTGCGAAACCACCTCTATCCCGTTGGGGGAATAAACCACGATATTCAGCTTTTGAGTGCCCGCGCCCTGCGCCTGAGAAACGTCGATAACTGCGCGGAAGTCGCTCGAATCGAGCTCGTTAAGCTCGCTCCTTTTACCCTTTGCAACGACGGTTATCGAGGAAAATTCCTGATCCGACGCAAGTGTATAGCCCTTGCTTGCAACAAGCTCGCCTTCACCCTCGATAACAACGCTTACGCCGTCGAAGGTGCGTTCGAAAAGAGTGCTGTCGTAGCCGATGGCATATACCCAAAGCAGAAACGCGGCAAGCACCGAAACGATTATAAATACGATACTCGAAGCGCGCGGAGCGTTTTGGTTTTTCTGTATTTTGGCTTCTTCGGATAGGTTATTTCTGTTCATCCTTGCCGTTGCCGCTCCTTTTGAAGATTTTTCCCTTTACAACGTCGGTAATATGCTTTTTCTCTTCGCCCAAAAGATGAGTAATCAAATAGTTTTCAAGATTTTTTCTTGTAAGATTGCGTTTAAGCACGCCGTCGTTCGCAACCGAAATGCCGCCCGTTTCCTCGGAAACGACAAGCACCAAGGCGTCGCTGTTTTCGCTCATACCGATTGCGGCGCGGTGGCGTGTGCCAAGCTCTTTTACAATATCGTTGTTCGCCGAAAGCGGAAGATAACAGCCCGCGGCGTGCACCCTGCCCTTGCGGATAATAACCGCACCGTCGTGCATAGGCGCTTTATTATAGAATATGTTGCCCAAAAGAAGCGACGAGGTAACCGCATCGATAGTAGTGCCGGTACGAATAAAGTCGCCCAAACGGGTATTGCGCTCGAAAACGATAAGCGCGCCCGTTCTGCTTTTCGAAAATTCCTCTGCGGCAACGCATATTTCGCTTATTGCAAGACGCATTTCGTCGTTGTCCATAAGTCCCTTGAAGTTATCGCCGACACCACCCACCTTTTCGAGCGCACTGCGAAGCTCGGGCTGGAAAACGATAACTATTGCAATAAGTCCTACCGAGAAGACGCTGTTGAGTATGTAGTTAAGCGCACGCATTTCGAAAAGACTGCTTACCATTAAAAGCAGGAAAAGCACGCCCACGCCGACCAAAAGCTTACCCGCACGGCGGCCGCGAACGAATTTTATTACCCAGAACAGCAAAAGTGCAACTATGGCAATATCGAGAATATCGACAATGCCTATACCCGCAAGCTGATTCCACACGTATTCAAGATAATCAAGGAACGCGTTCATTTTTGCTCTCCCTTCGGGCAAACGCCCAAAATAATGCAGTCTTTTAAAAAAGTAGGTTTAATTAAAATATTTTAACATATTATACACACCGTGTCAACGGAATAATAATGTTTATTTTTGGAAAAAGTCCTTGTTTTCAAGCAGTTTTTCGATAGCCTTGCCGCGGTGGCTGACCGAATTTTTTTCCTCGCTGCTCATTTCGGCAAAGGTTTTGTTCATCGGCGGGTAGAAAAACACGGGGTCGTAGCCGAATCTTCCCTCTCCGCGCAGCTCGTCGATAATAATTCCTTCGCTTTCGCCCGAAACGTAAAGCGTTTCGCCGTCGGGACGGCAGACGCATATCGAGCAAACGAATCTTGCCGTGCGCTTATCCTGCGGAACGGATTTAAGTGCATCGAGAAGCTTTTCGATATTCATAGCGTCGGTCGCGTTTTCGCCCGCATAACGCGCCGAATAAACACCCGGTGCGCCGCCCAACGCATCCACAGCAAGCCCGCTGTCGTCGGCAACCGCAATAAGCCCCGTATAGTCGCAAAGCGTTTTCGCCTTTATATAGGCGTTGCCCTTAAAGCTGTCGGCGTGTTCGATTATCTCGCCCGAAAAGCCGGTTTCCTTTATCGTTACAATTTCGGCTTCCACGCCCTTTTGCGCAAGGCAGGAGCGAAATTCGGATATTTTGTGGGCGTTGTTTGTGGCAAAAACTATTTTAAGCATTGGCTTCGTCCTCGAAAAACGCGTTTATGAATTCGCTCGGGTTGAAGGGGCGCAAATCGTCGATACCCTCGCCAACGCCGATAAATTTAACGGGAATGCCGAGCTCGCGCTTGATAGCAAGAATTATACCGCCCTTTGCGGTGCCGTCGAGCTTGGTAAGAACAAGCCCCGTAATGCTTGCGGCACGGCCGAATTCCTTTGCCTGAATAAGCGCGTTCTGTCCTGTCGAGGCGTCGAGCACAAGCAGGGTTTCGCGCGTTGCCTCGGGAGCTTCTCTATCGATAACGCGGTTGATTTTCGCAAGCTCGTCGATAAGGTTCTTTTTGTTGTGGAGTCTGCCCGCGGTGTCGACGATAAGCACGTCTGTGCCCGCCTTTTTAGCGGCGGCAACGGCATCGAAAACAACTGCGGCGGGGTCTGCGCCCTCGTCCTGACGAATTATCGGAACGCCGTTGCGCTCTGCCCATATACCAAGCTGCTCTGCCGCGGCGGCACGGAAGGTATCGGCGGCGGCAAGCATAACCTTTTTGCCGCTTTCGGTAAGATAATGTGCAATTTTGCCGATAGAGGTGGTTTTGCCCACGCCGTTTACGCCGATAACGAGAATAACGTTCAAGCCGTTGCCGAAGCTAAGCTCGCCGCTTTCGCCCACGGCTTCCTTAAGAACAACACGGAATTCCTCACGCGCAAGCGTGGTTTCCTTTATCTTTTTTTCCTTTAATCTTTCGCGAAGCTCGTTAACAAGGTGGTCCGAGGTTTCGACCCCGACGTCCGCCATTATAAGCAGGTCGCAAAGCTCGTCGTAAAAATCCTCGTCAACCTTGTCGTAGGAAGCGAAAAGATCGTTAACCGGCTTCAAAAGCGCGTCCTTTGTCTTTTTTAAGCCGCTTTTTAATTTATCAAAAAATCCCATTTATTTTACCTCTTTTTAGGTGTTTATTTTGCTTTTCGCAACCCGAAACACCACATACAATAAAATTCCATAAAAATCGGGAATCGCATTCTCGATTTTTATACCTATGAACGCCGAGGCTTTGGACAAGCCAAAGGCGCGCACAAAGCCTGCGCGAGCGCACGGCGTTCACAAAACCGACCAAAACGCTTGCGTTTTGTGTCGAGAGCGAAGCGACGAAAAACGTTTGTGGTGGATGCAGAGTGCGCAAACACAACCCGAAGCTGTAGCAACCTACTGCGAGCGGTTGTGTTTGTGCAGAGCGTAAGCGGTCTGCGCCGCCACGAACGTTTTACTACTCCGCGTATTCTTTTATGATGTCATCCAGCTTCGCCATATTCAGCTTCATATAGTCCGAAATACCCTTTTGGCGCATCGTTATGCCGTAAATGGTATCGGCGCGTTCCATTGTGCCGCGGCGGTGGGTGATAAGAATATACTGCGTTTTATCGCTGTTGCGACGAACGTAAGAAGCGAGCTTGACGATGTTAACGTCGTCGAGCGCCGATTCGATTTCGTCGAACACGCAGAACGGCGAGGGGTTAACCCTTTGAAGCGCAAGGTAGAGCGAGATAGCCGCAAACGACTGCTCGCCGCCCGAAAGGAGCGAGATACTGCGAACGCTCTTGCCGGGAACCTTAAGCACTATATCGATACCGCATTCAAGCGGAAGCATCGGGTCGGTAAGCTCTGCACGCGCGCTGCCGCCGCCGAAAAGCTCGGTAAAGACGGCATTGAATTCGGTGTTTATCTTTTCGAAGCATTCAAGGAAGGTTTCCTTCATACCCGAAGCGAGCTTTGCAATAGTGCGGTCGAGCGAAAGACGGGTTTTATTAAGGTCGTCGGTTTGCTCGGTAAGGAAATCAAAGCGTTCCTTGGTTACGCGGTATTCCTCGACAGCGTTAACGTTTATAACGCCCATAGCGCGTATTTTTGCCTTGAGCGATGCAAGACGCGAAGCGCCCTTATCCATCTTTTCCTTCGGCAAACGGAAGCGTTCCGCATCCGAATAGGTAAGCTCGTATTCATCCCAAAGCTTGCTTGTAACGGTATCGAATTCGGTGTTGACCGAATTGAATTTCATTTCGGTTTCGGTAAGCGTGCGGAAGGCTTCTTCCTTTGCGGCCGCAACGTTTTTTTGCTTTGCGCGCATTTCGGTAAGCTGTTTTTCCTTTTCCTCGCGGCTTGCAATTATTTCGGCAAGACGCTTTTCGCAATTCGCGATTACGTTATCGCATTCAAGGCATTCGGCGTTGAGCTTAACCGTTTCCGCCATGCGTTCCTTTATAAGCTCCTCTGCCTTTTCTATCGACGCGCTTCCCAAAGTAATGCGTGCGTTAAGCTCGGTTTCGCGGCGGAGCGATATAGCAAGACGCTCCTCGGCAACCGAAAGCTCATTCTTCGCGGCGAAGAGAGCCATTCTCGCCTCGTTCACGCGCTCGAACGCGGCTTCCTCTGCCTTTTTAAGGCTTTCTGCCTGCGCACGGGCATTGTCACGCGCGACCGTTGCTTCGGCAATCGCGCAATTAAGCTTTTCTGCCTCGGCGGTGATTTCGGCAAGCTCGGCTTCGAGCTTTATTAATATTTCTCCGCCCAAGGAAAGCGATTCTATTCTGCCGTTTTCTTCTTCTATACGCACGTTAAGCGAATCCTTGGTAACCGTATGCGCCGCCTTTGCGGTGTTTGCTTCGGCAAGTGCAAGGCGCAAAGCTTCGAGGCTTCCGTCGGCGTTCGCGCAGTCTTTTGTAATCTGCTCGCGCAGCTCTTCAAGCTTGGCGATAACCGCTTCGCGTTCCTTTATTTTTTCGCCCAAGCGTTCGATATCCATAGCGCGGGTAAACACGCCGACCTTAACAGCCGAAGAGCCGCCCGTATAACTGCCGCCCGCGTTGATTATCTGACCGTCGAGCGTGACGATTTTTATTCTGAAGCCGCTTTTCCGTGCGATAGCCGAGGCGGCATCGAGATTTTCGGCAATAATCGTTCTGCCGAGCAGGTCGTTTACAACGCCTTCGAACTTATTATCGTACTTCGCAAGCTCGCTCGCGATGCCGATATAGCCGGGCATATCCTTTATCGCTTCGACATCGCTTTTTTTGCCGTTTACGCTTTGCAAAGGCAAAAACGTTGCTCTGCCGAGCTTATTTTCTTTAAGATAGCGTATGCACGCCTTTGCATCGGATTCCTTTTCGACAACGATAAACTGAACGCTTGCGGCAAGTGCCGTTTCAAGCGCAACAACGTATTCGCTTTCGGAAGAAATTATATTCGAAACCGTGCCGTAAAGACCGATTTTTTCGCCGTTATTTTTAATAACGCCCGAAGTGCAGTCGTTAATAACACGCTTAACGCTTTCGGAATAGCCCTCGAGCAGATTTTCAAGCCTTGTAAGCTGTTCCTTGCGCTGTTCCTCGCCCGAAAGCGCGATTTTTTCTGCGGTAATATCGGCTTCGGTCTTGCGAAGATTTTGCAAAAGCGTTGCGCGCTCGTAATCGAGCGAAACTATCTTATTTTCGGTTTCGTTTATCTGCTTTAAAACCGAATCGAGCTCTTTCGAAGCCTTGTCGGCTTCCGCCTCAAGAGCCTTTACGCGTTCATAAGCGGCGGTAAGCCTGTCGGCATTTTCGTTAGCCGTTCTGCGTTCCGCCTCGAGCGATGCGGTACAGCCCGCCTCACGCGCGGCGAGCGCGCTTTTTTCGGCGGCAAGAAGCTCGAGCCTTGCGCCAGAATTTACGCTTTCCTTATCGGAGGCAAGCGATGCGTTTCTTGCCTGCTCGTAAGCGTTTTCGGCGCTTAAAGAATCGCTTTCGTATTTTTTCAGCTTTTCTTCCGATTCCGCCTTTGCCGCTTTGCATTCGGCGGTAATTCTTTCGGTTTCTTCCTTTTCGGAAACAGCGGCGGAAATAGCGTTTCTTGCCTCGCTTGCAGATTCCTCCGCGTGGGCGATATCGTTCGCGCAGACAGCCTTTCTGCCCTCTGCTTCGCCCTTTTTATGCACAGCCTCGGTCTTTTCGCGCTCGCATTCGCTCATTATGCGCGAAAATTCGTAGCTTTCGTTCAAAATTCTGTCGGTCGCCTCATCGCAGGCGGTAACCTCGCGCTCTGCCACTTCAAAGGCAAGCTTAGCGGCGGCAAGGTCGGTTTCGCATTCAACGCGTCTTGCGCGGAGATAATCCAGCCTATCGAGCCAAAGAGTGATTTCTATCCCCTTCTTTTCCTCGCTTAAAACAAGGTACTGCTTTGCGTTTTCGGCTTCCTTTTCCAAAGGGCCGATGCGCGAAGAAATTTCGGAAAGTATATCGTTAACGCGCACCAAGTTATTCTCGGTATCGCGCAGCTTACGCTCTGCTTCAAGCTTTTTATAGCGTATTTTGGAAATACCCGCCGCTTCCTCGAAAATACTGCGGCGTTCATCGTCCTTTTGCGAAAGCACCTCGGCGATTTTGCCCTGACCTATTACCGAATAGCCCTCTCTGCCGATACCGGTATCGTAAAACAGCTCGTAAATATCCTTTAAGCGTACCTGCTTTTTGTTTATGTAATATTCACTTTCGCCGCTTCGGTAAAGCTTACGGGTAACCGTAACCTCGTCGGAATCCGACAAACGGAAGCCCCCGCTTTTCGCCGCTTCGGCTTCCTCGGCGGCGGCTTGCTCGGCATCGATGGTAATATGGTTTGCGCGGTTGTATTCCTCTTCGGTATCGATACAAAGCGAAACCGAGGCGCAGTTCGCCGCGGCACGCGTTGCCGTACCGTTAAAGATAACGTCCTCCATTCGGCTGCCGCGCAGAGATTTCGCGCTCATTTCGCCCAAAACCCAACGTATCGCATCCGAAATATTCGATTTGCCGCTTCCGTTCGGGCCGATAATCGCGGTAACGCCGCTGTCGAAGCTTATTCGCGTTTTATCGGGGAAGGACTTAAAGCCCTGCATTTCTATTGCTTTAAGGCGCATATTTTATAAACTCCTTATTCCGACCTCGGGAGAAAACTGCGGCAGGTCGAGCGGTGTTATCTCGATTTCGGCACAGCCTGTCTGCTCCTTAAGTCTGTTTATTGCGGCACCGTTATGGCCGCGAAGCATCGAAATATCGCTTTTGCGTATTCCGACACAAAGTATTTTGTTTCTGCAATCGCCCGCGCGCTCTGCGATAATATCGGTATATACACGGCTTTTTACCAGCTCGCCTATCGCGGGGTGATTCGCACCGAAGGGTGCATTTTTTAAATTCTCGGAGGAATGAAGCCCGATTCGAAGCATTTTTACCCCCGCATCGTGAAAAATACGGTAGCATTTTGCCGTTCGCTCAATAGCCTCTTCAAGCCCGAGCGGGTTATATGTGCCGTTTTTCGTCATTTCGTAAAGCGCGGTTTCCTCGAACACGACCGTCGGGTAAATGCGCGCTTCGCCCGCCGACATTTTTACAATATCCAAAGCGGTCTGCGCTTCGCTTTCCGCCGTGGCTTCGGGAAGCCCTATCATCATTTGCCCGCCGAAAACAAAGCCCTGATTTACTATAAGCCTTGCGGCATTAAAGGAATCGTCTGCGCTATGCCCCCGCTTGCAGGCGGAAAGCACACGCTCATCGGTGCTTTGCACACCCAATTCTATATGGGTTACGCGGTATTTTTTAAGTATTTCGAGTATTTCTTCGTTAATACAATCGGGTCTTGTCGAAATTCTTATGCTCTGCGCGACGCCTTTATTTATATATTCGTTAGCGACCGAAAGCAGAGCCTCCATACGCGTTTTTTCGATTGCGGTAAAGCTTCCGCCGAAAAAGGCGATTTGGCTTTCCTCGAAGCTTCCGCCCTCGCTTTCCAGCATTTCGCGAAGCTCGTTTATTTCGGTGCTTAAATCCTTTTCGGCGGTTTGCCCCGTTATTTTCGTTTGCGAGCAGAAAACACAGCAATTCGGACAGCCCGCGTGCGGTACGAAGAACGGAAGATTACGATGGCTCTTCATCTAATTCACCGAGCAATATAAGCGCTTCCTTTGCCGCAGCCTGCTCTGCTTCGCGCTTCGACCTTCCCCTGCCCCTTCCGAGCAGATTGGAATTAAGATACACCTCGTAGCTGAAGGTGCGGTCGTGGGGCGGTCCTTCCTCGCCGACAAGGCTGTAGGAAAGCACCTCCTCGGGGGTTTGCTGAACTATTCTTTGCAGGCGCGATTTATAATCCTCTGTGCCTGCCTTTATAACGCTGTCGACCGACGAGGATATAAAGGGAAGTACAAAAGCCTTTGCCTTTTCCATACCGCCGTCGAGATATATCGCCGCGATAAGAGCTTCGAACGCGTCGGCTATCGTGCTTTTGCGGTGTCTGCCGCCTGTCGAAACCGATTCGCCCTTGCCGAACAGCATATAATCGCCAAGATTTATGCTGTTTGCAAACCTTGCAAGCGTATCCTCACATACAAGCGCGGCACGGGTGCGGGTCAAAAAGCCTTCATCGGCATCGGGAAAGCGGTGGAACAAAAATTCCGCGGTGATTACCGAAAGTATCGAATCGCCCAAAAATTCGCTACGCTCGTTGCTTACCAAAATACCCTTTTTGCGGTTTTCGTTGCAATAAGAGGAATGGGTAAGCGCGACCGTAAGCAGGCGCGTATCGTTAAAAATATATTTTATTTCTTTTTCAAGCTGGTGAAATTCCTTTTCCTCGCTCATTCGGTTATCTCCTTTGAGCCTTCGTTTTTCTTTTGCATACTCGCGCTTATTTCATCGACCGTGCCCTCGGCGCAATAAAGCATTACCTGCTTTATCGCCGAACGGAAGGAATATGCGTCCGAGCTACCGTGCGCCTTTACGACAGGCTTTGCCAGCCCCAAAAAGGGCGCGCCGCCGTATTCCGACGGGTCAAGGCGTTTTTTAAGTTTTTTGGTGTGCTTAAGCGTCATCGCGCCTGCAAGCGTTGCTATCGGCGAGGCGTGGAAAAGCTCCTTTAAGGATTTGGACATAAACTTGCCCATACCCTCGATAAGCTTAAGCGCGATATTGCCGGTAAAGCCGTCGCAAACAAGCACGTCACACGCGCCGAAGGGGACGGATTTACCCTCGCAGTTGCCGATAAAGTTTATACTTTCGTCCTGCGAAAGCAGGGCGTATGCTTCGGTATAAAGCGGGGTGCCCTTATGGGGCTCTGTGCCGTTATTCAAAAGCGCGACACGCGGATTTTCGACACCGAGAACGTTTTCGGCGTATATCGAGCCCATTCTCGCATAGAGCTGAAGCACCTCGGGAGTGGCATCGAGATTCGCACCGCAATCGAGCAGAACAAAGGGCTTTTCGAGCGGGATTACCGAGCCGAGCGCGGCGCGGCGTATACCCTTTATACGGCGTATTATAAGCGATGCGGCGGTAAACAGCGCACCGGTATTGCCTGCGCTTACAACGCAATCGGCAACGCCATCCTTGCACAAATTACAAGCGAGAACGAGTGTCGAATCCTTTTTTTCCTTCATAACGCAGGCAGGGTCGTCTGTCATTTCGACAACGCTTGCACCCGCGCGCGCGGTCACGTTTTTCGGCAATTCGGGAAGAGCATCTATTGCCTCCTGCGTGCCGACAAGGATAATTTCCAAGCCGTCGGACGCAAATTCGTTCGCGGCGTTTATCGCGCCCTGCGCAAGCTCGCTTGCGGGGTTATCTCCACCCATTATATCAACCGCTACGGTTATTTTCATTTATTTCTACCTCACAGTTACAATCGGGCATAAGCTCTGCCCGTGGCTAAAGGCTGCTTTATTTTCCTTCTTCCCAGCCGCATTCGTTTTTGCAGTAATAATGCTCGCGGTTTTTCTTTTTAAGCACCGCCGCGCCGCATTGAGGGCATTTGCGCTCGGTGGGAAGGTCCCACGACGAAAATCCGCACTTGGGATAATCCTCGCAGGCGTAATAGGTCTTGCGGCTCTTGGTTTGCTTTATCATAATACGCTTGCCGCAATCGGGGCAGGTTATGCCGCTGTCACGGCGGTAGGGTATCGCGGTTTTGCATTCGGGGTAATTCCTGCAGGCAAAGAAATTGCCGTGGGGACCTTTACGCAATACCATATCGTTGCCGCAGTTGGGGCATTTTTCGTCGGCAAGCACCTCGGGAGCTTTCTTTTCCTCCTGCTCCTTTTCGGCTTCGGCGTCAAGGCGCTTGGTGTTGCGACACTTGGGATAATTGGGGCAGGCGGCAAATTTGCCGTAGCGTCCCGTTTTTTCTATCATAACGGCACCGCACTTTTCGCAGATAATGCCGGTTTCTACCTTCGGGATTTCAACGCGTTCGCTGCCCAAGGTTTTTTCCGCCTCTTCAAGCTGAACGCTGAAATGGCGGTAAAATTCACGCAATACCTCGATATATTCGCTCGTTCCGTCCTCGATTCGGTCTAAATCCTCTTCCATTTCGGCGGTGAATTTATAGTCGACGATATGCGAAAACGCCTTTTTCATCGTTTCGGTGGTAATAACGCCGAGCTCTGTCGGAACAAGGAATTTTCCGTCGCGGCGGATATACCCGCGCGAAATTATTGTTGTTATCGTTGCGGTATAGGTCGAAGGTCTGCCGATACCCTTATCCTCCAGCACCTTAATAAGCGAGCCTTCGGTAAATCTTGCGGGGGGCTGGGTAAATTTCTGTTCGGGGTTTATTTCGGCGGGGTCTACCTTTTCGCCTTCGGCAAGCTCGGGAAGCATTGCGCCGCTTTCCTCGTCGGTTACATCATCGGCAATATCACCGTAAACCGCCGCAAAGCCGCGGAATTTAACGGTATGACCGTTCGCACGGAAGATAACGCCGTTCGAAACGATATCCGCCGAAACGGTATCGAGAAGCTCGGGCGACATCTGCGATGCAATAAAGCGTTCCCAGATAAGCTTATAGAGCTTATATTGGTCGTTCGAGATTTTGCCGCGAAGCGATTCGGGGGTAATCGTCGGGTCGGTGGGGCGTATAGCCTCGTGCGCGTCCTGCGCGTTCTTTTTAAGCTTGTAGTTATTGGGCGTTTTCGGATAATATTCCGCGCCGTAGCTATTAATTATAACGTTTTTCGCCGCCTCGCGCGCTTCGTCGGAAATACGCAAGGAATCGGTACGCATATAGGTAATAAGACCGTGCGCGTTCTTTTCGCCGATGTTAACACCCTCGTAAAGCTCCTGCGCGACGAGCATGGTTTTTTGCGATTGGAACGAAAGCTTGCGGTTTGCCTCCTGCTGAAGCGTGGAGGTGATAAAAGGGGGCGCGGGTCTGCGCTGCTTTAGCGCGCGCTTTACGGCTTCTACCTTAAATTCGCCTCTTGCCGCGGCGTCGAGAACCGCTTTTACCTCGGCTTCGTTCGAAAGCTCGGTCTTTTTACCGTCGCGGCCATAGAATTTCGCCTTGAAAACCTCGCCCTTGTCGGTAACGAACAGCGCGCCTATTACCCAAAATTCCTCGGGCGTAAAGGCTTCGATTTCCTGCTCGCGTTCAACGACGATTCTCGTCGCAACCGATTGAACACGTCCCGCAGAAAGACCGTTTTTGATATGCTTCCAAAGGAAGGGGCTTATCTTATAGCCGACGAGTCTGTCGAGTATTCTTCTCGTCTGTTGGCTGTTAACGAGATTCATATCGATATCGCGCGGGTGCTTTATTGCTTCCTTTACCGTGTTTTTGGTTATTTCGTTAAAGGTAATGCGCTTGGTTTTTGCAGGGTCGAGCGCAAGCACGTTGGCAAGGTGCCAGCTTATTGCTTCACCCTCGCGGTCGGGGTCGGCTGCGAGAAATACGCGGTCTGCCGCCTTTGCTTCCTTGCGAAGCTCATTTATAAGCTCGCCCTTGCCGCGGATATTGATATATTGCGGCTCGAAATCGTTTTCGATATCGATACCGAGCTTGCTTTTCGGCAGGTCGCGCACGTGGCCCTTCGAGGACTTTACCTTATAGCCCTTGCCCAAAAAGCTTTTTATGGTATTCGCCTTGTGAGGCGACTCAACAATTACAAGTGTGTTCATCAACGTATCCTTCCGTTATATATCTCTGTCGTATATCTCTCAAAACCTCGACGAAATGAATCTTCCGCCAGCCGAGGCGATAATGCTTCCGTCTATTTCCATATAGGTCAGCTCGGCAAGCACCTCGCTTATCGGCAAACCCGTTTTTATTGCTATTTCATCCGCCGATAACGGCTTGCGCCCTTTAAGCACGGCAAGAATCCTTTCGGAAAGCCCCGCTGTCGAAAGCGTTTGTTCTTCCGCTTCGCCCCTTTCCTCGGGTACAGGCGGTGCTTCGGTTGCCGCCGCAGTTTGCTTTATTTCATCCTTCGGCTTTGGCTTTTCCTTTGCACGCGTGCTCTTTTTTGCGGTATCTGTATTACCGTAGGAATTAAGCTTTTCGGTAAAAGCGGGGTCGTTCGCCCGCGCCCCCTCGGGGTATTCGAGCAACAGCGCCGAAAGCACCTCGTTCGCTTCGGTAACGGCGGTAACGCCCTGCTTTATAAGCGCATTGGAGCCCGCACCCTCCGCGCCGACAGCAAACGGAACGGCAAAAATCGGTCTGCCCTGCGCAATAGCGTGGCGCGCGGTTATTAACGCACCGCTTTTTTCGCCCGCTTCGGATATTACCACGGCATCGCTTATTCCGCTTATTATGCGGTTGCGGTTGGGGAAATCTGCCCTCGTCCGCGGTGCGCCGGGGTAAAGCTCGCTCATTACAAGCCCGCATTTATAAAGCGTTTCGAACGCCTTAAGATTCTCCTTCGGGTATATATCGCCTATCGGGTTGCCGAGCACCGCAACGGTATAGCCGTTTGCCATTACCGCACCGCGGTGTGCCGCGGTATCGATACCCTTTGCAAGCCCGCTTACAACGCAAACGCCGCCTTGTGCAAACCCGCGCGCGAACTTTTCGGTAACCTCTTTGCCGCAGTCGGTCATTTTTCTTGTTCCGACAATGGCAATACAAGGCATTTTGTTCAGGTTTTTAAAATTACCTATCGAATACAGCGCAACGGGCGGTATTTCGATGGTTTTTAGCTTTTCGGGGTAAAGCTCGGAATAAAAGCCGGTCACCTCGACCCCAAGTGCTTCGCATCGCTTAAACACCTCGAACGCTTCGGTGGTTTCTTTAGCCTCAAGGCGTTTTATATATTTTCTGTGTTTTTCGCCGAGGAAGGAAAAATCGTCACATCGGTAAATCTCCTCGATGCTGTTAAAACGCAAAAATATTTCGCGTGCAAGGCGGCTGTAAATACCTATTGCCTGCTGAAGCCATATATACAGCACGCTGTTTTTCATTTAATCCTTCCCCTCCTTGCTTCCCAGAGGAGCATCGAAGCGGCAGAAGCCGCGTTCAAGCTTTCGGTCTTGCCCGACATCGGAATAAAGCAGGTCATCGAGCATTCCTTTATAACCGCTTCGCTTAAGCCCTGCCCTTCGTTGCCGACAGCAAAGCAATCGTTTTCCTTCGTTTCGAAGCTGCCGAGCGTTTCCGCCCTTTCGTCAAGCGCCGAGGCTATCACCCGCACGCCCGACGCTTTAAGAGCTTCAAGCGTTTTGAATATATCGGGGCAAACGAATATATCCGCGGTAAAGAGCGCGCCCATAGTTGCCCGCACGGTTTTCGACGAATAAATATCGGCACAGCTCCCGCAAAGTATAACCGAGCAATCGAGCGCGGCGGCGGTGCGTATTACCGTACCGACGTTGCCGGTATCCCGCAGGTCGACAAGCATTACCGAATTACCGTTAATTAACTTCGGCAGCTCGGAATAATCAAGCTTATCGCCGACGAAAACCGCGTTTTCAAGAAAGCCTGCAACCGTAAATATTCCCTGCGGCGCCTTTTCCTCGGTAAGCTTATCATACACCGATTCGTTAACGGTATATACATCGCAGCTCGCGCCCGCGATAAGCGAAGCATATCTTTCGCAAGCATCCTCCCGCACGAAAAGCGCATACGGGGTATTACCCGCACGCAAATATTCCTCGAGCAGGTGCACGCCCTCGAAATAGAAAAGCCTTTTTTCTTCTCTTTCGCGCCTGTCACGCAGGGCAGTCATATTCTTTATTGTCGGATTATTTCTCGATTCTATCTTCATAGCTTCCGCACTTTAAAATGTTTACTATATAATATATAATAATAGTACGTATTTTTTCACTTGTCAATACACATTCTTATATTTTTACAGAAAAAAAGAAGCAACGCCTATCTTTAAGTACAAGCGTTGCTCTTTAATCGTTGTATTTTGTGTGTTGTTATATGTTTCTTTGCGCTACTAATATTCTGTCGATTTTGCCGTAATCGCGAAGCACCGCCACGCTGTAACCGTGCTCCTTTAAAATGTTCGAAACGTCCTCGCATTGACCTATGCCGATTTCGTAAATAAGTATGCCGTCGCGCTTTAATATATGCGGAACGAGCGAGGTTACGATTCGGTAATAGCGCAAGCCGTCCTCGCCGCCGTCGAGCGCGGTATCGGGCTCGAAGCCTACTTGGGGCGAGAGGGTTTGTATATCGTCGGTAGGAATATAGGGCGGGTTGCAGATAACCAAATCCAACGGGCGTTCAAGCACACCCGCAAGCTCGATATAATCGTCCTCGTCGAGCGCGTCGAAGCGTCTTACCGAAACATTTTTCTGCTCGGCAAGGTTTTTTTCGGTATAGGGCAACGCCTTGCGCGAAAGCTCGAGCGCATATCCGCTTACCGTCGGCTTTTCTGCGGCTATTGCCTTTGCGATACAGCCGCTTCCGCTGCATATATCGGCAAAAAGCCCGCCATCCTTAAGCAGACCGATAGCCGCCTTTACGCCTATTTCGGTATCGCTTCGCGGTATAAAAACACCGTCGCCGACAGCTATTTCATAGCCGTAAAAATTACATTTACCAAGCACGTATTGCAAGGGCTTTCCGAGCGAAAGCTCGAACACCGCGCCGCTGACGAATGCGTCGATAGAGCGGGGTGTTTCGTCATCGAGATGTGCAAGAAGGTGACCTCTGTCTATCTTCAACGCCTCGCAAAGAAGCATATCGGCGATAACGTCGCCCTCCTCGGGGGATATTTCAAGCAGCATTTCGCGCAGCTTCGTTCTGTATTGTCTAAGCGTCAACTTCGCTTTCCTCGCTTTCGGGGGTTTCTTCGCTTACAGCGTCGGCTTCGCCGTTATTTTCCAAACGCTCTTCTTCCTTCAAAGCCTCGAGGCATTCCTCGTAATATCCGGGAAAATCGTCGGGAAGCGCACATTTAAGCGCGGTTATGCCTACTTCGATAATATCGTCGCTCGGCTCACGCGTGGTAAGATTTTGCATCCAAAGTCCGGGCTTTGCAAGCACGCGAATAAACGCGTTATCGTGCCTGCCCGCATAGCGTATAAATTCGTAACCGATACCAACGGTCAAGGGCAAAAGCGCAATTTTCAAAACACTGCGCAGCCACACCGTTTCGACCGCCCACAAAAAGATTATACCCACGGCTATCGAAAGAATAATCATCGAAAACATAAAGCTCGTGCCGCATCTCGGGTGGAAGCGGGAATGCTTTTTAACGTTTTCAACGGTTAATTCCTCGCCCGCCTCGTAGCAGAAAATGCTTTTATGCTCCGCGCCGTGATACATATACACGCGCTTCATATCGGGAATAAGCGCGGTAAGCCAGATATAAAGTATAAAAATTATCACCTTAAGCGCACCCTCGATAATATTGCGCCAGATATTCGCCGCCGCGCCCTCGAGAGTTAACAAATTATCGAAAATAAGGTCGCCTATAAGAGTAGGCAGGAAGATGAACAGCGCACCCGCCAAAAGCACGCCGAGTATCATCGAAATAACCGATATAACGGCGATAAGCCATTTGCCGCAATGCTCGTCGAGCCATTTATCGAGCTTGCTCTGCTCCTCCTCGGCTACGTCAAGCCCGAGCATATCGGTGCCCTCGGTTATCGTCGAGAAGGAAAGCTTCATCGATTCGATAAAGTTCACAACACCGCGTATTATCGGCCATTTAAATATTTTGCATTTATCGGCTATCGAGGAATTGCCCTTGCGCGAAACCGATATTTTTTTATTATCCATTCTGCGAACGGCAATAGCGGTATGCTTTTTGCCGCGCATCATTATACCCTCAACTATCGCCTGACCGCCGACCGCGCCCCTGCGCTCCGAAAGGCTGCAAGCACCGTTTTCGGGTTTCTTTTCGTTTTTGCTCATTTTATCCTCACTTGCGGTTGATTTTCTTTCGATTTTGTATTATACTATATTTGAATCAAAAATAAAACCCCTTTTTTAAATTTTACAAGAAATTCACGGAAAATACCTATGCAGGAAAAAACTTTTACTAAAAATGACAGCGGATTTATCTGCGGACATTGCGGCAAAGAAGTCCCCCCGCTCGGTTACAGCTCGCGCAATCATTGTCCCTTTTGCCTTTATTCGCGGCATCTCGACGTTAACCCCGGCGACAGGGCTTCGGATTGCGGCGGTCTTATGCGCCCCTCCGCAGTTACCTCCCACCCCAAAAAAGGCTTTATAATAACCCACAAATGCATAGAATGCGGCGCCACCCGCAACAATAAAATGCAGCAGGACGACGACACGGCGTTACTCATAAAGCTTACAAACCCCTATAATCTGGAGGAATACCAATGACGAACGAAAACAAAAGCAAGGACCGCTTGCTCGGTGTTAAGCTTTTAATCGTTATAATTCTCGCCTTTTTGGCGGCGCTTGCGTTCAGGCGCTCGGCAGGCATTATTGCGATGACGCCCGTTATGCTGCTGCTTTGCGGCGCTTCGGCATTTATCGGGATAAGCACGCCATTAAAGTGCGCCATCTTCGGTGCAACGGCTTTTGCGGTCAATTCGATAGAAACCCCTTCGGCATCCGAGGCGATGATATTCGCCGCATTATGTTTACTTGCCTGCGCCGTTTTCGGCTACGGTGCCGATTGCTTAAGGGCAAAGAAAAAGCGCGGAATCCCCATTCTTTGCGCCGGCGCGGTTATCTGCCTGCTTCTTAATCTTTACTTTATCGGAAACCCCTTTTCCGCCTACCAAGCAAAGCAATCGTTCGACGAATACACCCAAAAGAACTACCCCGCGAACGAAAACGCAGTCCTCGGCGAATTCGAATTTTCCGAAATTTATTACCGCCACGACACCAAGGCATACGTTATCGACGTTGTTAGCAACAAATACCCCACCGAGGGCGCATCGCTCACTCTCGGGAACGACGTTATCTGCGACGGCTTCAAAAGCAAAATGGAGCAAAAAATCAGCGAACAGTACGTTGCCAAGCTTTCTTCTGCCATTCGCGAAGCCTTTCCCGATGCCGATTTCGAGGTAAGCTTCGAACGCTTCGTCGCGCTCCCCAACCAAGCTATCCTCTCCTCCGAATCGGGCGCGCTTGCCGAAAACGTCTGCTACGACATATATATAAGCGGCATTCAAACCGGCGAAGTGATGCTCGAAACGGTTTATTCTTATATCAACGCTATCGACCGCTCGGGTGTCGGCTACGCACGTCTAACCTTTAAAAGCGGTATCGGCAACTGGCAACGCCGTTATATCTCCATCGACCCCAACCACCCGCCGATGCACCCCGACATTGAGCTTTTATACAGCAACACCGCAACCACAAATTACTTCAACGAATATCTTTTAAGGCTACAACAGCAAGACTAATTATGTTAACCGCACGCGTCTTTAATCGGCGCGTGCATTTTTTATTATAAACGCTTCAAATGTTGGCAACACTAAAGTAGGAACAGATACATATACTTTAAACAAAAGGAGTGTTCAACGTTGAAGACACAAAACGGCGAAGAAAGCATACGCCGAGGGGACATATATTACGCAGATCTAAGCCCCGTGGTCGGATCCGAGCAGGGAGGGATTCGCCCCGTGCTTATCGTGCAGAACGATATGGGCAACAAATACAGCCCCACCGTTATCGCCGCCGCGATAACCAGCAAAACCGGCAAAACCAAGCTCCCTACCCACATCGAGGTGACCGCAGGCATACCCATCGACGGTAAACCGCACGGGCTTGCCAAAAACTCGGTCATCCTACTCGAGCAGATACGCACCATCGACAAGCGGCGTTTAAAAGAACGTATGGGCAAGCTCGACGAAAACACTATGCGTCAAGTCAACAGCGCCATCGGCATCAGCTTCGGTCTTTTTTAGTTCCCGCGGGTGCGTAACGCACCCTTTTAGTTCCCGCGGTAAAGGTTTTATATATTTGTTTCCTTAACTCCGCGTGGGCGTTACGGAAATAATATGCGTTACGATATGTTTCCTCTCCACGCGTGGGCGTTACGGAAATAATAAACGTTACAACACGTTTTCTCTCCACGCGTGGGCGTTACGGCAATAATAAGCGTCACAACGCATTTTCGCGCGGGCGTTACGGAAATAATAAACGTTACAACACGTTTTCTCTCCCCGCGTGGGCGTTACGGAAATAATATGCGTTACGATATGTTTCCTCTCCCCGCGTGGGCGTTACGGCAATAATAAGCGTCACAACGCATTTTCGCGCGGGCGTTACGAAAACAACCGCATCGTATAACTCTAATAAAAAACTCGGCAAGCGTTTTACCGTTTACCGAGTTTTAATTTTTATTTCTTCTTTTTAACTACAACCGCCGCAGCTACGGCAACTACCGCAACACCAAGCACCGAAAGAAGTATAACAAGCCACAAGGGAGTTCCGTCCTTTTCGCCGCCGTTTGCCGATTGCGAGCTTTCGTCACTATTGCTTTCGGAGGATTCGTTCACCGCAGGCTCGTTCACGGTTACGTTCACCGTTATCTCCTCGGAATAATTAAATCCGTCGCTCACGCGCAGCGTAAACGAATCGCTGCCCACGTAGCCGTCGTCTGCACGGAATATAAGCGTTTTTTTGCTTGCCGCAACGGTAACGCCGCCGTGCTCGGGCATTTTTACAAATTCAACCGTAATATCGCCCCAAAACGAATCGGCATCCGTTATTTTTATATCCGCCATAGCGCGCTTATCGCCCGCCAACAGCTCGAAATCGTCCACCTCTACCTGCGGAGCCTCGTTTTTATAGGTGCCGTGAATAAAATTATAGGTCAAATCGTAAAGACGGCGCAGATATATACCCTTCGGGGTGCTTATATCGGCGTGGCAAAAATCGTAAAAGCTACCGGGGTTTGCGCCCTGATAATAGGTTTTCAGCGCGTTCATATAACCCGTTTTGCTTCCGTAATAAAGATAGCTTTCGTAATTATAGCCCGCCTTTAAATAATCGTCGCCGCGGAAATAGGAAGGCTCGTTCGTTTCAATCTCTACACCTATATGGTTATTATAAGCCGATTCGGCAAATTCGCCGAGCATACCGAGCTCGAAATACGTATATGTATCGCTGAACGCAACGTTCGGCTGCATAACCGCACCGTCAAAGCCAAGCTCCTCCCAATGGTCGTAGCCTATCGAAAGATAAAAGGCATCGAAAAGCACGTCGAGCTTCTTTTTGTCGGCATAAGCGTTCACCTGCTTTACAAGCTCTGCTTCGTGGTCGGAGTCGGAATAATTTATCTCCTCGCGCAGCCAATAAAAGCCCGCAAGCTCTAAATTTTCGTATTCGTTCGCCTTGAATTGCTCGATACATTTATCGGCAAACCATTTAACGATATTCACGCGCTCCTCTAACGTTTGGCAATTCTCCTGCGAGCCGTCGCCGTTTATATCGCCAAAGGGCATATCGATAATGGTGGGGTACGGCAGAGTAAGATAAACCTTATACTTACCCTTTAAGCCAAGCTCGGAATAAACCCTGCCCACAACCTTATCGAGCGCATCTATATCCTGACCTTCCTTGAAGGTATATTCGAAATACGTTTCCCAATCCGACATTACCGCGCCCGGCTTGCCGTTGGTTTTTACCAATCTGCCGCCCGAGGGATAATCGCCGTGGCAAGGCACAAAGGCAACCGAATCGAACATCGTTCCCGCAATATTGCCGTTTGTATCCAAATAAGCAACATAGGGCAAAATGTCGTCCTCGGTAAGTATGCCCACCGAATCGTCGGGCTTATAATAGCCGTTATAAAGCTTTATTATATCCGAAACACCGTTAAGCTCCTTAAAATAACCCTTCGGCGCTTCTTCCTTGTCGGGCTTTACCTTTGCCTCGTCGCCGCTTACGCTTTTGGTTCCGATTATGCGTATTTCATCGCAAAACGTAAAAATATCGCTCGAAAATTCAACCTTAACGTAGCGCGCCGAATACACCTTCGGGAAGTTCACCGAAACCGCGCGCCGTGCGACAACTGTATCGCTCAAATCGATACCCGTATCGAAGCTGACAGCCGTGCCGTAGCTTTCGCCGTCGTCCGAAAGGTAAACCTTTATATATCTCGGCGCGTAAATGCCCGCCGGCTGCTGGTGAAGGAAGCCCGCCTCGACACGCGTTATCGCCGAAATTTCGCCCAAATCAAAGCTTACAATACGGCTTTGCGCGCGGAACGCCTTATACCAGCCGTCCGAAGAGCTCGAATTCGTGGCGGTTTTTCCGTCGGTAAGCTGACCGTCGTCCACATCGAACTTCGTGCCGCCTTCAACGAAATTGCCATGGGACATCGTAACAGGCTCGCCCGTTTCGACAGTATATTTCAGCCCTTCTGCAAGATTCACCTCGGTTTCCTCCGCCGAAACGGGGAACGCCGCAAGCGCAAAAACGCAGATAAGAAGTATCGCGGTTATTCTTTTAGCCATCGTATTTCTCCGTAAGATAATTATAATAAACCTCTGCGATAAGCTCGTGCCCCTTTTCGTTCGGATGAGGGTCAAGGCTGAACGAAGCCTTGCTTATGTCGAGTCCCGCATAGGTAAGCGTTTTTATCGATTCCTCGAACGCCGCATAAACGTCGATAACCGTATAGCCGTTTTCGTCAGCAAGCGCTCTTATCGGTACGTTAAGCTTTGAAACCGCGCTTTCGCCGTTTGCGTCCATATCAAGTATTTCGGGAACGTCGGTAAGCGTAACCACCATATCGCGGTAGGGGTTATATATCGTTTGAATAAGAATTTCGGCATTGGGGTTTATCTTTTTCAGCTCGGCAACGATTTGGGGTATCTCTGTTTCCAATTTTTTGCTCGCGCTGTCGATAAGAAGCTCGAACTGCTCGCTCGCGTAGGTAGTGTTAAGCGTGCCGAACGCCTTCGAAATAGCTTCGCAGGTATATGCAAGGCTTTGCTTTTCCTCTTCGGTTTCCGCGATGATATATCTGAAATAATTCGCGAATATTTCGGGGCTTATGCCCGCCATAAATTCCTCCGCGCCCTCGAGCGTGGTAAGAAACTGCAAAATATTGTTGCCGCCGATGCTGACAATAATATAATCGCAATCGGCAAGCCCCTCTGCGGGAGCGGTTTTTATGCTTTCAAGAAGCTCTTCGCCGGTTTGACCGTCTATTCCGTAATTTTTAATATCAACGGTTTTGTAATCATTTTTCAGCTTTTCGGCAAGCAACGCCGAATAGCGTTCGTTTTCGGGGTTGTCAAGCGATGCACCGCGCGCAATAGAATCGCCCAGCACCACCACCGATATACTTTCGGGGCGGGAAATCACCGCAAGCTCGCTCGATTCCGCGCTTTCGCTCTCTGCCACCTTGCTTTCGCCGCCTTCCGAGCTCTCCTCGGTGCCTTCCGCGCAGGCAAGCAGCAGCGTGGGAACAAAACAGCACAGCAAAAGGAGTGCGAAAAATCTTTTCATATATAACATCCCTTCGCAATATAATTAATCTATCACAAGCTATATTATATTTATACTTGACAAAAAAATCAAGAGGCATACAGCAAACAAAATGAATATAATTTATATCGGAGAGTGATTTTCGTGATATATAACGACCAAACCGTATTCACGCTCGGAAACGACCTTGCCGCGGTTTCGGCAATAACCGAAGAAGGGCGGATAACCGCGACCGACGGGCAAAGCTGTCAAATACATCTTTTCGACCCTGCGGGACGGCTGACCGAGCGTATCTGCTCGGCGCGGAGCTACCGCAGATTGCGTCGCTTCGGGCAAACAAACGCCCACACCGCAACCGCCTGCTGTAACAGCTCGGATATTTTTATTCTCGACGACAGCTTTAACGAAAACGCCCGCATTACCCTCGATTCCCCCTGCGTCTGTTCGCGTTGCGGCGTTAACGGGCTTGTCGACGCGCAAGCCGTTTGCTCGGAAGAAGGCAATTACTTTATCGGCGCATATTCGCAGGGCGCATATCTTTTCGATGAAAACGGAACATACCTAAAACGGCTTTGCCGCACCGACGCAAACGAAGCGTTAACCGATTTTATTACCTTCGGCGAGGAATGCTACGCCTTTGCGACGATATGCGGAAATACTCAAACCGTGAGTATTTCGCTTTGTGGCAATCACACCGCATACTCGCTTCCGCGCAGGTATGTTTTGCGTATGCTTTTCTACGAAAATTCAACGCTTTATGGACTTTTCGGGCGGAATTACCTTTACAACCACATAATACCGCTATACAGAAACGGCGTTTTTTGTTTGCCGAAATAATAAACGGAGAAAAAATTATGAAAAAGAAGCTTTTATTCGTCCTTCTTGCCCTTACCGCAATAATTTCTGCCGCCTGCTCGCGGCAAATCGAGCCGAGAGAGCTTTTTTCGTTGCCGATGACGATAAACGCATCGCTTTTGCCCAACGGCTCGGAATTCAAGGCGGAAATATACGAAAATTCCTGCGATATATCCTTCGAAGCCTCGCACGCGCTTTCGGGCACGCGGCTTCATTTAAGCGAAAACAAAAACACCGCGGCAATCGAGGGCTATTTCGAGCGCGAGGTGAAAAAAGGCACATTCCCCGCGCAGGAGGCGTTTTTCAAAGCGGTAAGATTGCTTGCTTCAAGCGACCAAATCGGCGAAAAGCAGGAAAACCGAACAAAGTACAGTATTGACGAAATGATAATAATAGTGTATTATGATAACGATACCGAAACGGTAACACATATCGAAACGGAGGAGAACGGACGGCGTTTTTTGTTTGCCGTCACGTCGCTCGCAGTAAATGAAGCACAGAGTAACGGCGCAGGTCAGCCTTGAAACAATCGGGCGCAACTACAATTATATAAGCTCGCTTACCGGTAACGCGCGCGTTATGGCGGTAGTAAAGGCAGATGCTTACGGCCACGGTGCCTGCGAGGTTGCAAAAAAGCTTGAACAGCTTGGCTGTAACGATTTTGCCGTCGCCTGCTTAAGCGAGGCGCAGGAATTGCGAGCATCCGGCATAAATGGCGATATTCTTATTCTCGGCCCGACCGACGCAAAGCTTATAAACGAGGTTATCGAAGGCGATTTTATTCAAACCGTCGACAGCCTTGATTATGCAAAAGCTCTTGCGAAGCGCGGCAGGGTGAGAGTGCATATCAAGGTCGATACAGGTATGTCCCGCCTCGGCATCTATTGCCATAGCGAAATGTATATTTCTCCCTGCGCGGATGAAATAAGCAGTATAGCATCGCTCGAAAATATATCCATCGAAGGAATATTCACCCACTTTGCCGACAGCGACGGCGACGGCGAGCAATTCACAAGATGGCAGTACAAAATATTTACCGCTCTGCTTTCCGAGCTTGAAGCACGCAATATAAACGTAGGCGTCCGCCATTGTTGTAACAGCGCGGCGACGATAAGATACCCCGAAATGCATCTCGATATGGTGCGTGCGGGTATCATACTGTACGGCCTTATGCCCTCTGCGAACATAAGGGACGAAAGGATACGCCCCGCAATGCGGCTTTCGGCACGCGTTTGCGCCGTTCATACGCTCAAAACAGGGGATTGCGTAAGCTACGGATGCGGTTACCGTGCAGAGCGCGATACTCGCGTTGCGGTCATCGCAATCGGCTATGCCGACGGATTTTCGCGCGTTTATTCGGGCAAGGAGCTTATACGAATAAACGGCAAGACCTTTGCGACGGTAGGCAAAATCTGTATGGATATGTGTATGGTCGATATCGGGCTCGATTTTGAATGCTCGGTGCGTGACGAAGCGGTTATTTTCGAAACAAGTAACGATATCGACAAGCTTGCAAGCGCGCTCGGAACGATAAATTACGAAATCCTTTGCTCGTTAAAGCACCGCGTAAAGCTGGAATATATTTAATAAAACAGAGCTGTTGCAGAAGGGTGTAGCCCATAACCTGCGCGGCTCTTTTTGTTTTGCTCAACCGCTTTTTAAAAGAGATAAAAAAGTTTTTTGTGTTGTTGTTGTTGTTTCTTGGTGGAGCATAGAAAGCCAAAGCACGGCAACAGCGCTTGAAATACCCTACAAGTCTGTTGTGTTGTTTTTTGTTGTTGTTGGACTTCAGGACAACAACAACAAAAATTCTTTTTCTTTTTTCTTTTCTTTCTTTTTTTCTTGTCTTTGATTTTTCTTTTGCTTCTTTTCTTTTTCCTTTCTCTTCTTTTTTTCTTTCTTTTCGTTTTTCTTTTTCTTGCCGCCCCGTGGGTATATTATATATTATTCTTCAGCACATTTCATCCCAACTTTTTCCCAACTTTTTCCCGACTTTTTCCCATTTTTTTCTCATCGCTTCGCTCTCCCCAAAAATGCTTCGCTTGCGTGAAAAATTCTGCGATTGTCCCAACTTTTTCCCATTTTTTTCTCACGCAGAGCAAACAAAAAGCCAATTCGTCGAAAAACGAATCGGCTTTTTTATTATTCACGTTTTGGTATTATACCCAACCGGAGGTCCAGCCGGTTTGTTCGTCGCCGGGGACATAAGGGTCGCAACGGTAATCGCGGTTAATATCGTAGGTGCCGAAATAAGCGCGCTTGACCATAATATAGTTTATAGGTCCGAGCCTGCCGCCGCTTTTTACGCCCGCCGCTTCAAGCTGTAAGGAATTGAGCTTAAGCGTGCCGAGATAAGCGCGTTTTACCGCGATATAGTCATAGCCGCTCAATTCACCGTCGCCGTCAACATCGCCCATAACCACAGCGGAATAGGAAATACTGTTGAGCTTTACGGTAAATCCCGTACCCAGCTTATCGGTTTTGGAAACAGCCTTGCCGTTCAGGTCAAGCACCTCTACAACTGCGTTGTAATAAACGAGCTCTACCGTTTTTTGTGTGGAATTCACGGGAAAACCGTATATTTTGCCGCTTTTTGTTTCGGGAAGAAAATCAAAGGTTTCTTCCGCGGATATCGAAATAGCCGCCACCGAAATAAGCATAAACACAGCAAGCAACAGCGCAAAAAGTTTGATTTTGTTCATACGATCACCTCGAAAAGAGTTGAATTATACCTCGATCCAAACGCCGGGGTTTTGAAGAGCCTTGTTACCCGCTTCGATAATGCCCATAACCGAAATGGTTTCGGCGTGGTCGGCAAAGGTTTCGCCGGTTTTGAAGAAGGTGCAGAGCTTGTTGATAAAGTTATCGAAATAGCCGCTCATCTGAGGCACTTTATAAATCGAGCCGTCTTCGTAGTTAACGATCATTTCGAAATCGACGCCCTTCCAATCGTAATGGCTCATAACCGCGCGTCTGCCGTTCGAAAATTCGATAACCATTGTTTCGTAGCCGCTGCCGACCGACATAATGCGCTTAACCTCGCTGCCCATAAGAACAACGATAGGCTCGATTTGGTGGATAGCATAGGTATCGAATCTGCCGGGGCCGCGAGAATTGATAAAGCAAATACCGTCGCGAGGGACGTCCACAAGCTCGTTCGAGAAGCGGAGCGCAGAGGTAGAGAAGAAGGGAGTGTTGTTCGCTTCGCCGATAGCAACGATTTCCTTTGCGACATCCTTGGTTAGCGCAAAGGTTTTATCGACGTAAACACGCTTGCCGCTTGCAAGGGGAACACGGCAAAGGTCGAGATGGCGTTCGGGGTTATCGGGCGAGAGGACGATAATGCAATCGCTCTTTTCGACAACCTCCTCGATAGAAGCGCAGCGTTCAACGTCGAACTGCTTGCACCATTCGTCGGTGGTCATTCCGCCCTCTTTATCCTTTTCGGCATAAGCGTAAGCAACCTTGAATTCATCGCCGAACTGCTGTGCGATAAATTTAGGATAGTTAAGTGCGTGCCATTCATCGAGATAGTAATCTATAAAGCCTATCTTAATCATTATTATTCTCCGATCTTGCTTTTAAGAAAGTTTACCGCAAGAAGAATATCCGCATAGGGGTCTGCGCCGCATTCACGTTCAACGGTAAGGAAGCCGTTGTAGCCGATATCCTCGAGCGCCTTCAAATAGCCGTCGAAATCAACGTTGCCCTCTCCGAGAGGAACTTCAAGGAAGTAATCGGAAAGACGAAGGTCCTCGATACCGCCTTCCGCAAAGAAGGTATATACCTTTCTCGGGTCGATAATAAAGCCCTTGCCGTCCTTTGCGTGGGTGTGAACGATATATTTACCGAGAGTATAGACCGATTTAACGGGGTCGGTGCCGCAGCACATAACAAGGTTTGCGGGGTCCATATTAACGCCGAAGCCTTCGGAATTTACGTCGTCAAGGAACGCCTTAAGACGCTCTGCGGGCTCGGGACCGGTTTCGATAGCGAAGGTAACGCCGATAGAAGCGGCATATTCGCCTATTTCGCGGCAGGCGTTAACCATATTCTTGTAAGCTTCGCATTCGGTATCTGCCTTAAGGGGGTCATCCTTATTTTCGGGCACAACGCCGATATGGGTGGTTACAACCTTCGTTCCCAAACGAACTGCGAGGTCCGCAACAGCCTTCGAAGCGGGAATCTTCCATTCGTTTTCGTCCACACGCTCGAAGCCGTGGCCGCCGAAATCGCCGCAAACAGCCGAAATTACCAAGCCGTAACGGTCGAGAAGTGCGCGAACGCGTGCAACCTTTTCATCGTCAAAGGTATCGTATTTGTTTTCACCCTCGACAACGTAAAGCTGAATGCCCTGCGCGCCGACCTCTGCCGCCTTTGCAAGACCTTCTTCGAAGGGAAGCTTAAAGGAGTCGGTCATAACACCGATCTTGAAATTTGCCATAATTCACCTCAAAAATTGTTTGTTGTTAATATTTTATAGACGTTTTCGTCTGTTTTTAACCTACCAGCATTTTAAACGCTTCGGGTGCAAAATAGAACAAGGTAACGATTATCGCGCCTGCGCCGAGCACGCCGAGAGATATCGGCGGTACGCTCTTTTTTAAATCGAGCCCAAGCGTTATCGCGATAAGCGAGCCTGTCCAAGCTCCCGTACCGGGGAGCGGGATTGCAACGAAGGTAAACAAGCCCCAAAAGAGCGCTCTTTGAGCGTTTTTGTTCATCTTCGCTACCTTTTTTTCGCCAAGCTCAAGTATCTTGCGGAAAGGCTTTCCAATCTTTTCGAAGCTTGCGAAATATCTTAACACCTTGCCGCCGAAAAGCACCAAAAAGGGCACGGGCAGAAGGTTGCCTATTATCGAAATGACCGTAACCGCTACAATGGGAAGGTCGTAAACGTACAGCCCCATCGGAATCGCGCCGCGAAGCTCGATAATCGGGACCATACTCACAAGAAAAATTATTAAATAGCTGAGCATCTATTTTACCTCTTTTAAGTGCATAAGCGCTTCGGGCTTAAGCGTGTTGAAATAGATGCGCTTTACGTAAATATAGTCAAAGGTTTCTATCGTTTCGCCGTTGCTTATGCAAGCCGCCTTAAGATAGTCGCCGCCTAATTCATAAGTTTCGAAATAATGGCGTTTAACAAGAATGTAGTCGTACTGGTCGACCAAGCCGTCGCCGTTTACGTCGCCGACGATTACGATATACACGCCGTTATCGTTGATTTCGTGGTAAGGAATATACGCACCCGTTGTTACTATATCGTCATCTTCGAGCAGTCTGCATTCGACGTCGTATATATGCTTAACGTTTTTGAAGAGCGTCTTGATATCGCCGGCAGTTTTGCCGTTTTCGTAGATGTAAACGGTGGAAGCCTCGCGGTCGAAGATCACATTTGCGCCGTAATTAGGCACAGGCTCGGGATAGGTGAGAATAAAGCCCGCCTCTTCAAGTACATAAGGCTCATCGGGGTCCATCGTGGTAAGGTTAACGTTTATGAGCTCGACCTTCATACCGACAGTCAGACGTTCGGTAAAGGTTTTGAAGTCGCCTTGCTTGTTGCCGTTAACGCCGATAATATAGTGCCCCGCAGGAATAAGCACCTGCGATTTGTCGCTTTGCGGTCTGCCGATAACCGAATCGGCGTAAACAACCTCGCCAAGCTCGGGGTCTACTATAATTATCGCGAAATAGTTCATATCGTCCTGATTGTTATCTATTTCGATATAGGACGAGATGTAATCGCCGACGGTAATATCCTGCTCGGCGTAGTAAATAACGTTGTTCGCCGCATGCTTATAGCCCGCTACGTCAAGTGAAATTGCGTCGTCGGGACAATTAACGAGCTCGTCGGGCTGGAACGCACGTTCAAGGTCGAAGGATTTGGGCTCGAGCAACGCACATTCGGTAAGGTCTTCACCGAAAAGCGTGATATTGGTAAAATCGACGGTGGTAGTGTCGGCTTTTGCATCTTCAAGCACGTCAAAGGGTATTTTCACGGTAATATTGGAACGCTCGATTATGGGGTTTTCGTAGGTTGCATCCCACACGCAGATTTCGAAAACACCGTCAACGTCGCGCCCGAATGCTTCCCAGCCTGTCGGGAAGAATCTAAGGAGCGCGCTGTAATCGAATTCATCCTCATCCTCGTCGGCTTCGCCCTTTACGCCGAGCGCAAGCACGGTTTCATCGTATTCAACGTTGAATACAAGCACCGAAACGCCGTCTGCCGATTCGGGCACGCCGATAATATCGAGCGAAAATTCAAAGCTCACCTTTCCTCCGTAATTATAGGTGCCGTAGGGGTTGGAGGTCTTGCAGACTATTTCAAGCGCAGTTTCAACCGTTTCGAAAACTTCTTGGTTTTCACCGTTTTCGTCCTCTGCAAAAACAGAAGTCGCAAGAGTGAAGACAAAAGAAACAGCCAAAATTATCGCGAACAGTTTTTTCATCATCGGTTTTCCTTTCAAACATACTGCCTTGATTTTAGCAAATAACGCGTAAAAGGTCAAGGCATTTGAAAAATTTTCTTACTTTTTATTGTAATTTAAATAAATATATAGTATAATATAGGGTGAGTAAATATGTGAGTGTGTCGTTTTATGAATTTTACTTATACCGAAAATACAGAGCTTGCCCCCTTTTGCTCGATGAAGGCGGGCGGAAAAGCAAAATATCTTGTTCTCCCGAAAAGCGTGACTGAGCTTACCTCGGCTTTGCGTTACTTCCGCGAACGCGATGAAAAGCACATAGTTGTCGGCAACTGCTCTAACCTTTTGTTCCCCGACGAAGGCTATGACGGCGCGGTTATCGTCAGCTCGGGAATACGCGGGACCGAATGCCAAGACGGCATTATTATCGCATACTGCGGCGAAACGCTTTCGACGCTTGCGCGCGTTGCCTGCGAAAATTCGCTTACGGGGCTTGAATTCTGCTACGGTATTCCCGGCACGGTCGGCGGCGGTGTTTATATGAACGCGGGCGCTTATGGCGGAGAAATTTCGCAACACTTTGTAAGCGGAAAATTTCTTGACGCAAGAAACGAAATCATCGAGCTTTCCTGCGACGATATGGAATTCGGATACCGCAAAAGCCGTTTAAACCGCGAGGAGCTGATACTTCTCTCGGCAAGCTTTGCGGCAGAATCGGGCAACAAAGCCGAAATACGCGCAAAAATGGATGAGCTTATGGCAAAGCGCAAGGCGAGCCAGCCGCTTGAATATCCGAGCTGCGGAAGCGCATTCAAGCGTCCCGCAGGGCATTACGCGGGCGCGCTTATCGAGCAATGCGGCTTAAAGGGCTTATCCGTCGGCGGAGCGCAGGTTTCGGTTAAGCACGCGGGCTTTATTATAAATACGGGAAACGCAAGTGCGACCGACGTTATTTCGCTTTTAAAGCTGGTTTCCGACACCGTATTCGAAAAAACGGGCGTAAGATTAGAGCCCGAAATAAGGGTAATAGTTTAATGTCGTTCAATTCCGAAATAAAAGACCAATTAATAGAAAATATTCCGAAAAAGGATTGCTGCAAGCAGGCTCTTTCGGCAGGCTTTGAATTAGAACCGCCCGAGCAGCGTTGCCAAAAGGATATAGGCTGTTACCTGCGCGGCGTGTTCCTGAAATGCGGGAACGTAAGCTCGCCGGGGCGCAACTTTATGCTATCGCTCACGCTTACGAGCGAGGAAAGCACGGATATGCTTTGCGAGCTTCTCGATTCGCTTTCGCTTACCGCAAAGCGCACGGTCAGAAAGGGCAAGCCCGTGCTTTATTACAAGGCGAGCGAGAGTATAGAGGATTTTCTTTCGTATATCGGCGCAACAAAGGCGGCGCTCGATATAATAAGCGCAAAGATAATGAGCGACGTTCGCAATAACGCAAACCGTCTTTGCAACGCCGAAACCGCGAATTTAGACCGTATGGCGCGTGCCGCGGCAGAGCAGCGCGAGGCGATACTTATAATACAACAGCACGGGGCGATGCACAATCTTCCCGCGGAATTACGCGAATGCGCCGAGCTTCGGCTTGCCAACCCCGATATGAGCCTTTCACAGCTCCGCGAGCTACTGCGTGAGCCGGTGAGCAAATCGGGCTTAAATCACCGCTTTAAAAAGCTTTTGGAAATCGCAGAAACGCTTGAAAATCAATAAAGCGCTTCGCTCCCGATGAAAAGCGCTTCGCTCCCGATGAAAAACACACGATTTTTCATCGATTCCCGCGCGGCGGGGTTTATCATATTTTCTTCTACTAACTTCAAAAAGGACGCAAAATGGGCTTTGTTCATCTTCATTTACATACCGAATACAGCCTGCTTGACGGTGAAAACCGTATAAGTGCGATTCCCGACGCGGTGCTTAATGGCGGAATGAACGCCTGCGCGATAACCGACCACGGCGTTATGTTCGGCGCGGTTGAATTTTACAAGGCGTGTGCCGCAAAGGGTGTAAAGCCGATAATCGGCTGTGAGGTCTATGTCGCACCGCGTTCGATGGAGCAAAAGGACAGAATGCTCGATGCCGATTATTCGCACCTTGTGCTTCTTGCAAAGAACGAAATCGGCTATAAAAACCTTATAACCATTGTTTCAAAGGCATTCACAATCGGCTTTTATTCCAAGCCGAGAACAGATATAGAAACGCTTACGAAATATTCCGAAGGCTTAATTGCGCTTTCGGGCTGTATTTCGGGAAGCATTCCCAAGGCGATACTTGCAAACGATATGTCGCTTGCGAGAGAGCGCATTATAATCCTCGACCGAATTTTCGGCAGAAACAACTTTTATTTAGAGCTTCAGCGCCACGGAATCGAGGGGCAGGAGGAGGTAAACCGCGCCCTTATACGCTTTTCAAGCGAGCTGGGAATACCTCTTGTCGCCACCAACGACGCCCACTACACCACGCGCGGCGATGCAGGCATTCAGCGCTTGCTTACCGCTATTTCAACAGGCAGCACGGTCGACGAGCTTGAATTCGGTATGGAGGGCAGCGAGCATTACATTAAATCGGCTTCCGAAATGGCAATACTTTTCCGCGATGTTCCCGAAGCTGTCGAAAACACCGTGCGTATTGCCGAAATGTGCGATTTTTCCTTCGATTTCGAAAATATGCACCTGCCCGCGTTCCGCGCACCCGCACCGCTAACTTCCGAGCAGTATTTAAAAAAGCTTTGTCTTGAAGGGCTTGAACGCCTTGCAGGCGCAGGCAGATTAAGCGGCGATATTTCGCTGTATCACGAACGCATAGAGCACGAGCTTTCGATTATTCACAGTATGGGCTTCGATGACTATATGCTTATCGTTTGGGACTTTGTTAATTACGCGCGCAAAAACGGCATCCCCGTCGGCTCCGGCAGAGGAAGCGCGGTGGGAAGCCTTTGCACCTATTCCTTGGGCATAACGCAGGTCGACCCGATAAAATTCAACCTGCTGTTCGAACGGTTTTTAAACCCCGAACGCGTTAGTATGCCCGATATTGATATAGATTTTTCCGACGAGCGCAGGGGCGAGGTAATAGATTACGTTTCCTCGAAATACGGCAGAGCGCACGTCGCGCAGATAATCACCTTCGGTAAGCTTGCCGCGCGCCAAGCCGTGCGCGATGCGGGCAGAGCCTTGGGTATGAGCTATGCTTCGGTCGACGAGATTGCAAAAATGATACCGCGCTATCTCGATGTAACGCTCGAATCCGCCGTTACCGAAAACCCCGAGCTTAAAAACCGCATCGACAACGACCCGGCGGCAAAGCGGCTTTACGATTCTGCCATAAAATTAGAGGGCAGACCAAGAAACACAAGCACGCACGCCTCGGGCGTGGTGATTACCGACGAGCCGCTGACAAGCTACCTACCCTTGGCGGTGAACGACAGCACCGTTGTTACGCAATTCCCGATGAATACGGTTGCCGATTTGGGTCTTTTGAAAATGGACTTTCTCGGCTTGCGGTTTTTATCGATAATAGAATACGCCGAAAAACAGATACGCAAGCAGATTCCCGATTTTTCGGCGGAAGCACTTCCGCTTGACGATAAGGCAACCTACGAAATGCTTTCGGAGGGGCACGCTATCGGCATATTCCAGCTTGAAAGCGAGGGTATGCGAAGCCTGCTTTCGAAGCTCAAGCCGCGCGATTTAGAGGATATAATTTCGGTAATATCGCTTTACCGCCCCGGCCCCGCGCTTTCGATAGACGAATTTTTGAAAAACCGTCAAAGCCCCGAAAAAACCGAATACGAGCACCCCTGCTTAAAGGAAATACTTGCCCCGACCTGCGGCGTTATGCTTTATCAGGAGCAGGTTATGCAAATATGCCGCACAATGGCGGGATATTCCTACGGCAGAGCAGATATAGTACGCCGTGCGATGGCGAAGAAAAAGCTCGATGTTATGCTTAAGGAAAAGGATATTTTCCTTGCGGGCGCAAAGGAAAAGGGTGTACCCGCCGAAGCGGCGGAGCGCGTTTTCGACAAGATGAGCGAATTTGCGAAATACGCCTTTAACAAAAGCCACGCCGCGGCTTACGCCGTGGTTGCATACCGCACCGCATGGTTAAAGTGCCATTACCCGCGCGAATATATGTGCGCGCTTTTGAACACGGTAATGGGCTATAACGAAAAGGTGGGCGAATATATCGCAGACTGCGCGAGAATGGGCATAAAAATTCTGCCCCCGCGCGTTAACGAAAGCGGCACAAGCTTTTCGGTCGAGGGCAACGACCTTCGATTCGGCTTGGCGGCAATAAAAAATGTCGGCGCGCTGTTTGCCGATAGGGTTATTGCCGAGCGCGCGCGCAGAAGGTTCGACAGCATTGAGGATTTTTTGGACAGATGCGCGAAGCTCGGAAGCATAAAAACCTTCGAATCGCTTGCAACGGCAGGCGCGTTGGATGAATTCGGGTTGCAAAGAAGCCATATTTTGGCAGGGCTTGCGCAGGCGCTTGAAACCGTTTCGAAGGACAGAAGCCGCAATTCCGAAGGGCAGATAAGCCTTTTCGGCGGCGAAAGCAGCTTTAAAGAATCGGCGTTCGAATTCCCGAAATCCACCCTTCCCGAGCTTTTGAAAAGCGAAATGCTTAAGGGCGAAAAGGAAATGACAGGCCTTTACTTTTCGGGCCACCCGCTCGACGGCTACGGCGACATTCTTAAAAGAACGGGTGCGCTAACGCTTGAAAAAATACGCGAAGGGCTCGAAAACAAAACCATAAAGAAAAATAATTTAATAAAATTTATCGGACTTGTAACAAAAAAACGCTCAAAGGTTACAAAAAAGAATGATATAATGGCGTTTATAGAGGCAGAGGACGAAACCGGCGAATGCGAGCTTATCGCCTTCCCCTCGCTTTATACCGAAAGCGGAAGCTTAATTTCGGAGGGCAAAGTGCTTGTCTTTACGGGCAACCCCGAAATGAAAGAGGCTTACGGCGACGAGGGAAGCGAAAATCTTACGATACTGCTTAAATCGGTTTGCACGCCCGAGGACGCTTTGAAAAACGCCCCGCCCGTTGCGACAGACGACGGCGAAAATGCGAAATCGCTTTATATAAAGGTCACCCCGAAAAACGAGTTTCATTTGAACGACGCGCTCGCGCTTGCCGCACAAAGCGGCGGAAGCTCACGCATACTCGTATATTTCGAGCAGGAAAAACGGCTTGCCGCCGCAAAGGGCAAGACGGCAAAAATATCCGAACGGCTGTTAAATCAGCTCCGCGAGCTAATGGGCAAGGAAAATATCGCGGTAAAATAAAAGCCCCACTTCCCGAAAGGAGATAAAATATGCAGGATAACAACCTTCAAAATCCGCAGGAAAACACACCTGCCGACGAGGCAACGCGTGATTTTGCGCCGATAAACGCAAAGGTAGAAGCGGGCGGAGCAAGCACCCGAACCTTTGATACGGTAGAGGACAAAAAGCAAAGGAAAAAGAAGGAAAACGGCGAAGAGGACGGCAAGCAGACCAAAACCGCGCGCGCCGCAAAGGCGACCGCCTCGAGCGTGCTGTTTATCGTTCGCAAGGTGCTCACCTATCTTTTGAACATCTTTCTTACCGTGCTTATCGTGGGAATTATTACGGGTGCGGCGGTTGCCGTTGCGTTCGTAATTTATATCAAAAACTACGTCGACCCGAACTTTACCGAGCTGGATAACCTGAAGTTCGATTCGGCGCTTTCCACCACGATGTATTACGTCGACCAAAACGGAAACGAGATTTTGCTCGAGGAGGATACGCTTGCAAGCTCGGAAAACCGTATGTGGGCGAACTATGCCGAAATACCGCAAATGCTTATCGACGCTTACATCGCGGTAGAGGACCAGCGTTTTCTCGAGCATAACGGTGTAGATACAACGCGAACGGCTTCGGCTATATACAACTTCTTTATCCCGACAAGCTCCAACTACGGCGGCGGCTCGACGATTACCCAGCAGCTTATAAAGAACGTTACGGGTGATAACGAGGCTACTATTCAGCGTAAGGTGCAGGAAATATTCCGCGCGCTGAGCGTCGAGGAGAAATATACAAAAGAAGAGATATTGGAAATGTATCTTAACACCATATATCTCTCGCACGGGTCTTACGGCGTGCGCGTTGCCGCCGAAACCTACTTCGGCAAGGAGCTTAACGACCTAACGCTTGCCGAATGTGCGTCTATCGCTTCTATCGGTAAATGGCCGACCCACTACGACCCTATCTCCAACCCCAAAAACAACCTTACAAGACGCAACCTTGTGCTTAAGCTTATGCTCGAGCAGGGCAAGATAACGCAGGAGCAGTTCAACGAAGCCTACGACGCGCCCATAACACTTGCCGACGGAAGCGACGAGGAATACAGCGAAAACGTCCATTCCTATTACATCGACGCGGTTATGGACGACGTAATAGCCGACCTTATGGCGGAATACGGCTACGACAAGCTAACCGCCTCGCAGGTGCTTTATTCGGGCGGCTTGCAGATAATTACCTGCCTTGACCCCGTTATTCAAAGCTGTGCCGAAAAGGTATTTACCGACAGCAGCTATTGGCCCGAAACGACGGGTATGCAGGCGCAATCGGCGATATGCATTATGGACCCCGAAACCGGCGACCTTCTTGCAATAGTCGGCGGCTTGGGCGAAAAGCGCGAAAGCCGAGGACTTAACCGCGCAACGCATTCCTACCGTCAATGCGGCTCTTCGATAAAGCCTTTATCCATTTACGCGCTCGCGCTTGAAAACGGCGTTATTTCACCGAGCACCCCCGTCGATGACGTTCCCCCCGTTTATTACGAGGACACCGAAACCTATTGGCCGCGTAACTCGAGCGGCAAATACGTCGGCCTTGTTTCGCCCGACTATGCAATACAGCAATCGCTCAACACCATTGTTGTAAGACTTTGCGAGGAAATGGGCGTTGAAAACGTTTATAACAACTTCAAGGATTACGGCTATACCACGCTTGTCGATTCGGTAACGCTTGCCAACGGCACTATCCTTTCGGATATAAACACCTCTCCCCTTGCGCTCGGCGGTCTTACCTATGGCGTAACCGTGCGCGAGCATACGCAAGCTTACGCAACTCTTGCAAACCGCGGAATCACCTCGAAGGCGCGCACCTATTCGATAGTGCGCGACAGCACGGGCAAGGTAATACTCGATAACAGCGAGCAGCACGATGTTAAATACCGCGAAACCACCGCCGCGATACTTACCGAAATGCTTACCCACGTTGTAGAAAGCGGTACAGCGGCTTCACGCGTGACCTTCTGGAAAAATTACGGCTTGGAGGTTGCGGGCAAAACCGGTACCACCAACGATAAAAAGGACGTTTACTTTGCGGGCTACACCCCCGATTTCGTTGCCTGCTGCTGGTACGGCTACGACCGAAACAACGTTATTACCGCTTCGGGTAACCCCGCGGCAAGCCTTTGGAACAGCGTTTTCAAGGAAATTTACAAATATTACGAGGAAAACGATATAAGCTATCAGCAGAAATTCGATATCCCCGCCTCCTGCGTGACCGACGTTGAATACTGCACGGTTTCGGGCAAGCTCGCGACCGACGCCTGCCGCAACGACCTTTATCATCTTCAGGGCGGCGGAAGCTGTATTGCAAAGGGTATGTTCGAAGCAAGCGAAGCTCCCACCGAATACTGCGATAAGCACATTATGCTTCAATGGGACCAGTCGACGGGTGGTATCTGCCTTGACGGCTGCGGCTGTCCTCAATCCAACCTAATAAGCGTTGGATTCCGTGTGATGACGCTTTCCGACCGCGCGCTTTACGGAAGCGTAAAGGTTGCGGATGCACAGTACGCATATATGGAGGTTCCCGTTGGCTACGTCTACCCGACCGACCCCAACGTGCCCTTCTTCCAAAACGCGCTTCCCGAAAATATAAGCTTCGGCTATTCGGTAACCGAAAGACCTGCAAACCGCATCTGCACCGAGCATTTGGTGCAAGGACCCGTGCTTCCCGAACCCCCGATTAACCCCGAAGACCCCACCGTTCCCGAAGAACCTGCAGGACCTCCCGCACCCGAACAGCCTTGATTTAACAAAAAAGAGAGAACGATTTTTAATTTCGTTCTCTCTTTCATTTTTTATATCAATCAATGTGCGTATATACCGGTAAAATCGATTTGTATTCCCGTAAGGCAGGTGTCCTCGTACTTGCTTCCCTCGTAAACCTCGACGATTTCGAATTTAAAATTCGCTTCAAAGCCGTTTCCGACCTTCATTTGCAGCGCAGATACGTCGATATACTGCGGATTCATAGTATCCTCAAGAGTAATCAAGCCCATATATTCGCCCTCGTAATAAAGCTTTAAGCTTTTTACACGTGCGTTTTCGCGCCATTTCTTTTCACTTTTGGCGTTGCCGTTTACAATACAGATGCTGTAAAAAGTAAGCTCTGCTTCTCCGCCCCCCCTATACAGCTGCTTAATTTCAATGCTTTCGCCGATACCGTAGCCTTCTACACCCTCTGCCCAGATATTTTCGCGGGTGTATTCCGCCAGGTGCGATGCATCGTAGCTCGTCTTGCCCTGACTTTCGAGGGTGGAGGAGGCGCGAACATCACAAACGAAATTCAGACAGCCGCACCAATCGGAGCAGGTTTGGGTTAATCTGTCGTCGTAGCCGAATATATCGCCGTCTGCGCTTTCCTCGGGACAGCCGTAATCCTCATCGATGTACTTAAAGCTGCCGATTTCGGAATCTAATTTATAATCCCAATCCTTCGGAATCGTAAACGACGGCTTCACCGTCATATTTACCATATTGACGTAAAGGTGATATTCGTAGCTTTCGTCACAGCATATTGCCTCATCGGTCCATCGGGCTGTAAGCTCTTTTGAAAGCTCGTCCGCCGATTCTGCGGGAAGTCCGACCGAATTTTCGATAAAGCGTGAAGCCGTTTCATCGACCTTCAGCACCGCTCCGCCGATATATTCAAAGCTCTTGTAGTTTTCTTTTTCGCCTATCGGAGCTCTGTAGCAAAGCAGGTGCACCGTGTCGCCGTATTTTACGGCAGTATTCATAGGGTCGTCGGTCGGCAGCACTGTCGATTGCTCTTCGCTCGATTCTGTGTCGGAAACGTTGCTTTCGTTTGTGGGCGAGTCGGAAAAATCAGACTCGGTTTCACTTTCACTCAGGCTTTCGTGCTCGGACACCTCCGACAATACCGCAGAGCTTTCGTTATCGGAAACCGAATTACAGCCGCCGAGCAAAAGCAAAATAAACAAAAGCGAAATAATGATTTTTTTTATATATAACACTCCCTTCGTTTAGCCAAAGCATTACAATCCGAGCCTATATAGACGCAAAAAAGCAGGCATTTGTCACATAAATTCAAAAATTTTTCGGTTTTTGCCGCATTTGCGCAAATACATAGGTCGGAAAAAGGAAGGTTTTCAAACCTTCCTTTTTTATTACTTTTTCATTTGATATATAAATTGCTGGACCTTTGCAACCTCATCGACGTTTTCGATTGCAAACACGACCGTATTTTCATAGCTGTATCTTCTGCGGTATCTGTTGTACCCGAAGTGCATTCCGGCGCTGTACCCGAAATATATCGTGCCGCTTCCGTCGGTGCGGGCATCGATTCGCATTTCGGGCAGATTCGTGCCGTCGAGTGTTTCGACCTTTTTGCCGCATCTGCGAATGATTTTTCGCGTTGTAATAACGTAGGCGGTATGCATCAGCATAAATTTATCGTAAAACACTCTGCCTATCATCATTACAAAGCCGAACAAAAGCATTATAACCGAAACAACCGAAATTTGCGTGCTATGCTTTACCGCAGGCTCAAATATCGCCCACGCAAGCGTACCGCACCACAGCAAACCGAATGCTATCGAAATCAAATCGTTCCGAGAAAACCGCAGTATTCTTCGCGGAGTACCCTGCCAAAGCACCGTTTCATCGGGGGCAAGATACGGCTTTGCGAAATCGTATTCGTCAAATCTCATTCTGTATCTCCTTAAAGATTTTCGGTTTATATCTCCTTAAAGAATTCAAGCAATTCTCCGTCGGGGCCGTAAACGAACGCAACCAGCATTTTTATCGGCGGAACAGCTGTCGGGGGGCACGCCTCGTAGGGGGCGGATTTGCTCTTTGCGCCCGCATTTATCGCGGTGTTATAAGCAAGCTCAACGTCATCGACCTTAAAAGCAAGGTGTAAAAATCGCTCGTCAACGCGTTCCTTGTCCTCGCCGCCTGCAAAAATTTCGATACAGCCGCCGTCGCCCATATCGAGCATAACCGCGCCGTCCCAGCGCACGCGCTCTGTTAAGCCGAGAGCTTTATAAAACTCAACCGATTTTTCAAAATCGCTTGCCTTTAATGCTATGTGGTGGAATCCCTTTACTGCGTTCATCTTCTTTTACCCTTTCTTTGTGCGTTACTTTTATTTTTAACCGTTTTGCGGCTTTGATTATCCTTCGGCTTTTCGAAGCGTTTTTGCGGCTCGGGACGAACAAGGCAATCGGGCGAATTGCCGATAAGCTCTTCCCTGCCCGCCTTTATAAGCGCCTTTCTTACAAGGGGCGCGTTTGCGGGGCGCGCAAACTGCAAAAGCGCGCGTTGCATCTGCTTTTCGTTGTAATCGCGGGCAACGTAAACCTCTTTACCGCTGAACGGGTCGATGCCCGAATAAAACATACAGGTGCTCGCCGTGCCGGGGGTGGGATAAAAGTCCTGCACCTGCTCGGGGTTCAAACGGTTTTTCTTTAAATAAAGCGCAAGCTCTATTGCCGAATCGAGCGTGCTTCCGGGGTGCGAGGATATTAAATAAGGAACGATATACTGCTCCTTGCCCGCTTCCTTGGTAAGAAGGGCAAACTTTTCTTTAAATTTATCGTATTGCTCGATATTCGGCTTGCCCATAAGCTTAAGCACGTCGTTACAGCAATGCTCGGGCGCGACCTTTAAATGACCGCTAACGTGGTCGTTAACCAGCTTGCGGAAGAATTTGTTGTTTTTGTCGGCAAGAATATAATCGTAGCGCAAGCCCGAGCGTATAAACACCTTTTTAACGCCCTTAACCGCTTCTATTCTCTTTAAAAGCTCGATATATTCGCTGTGGTCGACCTGCATATTCTTGCAAACGGTAGGCGTTAGGCAGTTTTTGCCCTTGCAAACGCCGAATTTTTTTGCCTTTTCACAGCCGTTTGTGCGGAAATTCGCGCTCGGACCGCCCACGTCGTGAATATACCCCTTAAAATCGGGCATAGCGGCGATAGCCTCGGCTTCCGAAACGCAGGATTCGATAGAGCGCGAGGTGACCGTGCGCCCCTGATGAAAGGCGATAGAGCAGAAATTACACCCACCAAAGCAGCCGCGGTTATGCGCGATAGAAAATTTAACCTCTTCTATTGCGGGAACGCCGCCCTCTTTTTCATATACAGGGTGGTAGGTGCGCATATACGGCAAAGAATATACCGCGTCGAGCTCTTTTTTTGTAAGCGGCGGCATCGGCGGATTCTGCACGCAGATTTTTTCGCCGTAGGCTTCGATAATCGCCTTGCCGTATATATGGTCCTGATTGTCGGACTGTATTTTAAAAGCCTTTGCAAACGCGCGCTTGTCGGTCTTTATTTCATCGTAATCGCCGCAAAATTCGTATTCGAAATGCGGCTTAAAATCGCGGCTTTCGATAAAGCAGGTGCCGCGCACGTCGCGTATCTTTTTTATCGGCACGCCCTTATCGAGCAAAAAGGCAATACGGCGCAGAATATTTTCGCCCATACCGTAGGTGAGCATATCCGCGCGCGAATCGACAAGCACGCTTCTGCGAACGCTGTCCGACCAATAATCGTAATGCGCGAAGCGTCGGGTAGATGCCTCCAGCCCGCCGATTATTAAAGGAACGTCGCCGTAAGCCTCGCGAATTCGGTTACAATATACTATAACCGCTCTGTCGGGGCGTTTGCCTATCTTTGCGCCGGGGGAATAATAATCGTCGTTTCTGCGCTTTTTCGATGCGGTGTAATGCGCCACCATAGAATCGATATTTCCCGAATTGACTAAAAATGCCAAACGAGGTCGACCGAAACGCATAAAATCCTCTTTACTTTTATAGTTCGGCTGGGGTATAATAGCAACAGAGTAACCCTCCGCCTCGAGCACGCGTGAAATTATCGCTGTGCCGAACGAGGGGTGGTCGACGTATGCATCGCCCGTAACTATAACAAAATCGGGCTGATAATCTATTTCATTCGCAAATATAGGCAAAAACGGCATATATTACCTCACAAAAAGCTTTTGTTACACCTATTTTATCATCATTTTTAAAAAAAGTAAAGAAAATTATAAATTTCTTATTGACAAACATTATTATTTATGATATCCTTTTATCAGAAATAATTCTCAATAAGGGGGCGCGTATGATAAAGGAGCGACAAACGAAGCAAAAAACGGTCATTCTTTCGGCGGTGCAGGGAACGAAAACCCACCCTACGGCAGAACAGGTTTACGCGATGATTCGCGACGAAATGCCGAACGTAAGCCTCGGAACGGTTTACCGCAATCTTAACAGATTGGCTGAAATGGGAACTATTAGGCGAATCTCGGTTATCAACTCGCCCGATAAGTTCGATGGCGACCTTTCGCCCCACCACCATATAAGCTGTACGAAATGCGGTAAATTCTGCGATTTCTTCGAAGCCGAATATAACGATGCTCTCGACAGATTTATCGAAGCAAAAACCAATTTCCGCATCGCCAAGCACGAAACGGTATTTTACGGGGTATGCCCCGAATGTAAAAACAACGAATTAAATTAAAAAAATAAATCTCAAATTAAAAAGGAGAACAATTATGGAACTCAAAGGCAGCAAGACAGAACAGAATCTTATGACAGCATTCGCAGGCGAATCGCAGGCGCGCAACAAGTACACCTACTATGCAAGCGAAGCAAGAAAAGCAGGCTACACCGTTATCGCCGATATTTTTGAAGAAACCGCAGGCAACGAAAAGGAACACGCAAAGCTTTGGTTCAAGATCCTTCACGGCGACAAGGTGCCCGACACCGCAACCAACCTTCTCGACGCGGCTGAAGGCGAAAACTACGAATGGACCGATATGTATGCAGGCTTTGCAAAGACCGCTAAGGAAGAAGGCTTTGACAGAATCGCTTACCTCTTCGAAGCGGTAGGCAAAATCGAAAAGGAACACGAGGAAAGATACCGCGCACTTCTCGAAAAGCTCAACACCGAAACCATTTTCGTTTCCGAAGAGGTTCAGGTTTGGATCTGCACCAACTGCGGTCATATCCACGTAGGCAAAAAGGCTCCCGAAATGTGCCCCGTTTGCCAGCACCCGAAGTCTTACTTCCAGAAGAAAGTAGACAAGTTTTAATTAAACGGCTTATAAACAAAAGACGAGAGATTTTACACTCTCGTCTTTTGCGTTTTGTAAGGAGCCCGAAAAATCAATCGTAGTCAAACGAATCGAATATATCCCACACGTCAAATATCGAATTGGGTCCTTCTTCTTCCTTTTCGAAGCCGAAAAACTCGAAAAGCGATGTATCTCCTTCAAAAATGCGCTTGAACATATACCCCGTGCTTTGCGTATCCCTGCCTCCGTCCCTGAACATAGCAAGCAACACCGCGCCGACGGTAAGCATATAGGCAACAATGCAAAATATTAAGCCTCGCTTTAACCAATGCGAATATTTTCGCCGCTTTTCCTCCTCCTGCCGCAAGAGATTTTCCTTCGAGCGCTTTATCTCCGCTTCCCTGCGCTCTTTATCGGCTTGGTTTTGCAGGAATTTATTTTGCGCAAATCGCGATTTGTCGTGATAATGTATAGCCGTTGGGGTGTTTGCAAGCTCTTTTTTGCGCTCGATAATCGCGCTTTCGCTTATAAGCTCCTTTTGAAGCTCGCGCGGGCGCAGGCATTTTTCGCATACCTCGCTATCCCGCAGGTTTTTATATCCGCAACAGCAAAGCCAGCCCGAATTCGAAAATACCGGCAGATTTTTGGTCGGAAACACCGATTCGGAACGGGCAAAGCTTTTTTCTCGGCGTAATATGCGCCTTGTAACCTCGTCGAGCTCGGAAAAAATTTTCCCCCTGCCGCTTAAAGGAATATCGCGCAGTACGATTTCGCCGTTTTCAAGCTCGATTTCGGTAATATAAAACGCAATATTGTTATAGCTGCTTTCGGGCAGAGGGATATATACCCCCTCGCCGAAAATTTCGCCGCAAAGCACCGAATTTCGCTTCAACGCCTCGCTCGCCTTTATCGGCTCGCTTCCCACATATATTTTACCGAACGTTAAATCGCGTTCGCAGTATTCGAAAAAAATCGAGGTATAGGGGATATTTTGATAATAATAAAAATCAAGCCGCACACAAAGCCGTTTAAGCGGCTGCTCCGAAAGATTTTTAAACTTCAGCTCGGCGTATATCCCCCAGCTGTCGCGGTCGGCAAGTATATAGCTCTCTATCGGCTGTATCGGACACCCCTCCAGCATATACGGGTGCTCGAAATGCTTGACCGCGCGCATATCGCGTGCGCTGTCTGTGCGTACCCGTGCAAGGTCGGCTTTTCTTTTTCTTTTTTCCTCGCGCTTTTCCATAAAATCACCTCTATACTAACAATAGCATCAAAACGTAAAGAAAACGGTAAAGAAAAGCGTAAAGATTTCGTAAAGATTTTCTCTTGAAATAATATTTTTCGGGTGTTATAATATAAAAAACCCTCGGAGAAAGAAAATGAAAAAGATAATAGATTTTATAAAGGAACGCAAATACTGTCTTATTTTGTTGTATTGGCCGTTTCATTCGCTCTGGTACGAAATACTGCGTATCGCTTACCCCTCCGACGAAAGCGTGCTTATCGTCGAAAGTGCGCTCGACCACAAAATCCCATTTTGCGAATGGTTTTTAATTCCATACGTTATTTGGTATTTCTGTATAGCATACGTTATTGTTTATCCGCTTTTTAAGGATAAGCGCGAATTTTGGCGTGCGAATCTTTTGGTTGACGGCTGTATGATACTGCCGATGATATTCTGTACGATTGTTCCGAACGGTATCGATACGGCACTTCGCCCCGATTTTGCAACGCTCGGCCGCGAAAACATTCTTACCTGGGGCGTTCAGCTCGTCTATGCCGCCGATTCACCGCCCAGAAACTGTATGCCTTCGATGCACGTATCTGTCGCGTGGGCAATGTTTTTTGTAATACTGCAAAGCAAAATTATGCTCAAAAAACCGATATATAAGGCGCTTTTCGGTGTTTTTGCGGTCCTTGTTTCGCTCGCAACGGTATTCATTAAGCAACACAGCATTTTAGACGTTTTCGCAGGATTTGGCGTTGGCGTTTTGGTGTTCTTTATCGTCTTTGTTGCCGAAAAGGTTTATGATAAAAGAAAAAAAGCGACGGTTTAACCGCCGCTTTTTTCGTGCTTTTTCAAAAGTGTTCTTATGTTGAAAAAAGCTTAATAACAGTCATTTACTTTCCTCGCCTTCGGTGTTTACACTTAACGCGATACGGACCAGTTCCTCCAGCTCTACCCCTTGTGAATTGGTTATTATATAGGAATAACCGCCCTCCGACCAAGCGATATTGTTGTTTGCAAGCCCGTTAAAGTTATTTGCCGCAAAGCCCGCGTTCCCGTTAATATCGACACTGCTTATCACCTCTTCGAAAGCCGAAAGGTCTACCTCGTTTGCAGGATAGCTCTGAAAGAATATCTTATTTTCGCCGTTCATATATTCTATCTGCAGGCTTCCGTCCGCCCAAACGGTACAACTGTTCATATAATAGCCCTCGGGGATATATTCGGGCTTTACAGGAACGTCGACGCCCGAAATAACGCTTTCGTCAACACTTTCGGTTTGACTTATATTATGCTGTTCGGGGCTTTTTCGCAAAAACGGAAGCGAAGCAACGAACACGGCAATAAGCAAGACCGCCGCCGCGATAAGCAAAATACGCCTTTTTTTCGAAATACGCCTTCTGCCGAGCAGTAAATCGATTTTTCTTGCGAATTCGGGAGTCGAATCCCACTCACGCTCTTCTGCGGCTTCAAGCAAATCGAGCTCTGCCTTCAGCGCGGCTTGCTTTAATTTTTCGTCTATCCTCATTTACTGCCCTCCTTCAACATATTTTTAAGCATCGCCCTTGCGCGTAACAAACGCTTTTTCACGGTTTCACCGTTTAAACCCAAAAGATCGGCGATGCGCTTCGGCTTCATATCGTCCAAGTATCGCAAAACGATAACCGTGCGGTATTTCTCGGGAAGCTTGTTTATACAGTCGGCAATTTTCGAAATATCGCTTTCCGAAATAATGCGTTCAAACTCGCTCTCCTCGAAGGGAATATCCATATCCTCTTCGATAAATATTTCTTTTCTGTTCTTTTTCAGAATGTTCAACGCCCTCGTTTTCGCCGCGCGCAAAGCGTAAGCCGCCGTTTCGGGTGAATCTGCATCACCTAACTTGCCGATATTTCTTGCTATGGCAACGAACGCCTCGTGCACCGCATCCTCGGCAAGATAGCTGTCGCCGAGTATCGAAAACGCCGCAGAATACATTTTGTTTTTATGCTTTTCGTAAATACGCCCCAATTTTTCGCGGTCGTCCGCTTTATCGGCAAGCGCCATATAAATAAGCAATGCTTTTCACCCCTTTCTAAATAATATAACAGACGAATGATTATAAAGTGGACATTTTCCAAGAAAAAACAGGGACGACTAACGCCGTCCCGTTCTTTTTTTATTTAATAATAACCTCGTGGCCGGTTTTTGCCGATTCGTAAATTGCGTCGAGTATCTGCATAAGAACAACGCCGTCCTCTGCGGGAGCGATGCATTCGCAGTTGCCGAGGCAGGAATCGACAAAGTGGTTGATTTCACGCGCGAAAAGTCCGTCGAAGTTGAGCGAGGTATCGCCAAAGGGCTTAATGTCGACAAAAGTGCCGTTCATATCGCCGAAGTATTCTACCTGCGGGCTTATCTTGGCGCCTGCTTTTGTGCCGAAAAGCTCGATTTCGCCGCGGTCGTTTTTAAGGTTAAGCTTAAACGAAGCTTCGACCGAAAGGGTAAGACCGTTATCGAAGCGGACCATAGCCGCAGCCATATCCTCTACGTTATATTTAAAATCATATCCCGCGGTGGTGGAAACCCAGCTCTGACCGCCGCCTGCACGGTTGGGGTCGAGGTTGTTATAGGTTACGCCGTAAGCCGAAACAGGCTTGGGGTTGCCCGCAAGGAAGCGAACAAGGTCGATAACGTGAACACCGAGGTCGATAAGAGGACCGCCGCCCGAATATTCCTTATCGCCAAACCAGCCGCCGGGGCATCCGTTGCGGCGAAGGTAGCTTGCCTTTGCATAGTAAAGGTCGCCCAAGGTGCCGCCGTCGAGGAATTTACGAATAAGGTCTGCATCGTTGCCAAAGCGGCGAACAAATCCGACCATTAAAAGCTTGCCGTTCTTTTTCGCGCATTCAAGCATTTCTTCCGCTTCTGCGGTGTTCATCGCCATAGGCTTTTCGCAAAGCACGTGACAGCCCGCGTTTAATGCCGCAATAGTTGCGGGCTTGTGCGAGGAGTTCCAAGTGCAAACCGAAACTGCGTCTATCTTTTCCTTTGCAAACATTTCGTTAAAATCGGTATAATATGCAGGCACGCCGTAATGCTCCGCATAATTCTTCGCCTTGTTTTCATCAAGGTCGCAGACAGCAACTACTTCGCACTTGTCGGGTATTGCCTTGTAGCCGTTTGTATGGTTGTAGCTGATACCGCCGGTACCGATAATTGCAATTCTTAACTTTTCCATTGTTTTTCTGTCCGCACAGAGCCCGACAAATGCCGAAATATCCGCCGAAGGCTCGGTTGCGATTCCTTTCTGTTTAGCCGTATATAGCTTTATTTTGATAATATAATCATTTTCCCCTTTTGTCAAGTACGTGTATAAAAATAAAAATTTTTAACAAAATAGACTAAACCTATTGACAATCACTTGATTGCGTGGTATAATCAGGTAACAAACTCGAAAGGGGACGTATTTATTATGATTAAAGCCTATATTGACGGTTTAAAGAAATGGAAGCGCTGGGACGGGCGCACAAGAAGAAGAGATTATTGGTTGTATTGGGCTTGCAACTATCTCGTATTGGCAATAGCATATTCGCTTTCGATACTTTTAAGCACGCTTGGATTTACTACGCTTGCGATCTTTTCGTGGATCGCCACGGTTGCCTACTCGGTGCTGCAATTTATGCCCACGCTTGCGATTACGATAAGAAGATTACACGATACCGGCAGGGGCTTTTTTCACTTGTTTATCCAATTTCTCCCCGCGGTTGTTTCGGGCATCCTTTCGGTTATCGGTATAGGCGGTATTTTGAACTCGATTGTTTCGAGCGCTTGTTCGATTATATTTTTCGTTTGGATGGTATTGCCCGGCACAGTCGGCAGAAATAAATTCGGCCCCGACCCCAAGGACGTTCAGTTTTCACAGGACGACGCGACCAACTACGGCGAATACCCCGATTTCAGAGGAGAATAACAATGAAACTTAAACCTTTTTTGGGTGTTGACATTACGCACAACAAGAAAAACACAAATTACGACGGCGATATTTTTATTGTCGACAGAGCCACGCTTGCAGAAACCGCCTTATTGGACGAAGCGCTTGAAAACGCAACAGACTTGGAAAAAAAGGCGCAGTTGCCTTGGGCGCTGACTATACTTAAGCTTATTTGCGAGCTTATGGGCTTGCTTTGCGGTTTTGCAGTATTGCGCGGATTTATCGACGCGGAGCGATACAACAACGCGCCTTGGATAGTTTGGTGCGCGGTAATAGGTCTTTTGGGTTGGGTCGTTTTGGGCACGATTTCGAAGAAAAAGCAAAAAACCGTTTACGAAAGTTCCGAAACCGAAAATGCCCAAACCGCGCTTACCGCCGCCGCAGGCGATATTTACGAAAGATTCAACGTTCCTGCCGATGCGCCATACGTGGATATTCTTTCCTTCTGCTACAAAATAAAAGACGGCGAGGCGGTACATAAAGAAAGAGCAACCGATTTAACCTCACACATTAACTATGCTACCCGCGTTTTTATCGAAGGCGAAAACCTTATACTCGCCGACCGCGACAGCAAATTCGCATTTCCGTTAGACTCGCTTCGCAAAATACATACTGTAAAGAAACGCATTTCTATTCCCGTATGGACAAAAGATACCCCGTATAACGAGGGCGAATACAAGCAATATAAAATGACGGTAAACCAGTTCGGAAGCATATTTATGAAAACCTATCATATTCTCGAGCTCGACCGCAACGGCGTGGCTTGGGGCATTTACTTCCCCTGCTATGAATTACGCGTGATCGAAAATATAACCGGACTTACAGCCGAAGCCGAAGAATAAATAAACCTCAACCAACGAAAACACAGGAAGAAACCAAACGTAACCAATTTTATTAAAAAGCGTATGAAACCGAAATTTCATACGCTTTTCTTTTTACATTTAACGTTTCTTGACTTTTGTATATACGGAGTGTATAATACCGTTATTAAAACACCGTGAGGGAACAATGATACGCCAATTTATAAAGTATTACAAGCCGCACAAAAAGCTGTTTATGTTCGATATGTTCTGCTCGTTCCTTATCGCATTAACAGACCTTTTTTATCCGATTATTACCAAAAACATAATTAACGATTACGTACCCAACCGAAATTTGCGCCTTGTGCTTACTTGGGCGGGAATAATTCTTGTTTTGTATCTTGCGAAAATGGGGCTTAACTATTTTGTTTCCTATTGGGGGCACGTTGTCGGCGTGCGTATGCAGGGCGATATGCGCAAGGATATGTTTGCGCACCTGCAAAAGCTTCCCTTTTCCTTCTTCGACGAAAACAAAACGGGTACGGTAATGTCGCGCCTTATTAACGACCTTATGGACGTTTCCGAGCTTGCGCACCACGGACCCGAGGATTTGTTCCTTTCGATAATAATGTTCATTGGCTCGTTTATCGCGCTTTCGACGATAAATATTTGGCTCACGCTTATTATATACGCACTTATTCCCTTTGTTGTGTTTTTCTCGGTGAAAATGCGCAAGAGAATGAAGGACGCCTTCACCCGCACGCGCGAGGAGGTTGCAGAGGTAAATGCAAACGTGGAAACCTCTATTTCCGGCATACGCGTTTCGCGCGCTTATACGAGCGAAAACCACGAAATAAACAAGTTCGACAAAGCAAATGAGCGATTTAAGACCGCGCGCGGATTTGCCTACAAGGCTATGGGGCAGTTCCACTCCGCGATGACCTTCTTTACCGACTTTTTATATCTCGCGGCACTCGTTGCGGGCGGTATATTCTTCTATAACGGCTATGCCGACCCGAGCGGCGCGTTTTCTATCGACAGCGGCGAATTTGCGGCGTTTATACTTTATATGGCTATGCTTTTAAAGCCGATAAACCGCTTTATTTCGCTTTTCGAGCAGCTGCAAAACGGTATGACGGGCTTTTCGCGATTCCGCGAAATTATGGAACAGCCAACAGAAGCAGAAAGCGAAACCGCCAAAGAGCTTACAAACGCACGCGGCGATATCGAATTCCAAAACGTTTCGTTTTCCTACCCCACGGGCGATACGGGCAAGGGCGTTCTTACAAACCTTTCGCTTAAAATCGATTCGGGCAAAACTATTGCCTTGGTAGGTCCCTCGGGCGGCGGTAAAACCACGCTTTGCAACCTTATTCCCCGCTTTTACGAGCTCGACAGCGGCAAAATAACGATAGACGGAAACGATATTACCGAGCTTACCCGCTATTCGCTCCGCCGCAATATCGGCATTGTCGCGCAGGACGTTTTCCTTTTCTCGGGTACGGTGCGCGAAAATATCGCCTACGGCAATCTCGATGCGAGCGAGGAAGAAATTATCGAAGCGGCAAAGCGCGCAAATATCCACGATTATATTATGACGCTCGAAAAGGGCTATGATACTAAAGTAGGCGAGCGCGGAATAAATCTTTCGGGCGGGCAAAAGCAAAGAATATCGATAGCGCGCGTGTTCCTTAAAAATCCCCCGATTCTTATTCTCGACGAGGCAACCAGCGCGCTCGATAACGTTACCGAAATGCAGATTCAGGCGTCCTTAGAGGAGCTTGCCAAGGGCAGAACGGTTATCGTCGTGGCACACCGCTTGTCCACCATTCAAAGCGCCGATGAAATACTCGTTATCAACCAAGACGGCATCGCCGAGCGCGGCACGCACGAACAGCTGTTACAAGCAAACGGCATTTACGCAGGACTTTATAACAGAAGAAATATGTAAAAGTAAAAGGACTTCGCTCGGAAGTCCTTTCTTTTTACATATACAGCTTTAAGGTCTTTTCTATCCAATAATCGAATTTCGTGTTCGGGCAAAGATGCTCGAGCGATTTGAAGCGCTTATACGCTTCGACACCGTCGGACGGGTCGTGCCAAATATCGGCGAAAATATAATCAAAATTGCGCGCGGGTGCTTGGTTTTCGGCAAATTCAAAGGCATCGGCGCAGACAATTTCGATTTTCTCTTTATTTTCGAAGCAAGGAAGAAGCATTTCCTTAAAAAGCGAAATAACGCTTTCGTCGCGCTCGACAATGGTAACGCTTTCGACCTCGCTCTTTCTTGCGCACATAAAGGCGAAATAGCCCAAGCCGAGACCGTAGGTGCATACCCTTCCGCCCGCCTTTTTTATCGGTGTGCGCTGGGTAACAAGCTCATTAGGCATCATCGTCATCCATTCCCTGCCGTTTTGCAGGACCGAAAGAAACTTGAATTCGCAATCGAAATAGCCGATTTGGGGAATTATTCTGCCGTCGGGCAGAGTAAGCGGGTCATCGCAAACGAACGCGGTATATGGCGCGAGAATATCGGTACGAAGCTCCCATTCGTTAAGCCGTTTTCCGCTGTTTATCCTTACCGCCTTGTAATAGGGGTCTTCGGTGAAAAGCGTTTCATCCAAATGATGAAGCATAAAGGGAGCGTAGGCTTCCCACATTTCGCGGTCGGCTTCAAGCTCTGTATCGATACCAAGCGCGGCGCAGATAAGAAGCGAAAAGGAATCCTCTACCGAAAGACCGTAGTTTTCGGTAAGCTCCTTTACCATTTCTTTTGTAACAAAATCGGGGCGGTTGTTTAAAAGTATCGCCAAGCGTTCGAACATCAAACCGTTCGCGCGCTTTATTTCATCGTACGTCATACGCTCACCTCGAAATTTTTGGTTGTTTTTATGCGCTTTCTTAATATTATCACAAAGCAGGTGAAATGCGCAAGCGTAGTTATTATCCAAGTGGCGGGATAGGATACATAAAGCACCTCTATCTGCCTATATTGCTCGAAAACGGTGTATATCCAAATAACGCGAAGCACGCACGACCCGAGCAGAGAAACGGTTGCCGAAACAAGCGACGCGCCCAAGCCGCGAAGCATACCCGACATTACCTCCATCATTCCGCACAGAAAATACGGCAAACCAACAATCAAAAGTCTTTGCATACCGACACGCATCGATTCGCTTGTTTCGACACCGCCCTCGATACCGAACAGCGACAAAAGATTCGGGCCGAGCAGGTAGCAAAGGCTTCCTATCACCATGCCGAACACTATTACCATTGCGGTACACATTCCGCAAATCTTTTTTATTCGGTCGTATTTAAGCGCACCCGAATTCTGCCCCGTAAAGGCAAGCGCGGCGTGGTAAAAGGCGTTCATCGCGATATAGATAATACCGTCGATATTCGCCGCGGCGGTGTTGCCCGCCATTGTCGGCGCGCCGAAGCCGTTTATCGAAGACTGTATAAGCACGTTCGAAACCGAAAACAGACAGCCCTGCAAGCCGGCGGGGAGTCCGATTCGTATTATTTTTAAAAGCTTATCCTTGCGGACGTAAAGGTGTTTTATGTCGAGCTTACAGCAATCGTCGAATTTGGTTAGCAGACGCAACACAAGAAACGCCGAAAGATATTGCGAAATTATGGTTGCAAGCGCAACGCCCGCAACGTCGAGCCGGCAAACAACAACGAAAAACAGGTTAAGACAAACGTTCAATGCTCCCGAAAACAGCAGGAAATAAAAGGGGTGCTTGGTATCGCCGCGTGCATTAAGCACCGCCGCACCGTAGTTATATGCCATTTGCGCGGGCATTCCCAAAAATATGGTGCGCATATATAGGGTCGATTTCGCTATAACCGTTTCGGGTACGCCCATAAGCCCAAGCAAGGGCTGTGCCGTAAAAACGCCGAACACAGCTATTACCAAGCCAAGCACGAACGAAAGGGTTACCGATGTGTGAACTATATCCTTAACGCTGTCCTCGCGTCCGGAGCCGAAGGAATGCGAAAGTGAAACGTTCGCACCGACAGCAAGACCGATAAACAAGCCTGTTATAAGCGCGGTGAGCGAGCCTGTCGAGCCGACCGCCGCCAACGCAGTTTCGCCGTCTTCGGCAAAACGACCGACAATAACGGTATCGGCAGAGTTATACAAAAACTGCAAAACCCCCGTTGCGAGCACGGGAAGCGCGTAAACAAGCAGCTTTTTAAAAAGCGGACCCTCGGTCATATTCATTCTCGTGCTTACTGCCATAATAAGCCTCCGACTTGAAAAATCAACTAAATTATAAACCTTTTAATTATAAAGTCAAGCGAATTCCGAAGATAAAAAATTTTCTGTAAAAATGTCAAATTTTTTCAATTTCGCTGTCCGAAAATAAGCGTTTTGCGTTACTTATTATATGAGACCAACGACGTCAACGGTTAATCGATTAAAAAAGGAGATATTAATCTATGAAACTCAAAGCACTTATCGCTTTTGTCTGTGTTGTTGCGACGGTGTTCGCCTGCTCGGCGTTTGCGCTTGCAGAGGAAAGCGGTATCGAAAACGCAATTCCCGCAGCGACCGAAAGCAGGGCAGAAGGCGCGCCCGAAGCCACCGTTGAACCCGTTAGCGAGGACAAAGCAGAAGAAACGGTTATTGAACGTTCCGAAAAATGGAGCTCCGATTTCGACGTTCTTATGAACGACTACGTAGGAAGCAGCGTTTGCTATTACAGCTCGGTCAAGGACGCGATAGCGGACTACGGAACCGACCTTTACTACCCCGCTTACGAGGGTTATGAAAACGCAAGCTCCGCGTCAATAATCTATTCGGCAAGAGGAGAAAACGGCGAAGGCCCGAAGGTCTTCCAAATCGAATACGCACGTGAGGATCTTGAGATCTGCTGGATCGAAGTCGGAGTTACCTTCGCAGGCGAAAGTATGAACCCTTATGCAGAAAAATACGAAAGCCACGAAACCGTATTTTATATCTGCCAATATGCAGAGGAAGGCCCCAACGGCTACGGCGGACATTATGTCCAAGGCGTGCTTGAAGGAAACTGCTACAGCTTCTTTACAAAAACCCACGAAGAAGCAAAGCTTATTATTGACAGCCTTACTAAAGCAGAATAAAATCTAACTGTCCGCCCTGAATACTCATTTCTTTCGGGGCGGACACCCTAAAAAACATTTCGACAGAGGGTTAGGATGTTTGAAAACGCATTTTTGAACACGGTATGCGATAACGCCTTGCGTTCGATCGCATCGGGCGACAAAAGCGCGCTTGCCGTTATATACGACAAAATGCACAGGCAGATATATTCGGCGGCGTGGGCTATACTGAACAATCATCAGGATGCCGAGGACGCATTGCAGAATACCCTTTGCGAAATACTTGATTGCGTAGACAGCTACAACGGGCCGAATGCAAGAGCGTGGATAATATCGGTCGCGCGGAACCAAGCGCGAAATATGTTAAGAAAACGCAAAAACGAAACCGTTTCCTTGCCGGACGAATCACGCGCATCCGATTTTAACGCGGAATCGGAATTTATTTATCTCGATGCGCTCTCGACACTCGGTGAAAGAGAACGCGAAACGGTAATACTTAAAATATACTGCAAAATGAAGCATAAGGAGATCGCCGAGCTTTTGGACATTACCCCGTCGGCGTCCGAAAAGCTATATCAAAGAGCTCTTTCAAAGCTTCGAAAATATTATAAAGGAGGATAGCCCTATGAAAAGAATAAAAAAAGGAATCGTTAAAGATTTCGACAGCATTGCCCATACACCGAAGGAAGAAATGCTGAAAGCCGCAGGGGCGCCCCTACAGTCAAAGCCGCACACCCGCCGTATCGCACCTACGAAGCTGATACCAATATCAGTTGCCGCGGCGATATTGCTTTCTCTCAGTGCGATGCTCACGCTTGCCGAAAGCGGCGGCGATATATATATTCAAATACAAAATTTCTTTATGCAAGAAAAGGACGAAAAACAGGAATCTCTTCCGCCTATAGAAAAAAGCTCTGCTCGGAATAACGAATTTCACGTTATGCTTGACGACCGAATCGACGAAACGATAAGCTATTACAAATCGGTCGGCGATCTGGTTGCAGACGTCGGTGACGGTCTTTATTACCCTTCGTATTCGCAATATGAGAACGCATTCTATACAAGCGTTATCCGAACAGGTCAAAATACGTTGCAGATCGAATATCCGCTTGAAAACCACGAAATATTCTGGATAAGCCCCGGAACCACCTTTGCGGGTGAAAGTATGAACCCTTATGCAGAAAAATACGAAAGCCACGGAACCGTATTTTACATCTGCCCATACTCAAATGAAGGTCCCAACGGCTTCGGTGGACATCATGTCGAGGGTATCCTCGACGGAACCTGCTACAGCTTTTTCACCACCGACAAGGAAAAGGCGATGCTTATAATCGACAGCTTAAAAAAAGCGGAATAACAGCGAAAATATGCTCCCCGAGGCTAAAATCGGGGAGATTTTTTGCCTTTTATAACAATTTCATCACAAATATGATTTATAATATTAAAAATTATGCTATAATAAGTGCAGTTACTGCAAAGGCGGTGAAAATATTTATGGCGAAAATACTTATCGTAGAGGACGAGCGTCCGATACGCAACCTTATTCAGCGCAATTTAGAGCTTGTCGGTCACACCTGCGTGGGCTTGAGCGACGGAAAAGACGCGCTTGAAATTATGGAGAGCGACAGATTCGACCTTATGATATTCGACATTATGCTCCCGCACGCCTCGGGCTACGAGCTTATAACCCACGCGAGCGGAACACCCGTTATTTTTGTAACGGCGAAGGAGGGCATAAACGACCGATTAAAGGGGCTTTCCCTGGGCGCGGACGATTACATTGTAAAGCCGTTCGAGATTCAGGAGCTTCTTTTGCGCGTGCGCGCGGTTTTGCGCCGCACAAAAAAAGAGGACGAAAGACTTAATTTCGACGACGTGACTATCGACTTTTCGGCGAAGAAGGTGTTCCGTTCGGGCGGAGAGGTGATTCTTACCCCGAAGGAATATTCCCTGCTCGAAACGCTTATTCTTAACCGAAACATCGCCCTCTCGCGCGAGAAGCTTATTGCGCTCGTATGGGGCTATGATTACGAGGGCGACACCCGCACCGTCGACGTGCATATACGTCAGCTGCGCGCAAAGCTGGGTCTTTCGGAACGCTTAAAGACACTTTACAAGACAGGATACAGGTTCGAGCTATGAGATTCAAGGACAAAACCTATCTTATATCACTCGTGCTCTTTTTGCTGTTTTTCAACGTCGGAATCTTTTCGCTCGCCTATTACACACAGCAGAAAAACATAGAAGCCGCCGAACAGCTTGCAAAGTCGGAGCAAAGCGTTATTGCCAAATCCTTCGAGGACGATATTACCTATCTCGGCAACATCGGCAGAGCGCAGGTTATGGATTCCTACGGCAGCTATTACATCGAAAAGGATATCGGGCTTTGCTTTTATTCGTTTGTTGACAGCGAAATAAAATACACCAACCTGCCCAAGGGCTCGGTTATTCCCGCAAGCGGCGGCTCCTCGACACAGCGCATTAACGGAAGGCGCATACTTTTTATTAGCGAAACCGTGGCAAACGGACAGTATCGGTTAACCTACGCGAAGGATATAACCTATCTCGACGAGGATTTTAAAAACCTTTCGATAGTTTATATCTGCACCTCGCTGGGCGCTTCGGCTCTGCTCGCGCTTATACTTTTCTTTGTGCTTCACAAGCTTTCCGGCCCGCTTGAGCGTTTGAGCAAGGCTACGCAGGAGTTTGCAAACGGCAATTACGCAATACGCGCCGACGAATCGGGCAGGGACGAATTTTCGCTCCTTGCCGCCGATTTTAACCGTATGGCGGAGCATATAAGCGTTCAGATGAACGAGCTTGAAGAAAACGCCGAAATAAAACAGCGTATGCTCGATAACCTCGCGCATGAAATGCGAACACCGCTTACCTCTATTCGCGGCTATGCCGAATATCTGCTTAACGCAAATATAAACGAGGACGAAAAAATAGAGGCTACCGAATTTATAATAAGCGAATCCGAGCGATTAAAGCTTATAAGCGAGCGTTTGCTCGACGATGCCTTTATACGCGAAAACGGAATTCAGCCCGAAAACGCAAATTTAGGCGAGATTGCGGCAAACGCGGTTAAAAAGCTGTCGTTTACCGCGGCTTCGAACGGTGTCGAGCTTCGCGTTGCGGCAAAAAGCGTTTACTGTGTGTGCGATTCCTTGCTTGTCGAAATGGCGATTACAAACCTTATCGGCAACGCGATAAAGGCGTGCAAGTGCGGAGGCAGAGTGGAAATCGGCTGTTACGCCGAGGAGCAAAGCGCGGTTATTTACGTGCGCGACAACGGAATCGGTATGACCGAAGAACAGCTGGCGCGCATTACCGAGCCGTTTTACCGCACCGACAAATCGCGCAACCGCGCAGACGGCGGCACGGGCTTGGGGCTTGCTTTATGCGACCGTATCGCAAAGGCGCACGGCGCGGAATTGCGTTTTGAATCGACGGTCGGCGAGGGTACGGTTGCAACGATTCGCTTTACGGGCGAACAAAAATAACTTTTACAACTCTCTAATATTTCCCGAACAAATCCAGAATATCGCGGGGTTAAGCTACCTTTACAGAAAGGAGGAGTGTTTATATGAAAAACAAAACACTCGCATTGATAACGGCGGCACTTATTACCGCGGCGGCGCTTGTTCTTACCGCAGGGCTTTCGCTGCTTGATACCTCGGCTATCGACGATTCGACAGCAGAATCGGCGGCAGACAGCGGAACGGTCGGCGCAGAGCTGAACGAGGAAGTGCCCGCACCCGAAACCAAAGCGGACAATGCACCCGCAGAGGACGTTCCCACCGTGGACGCTCCCGCACAATACCCCGACACCACCCTTCCTGCGCTCGATACGCTTGCTGTGGTAACAACCTCCGAAGAAACAGGCTACGACCACCCCGGCTTTGAATACGTTATCTGGAAGGATATCGTTATCGACGTATTCGAGCACAAAACCGGTAAGCTTGTCGGTCAGGTATGGCTTACCGAGGACGAGCTTTATGACGAATTCTGCAAGATATTCGAAGCCGATTTCGATTACACCGCAGAGCTTTTCAACCCTCACAACCCCGAAGACGTTCCCGTTTATATTCCCGAAGCGGAATACCGTGTTGAATTTTATTGGGTACACCGCCTTACCGAAAGAGCAAGCGGTTGCTGCGGCAGCCTTGCATTTTCCTACGGTGTAGAGGAGAACGAAATTTACGAATTCACCCAAACAGGCTATCCTCTCGGCAACGGCGAAACGGTTATCGCTTTTATGGAATCGCTTGTCGCAGAAAAGATAGCACAGCTTGAAAACGGCGTTAACGACAAGCTTGAAGCAGAGGAATCCTTTGCACACATCATCGGCTTTGACGGTGAAAACAGCTGCTGGAACGGCACCACCCTTTCCACCGGCGAATTTCTTCCCGGCGTTCCCCGTTACACCGAAAGATTCCCCTATATTGAAGAATAATTCCCTCCTTACTATTACTTTTTATCCCATCCCCTTACGCAAAAGGACTCGGTTTTTCACCGAGTCCTTTTGTTTTATTCGGGCTTTTTAATAGTGTCCTTAATGTTATCGTAGATATACTGCGCAAAGGTTTTATAGGTTTCGTCCTTCGGGTGCAAGCCGTCGGTGAATACCTCCTTGTTCTGTTTCGACCACGGGAACATATCTACCGTTTGAAGGTTGCGTTCCTTTGCTATCTGCACGAGCAAGGGGTGAGCATACTTAACTATGTTTGCCGTCCACGCCTCTGCGTTCCAGCCGTCTGAGCCGACTTTAAAGAGCGACGCGGGAAGAATCATAATTATCTGAACGTCGGGGTTGGCTTTTACATAAGCGTCGAGCAGGTCGTTGGTGCTCTTTATAAATACGTTCGTTCTGTCGTACTGCGGGTCTTCCCAATTTTTATAGGGCTGGTCGGGGGTGGGGTTTGCGTCGTTCGTGCCGAGCGCGAAAAGCACAACGTCGGGGCGGAGCTCGCGCGATTCGGTGAACTGCTTGGACTTGTGGTATGCGTATCCGTCGATATTGCATATCGAATAGCCGCTCAAGCCCGCGTTAAGAACGTAATAATCGTAACCGAGCATTTCCTGAATATATGCAGGGTAGGTCTTATTTACATTGTCGATAGAGTTAATACCCTGCGTAATGCTGTCGCCAACGCAGGCAACCTTTATTATCTTCTTTTCTCCGCTCATTTCCATATCCGTAAACACTCCGTCGGACGATTCGATTATCTTTCCGAGCAAGGCTTCGCTTCCCGCGTTACATCCCTGCGGGTAGGAGCTTGCAATAAGCACCTTGCTTCCCTTTATAACAAGCTTGTAGCCGCCGTAGCCGTAATCGGCTTTGTTTTCCTTCGCAATATCGCGGTTTGCCGCAAGACCGAAAATTATTTCGTTATCCGTCGCGGGGAAGGTTTCGTCGCGGCAGGTAAGGGTTATATCGAAGGTTTCCTTTACGTAGCTTACAAAATTCTTTGCAAGCGTTTTATAGTCACAGCCAACACCTTCGTTTTTATAAACAACGGTGAATTCCGAAAGCTCGATACCGTTTATCACGGGGGTTTTCGGGGGTACCGATTCCTCGGCAGAGGTTTCGTCGGCTATCGACGAATCTTCGCTTCCTTCTCCGCAAGCCGCGAAGGAAGCGAGCATAAGCATACAAAGCAGTATGCATAAAATTTTCTTTTTCATAATATCCTCCGTTCGCCGTGTTTTTTCTCTACGGCGTATATACGCAGTTTATAACAAATCAAATAATTTGTCAATGCCCGAAGCGGAGAGAACCCCTTTGAACTTTTACAAATTCATAACAATATCCGAACAAATCCAGAATATCGACGTTTTAGAATACCGATACAGAAAGGAGGAGTGTTTATATGAAAAGCAAAACACTCGCATTGATAACCGCGGCGCTTATCACCGCTTCCGCGCTTATCCTTACCGCGGGGCTTTCTCTGCTTAACACCTCTGCTATCGACGAATCACTTGCCGAATCGACAGCCGACAACGGCAGCTTCGGCGCGGAAATCGACGAAGGCGCGGCAGACGAAAATTACCCCGTTATCGAGGATGACCCCATCGAAGGCGCACCCACCGATGAAATCCCCGCTTACGACCCTCCCGCAGTCGAAGAGGACGGCTTTGAAGAAGAAGAGCCCGAAGCCTTCCCCCCGATAACCGAAAATTACCCCGTTATCGAGGACGACCCCATTGAAGGCGCACCCACCGACGAAATTCCCGCTTACCCCGCTTATGAATACACCGTAGGCGACCCGAGAAACGTTTATGTAGGCGGCGGCGAAGGCGACGTGGATGTTAGCAAAGGCGTTGTTATCGACGTTTATTCCCACAAAACAGGCAAGCTCGTAGGTCAGCTCGCGTTCACCTCCGAGGAGATCACAAGCTATATCAGCTCGCTTATGCGTGATGAATTCAAGCCCGAAAACGAGCTTTGGATCGAACAGGAGATAAGCTGTGTTGCTCTTCCCGAGGGTGATTACAGAATCGAAGTCTATGCAGGCACTTGGTTCTCCTACACCTACGGCACAAGCGGCATTTTCGAGCTTACTCAGTGCACCCTTACCTTCAGCGGCGGCGAAAAGCTTACCGGCTATATCGATTTCCTTATCGCAGACCTTATTGCGGATATCGAAGCAGGTAATGTCGAAGCTCCCGCCCCCGAAATGGCAGTTTCCAAGCTCGAATACGGCGGTCTTGAAGGCTATTGGGAAGGCTATTACAACGAAGTTTGCGATATGTATATCCCCGGCGCAGGCAGATGGTGCGAACGCTTCCCCTATATTGAAGAATAGAACAAAAAAGAGCTGTTTTGCACAGCTCTTTTTTTATCACAAATATTGACGCATCTGTACGGCAAGGTCGTCCTCGAGCTTAATAAGTCGGTTTGCAAAGCCCTTCGAAACGCCGTCCGCCGCCTTGTATTGGTTGATATAACGGTTAAGCGATTTAACACCCATATTACAGCCGTCGGTAATAAGGTCGGCAACGGTTTTGTCGGAATCGTCAAGCGCCATTTTTACGTTGGTTTTTATCCAGCTCATACCCTTTGCGGCAGGCGCAGGCTCTTTGCCCTTGTCGCAGTTTTCCTCGAGCTTCTGCTTTATTTCGGAAAGAAGGGTTTCGTGCTGGTTGCGGCAATCGGCAAGACAGCTTCGCATCTGCTCCGATTTAACCGAGGAGATAACCTCGTTTATCGAGGACACACCCATTTTTACACCCGCATCGCATTCACGCAGTAATTTTAAAGTATCGTTTTCGTGCATAATTTCACTCCTTGTTTTTTCTTATTATGCACCTAAAAGCATTGAAAAATGCATTGAATATTTTTCAATATTATATTGAAGCAAAAAACGTTTAAAACAGATGCAGATTGGACAAACACGACCCGAAGCCGCGTTTGCTATTTTCAATGACAGTCCTTAAATTTTATTTGAAACAAAAAAACGCTCACGGTGGATGCAGAATGAAAAATCGGCTCCCGCCGCTGTCCAAAGCAAAAAACGTTTAAAACAGATGCAGATTGGACAAACACGACCCGAAGCTGTAGTAACCTACTGCGAGCGGTCGTGTTTGTTCAAAAGAAAAAGGCGGAAATCCGCCTTTTTCTGTTATGCGCTGTTTTAAACGTTTTTTTAGTCGTCGTCTTCTTCGCCGAGGTTAATAACCTTACGCGGAACAATATCGCCTGCTTTGGTAAGTGCGATTTTGGTGAGCATAGGACCGACAAGCTCGTAAACAAGAACCGCAAAGAGGGTTATATTACGAACGATAGCGCCTACCTCTTCGAAGCCTGCGGTGTTTGCCACGATAAGCGACATACCGAGCGCAACGCCCGCTTGGGGAAGAAGGGTTATGCCAAGATATTTAACGATTTTGGGCTCGCATTTGGTTGCTCTTGCGCTGACTGCCGAGCCGAGCAGTTTACCTGCCGCACGCACAAGGATATAGACTACGCCGATAATTATAACAGAGAAATCGCCGAACACGCCGAAATCGAGCTCTGCACCCGAAAGCACGAAGAAGAGCAGGAAGAGGGGCGCGGTCCATTTATCGGTCTTGCCCATAATTTCCTCGGAGAAATCGCACATATTGCAAAATACCGTACCGAGCATCATACAAACAAGAAGCGAGGAGAACTTGATATGCAATTCCATACCCGCAAGCTCGAAGGTGCGGCTATACATAGAAAGCGCAACCGACATAATTACGAAGGTAATGGAAAGGATAAGACGTTTACTGTTGGATTTGAAGTATTTTTCTGCGTAGCTGAAGAACACGCCCATTACGAAGCCCAGCGCGAGCGAAAGAATTACCTCGAGCAAGGGGTTAATAAGCACCGACGCGATATCCATACCCGCGCCGCTGTTTAAGGACTGTGCGATACCGAAGGAAACCGAGAAAACCACAAGACCTACCGCGTCGTCGATAGCAACAACGGGAAGAAGGATGTCGGTCAATTTACCCTTTGCCTTATACTGACGCACGACCATAAGGGTTGCGGCAGGAGCGGTTGCGGTTGCCACCGCACCGAGAACGATAGCTGCTTCGACCGAAATAACCTCGGGGAATGCAAGGTGTATGCCGATAAGCGCCGCATCGACAAGTATAGTTGCAACAAGCGCCTGAACTATACCGATAACGGTTGCCTGCTTACCGATTTTTTTCAAGGAAGAAAGACGGAATTCATCACCGATAGCGAACGCGATAAAGCCAAGAGCAACGTCGCAAAGAATAGAGTTGTTCTTAACTGCGTGCTCGGTTGCGAAGCCAAGCCAAGAAATGCCGATCGTTTGAGCAAGCGCGCCCAAGCAATAGGGACCTACGAGAATGCCCGCTATAAGATAACCGGTTACTGCGGGAAGCTTTAATTTTTTAACAAGACGCGAAAGCAGAAGACCTGCTGTCATAGCTATGCCTATTGGCATTAATGTTTCCATAATTTCACCTTTTTATTATAAAAAAGTTTGTTTACCAAGCGAAGATAATAACACAATGTGAACAAATTTTCAAGCGATTTTGACTATTTGTATTTTTTTCTAAATTCGACACATTTCTACCCCACCAAACCGCGAAAAAGGGTACGTTTTTCACAAAAGCTTGACAGATTTATTATATATGATATGATAGAATCAAAGCTTTCGGAGGGTTTTGATATGAAAAAACGGATTATTGTTGCGATTACGGCGTGCCTTGCATTAATATGCATGCTGTTTGCTTTTTTGATATATAACGGTTATCTGCTTTTGAACAACCCGAGCGAGGACGATTACCCCGTGCGCGGTGCCGACGTTTCGCGGTATCAGGGCAAAATAGATTGGCAAACCTTTAGCGAAAACGGAATTTCGTTCGTGTTTATCAAAGCGACCGAAGGCTCGAAGCACACCGACGAGCACTTTGAATACAATTATGCCGAAGCGGCAAAAACCCACCTTCGCGTAGGCGCGTACCACTTTTTCAGCTTCGAAAGCGCGGGGCTCGCGCAGGCAGAGCATTTTATAAGCACCGTACCAAAAACCGAAAATATGCTTCCGCCTGTTATCGACCTTGAATTTTACGGCAGCTTTGCAAGCGAACACCCCGACAGCGAATACGTAACGAACGAGCTTTCGGCGATGATAAATGCGCTTTATAAGCATTACGGCGTTATGCCGATAATCTATACCGCAGAGGAGGAATATTCGCTTTATCTTTCGGGCGGGTTTGAAGAAAACCCGATATGGATACGCTCGGTTTACAAAAAGCCCTCTCCCCTGCCCGACGGGAAAAGCTGGACCTTTTGGCAATACACCAACCGCGCACGCTTAAATGGGCACAGCGGCGAGGAAAAATTTATAGATATGAACGTTTTCAACGGCACGAAAGAGGAATTTTTAAGCTTCGGAAAATAAACAAAAAACAAGCTGTCGCGATATGGTTGCGACAGCTTGTTGCTTATTGATTAAGATTGATCAAGGAATATCCTCTATAACCTTTTCGGGCGGTGCATCGAGCAATTCGGGCTTGCGTATAAGGCTGTTGAAATAGCGCAATGCGAGCGAATATGCATGACCGTCGGCGATACGTTCGTCGCAGGTAATGCGGTATTCCATATAAGTATGCTTTTCGGGTGTGCCTTCTTTTGAAATTTCGTATTTATTATAGCGTTTGCCGAAGGCAAAGAATATGGGAATGTTGCCGAAATCGTAAAGATGGTGATAAATGGGGGGGATACCCAAGGAAGCAAGCGAGGTTATAACCATACTGCCGTGGAAGGGAGATACGCTTACAAGGTCCTTCGGCATTATGCCGTGGTAATCGAGCTTTTTGAGCACCCATGCGATAGTGCGCATAATAAAACGCGGGAGCTTGTTAAGCAGCTTGACAATCTTATCAAAATCGTCATCCTCGGCAAGCGCTTCGGCGATAACCTTTTGGGTTATTTCATAAACCTGCTCTGCCGTAGCGTCGGGCTCGTAGCGCAGCTTAATTACCGTATCGTCGGCATTGAGCTTCATTTCCTTTTTTATCGTCATCGCTATTTCGATGTTGTTGCGCGCATAGATGCGGTGACCGCGAATAAAGCGGTTCATTTGGGGATGCTGTGAATACATCCGCACGAAGGCGGCGAGGTAAAGGTGCATTACGCTGAATTCCTTTAAACCCTTTTCGCGCATTTTTTTAACATATTCCTCGGCAATACCGATATCGAGAGTGCCGGTAAAATAGTTCGTCGCGCCGGTGCGGTCGTCCATAAGATATATTCCGACATAATGCATCGGGTCGAGCGTACGAACGCGGCGTCCCTCTTTTTTATTCTTATTTTTTCTTGCTTTTTCAAGCTTTTTTTCTTCTTTTGTCACGGAAGAGCTCCTTTCGGGAAAAAGATCAAAGACATTTTAACACATTTTTCGCGTTTTTTCAACACTAACATCATTTTATTAAGTAATAATTAAGAAATACTTGAAATCGCGCGAATTTCGTGTTAATATTAAATGTGATTATTTTTTGGAGGAATATTTATGAAACACACAAAGCTTTTTGCGATGCTTCTAATTATCTGCCTCGTATGTACTCTCGCGCTTACCGCCTGCGATAAAGACAGCGGCGAACAAGAGAGCAGCGTTGCAGAGCAAAGCGGCGCTACAAGCCCTTACCAGAACGCAAGCGGTAAATACGTGGGTAGCTATTCAAAAACCTACGAAAACGAAACCATAACCTTCCTTACCTGCAGCGTTAACCCTACTTACGAATCCGAAATTCTTTACAATACCTACGAAGACGGCACTCAGCAAACCATTCCCGAGGTACTTAACGACAACCTCAAATTCCGTGCGGATTTCGTGGAAGATACTCTCGGCATTACTGTCGAAGAACAAAAGGTGCTCGACACCGCACGTCCCGGCGGCGGTATGTGCACCCACATTCGTGAAGGCAACCTTTCGGCTACCGAAGATTACCAGATAGTTGTTCCCTGCCTTTACGACGGCGCTACTCTCGCGGTTGAAGGCCATCTTTACAACCTTCTCGGCAAGGATTTTGAAAACCTTCAAATCGAAGCTCCTTGGTGGAATCAGGATTTCAACGCAAATATGACCTACGGCGGCCAGCTTTATTTCACCATCGGCGACCTCGGTACCGTTAACAAGGGCGCAACCGCGGCTCTTTACGTAAACCTTGAGCTTTGGGAAAAGAACGGCCTTTCCGAAAAATACGGCGGCACTCCTTACGACCTCGTACGCGACGGTAAATGGACTGTCGACACCGTTTTCGAAGCGGTTACCACCTTCGGCAGCGATGATGACAACAGCGGTGTTATCGACTATAAGGATACCTTCGGTTGGGGCGGTCAGCTCGACGATATGTGGAGCATTTTCTATGCATCGGGCGAAAAGATTGCTAAGCCCGACGCAGACGGCTACCCCGCAATAACCATTTACAACGAACGCAGCGCAAAGCTTATGGAAAAGCTTCAGGAGCTCGTTCAGAATAAGGAACACTACATTTCCGCAAACGACTATTTCGGCGTTGTTCAATGGCCCAGCGTGCTTGTTGAAGAAGGCTTTACCGATGGCAGAGCACTTTTCTATAACGCAAGCGTAGGCACCGTTATTAACCTCGGCGTTATGGAGCAGGCGTTCGGCATGGTACCCGTTCCCAAGGCAGACGAAACTCAGGAAGATTACTATTCGCTCGTTAACCCTTGGACCAGCACCTGCTTTGCCGTTCCCACCTGCGTTGTCGGCGAAAAGCTTACTATGGCTATCGACGTGCTTAACGTAATGGGTGCAGAAAGCCTTAACACCGTTGCTCCCAACTATCAGGAAATTCTTGAATATATGAAGATACGCGACGACGACTCTGCCGATATGCTTAACAACTACATCCTTCCCAACCGCGGATGCGACGTAGGTATGGTATTTAAGTGGGGCAAGCTCGATACCCTTCTTCAGGAAATGGCAAGCCAGAACATAGGCACCTTCGCTTCCAACTACGAAGCAAAGAAGGATGCGGCTCAGACTGCACTCGAAGAAACTATCGAATTCTTCAAGGACAACGAAGGCAAATAAAAAGCAATATTCAAGCGAAGCCCGAAGCACTTCTTTCGGGCTTCTTTTTAAAGGTGCAGATATGAAAATATTATCGTTCGGAGAAATTCTTTGGGATATTTTTCCCGAGGAGAAAAAAATAGGCGGCGCGCCCTTTAACTTTGCGGCGCACAGCGCACGCTTGGGCGCGGAAAGCTATATGGTTTCCTGCGTGGGAAGCGACGAAAACGGAACCGACGCGCTTTTGGAGGTCGACCGCTTGGGCATCAAGCGCGATTATATTGCGGTAGACCGCAAATACAAAACCGGCTACTGCGCGGTTACGCTTAACGACGGCAAGCCGACTTACGACTTGGTGCGCGACGTTGCATACGACCATATCCCGTTCGTTTGCCCGCGCGGCAGGTACGACGCGCTTTATATGGGCACGCTTGCTATGCGCTCTGCCGATTCGCGCAGGACGTTCGAAAAGCTTATTAAGTACACCGAAACAAAAGAGGTGTTTTTCGACGTAAACTTCCGCGGAAGCTTTTACACGCGTGAGCTTGTAAAGGAATTGCTTAAGGAAACGACGATACTTAAAATAAGCGACGAGGAAATTGGCTTTTTCGGCACGCGCGACCATATAAACGTCTTGCTTGATATTTCGAAAAACAACCCGAAATTAAAGTATATATGCCTTACGCTCGGCAAAGACGGCGCGCTTGTTTTCGATTGCCGCAACCGCAACATTCTTTATTCCGAAAAGCCGCAGGGATTGGTGGTTTCGACCGTCGGCGCGGGCGATAGCTTCGCCGCCTGCTTCTTAACGAGCCTGCTTTCGGGCTATAAGGTGGAGCAATGCCTTGACCGTGCCGTTAAATTAAGCGATTTTGTTGTAACACAGCTCGGCGCGGTGCCCGATTACGACCCGAAGGAGCTTTTTGCGTAAAAAATTCCAAAAACTATTGCTTTCGGGCATAACACCCGCTATAATGTAGTAAACATAACAATTCAGGAGGAATATTATGGATCTTCTTAAAAAGCTTTGGCCGTTTTCTTTCAAGGAAAGAAACGATGTTGCATCTCTCGTTATCGCAGTAATTATTCACGTTGTAGCCAACATTATCATCGGCGTGCTTATCGGCGTACTTGCAAAAATCGCAATTATCGGCGTTATCTTCTCGCTTCTCGGCAGCCTTATCGGTCTTTATATCACCGCGGGTATCGTATTCTGCTTCCTCAGCTACTTCAAGGTACTCAAATAAGTAAAGAAAAACACAAAAATCAACTGTTGCAAATTCATTTTTGCAACAGTTTTTTTGTTGACTTTATGCCTTTTCGGTGGTACAATAATACTGAATAATTATGTGAGGCGAAGCTAATGGGAAAAGCGTTGATATTCGACGGAAACAGCATACTTAACAGAGCATTTTACGGCGTGCGTCCTTTAAGCGCACCCGACGGATTGCCGACCAACGCGCTTTTCGGCTTTGTCGGTATGATAAACAAGGCGTTTTCGCAAATCGGCGGCAATCCCGATTACTGCGCTATTGCGTTTGATTTAAAGGAAAAAACCTTCCGCCATAAAGCGTGCGAAAGCTACAAGGCGACAAGAAAGCCGATGCCCGAGGAGCTGGCGCTTCAGCTTCCGCTTGCGCACGAGCTTGCAAGCGCGCTCGGCTTAAGGGTTATAGAAATTGCGGGGTACGAAGCCGACGATATTTTGGGCACGCTTTCTTATGAATTTACAAAAAGCGGCGACCACACCTTTATTGTAACCGGCGACCGCGACAGCTTTCAGCTTATAAACGAAAACGTTACGGTTCTGCTCGCCGCAAACGACGAAACCAAAGTGACGACGCCTGCCGAAATAAAGGAAAAATACGGCGTAGAGCCGAAAAAGCTTATCGATATAAAGGCGATAATGGGCGACAGCTCGGATAATATTACGGGTGTTCCCGGTATCGGCGAAAAGGGTGCGATAAAGCTTATAACCGAATACGGCTCGCTCGATAACGTGTATGCAAATCTCGATAATATTACGGGAAGCACCAACAAAAAGCTGGCAGAAGGCAGAGAAAGCGCATATACCTCGCGTTTTCTTGCCGAAATAAAGTTAGATGTTCCGCTTGGCTGTGATGTTGGCGAATGCGCATATAAGGGCGGCGACATTCCCGCGCTCCGCGCGCTATACACGCGCTTGGGCTTTAGGCAGTTTTTGGAAAAGCTCGAATCCGCCGCACCGCAAGCGGCAGAAGAGGAAGAGCTTCTTCCGATTTCAAATCTCCCCTCGGTCGAGGGCGAAACGGTGTTTCTTCACACCGAAAACGACGAAATTCTTGTCTGCTTCGACGAAAAGCTTTATAAAGGCGAAGCCGAAAGCGGCTTAACCGCGATTGCGGGCGCGAAAAAGGCGGTTTGCTGGTCGGTTAAGGAAATTTTGCATATCGCGAAAAACGCAAGGCTTGAATTACCGCCCGAGCTTGATGATGTTTCCCTGATGGCTTACGTCGTCTCGCCTGCCGATAACGGCGTGACCTTCGGCAAGCTTGCGCTCGACCTTTTGGGCGTATCCTCTGCCGATGTTAAGCTTTCGCTTCTTCCGAAGCTTTATAAGGCGTTAAGCGAAAGGCTTACTCCTTCTCTGCGCTCGCTTTATCAAAATATCGAGCTTCCGCTTGCAAGGGTGCTTTGCGATATGGAGCACCGCGGCTTCAAGGTCGATAAAAATGCGCTTTATACCTTTGGGAACGCGCTTGAACGCGCAATTTACGAGGAAGAAGAGGCAATATGGGCGCTCGCGGGCGAAAAATTCAATATTAACTCAACAAAGCAGTTGGGTGTAATACTTTTCGAAAAGCTTATGCTTCCCCACTACCGTAAAACGAAAAGCGGCTATTCGACCGACGTTTCGGTGCTCGAAAAGCTTGTCGATTACCACCCGATAATCGAATTGATTCTCGACTACCGCAAAAACACCAAGCTGAAAAACACCTATTGCAACGGCTTGGGCAAGCAGATAAGCGAGGACGGACGAATACACACCACCTTTAAGCAATCGCAAACGCTTACGGGCAGGCTTTCTTCGGCAGAGCCGAATCTGCAAAACATTCCGGTTCGTAGCGAAAAGGGCAAGGAATTACGCAAGTTCTTTGTGGCGGACGAGGGGTATGTGCTTATCGATGCCGACTATTCGCAAATAGAGCTTCGCGTGTTGGCACACGTTGCGAACGACGAAACGCTTATAAACGCCTTTATTAACGGCGAGGATATACACACGGTAACCGCGAGTCAGGTATTCGGTGTCCCGCTCGATTCGGTGACGGGCGAAATGAGAAAGCGCGCAAAGGCGGTAAACTTCGGCATAATCTACGGCATAGGCGATTATTCGCTTTCGCAGGACCTTAAAATACCGAAAAAGACCGCCGCGGAATATATACGAAGCTATCTTGCGAAATATTCGGGCGTGCGCGAATATTTAGATGAAACCAAACGAAGCGCGCGTGAAAACGGCTACGTTGAAACGATGTTCGGCAGAATACGCCAAGTACCCGAAATAACGTCGAGCAACAAAAATTTACAAGCATTCGGCGAACGCGTTGCGATGAACACCCCGATTCAGGGCGCGGCGGCGGATTTGATAAAGATTGCGATGATACGCGCCGATAAAATGCTTGCCGACGCAGGCTTAAAGGCAAAGCTTATATTACAGATACACGACGAGCTGATAATAGAAGCTCCGATTGAAGAAGCAGACCGCGCAAAAGAAATACTGCGTGAAGCGATGCAGACCGCGGCTGAATTACGCGTTCCGCTTCAGGTAGATATAGGCACGGGCAAAAGCTGGTACGACGCAAAAGACTAAAACATTTTAATGAGGGAATAAAAAATGGGACTTAAAAATTTGAACGGCAGAAAGGTACGCGAGCTTCTCGTTTACCCCGACTATACAGACAGAGAGTTGACCGGTAAGCTTACCGGCGGTAACTATTCCGAAGGCTTGGCTTCGATTTCGGCAGTAATGAAGCAGGGCGGCCACGACGTTAAATTGATGCACCTGCTTTATCTTCACAGCGAGCAGGAATTTAAGGAAAAATTAAAGGCATTGGGCGAATTCGATATTGTCGGCTTTTCGATACGCACCACCGCGTTCCCCGACAGCCAGCTTTATATAAAGTGGACCAAAGAGGTTATGCCCGAAGCGTTTATCACCGCGGGCAGTTATCATTGCACTCTTGCGCCCGATGAGGTAATGTCGCTTTCGGGTATCGACGCACTTACTATCGGCGACGGCGAATACCAAGCGCTTGAGCTTGCCGACAAAATGAGCGCGGGCGAGGATTATACAAACATCCTCTCGATGTGGTTCAGAATGGATGACGGAAGCATTAAGAAAAACCCCGTTGCTCCCCTTTTCGAGGACCTTGACCGACTTCCCATTCCCGATTTCGAGCTGTTCGATTACGACAATCTCGACAGCGTAAAGGTTGGCACGGCAATAGTTATGATGAGCCGCGGCTGCCGTTATAACTGCACCTACTGCGGTAACTCGCAGTTCAGAAACGTTTACCCCAACAAAAAAATATATTCGCGCTTCCGCTCGCCCGAAAACGGTATTCTTTATCTTAAAACCCTGCTCTCGAAGCACCCGCAGATAAAGGTTATAAACTTCCGCGACGCGATATTTAATATGATGCCCGATTGGACCGACAAATTCTTGGAGCTTTACACCAAGGAAATTCACCTTCCCTTCACGGGCAACATCCGTTTCGATATTCTTACCGAGGATTCGGTGCGCAAGATGAAGGAAGCGGGCTGTTACACTATCGATATGGGCTTGGAAAGCGGCGATCAGGAAATGCGCTTTAAGTATCTTAAGCGCTATATGACCGACGAAATGATTATTAACTGCAGTAAGTGGTTCCATAAATACGGTATCGCACAGCTTACCTATAACATAATCGGTCTTCCTTACGAGGATAAGCACCGCGCGCTTAAAACCATTAAGCTGAACGCAAAGGCGGGCGCGGACAGAGTTATTCCCAACATTTTTTACCCCTACCCCGGCACAAAGCTTTACGATATTGCGATGGAGGGCGGCTTTATTCCCGAAGGCGGCGTTTCGCCCGATGCGCGCGTTCCGCTTGTTCAGCCGCAATTCCCCGAGCATGAGGTTTTGTATCTTCAGGCATACTTCGCGCATTTCGTGCGCAGATATAAATGGGCTTACGCTATGCCCGAATGGCTTGGAAAGCCTTACGAAAAGTGGCTCGACCACCGCGCTACGGGCAAGCACGTTCCCTATAAATTCCTCGTTTGGATTCACGACGGATATTCGAAGGTGCGTAACGGATTAAAGAATATTCTTATCGACCACCTTCCCAAGGTTTATATGAAGCTTCGCGTTTGGAAGCACAAGAAAAAGGCAAAAAAAGTAGACTGATATGGCAGGAACACTTTATATCGTACCCACCCCGATAGGAAATATGGGGGATATGACTCTGCGCGCGAAGGAAACGCTTGAAAACGCAGATTTTATCGCCGCGGAGGATACGCGCGTAGGCGGTAAGCTTTTAATGCTTTTGGGCATTAAAAAGCCTTTGGTTGCCTACCACGAGCATACCTCGCGCAGAGATACCGAAGCGATTATCGAACGCATACAAAGCGGCGAAAGCTGTGCGCTTATAACCGATGCGGGCACTCCCGCCGTTTCCGACCCCGGCGAAAGATTGGTGCTTGCCTGCTCGCAGGCGGGTATTGACGTTTGCGCGCTTCCGGGTGCCTGCGCGGCGATAGTTGCAATATCGGCTTCGGGGCTTCCCTCGCGCAGATTCTGCTTCGAAGGCTTTCTTCCCGAAAACAACCGCGAAAGAAGAGAACGCATAAGCGAGCTCACTCGCGAAAAGCGCACCTTTATACTTTATATTTCCCCGCACGATGCCGAAAGCTATTTAAACGAGCTTGCAAACGCCTTTAACGACCGCAAATGCGTGCTTTGTAAGGAGCTTACCAAGCTTCACGAGCGTTATTTCCGCGGAACGGTCAGCGAGCTTGCCGAAGGCTTTAAAGCGCTTACGCCCGCCGAAAAAAAGGGCGAATACGTAATGGTTATCGAAGGAATGCCCGAGGAAGAGGCATTCTGGTCGGAAATGAGCATCGAGGAGCACGTCGAGCATTATATTTCGCTCGGGCTTTCGAAAATGGACGCCTGCAAAGCCGTCTCGCGCGACCGCGGTGTAGGAAAAGGTGAAATTTACAAAATAATTAACAAATAACGAGAAAGGACTTACAAAGGCTTACTATGAAATCGTTCGGATTAAAAACGGTAATATTATTGCTTATACTCTGCCTTGCCGTTCCGACGGTTAAAATAAAAGCCGAAGCAGACGCGGTAAGTCTTTTCCTTTCCTGCGAGGGCGACGCCTATTCGGGCGGCGAGGTGAAGATAAAAATAACGCTTTCGAAGCCTGCCGTTGCGCTTGCGGGGCTTGAATTTATACTGAGCTACAACAGCGAATACGTTACCCCGATTATAACAGAAAACACCGAAGACGGCAGAGAAATGGACGCGCTTGTTGCTAAAATGCCCGAAGGGTGGGAGCAGATGAGCTTTCATTCGACAAGCGGGTATTACCATTTCCGCTTTGCTCTTCCCGATAGCGGCAACAGCTATTTGGACGCGGCGGGCGAGCTTACTTTAGAAATCCCCTTTACCGTAAAAAAGGCGGGAAGCTTTAGCTTTACGGTAAACGACGCCGACGTTATTGCAATAGCCGCGGACGAAAGCTATACCCCGATGTCGGGCAAAGGAGGCAATCTTACCGTTTTTGCCGACAGCGAAGCCCAAAAGCTTGCAATTTCGCTTAACGGAAACGAAAGAGCGAACGAAAACGGAAGCTACAATTTAAAAATAAAGGTAACCAACCTTGGCGACACCGCGGGTATAATCGCGCTTCAGCTCGCGCTGAAATACGACAAAACCGTGTTTGCCCCCGAGATAACCGAAAACACCGCCGCCCAAATGGATATATTTATGACAGATATGCCGCAAAACGGCTGGGAGCAGATGTGCACGCTTGATGAAGCCGAAGGGGTTTATATCCTGCGCTTTGCGGCTGTAACGGCAGAATCCATAACAAAATCCGAACGGCTCGATTCGGGAAGCTCGCTAACGGTCACCGTCCCCTTTAAAATTATCGCAAGCGAAGGCGATATCGGTAATTTTTCGGTAGGCGGCGAAAGCGTGCTTGCGCTTAATAACCTAAACCAAATCGTTTCCGGTAGCGGAAGCAGTATTTCGGTTTCGGTCGAAAAGGGCGGGACGGGAATTATCCCCGATGAGCTTGGATATATTATCGAAAACGGATTTTTGTGCTTCGTTGCCGAAAAAACCTCGGCTTCGGATTTCCTTGCGCCGCTTAACGGCTTTACTCTTACCGATAAGGAAGGAAACGAAATAACCGAAGGCGACGTCTGCACGGGCTATATACTTACCGACGGAACAAATTCATATACCGTTGCGGTGCTCGGCGATATTAACGGCACGGGTACTGTCGATACCTACGATTACATTCTTGCAAAGCGCATTTATTTCGAAACCTATTCGCCCGATGCGCTTCAAAGCCTTACGAGCGATGTCAACAAGGACAGCTCCGTCGACCAATACGATTACATTCTTATAAAACGCCACTACTTTGGAACTTACGTTATAGGATAGCGCATAATATGAAAAGAAGCTTACTTTTATTGCTCGCCGTGCTGCTTGTGCTTCCGCTTGCCTCCTGCACCGAAAGCTACGAAGCCGCCGACGAATACGCAAACAAATTTATAACCGCCCTGCTTATCCGCGACGAAGCGGAGATGAAAAAATATCTTCACCCCGACCATACCGAAACGGCTATGCCCGACGATACGTTTTACCAAACGCTCGAAAAGCAATATCTTACCGTGGGGCATCCGCTTACCAATTTAAGCGGGGTGGGAAAAGCAAAGATAAAGGATATGGACGGCGCTCTGCGTTGCAGCTATATCGCACGTGTTAACGAGCTTTTTTACACGGTGGAGCTTATTATTCTGGATAACGAAAACGGCTACGGCATAGTATCTGTCGCAATGGTGCTGAACACCGAGCTCGATTATTACTATCACGAATCGCAGGTTAATTAAATGAACAAAAACCTTTCGCGCACCTTTAAAAACTATTCTCTGATAACCTTGGGCTGCATACTTTACGCCGCGGGCGTTTCGCTGTTCCTCGGCCCGAACGAGCTTGCCTCGGGCGGGGTTTCGGGTATTGCGATAATCATAAACAGCATTTTCGACATTTTGCCCACGGGTACTTGGGTGATAATTTTCAATATTCCCATAATGATTGCAGGGGTGTGGAAGCTGGGTGCAAAAATTTTGCTCCCCACCTTTTACGCGCTCGCAGTCAGCTCGGGTGTAATGACCCTGCTCGAGCTTTTCCTGCCCCCGCTTACCGAAAGCGTATTGCTTGCCTGTGTCGGCGGTGCGGTGCTGGTTGCGGCGGGTATCGGTCTTGTGTTCCGCGGCGGCGCAACAACGGCGGGCACCGATATTATCGTTAAGCTTCTGCGCCTTAAATTCCCGCATATTTCCACGGGCGCAATATTCCTTTTTACCGACGGGCTTATCTGTCTTATGTCGGGTATCGTTTTCGGCGAGGTGGACAAGGCGCTTTACGCGGGTATTGCGGTATTTTTACAAATGAACGTGCTTAATACCGTGCTTTACGGCTCGGACGAGGCGCGAATGGTTTATATTATAAGCGACCACGACTCCGAAATAGCCGAAAGGCTTTTAAAAGAGGTGGACGCAGGCGCAACCTTTTTGCACGGCAACGGCGCATACACGGGCAAGGAGCGCAAGGTGCTTATGTGCGCGCTCAGAATGCGCTCTGTTCCCCAAGCGCGCGAGATTATAAGGCAGGTCGACAGCGACGCATTCGTTATTGTCACCAAGGCGACGAACGTTTTCGGTGAAGGCTTTAAAAGCCACGTCGAGGAAGACCTATGATAGCCGAAATCCTTTCCCCGCTGCCTTCGGTGTGCGAAAGCCTGCTTGCCGAAGCACGCCCGATATTTCTTTACGGAATGGGCAACGGCGCAGAAAAAATCCACTCCTATCTTTGTGAAAACGGCGTTGAAATACGCGGCGTTGTCGCATCCGACGGCTTTGTGCGCGGGCAGGAATTTTTGGGCTTTGAGGTTACCGCAATTTCGGAAGCCGAAGCGAAGCACGGCTCGCTATGCTTGGTGCTATGCTTTGGGTTAGAGGGCGAAAAGGCGCACTTTTTAAAGGAAATTTCGAAAAAACACCGAATAATATCCCCAAACCTTCCCGTTTTCGGCGAAGGCGTGTGCGACAAGGCACATATTTTTGCCAACCTCGAACGGTTTGAACGGGTTTATGAAATGCTTGCGGATGAGCAATCGAAGGAAATATTTTTAAGTCTGCTTAAATATAATGTAAGCGGAGATATTTCGTATCTCGAAGGCAACAACGGGCTTACCCCGCCGAAGGGATTTTATACACACGAAAAACGCCATATCGATATCGGCGCTTATGACGGCGACACGGTAAACGAATTTATAGGCTACAACCGCGAATACAGCGATATAATCGCGTTTGAGCCCGACAAAAACACCCACAAAAAGCTTTTAAAAAACACGTCGACTGTGCGCGATTGCAAATGCATTAACGCCGCGGCGGGTCAAAAAAACGGTCGTTTGGGCTTTGCCTCGGGCGGGGGACGCGCTTCGCATTGTGGCGAGGGCGAGGATATAGATTGCTATTCGGTCGACGAATACTGCGGATACACGCATATCGCGGCAAACGGAACGCCGGTGGGCAGTATTAAGATAGACGCAGAGGGTATGGATGAAGCGGTTATATGCGGCGCGGTAAACACGATATACTGCTGTAAGCCGAATATTTGCGTTGCGCTTTACCACCGCGCTTACGATATTACCGAAATCCCCTTGCTTTTGCGTATGCACAACCACAGATACAAATTTTACTTGCGAAAAAAGGAATATGTTCCCGCTTGGGACTTCTTTCTATATGTTACGGAGGGTTAATAATGGCTTTTAAGGAAATAAAAGCAGAAGAGCTTAACAACTGCGTTTTTACCGACATAGGCAAAAAATGGATGCTTATCAGCGCGCAAAAGAACGACGGAAGCATTAATACGATGACAGCAAGCTGGGGCGCGATGGGTGTGCTTTGGAACAAAAACGTATTTTTCTGTTTTGTAAGACCGCAGCGCTACACCCACGAATTCACCGAGGAAAGCGATAAAATCTCTATCTCCTTCTTCGGCGAGGAATACCGCGAGGCGTTAACGATTTGCGGCAGAAAAAGCGGCAGAGATTGCGATAAGCTTGCGCTTGCAAAGCTTACCCCGTTTTCGGAAAACGGCAACGTGGGCTTTGAAGAGGCAGAACGCATTATATACGGCAAAAAGATATACGCAGGCAAATTAGACCCCAAGGCGTTCATATCCGAGGATATCGAAAAGCACTATAACGGCGATTACCACACCGTTTATATCTGTGAAATAGAAAAGATCGAGGAAAAGGAATAAAAGCTATGCAGGCAAGCCAATTTATAAAAGCCGTAACCGACGGCAGATACGATAACAGCATTAAATCGCTCTATCCCAACAAGGATATTTCCGACAGAAAAGAGCGCATTCTTAAGCTCGCGAACGATTTTGTCGAGCTTTACGGCGACCTCGACATCGCGCTTTTCTCTGTCCCCGGCAGAACCGAGCTTTCGGGCAACCACACCGACCACAACAACGGCAGAGTGCTTGCCGCTTCGGTCGATATCGACATAATCGCTATCGCCGCAAAGGTCGAAGGCGATACCGTGAAAATCAAATCGGTTGGCTACCGCGAGGATGCGGTGGATATTTCCTCGCCCTCGCCCGATAACGTGCGCAAGGGCAGCTCCTCGGCTATAATTGCGGGAATTGCCGATTATTTCAACAAGCATAATTACAAAAGCGGCGGATTTTGCGCCTATACCACAAGCGACGTTATGACAGGCTCGGGGCTTTCCTCCTCTGCCGCGTTCGAGGTTATGTGTGCGCGCATATTCTCGGAATTCTACAACGAGGGTAAGGTTTCGGCTATGGAGCTTGCAAAGGCAGGCAAATATGCCGAAAACGAATATTTCGGCAAGCCCTGCGGACTTATGGATCAGGCGGCGTGCGCTTCGGGCGGATGCCTTTGGATGGATTTTGAAAACAGCCTCGACCCCAAAACCGAAAAGATAGATTTCGACCTCGGCAAATACGGATACAGCCTTTGCATAGTAAACACGGGCGGCAACCACGCCGACCTTACCGATGATTACGCGTCCGTTCCCGCCGAAATGAAATCGGTTGCCGCGCTTATGGGCAAAAGCATGCTTCGTTCCTGCGATGAAGAGGATTTTATGTGCCGCATTTCCTATATGCGCTCGATAGTAGGCGACAGAGCGATAATGCGCGCGATGCATTATTTTGCCGAAAACAAGCGTGTCGACGCACAAAAATCGGCACTTTCGCGCGGGGATTTCGACGAATATCTTAAATACGTAAAGCTTTCGGGCGATTCCTCGTTTAAATTCCTGCAAAACGTTTATACCAACAAAAATGTAGACGAGCAGGGCATTTCGCTCGCGCTGGCAATAACCGAACGCTTCGGCGCGACCTGCCGTGTTCACGGCGGCGGCTTTGCGGGCACGGTGCAGGCGTACATAAAAACCGAAAAGGTTGCCGAATACAAAAAGGCTGTTGAATCGATTTTCGGCGAAAACAGCTGTCAGGTTTATACCATTCGCCCCTACGGCGCCTCGGTAGTAACCGAAAACGAAATAAAGGGCTGATATCCCGATATGGAAAAAGCAAAGGTCTATACCCTTTTTTCCTCTTCAAAGGGAAACAGCTGTTATATTAAATACGGCGACGACGAAATACTTATAGATTGCGGCGTTTCGGCAAGGTCTATCGAAAATTCGCTTGGGCTTTTGGGCACGAGCCTTAAAAACATATCCGCAATTTTTATCACGCACGAGCACGGCGACCATATATGCGGGCTTGGCACAATAACGAAATATTACAATATTCCCATATATGCGCCCGAGGCGAGCTGCAACTGTATTTACGAGCGTATGCCGCCCGAAAAACCGCTTATCGCGCTGAATTCGGGAAAAGCAATAGAGCTTAAAAGCCTTGCGCTTTGCCCCGTTGCCACCCCCCACGATGCGCGCGGAAGCGTTGGCTTCCGTATCCGCGCGGGCGAGGAAAAAATCGGCTATTTTACCGATATAGGCCACCTTTCCGAAAACGTGCTTCGCGGACTTTCGGGTTGCGAGCGCGTGGTTATCGAATCGAACCACGATATAGAAATGCTTAAAGGCGGCTCCTACCCCTATCAATTAAAGCAACGCATTCTCGGCGAACGGGGCCACCTTTCGAACGAGCTTTGCGCAAGGCTTTTGCCGCATCTCGCAAAACACGGAACGCGTTCGTTCGCACTTGCCCACTTAAGCGAGGAAAACAACCGCCCCGAAATCGCCTATAACGAAAGCCTTGTTTCGCTTCACGAAAACGGCTTCGAGGTAAATACCGAATCGGTTAACAGCCTAAAGCTTAAAGTTGCACCGGTTTGCGGTATATGTGAGCTTGAATAACAAAAAACGGCTTGGTGCTTGACCAAGCCGTTTTAATATTTATTTCTTTCTGTCCAGACGGTACATCGCGGTTATTATCGAAATAAGCGCGAGAATTTCGCAAACTATGCCGCCTATTGCAAAATTGAAAATGTTGTAAACCAGCCAAGAGGGCGAGCTTACCAGCCCCGCTCTGCGCACCGAGCGCGCTTCCTTTAAATAAAAGCCGATACCCGTTGCAAACATACCGATAATCGGAAGGAATTCAACGATAAGATTAAGCGATGTCGGCTCTTTATCGAACACCAAAAAGGTAAGTGCGTAAGAAACAAGATAAAGCGCGCCGAAGCCCAAAACCCATATAAACCTATCGGCACGGAATTTTTGCTTGTTCGAATAAATTATCGCGCGGATTGCACCGACGGCGTTTAAAAACCCGCCGACTATCGCGCCTATCATAAACATATTAACGGTAAAAAGCGCCGCGCCGAAGAACTGCATTACAATAATGCTTTTTTGCTTTTTCATCTGGTAGGAAATGATGTTCAAAGCCATCGCGACGATGCCGACGGATTGTGCGATTATCTGATAAGTGTCCATAATTATATCCTTGTTGCTTTATTGAATTTTTTATGTTAGAATAGAGCGAGGTGGTAAAAATGTTTTACGAAAAGTTACCCGAAGAGATTGAAAACAAGATAAAAGATGACCGCATACACGGCACACTTCCCCGAGTTGCGTTCGAAAGCATTAACGCTTTGCGCCGCGACCCCGACCACGACCAAGCCACGATTTTGCGGAGCGCGTTCGTGCGCGATGCCGAAAAAATTCTGCATTGTCCCTATTATAACCGCTATGCCGACAAAACGCAAGTTTTTTCGTTCTATAAAAACGACGATATTACAAGGCGCGCGCTCCACGTTCAGCTCGTTTCGCGTATTGCGCGCACTATCGGGCAGGCGTTGAATCTTAACCCCGACCTTATCGAGGCTATCGCGCTTGGGCACGATATAGGCCACACCCCATTCGGCCACAAGGGCGAAACCTATCTCGATGAGCTGTATTCGCTCCACACGGGCAGGCGTTTTTCGCACAATATCCATTCGGTGCGCGTGCTCGATAAAATATTCCCTCTCAACCTCACGTTGCAAACGTTAAACGGTATTGCCGCGCATGACGGCGAAATGGAGCTTGAGAAATACACCCCAATGCCGCTTGAAAGCTTTTTGGAGTTCGACAACCAAATCGAAGCCTGCTATGCCGACAAAGCGAACGTAAAACGTCTTGTCCCCGCCACGCTCGAGGGCTGTGTTGTGCGCATTTCGGACATTATCGCATACCTCGGCAAGGATAGGCAGGACGCCGAAAGAGCAAAGCTTAACGAAAGCGAAAGCTTCGACGACGGCGCGATAGGCAAGCACAATTCCGAAATCATAAACAATATGACGGTAAACATAGTCGCGCACAGCTACGGCAAGCGTTATATTAAAATGGATAAGGCGCATTTTGCCGCGCTGAAAAAGGCGAAAACCGATAACTACGAGCAGATTTACACCACAAAAGCGGTCGAGGATATGCTAAATAACACCGTCCGCCCGATGATGCGCGAGCTTTACGAGCGATTGCTTTGCGATTTGATAAACAAAAATACCCAATCGCCGATATTCACCCACCATATCGCGGTGGTAGACAAGCCGTACTACAAGCGTGCAGTTCCCTATTGCAAAACCGAGCCGAATTTAATAGTTGTCGATTATATCGCAAGTATGACGGACGATTATTTTGTCGACCTTTATTCGCACCTCTTTAAAGACAGCAATTTAAGCATTAAATATAAAGGATATTTCGATTAGGATTTATGAAAAAATGCGTTATCGTCGGCGGTGCGCCGATAGCCGATTACGGCTTTATAAACAAGCGTCTTAGTAAACAAGACTTTTATATTTTCTGCGATTCGGGGCTTAAGCATTTAGACGGTTTGGGTGTTACCCCAAGCCTTATTGTCGGCGATTTCGATTCCTATAAAAACCCGAACAGCGAAGCAGAAACGATAGTGCTCCCCCGCGAAAAGGACGATACCGATACCTTTTTCGCAATAAAAGAGGCAATACGGCGCGGGTTTGACGATTTTTTGCTTATCGGCGCGCTCGGTAAACGCTTCGACCACAGCCTCGGAAATATTTCGGCGCTTTTATATTTGCACGCTTTAGGCAAAAGCGCGAGCATTATCGACGATTATTCCGAGCTTGAAATAATTTCAAATAAAACAGCGCTTGTCGATGACAGCTACCCCTATTTTTCGCTCCTTGCCATCGACGGTACGGCAAAGGGAATAACCGTGAAAAACGCAAAATTCCCGCTTGAAAACGCCGAAATTTCACCCGAATACCAATACGGCATAAGCAACGAGGTAATAAAGGGCAAAACCGCCGAAATAAGCGTAAAAGAAGGCAAATTACTGCTTGTTAAGGTTATAAAGGAATAAAGAAAACGGTTGCGTTGCAACCGTTTTTTATTTATTGCTCGGTGTTCAAATCGACCAATTCGTAATATTTCGAATTATACGTAAGCAAGGGGGTCGTGGGGTGTGTTTTTGTTACCACAACAAAGAATATATCGCCCACGCTGTTCGTATTGGTTTCTCCGTAAGTAACGAGCACTCTTCCACACTTTTCGAGATAAATTGCATGCTGCACGTTGACCGATGCATAATTTCCGTGCAGTCTTACCTTCATTTTTTCTTCGGGAGCGACCCGTTCGACCTTATCGGTAATAATCATCAATTCGCCGTTTTTCAGCATTTTCATTACACTAAAGTAATTTAAACAGCCCATCACAAGAAAAAGAACGGCAAAGAAATAAAGCACCACGCTTAATACCGTTTCATCTATAATTAACGCCAAAATTGTAAATAAAACGCTCATTAAAGGGCACGCCCAGACCGATTGCTTTGCCGGCTTTTCGAAATGATCATATATCATTTTCGGCGTTATTTTTCTTTTGCCGTCGGAATAGTCGCTTTTTGTGCTGTTGCTTTTGTAATTTCCCATTTTTGCCCCTCTTTACTGCTCGACCTTTAAATCGACCAATTCGTAATATTTCGAATTATATGCAAACAAGGCAGTTCGCGGGCGCTTTTTGGATACTACGACGTAAAATGTATCGCCTTCGCTGTTTGTGTAGGTTTCCTGAAGCGAGATTACAACTCTGCCGCAATTGTAAAGATACATCGCGTGCTCCATGTACGAATGTCTTCCGTAGCGTACGTATCTGTCGTCGGTAACGACGCGTTCTGCAGTATCCGTAATTATTTTATAACCGCCCTCCGCGAGCATTTTCGTGTCGCGGTAATACAAATAAAGGAAAATCATAACCATCGCAAGCGGAACGCTTAACAGCAACATATTTACAAGCGTTGCCCATTTTTGCTCCATACCGCTGATATTGACCACAAGCACAAATATAAGCATCATAATCAAAATTACGAACGACAAAATTATACCGCCCCAAAGGCCGCCCTTGTTCGAATTTGAAATTGCATCGTATATTTTTTCGGGTGTTATCTGCTTTTTCTTTTTGTCGTTCGGGTCGATCTTCGTGCTGTCGCTTATGTAATTAGCCATTTACTACCTCATAACAAACAATTTATTATTTCGGTAACATTATATATTATATTCTTGCTTCCGTCAAGGGGTTGTGCTTCCCGCGCAAAGCTCTGTCATTCTTGCTATCTGACTTTCGAAAAAGGTTACGTAGTTTTCGTAAAAATAGTTGGCATCGGTCGTGGAATCGCCCACAATGGCTATAAGCGCAAGTGCTTTTTCGGTTTCTGCGACGGCGTTTTTATAATCTTTCTTTTCCTCGAAGCATTCGGCAAGGTGCCACATCATTTGTATAAGGTTTTCGAACGACACCCATTTTTGCTTTTCCGCCGCTTCTTGCTTTTCCTCGCCGGTTAAAACATAGGCGGTTTCGGTAAGGCGGGTAAAATACATTTCGGGTATCTGCTCTATCGCCATTTTCGCGCTTTGAAGGTCGCCCTTTACCTTATAAGCATAAGCCATAAAGCGCAACGCGTCGTATTTAATGCCGTGGTCGGTCGCCTTTTCGATAAGCTTGCTCGCAATCGCTATGGCGGTATCGGGATTGTTCGAATAATCGATAACGTAAAGCAGATTGTTTAAAAGGATATCGTTTTCGGGGTATTTGCGCAAGCCCTCTTCCAAAATACTACGGCTGCGTTCAGGGTCGCCCGTGCGGTATTTATAAGCCTCGTCGGCAATTTGCTCTACCTCTGCTTCGATTTCCTGCAAATTAAAATCGAAAAGCTCGTCCATCGTAACACCGAAATAGCTTGCCAGCATCGGCGCAAGCGTTATATCGGGCAGGGCGATGTTATTTTCCCACTTGCTCACCGCCTGAAATGATATGCCGATGCTTGTTGCAAGCTGTTCCTGCGTTATACCGCGCTGTTTTCTTAATTCCTTTATTTTGTTACCGATGTTCATTTTATACCCCGAAATATTCATAGTTTTTCATAATAGTGCAAGTATAACATTTTATTTTCGCTTTTTCAATAACCTCGCAAACGACATATTTCAACTATGGGTTGAATGTTGACAAACGTAGCTTTCGCAGTTATAATCAAATGCAGGATAACAGAATTTCAGCTCCCCTCGCTTGGCAAAAACATCGATTGATTTGGAGTAAAACTATGCTTAACAGAGTTAACAACTACATCGAAGCATTAAAGCGCGAAAACACGGGCGTAGAATCGGTTGCGCTCTGGCAGGACGGCGAATTAAAGCTTGTTCACCGCTTTGTCCCCGCAGGACCGAGACTTATTTATTCGCACACGAAAAGCTTTATTTCCACCGCCGCGGGTATTGCAATAGACGAAGGCTTGCTTACTCTCGACACCACCGTTTCCGAGCTTTTTCCCGAATATTCCTCGGTTATTACCGACGAGCGTGTGAAAAGCATAACGCTTCGCCATTTTTTAACAATGAGCTCGGGCTTCGGCGGCGCGTTTTTAATGAGTGCCAACCGCAGAAAGCTGGAAGGCTACCCCGATTATATCGGCTATATGCTTTCGAAGGAGCTTAAATACGAATCGGGCGAAAAGTTCGTTTATTCGAACGGCGACACGCATTTGGCAGGCTGTATGGTGCAAAGGGCGTGCAAAATGCCGCTTTTGAAATATTGCTGTGACAAAATTTTCACACCGCTCGATATGGGCTTCCCCGCTTGGGAAACCGACCCCGACGGCACGGCATTCGGCGGTAGCGGACTTTATTTGGACATAACCGAAATGATGAAGCTCGGCGTGCTTTACCTTAACAAGGGTGTTTATAACGGCAAGCGTGTTGTTTCCGAAAAATGGGTAAGCGAGGCGGGAAGCAAGCAGATAGACACCGGCCACGAATCGCCTTGGCACAGCGGCTACGGTTACCAATTCTGGCTTGTGGGCCAGCGCGAAAATTCGTTCCGTGCCGACGGCGCTTACGGTCAGTATTCGATAGTTCTGCCCGAAGAAAACGCTGTGCTTGCGGTACAATGCTGTGAGCAAAACGACGTTGCGAAATTCTCCGAAATCCTTATAAAGCATACGATAGAAAAATGAAAACACTTGTAATAACACGAAAAAACAGCAATCTTTCCTCGCTTTTCAAAAAGCTTGGAAATTGCGATATTCTTCCGCCCGAGGAAGTAACAGAGCTTAATGTTTATTCCGCCGTCGCAGTTTTGGGCGGCACGGAGGATGCGCCGATTATGCTTTCGCCCTACCTGCGCGAAAGGCTCGAGCATTTTGCCGAAAGCGGTAAGCCGATATTTTTGGAATACGTCGCATCGTTTCGCTGTATTTATTCGGCACAGCCCGAACGGCTTACCTGCCACAGGCTCGCCGCCGCGCGCGATATATGCGAAGATATTAAGCAAAACGAGCTTTTGGACCCGCATTACAATTTGTATATCCGCCCGCATTTTCTTATGCCCGAAACCGAAATACTGCTTTATTTGCAAAAATACACACCCGCGCACGATAGGCTCGAATCGGTCGCACAAACCGATTCCCCCGCGCTTTTTAAATATTCGAATATTCTTCAATGTGCATTCCGTTTCTGCGATTATATAAACGGCGCGTTTGCACCGAAGGCGCGGTTTGATGCACTTACGGCGTATATTTTTAGGTTTTTGGGACTAAAAGCACCCGAAATACCAAGCAAAAACGCTCTTTCGGTAAAGCGCGTGCTTAAAAAAAGCTTCGAAGACGAGCTAACAGGCTGTATCGAACGCTCGCTTGCGTTTTTGGAAAAACAGCTCGTTTCACCCGACGGAAAATACGGCATACGCGAAGGATTCAGCCACAATATCCACCCCGACGGAAGACGCATCGGCGCGAACGTTGTGCGCACCGATTGCACGGGCGAGGCGGCGGGCGCGTTTATGTTTTCGCAAAACGAAAAGCTTCGAAGCATCGCGGATAATATGTTCTCGCTTTGCTACGGACCTTTAACCGTTCACAGCGGCGAGTTCGAAAATATGGTGCGCTGGTCGGAGGAGGCGTGGGGCGTTTGCTATCAGGACGACGTTGCCCGCGCAATAATGCCGACCTTGTTGGCTTCGTATTTCGATATGACCGATAAATACAAGCAAAACGCGCTGAACGCGCTTGATTTTCTTTGCAAAACAACCCCGAAGGACGGCTTGCGCCCGATGCGCACCGATATTCTTGAATTCCTGCGTGAAAACAAATCTGTTTTTGAATTAAAGCAGGCGGAGCAGGGCTATGCAAGCGCGCACTATAACGCATATTACAGCGCGGCTTTGCTTTTGGGTTATCTTATAAGCGGCAACGAGGAATTTAAAGCGGTTGGTGTTCGCGGTATCGAAACGCTTATGTCGCTATACCCCGAAACCGTGCGCGAGCACAGCGAAACAAGCGAGCTTTGCAGACTTATTCTCCCTCTCGCCTTGCTTTACGGCGTTACGCGTGCCGAAAACCACAAGGAAATGCTTTATCGCGTTTTTCGCGATTTGCAAAAGCACCGCCACGAATCGGGCGGTTATGCCGAATGGGACAGCGGCTACAAGGCGGTCTGCTTTAACAACGAAGGCGGCGAATGCTCGCTCCTTGCGAAAAACGGCGACCCCGTGGCGGATTTGCTATATTCGGTAAATTGGCTCCCGCTCGGCTTTGCTGTTGCGTTTTTAATAACGAACGACGGCTGTTTTTATCAAGCTTGGCGCGAAATTTGCGAATTTTTTATAAAAACACAGCTTATAACCGAAAGCGCAGAAACCAACGGCGGCTGGTGCAGAGGTATCGACCTGAATCGGCTTGAATATTTCGGAATCCCGCACGACGTCGGCTGGGGTCCCTGCTGTATCGAAACCGGCTGGACGGTTGCCGAAATAACGCTCGGTATGCTTATCGGAAAAAGAATTTTCGGAATTTAACAGAGAGAGGCTGTCTCAATCCTGCAATTGAGACAGCCTCTTTATTTGGGGCGAACGATTTTGCGGCTAAAATCGAGATTTTGCAAGGCGCAGGCGTACAAAGGTACGTCGGGCCTTGCAAAGCGCGATAGAAAAAATCCGATATTTAAACGGAAGAAATTCGAAGAATTTCAACCTATTTTTATGTCAAGTTCACCTTTTGGTTCTTGGTTTGCGTTATTTATATTTGTTTGTCGGATTTTTTCGGTTTAGACCAAAAGCGACAGCCCCCTTTTTTACAGCTTTTTCTTGAAGTTCTTCTGCATTTTGTTGCTCGTATATCCGCATTTTTCGTAAAAGGAGTGTGCGCCCCTTCGGCTCTCGCCCGAAACAAGGCGGATATAAGCGGCTCCGCGCTCGCTCGCCCATTCCTCGGCTTTGTTCATAAGCGCGCGCCCAATGCCTTTGCCGATATGCTCGGGAGCAACGGCGATGCCGAGAATGTTTACGCCCTTTTCGGCAAACAGCAAGCCGTATTCCGCGATATGTATATAGCCAACAACCTTCTTGTCTTCTTCCGCGACAAAAACAGCTTCGTATTCCTTTTCGAGCGTAATTTTAAGGTTTTCGGCTGTTTTTTCGGCAGAAAAATCATAGCCCATAGATTTACGGTTTATTTCGCAAAGCGAATTTGCGTCTGCAACAGCGGCTTTTCTTATTACCATTTACTTAAACTTAACCGCCGTGCCGTAGGCGATAACCTCTGCCGCGCCCTGCATTACGCCTGCAGAAGCATAGCGGATATTAACTATCGCGTCCGCACCGAGAGCCTCGGCTTCGGCAACCATACGCGAGGTTGCTATGTCGCGCGCCTCGTTCATCATCTGCGTGTATGCCTTAAGCTCGCCGCCGACAAGGGTTTTAAAGCTCTGGGTAAAATCCTTGCCGATATGCTTGCTCTGTATCGTACTGCCGCGCACAAGACCGAGCATTTCAAGCTCCTTGCCGCTAATGTAATCTGTGTTTACTAAAATCATTGTTCTTCCTCGGTTTTCTCGAATTTTATTTTGTATCCTTTTTTTGTCATAAAATCGCTAACCCTGCGCTCTATATCCTTTTGGGTCGTTTTTGCAATTTTCTGTGCTGTGGGATATCTCCACATTTCGGGATAAGGCAAAGTAAGCACGCCGTTTTCCTCGAGCGTCGGCAGAACGGCGGTGCGCTTGCCGATTTTGATATAAACCGTGTCGTCCTCGAATTTTATATCGTTTTCCTTTAGCGATTTTACCGATTTCTTTTCCTTGCGCGTTATATCGCGCGCTTCGAGCTTCAGAAAACGCCAAAGCGCCCAAAGCGATGTTTCTTCGCTAAAGCCATCGTCGCCGTAATGCATTTTTATCTTGTCGTCGTTGTTTTTAAAAGGCAGTCTCCCACCGAAAACATAGCGTTTTATAAGGTTATATGCTCGGCTTTTTGCGCTGTAACCAAACCCAAAGTAAGGTTCCTTTTCGCTGTTGAAAACGCAAATACCTCTTTCGACATCGATAACGCAGGGCAAAAACGCCTTGTTATCGTTGCCGTTACCCTTACAAACGGTATCGAAAAGCTTTTGCGAAAACGCTTCCTCGACCCTATTGGCGATAATTACGGGAACACAGGCGACCGAAAGCGGCGCTTTCTTTTGGTGTTTGTCGGTAATAATGCGCTTTTTCGTGCCGATGTATTTTTCGGTATTAGTTTTCGCCGATTGGAATATGCTGTCATAAAGCGGCTTGTCGAGCGTTTCGGCGCGGTAGATTAAAATAAACTTGTTTACCCCGCTGTTGTATATCGTCCACGATATCCGTGCGCTGTATTTAATAAGTCTCGGTATCGGCTCGCGGTTTCGCGGCTCGCACTTACTGCCCCAAAGGCAAAGCCTTTTTTCAATACGCTTTGCAACGTCGTCGCCGACGTTTTTTGTAGGATAATCGAAATGCTTTCTTACACGGCTGTGCGCTCGAAGCGACGCAAGCGTTACGTCTAAGAAAAACAAAACCATAATGTTTTTAGATAAATACGCGATTAAAGCGACCGCCCAACCGACAAATACCGCAATCTTCAAAATCGCAGGCGGGCCGTCGGTTAAAAGTATGCTCCAGCTTATAACGCTTATCGGCACAATAATAATGGTGACGTACACCATTATCCTGCACAAGAGTGCGTTTTTTAATTTGGGGAATCTCATTTTTTATAAAATTTATCAATAATCGGCAGGGTTTTTATCAACGTTTCGGGCGCGCCTGCGTAATAAGCGGTCGGGCGAACACCTACGAATTCGCCGAAGCCCTTTTCGTAAGCGTAATAGCGTTCGGGGTAGCCCTCTCTGTCGTAAAACTGCTCGTCAATTTCCATTTCAAAGCCGATTTCGGTGTTTGATACCTTCTTACCGCCGATAATATTTCCGTTTATATCCACAACCGCCTGCTTGCGAACGCAATCGCTCACAATTCTTATTTCATCAACGCGCGCGGGGTTGAAGAAGAACGACGGCTGAATGATAGCGGTATCGAAAATATTCGTAAGATTCACAACGTGACCAAGGTTTTTCGAGCTCGAAGCCGCTTCGTGGTAATAGGGAATCCAAAGAAAATTCTTGCCGAACGAGCGAACGCGCTCGGAAACAACACGCATCGCCTTAACAATAGGATTGTTAAAATCCTCTTCGGGCTTGTCGTTATCAAATCTCGTGTAGCCTGCGGTAACGATATCCTCGCCTGCGAAATAAATACCTTGAACGTTGTTATCCCAAATATCTGCGCGCAGAGAATTCTTTATAAGGTCAACCGTATCCGCCCACGGCTCGGAGAAAAGGTGGGTAAGCGCGTGCCAGCATTCCGAATGAGGCACCGAAAACCAAAGCTTCACGTCGGGATTTATCGCAACAAGACGCTCGGCATAAGAAATTGCATCGGCAACGTAATCCTTAATATGGTAATTGCCCGCAAGAATCTTGTCCGCTGTTGCGTGATATTCCTTTTTAATCGTTTCCAAACGGCTGGGGTCGCCCACCATATCGGGGGTCATTCCGTCGATTATTTCGCGCGTAATAACCTCTGTTTCATTCCCGTTTCTGTCGATATAACGGTTAAAGGTCGCGATAGGTATAAGCAGTATCTCGTCGGTAACCTCAAGCAGGGCTTTAAGCTCACTATCGGTCGGTACGTAATATTTGCCGCCGCTGTATCCGCGGTAGCTCGTGTAAAGCAAAACGCCCTTTTTCATTAATTTGTTCATGGCTTTTCCCTTTCGATGAATCGTATTTATCGTATGCTTTTATCATACCGCGCATTTAATCAGATGTCAAGTCCCGATGAGGCTTTAAAGGTGTTGACGAAACGCAAAACCTGTTGTATAATGTAATAAATATACACATTTTTAAGGTATTTCGCTTGCGCGCTACTCACGAGGTGTTTTATGAAAGGTATTATTCTCGCCGGAGGGTCCGGCTCTAGATTATTCCCGTTAACAAAGGTAACCTCCAAGCAGTTGCTTCCCGTTTACGACAAGCCGATGATCTATTACCCCCTCTCGGTATTGATGACGGCGGGAATTCGCGACATACTTATTATTTCCACTCCTCAGGACACACCCAGATTCGAAGCACTTTTAGGCAACGGCGCTCAATTCGGCATAGAATTGCAATATGCCGTGCAGCCCAGCCCCGACGGATTGGCTCAGGCATTTATTATCGGCGAAGAATTTATAGCCGACGACTGCGTGGCGATGATTCTCGGCGACAATATTTTTTCGGGTCATGGGCTTAAGGAACGGCTTGTTTCTGCAGTTGAAAACGCAGAAACCCAAAACGGCGCAACAATATTCGGTTATTACGTTGACGCCCCCGAGCGTTTCGGCATAGTGGAATTCGACAAAGACGGAAAGGCAGTAAGCATCGAAGAAAAGCCCCAACAGCCCAAATCGAACTACTGCGTAACGGGCTTGTATTTTTACGATAACCGCGTTGTGGAATACGCAAAATCCTTAAAGCCGAGCAAGCGGGGCGAGCTTGAAATCACCGACGTTAACAAGATATATCTTGCAAACGGCAAGCTGAATGTCGAGCTGCTGGGTCAGGGCTTTACCTGGCTCGATACCGGCACGCACGAAAGCCTTGCCGACGCCACAAACTTCATACGAACGGTCGAAACACACCAACACAGAAAAATCGCCTGCCTTGAAGAAATAGCGTATTTGAACGGCTGGATAACCGCAGAGGACGTGTTGAAAACCTATGAAGAACTGAAAAACAACCAGTACGGACAGTATTTAAAGGACGTTCTAGACGGCAAATACATAGAAAAAAGGTAAAAGGGGACAGCTATGACTATAATCGTAACAGGCGGCGCGGGATTTATAGGCAGTAACTTTATTTTCCATTTATTGCAGAAATATCCCGATTACAGAATAATTTGCCTCGACAAGCTAACCTACGCGGGAAACCTTTCTACGCTTTCGTCGGTAATGGAATGTCCGAATTTCCGATTTGTCAAAGCTGATATCTGCGACCGCGATAGGGTTTATTCGCTTTTCGAGGAAGAAAAGCCGAATATCGTTGTTAACTTTGCCGCAGAAAGCCACGTTGACAGAAGCATAGAAAATCCCGACGTTTTCTTGCAAACCAACGTTATAGGCACAGCCGTGCTTCTTGACGCCTGCCGCAAATACGGCATCGACCGTTATCATCAGGTAAGCACTGACGAGGTGTACGGCGACCTTCCGCTCGACCGCCCCGACCTATTTTTTACCGAAGCAACGCCGCTTCACACAAGCAGTCCCTACTCTTCGTCGAAGGCGGCTGCCGATCTTTTAACGCTTTCATATCACCGCACCTACGGCTTGCCGGTTACCATAAGCCGCTGCTCTAACAATTACGGGCCTTATCACTTCCCCGAAAAGCTTATCCCGCTTATGATCGCAAACGCACTTAACGATAAGCCGCTTCCTGTTTACGGCGAGGGCAAAAACGTTCGCGATTGGCTTTACGTGGAGGACCATTGTAAGGCTATCGACTTGATTATTCACAAGGGCAGAGTCGGCGAGGTTTATAACGTCGGCGGTCACAACGAAAAGCAAAATATCGAAATAGTAAAAATAATCTGCAAAGAGCTTAACAAGCCCGAATCGCTTATCACCTACGTCACCGACCGTAAAGGGCACGATATGCGCTATGCAATAGACCCGACCAAGATACATAACGAGCTTGGCTGGCTTCCCGAAACCAAATTCGATTCCGGCATAAAGAAAACGATAAAATGGTATCTCGATAACCGAAAGTGGTGGGAAGACATTGTTTCGGGTGAATACCAAAGCTATTACGAAAAAATGTACGGTAACAGGTAAAGAATATGAAATTTTTTGTTACGGGCGTCGGCGGACAGCTTGGTTATGATGTTGTTAACGAGCTTAAACGGCGCAATCACGAATGCATCGGCTCGGATATTCTTCCGAAAGACAGCGACGCGGACTACATACAGCTCGATATAACCGACGAGGCGGCGGTTTTTGATGTTATTTCAAAAATCAAGCCCGACGCGGTAATCCATTGTGCGGCTTGGACTGCTGTCGATGCGGCGGAGGACGAGGAAAACAAGAAAAAGGTTTATGCAATCAACGTCGAGGGCACGCAAAATATCGCCAACGTATGCAAAGAGCTTGATTGCAAAATGCTTTATATTTCTACCGATTACGTTTTCGACGGCAAGGGCGAATTACCGTGGACTGCGGATTGCAAGGAATACAGCCCGCAAAATTTTTATGGCAAAACCAAATTAGAAGGCGAAAACGCAGTAAGCTCGCTTCTCGAAAAATACTTTATCGTTCGAATAGCTTGGGTTTTCGGCAAAAACGGCAACAATTTTATAAAAACGATGCTGAATTTATCGAAAAAATATTCCTCGTTGCGGGTAGTTTGCGACCAAATCGGCACGCCCACCTATACCAAGCACCTTGCAAGATTGCTTGCAGATATGTGCGAAACCGAAAAATACGGCTATTACCACGCGACGAACGAGGGCGGTTATATAAGCTGGTACGATTTCGCCTGCGCAATATTCAAGCAGGCAAAAATCGATATGCAGGTAACCCCCGTAACAACGGCGGAATACGGGTTATCTAAGGCCGCAAGACCGTTCAACAGCCGTCTTGACAAAAGCAAGCTTACGGAAAACGGCTTTGCCCCCCTGCCCGATTGGCGCGATGCGCTTGCCGAATTTTTAAAGGAGATAGGCGATGAGTAATTTTAATTTTATTAAAACCGATATCGAAAACGTAATAATCGTCGAGCCGCGCGTATTCGGCGACGACCGCGGCTATTTTATGGAAACCTACCAAAGGGAAGCCTTTTTCGAGGGCGGAATAAAATCCGATTTCGTTCAGGACAATCAATCGAAATCGAAAAAAGGTGTTCTGCGCGGACTACATTTCCAAAAAAATCACCCGCAGGCAAAGCTTGTGCGCGTTATAAAGGGCGAGGTATTCGACGTTGCCGTCGACCTTCGCAAGGATAGCGAAACCTACGGTAAGTGGGTGGGCGTTTTGCTTTCTGCCGAAAACAAAAGGCAATTATACGTTCCCCGCAACTTCGCGCACGGATTTTTGGTGCTTTCGGAGGATGCCGAATTCGTATATAAGTGCGATGACTATTATCATCCCGAGGACGAAGGCGGCATTATGTGGAACGATCCGACCATAGGTATCGAATGGCCGATAACCCCCGATATGGAAATTTTGCTTTCCGAAAAAGACACAAAGCACCCGAATTTTAAGGACGAATAAAAATGAAACAAGGCTTTTACACCTTTTTTTACAAAAGGCTACCGAACGAAAAAATTTGCGTGATACTTGCAACGCTTGCCTATTTTGCCTACTGCGCCGTGTTTTTTGTAAAAAAGGCTTTTACAAAAAAACGCATAGTTACAATGGATCCCGCGGTTGCAAAGGAAATAATAACGGCGAAATATCCGAAAATCGAAACAAAGGCAGAGGTTATTAATCTTCCCTTGAACGAAAATCTCGATCTTTCGATAATTATGCCTATATACAATTACGAGGACCTGATAGAGGAAACCATATCCGCCGCATTAAATCAGAAAACCAAATATAATTACGAGCTTATTCTTGTCGACGACGGCTCGCGCCAGCCCGCAAAGGATATTCTCGAAAGGTTCAAAACACACCCCAAGGTTAAGGTGATACATCAGGAAAACGGCGGTATCGGCGCGGCAAGAAACACGGGCTTGAACAACGCTTCGGGCAGATATTATATGTTTATCGACTGTGACGATATCGTTCACGACGATATTGTCGAAACGCTTATGTCAAAAGCGTATAAAAACGACCTCGATATGGCTATCTGCGCCCACAATCTTTCGAAGGAATCGGGCGGCAAAATAACCTCGGTAACCCCTAATATTTATCCGAAATACAACCTTATGCGCTATAAGGACGGCGATTATCTTTGGAACTTTCCTGGGTTGCCGTGGTGCAAGGTCTATAAGCGCGAAATGTTCGAAAACATTCGTTTTCTACCCAATTATTGGTACGAGGATACCATAATACACTTCTTGGTGTTCCGTCTTTGCAAAACCTTCGAATATATTCCCGAGGTGAAATACGAATACCGTTGGTACGAAAAGAACTTTTCGCATATTCAGTCAAAAGCTCCCGACCGCGCGGTGCAACGCTATTGGATGCTCGAAAGATGCATAGAGGATACCGTTCGCTTCGGACTCGATACGGGTGTAATATTTTATAAGCTTCTGCTTCGGCACTTGGGCTCGTTTTATTATTACAACGTCAATAATATGGAAGATGAAGCGGTAAACGCGATGTTTGTGCTCGCTTCGGAGCTGCTGAAAAAATACGTCCCGAACGAAAAATATTATCTCCCTTATGCGCTTAAGCAGTTGGAAAAAGCCCTGCTGACAAACAATATCGAGCTTTGGAGGCTCGCCTGCACAATACAATAGAAAAGTCAACACCGCGGAATATTTCCGCGGTGTTTTCTTTATTCTCCGTCTTGGTCATAGGATTTTTGGCAAAGCGTGCGCTTTTTACAGTACGGGCATTTGGTTACGAATTCAAAGCTATCCTCGGGCGAATGCGAGGCGGAAAATCTCATAACGCGCTTTTTTACCCAAAAATGTCCATAGCACTTACTGCATCTCGCCCAAAAGTTCTTTGGCATATTCACTATAAACAATACCGTGCTGAAAACAACTATTGGAAACGAAACGATAAAAGTAAACCACCACGGAACGTCGTAGGTCGCGCCGCCCCAATGCAGTTCGCACCCCGAAAGCAAAAGAATATTACACATAAACGCTAATGTCAAAAGTGATTTTTTCATTCTTCTATCCTCGATTCGTTGCATATACCGTGTTTTTTGCAATGCGGACATTTCAAAAACGCCGAATTGCTCGCCATATTCGAAAAATATGTGTTTTTCCGCTTTTCCTGCACAAATCTCTGCTTGCAATGCGGACACACAAAAACCTTTCCCTTTATATTTCTTTTACTGCACAGAGCTATTATTATCAAAAACACCGCCACAGCGATTGCGCCGATAATGAATTTTCCCATAGTGCCCTCCTAAAGCTCGTAATAGCTCAGCCAAAGACCGTTGATTTTTTCTTCGAAAACCACAAATTTTATACGCAAGCCTAACTTTTCGTAGCGCAAAAGGCTGTAATAAACGTTTTCCGCACCGCAATCGCGCTCTATCCGTTCGAGCGATATGAATTCGCCGAGCGGCAAAAGCGCATCTGCAATAATACTTTGTAATGCAGAAAGCGGAGTATATTTCTGCATAGTTTTTCCGAAAGCGTTGAACAGCTTTTCGTATTCGCCCTTTATAAAAGCCTCGGTGTTTTCGGCAACAAAAGCATTTTGTATCTGCTTTCGTTCAGGCGTGCTGAGCTTAGGCTCGAAAATATCTCCGCCGTTTTGTATAACGTTAAGCGCGTTATCGAGCAGACGAGCCGTTTTCGACATTTCTGCAAGCTTGGCAATAATTTCGGATTTGCGCCCAATAATCGCTTGCGCGAGCTCGCTGTCTCCCTTTTGTATTTCGGATATTTGCGAAACCGAAAGTCCGAGCGACCGCAAAACCAATATCTTCTTTATAAGCTCAAGCTGATTTTTGGAATACTTGCGCCGATTCGAAAAATGCTTTGTGCTCTTAATTATACCCTTTTCCTCGTAAAAGCGCAGAGTGCGCGAGGTTATGCCGAGCATTTCGCAAACCGCGCTTATATCGTAAAGCTCTTCGTTTTCCATATCCGCGCCTCCCTTGCTGTTATTATATCACTTGACGCAGGGTCAATGTCAAGTAGGAGCGACAAAAAAAGCAGACAATGCGTCTGCTCTTTTCTGTTATAAGCTATAAGCTTGCTTTGCAAGCGTTATACAATAATTAATTCTTGTATTTTTCGGGGACATGCGCCTCGAAAAATACACCTTGGAGCTTCGCGAATTTGGACAAGCGCAAGCGCGCACAAATTCGGCGCGAGCGCACGAAGCTCACAAAAACCCATTGAAAACGAGTGTTTTCAATGGAAAGCGCAAGCGCATTTAATTCAGCTTTACAGCGTGGGTAACACTACCGTAAGAGCAAGCCACAAGCAGATAATCGAGCGTGATTTGCTTTACGCTGTGTGCGGGGATGGTGATTTCGTACTGATAGTTACTGAAAACGCCGCCGTTTTCGCCCAAGCCTGCGGTATAATCCGCCGACAATACCTCGCCCGTGCTGCTGTCGCGCACTAGTATCGCAAGCGTGCCGTGGTCGCGCAGGTGAAGCGTTACCTTTCTTTCGGTATCGCCCTGATTAACAAAGGTGAAGTGGTCCTGATATTCTATCATCCAGTTCGCGGTGTTCGCGGGTGCGCCCGAGCCGTCGGCGTGGTCGTTATCGATAACGATTTCGTTGCCCTTGGTATCGTGCCAGATGAATTCGACCATATCCATACCCACCGCCTGATGATTGTTTTGCGGGTTGAGGTGGGTCATCCAGGTATATGCCTTACTTACGGTATGCGCCGTGCTGTTGTAATCGGCATAGGGGGTAGTCTTTGCGGGAACGTTATTATTGTAATAATTCGTATAGGTAACGGGGAGCGAGCAAGCAGGCGTGTTATCGTTAAAGGTCCAACTCATATAGTTATCGATAACGCCGTGGTGATATGCAATACCCGAATACTGCTGTGAATATGCGCCCGCAACGTAACCCAAAGCCTCGGGCTCTGCTTGAACCTGCGACGCATTGGTATAGCAATACATAGTTCCGCTGACTTCGCCGCCCGTAACGGTAAATTTAACGTTGCCGTTCGCACAGCGAATAGGATTTACGGGGTGGTCTGCCGAGCCGTCGACATTGATTTTACGGTATGAGTCGGCAGAAGTGCCGCCGATAACCCAGAAATATTCGCCCGCAGGCAGACGGTAGGTCGTCGGCTGGTAAACACGCGGCTTCATATTGCTGTATGCATAATCGAGCCCCGAATATTTGGAAGAAATCGTGCCATTGGAATTGAAATAATCGTCGGGAAGCTTAAAAGACGTGTTATAGAATTTATACCAAGCCTGCTGACCGAACCAAGTACCTATCCATTGATAGCCGACGTTCGTAATCGTAATATAAACGTCGTGGTCGGTGTTGTTTTTGAGCTGATATCCGAGATAAACGTTGCCGCCCGAATAGTTCGCGTGCTCGAAGGTAACATAGACCTCGCCCGTTAAGCCGTCGTTGCGCATAAACGCCTTGCCGACGTGCTGTGCGCCGAACTGCTCGGGGTTGTTCGAATAAACGTAGGTGCCACCCTCGCGCTTGATATAGTCGACCTCGGCAGGGAGAAGCGGGTTTTCGCCATCGTTATCGAGCACAAGGCCCGCAGTATCGATAGGCTTTGCAACGTCGTATGGGAGCGTAACGAGGTGGTTTTCCGCCGTGGTGGTTATTTTAAAATCGGCGTTTGCTTCCTTCGTGGTAACCGTCAAGGTATATGCTTCGTCGGCTTTTAAAGAAACCGAAAGCTCTGTTTTGCCCGATTTTACCTTTTCGCCGTTCTTGGTAAGCGTTATTCCCGTAACATTTTCGCCCTTTAAGGTGTATTTATCGGTGTAGGGCGCGTAAACGGTATAGGAGCGCGTTTTGTTTTCGTCGGTAAGGTCATCGATGCTCGAAAGGCGGAATGCGCTTGCTCTGTCCTCTTTATCCTCTTCGGGTTCATCGGGGTCGGAAACCTCTTCCGAGGTATCGGACACGTCGGATTCCGAGCTTTCTTCATCGGGAAGCGAGCTGTCTTCGCTCGTTTCCGTACCCGAGCTTTCCGAATCAAGGCTTGCTTCGGTGCTTGCCTCGCTCGATTCCGCGTCAAGGCTTACATCGGAGGAAGAATCCGCGCCTTCCTCGGCTTGCGAGGATGCAATACTGCTTTCCGAAACGGCTTCTGATGAGGTGTTTTCGCCTTCGCCGCAGGCGGCAAACACCGATAACAGCATTAAAATAGCCAAAATAATCGCCGTTGTTCGCGAACGGTTGGTTTTTCTTTTCATTTTCCTATCTCCTTATTGTTATACGGAAATATTATACAAACAAAATGTAATAGATTTGTAAAATCCTCAAGTAGAAAATTCAAACACTATCGCTTCGGTGTTATCCTCGGAATATTCAAGCTCCTCGGATATAATCCGCGCGAGCGTTACAGCGTCTTCCCCGCTGTTTCGCAAAAGCGATGCAAGCAGCCTTTCGCAAAACAGACAAAAGCCAAGAGCTGCGCGGAATTCCTCCTCGCACAGCGCGGCGGTACAATGGCGGTAAACGAAATATGCGAGCGCGCGTTCGAGCGTTTTTTCCTTCTCCGCGCAATCAAACAGCTCGGAGGAATAGTGCGAAAACAGCTCGCGATGAGCATTATCGAGATATTCGAGCGAGGAAAGCAATTCGCGCCAACCGTTGTCCGAAATATCGGAAGGCGAAACGGCGAATTCACCGTATATCGCGTTCAGTCGTTGGTTATAGGGTGTTTTTCTGTCGGATAGCAACGAATACACCCGTTCGCGCAATACGCGCGGGTCAAAATCCGCTTCTTCCCGCCCCTCGGCTTCGCCTATTTCGAGCATCTCGCCGTAACCGTCGGATGTTAGTATAAGCCGACACGCCTCTTCACACGCCATTCCCAACCCGACCTCCAAGCCGTTTTTTGTTTGGTTGTAAAAACGCGGGTGCTCGCGGCATATATCGCAAAGAAAGCCCTCGCCGAGATTTAATATTATTCTGCAAAGATTGTTTTCGTTAAGGTGGGGACAGCGTTCGCCCTCGCAAAGCCGAAAATGCGGCGTTTCACCGCATTCGATGCTTTTTAAAACCTCGCTTGCATAAGGGTGGGTAAGCGCGCGGTATTTGCAAAGCGCGGTATCGTCTATATCAATTTCCCAGCCGACACAACAGCTGTGCCTGCACTTGTCGGCAATACATTTGAATTTATTGTAATAGCTCGGTGCAAATAGCTTCATTCCGCCGCCTCCGCTTGCTTATTTTAAATATTTTACCACAAAGAGCAGGGTTAGTCAATCAATCCTTGCGTGACAGACTATCCACCGAGCGTTGTCTTGTTTTTGTATTTGTTTCTTTTTCCGCAGGGAGCTTTTGCAAAAGCTCCCCGCCCCCCGCAAAACCTTTTATATCAAAAAACTATAATATAGTTATAGCTTTACAATATCCGCCCATTATATTTAGTCGGCAAATAAGCAAAAAGGTTTGCTGTTATTTACAAATCCTTAAAAGAAACCGCAAGCAAATGCCCCGACAAGCCGATAATTTCATCGTGAAAATCGAGCATTCGCACCGTGCGCATCAACGCCTCGCGCGTGTCGGCGTTGCGCCACAGCGTTTCTATATCCTGCGCCAGCCACGCACCGCCCATAACTCCGTGAACGCGGGTATTTTGGAAACCGCAATCGGCAAGCTCGGCTTTTAATTCCTTTGCGGTGTGCAGGTGCGAGCTTCCAAGCCCGCCGACAATGCCTTTTTCGGGATTTATGTGACGACCGTCGCAAAGCTCGCGCTCGACCATATTAAAAAATTCGGGGTTATCAAGCCTTTTGCTTTTATTCCCCTCTCCCGTTCGGTAAATCGTTATGCTGTGAAGCAGGACCGAATAGGGCGTTATCGCCGCTGAAAACAAAATTCCGCCCTCTTTTAATAACCGCTTGCTCTCGTTAATTGCCCTTATCCGCTCCTCGTATTCGAGCAAGTGATAAAGCGGGCCCATCAGCAACACCGCGTCTGCGCTTTTGTCGGCGCGGGGAACAGCGCGAGCGTCGCATACCTCGCTCGCGGCGATGCTTGCTTCGGGGTATTCGGCTTTCAACGCAACGCTCATTTCGATATTCCTTTTCGATAAATCAAACAAATGCACCTCGTACCCCTTATCGGCGAGCCACCACGAATATTCGCCGTATCCCCCGCCGATATCGTAAATAACCGCGGGCGGCTTCGGAAGATATTCCGAAAGAAGCTCTTTCGTGCGTTCGAACTCTATCAAGCCGATACCCTCTCTTAGCCTGTTCATTTCCCCGCCGCATTCGTAAAATTCCAGCACCGATTTGTCGATAGATTTCATATTTTTCTCCTCTCAAAAACAATAAAAATAAAACGGTTAAAGGCTCGGCGTGAGCTTTTAACCGTTCTTGTGTTGATTTATTGTTGCGAATACAACATTATGAACGCAAGAAAACAAGCCCGTTGCCGATTGCGACAATGGGTTGCTGTTGATTCATTTTTACATTGTTAATACGAATCATTTTCCGCGCTCCTTTGAATTTTAACTAAATATATCATAAAGAATAGCGTTTGTCAATAAACCGTTTGTTGAAGCATATACCGTTACAATCGAATATACTTTTCCAATACGGATATATATTCCTTTGGAATCTCGTAACAGTCGACAGAGTATTTCAGCGGCATCGAATATTCGTCGTTTTCGTCATAAATCGGCGTAATACCGACAGTCATCACCCATTTGCCGTTCACCGTTCCTATATATCCCTTATATTCCGTTGCAAGAGGACTGCCGTTATAGCCGTAATAAATCATTGTCAGGCGTTGGTTCTCGCTAAGCACAAAAAGATTTTCGGTTTCGTAAACAAAATCGCTCTTTTTTCCGCTTTCTATCTCGCAAATAGCTTGCAAAAGCTCTTCTTTACGAGAATATCTGCCGTTACAGCAAACCGACGTCAGCTCGCCCTCGGTTTGAAATTCATAATCCTCGGCAACGTACAGACGTTGGTCCAAAAACGAGCGCAAAACGATAAAGGTATGGCTGTCATCCTGCTCGACCTCGTTGATATCAAAACTGCCGTCTTCGGTTTTTGCTATCCTTTTCCCCTCGGAATAATTGCTGGGATTCCCTATCGAAACATAGCTTCTTCCGCGCCAAAGCAATCCACCCTCTTCCCCGCGGTAAACCGCCGAATTATCGGTGAAAACAATTCCGTTCGCAAACAGCCAAACGAATACGCACGCGATAGCGGCAACAGTAAATGCGATTTTTGTAATTGTTTTCCCGGAAATTTTTTTCATATATACCACCCCCGAAGCGTTTTTCTGTATATTAGATATGTTTCTCTTCAAAACGTTACAAAAATGCAAGCATTTTTTGGTTTTCTGTGCGAGCGTACTGTCACCCAAAAAGAACACCCGAAAACTTGCGTTTTCGGGTGAAGTGAAGCGTTATTATTTACCCTGTTCGAGAGCGAGAGTGATAGTGGTTGCGTCGCAAACCTCGGTCGGACCGAAGTACTGAATAGCACCGGGATAAACGAAGCAGGTATTTTCTGCCCATTCTGCTCTGTGAGCGGCGAAATACTTGAAGGGTGCGCCGTCGAGCTCAACAAGAGCCTTGCGGATAACGGGCTTGTCCTTACCGTGTCTTCTTTCGATGTTCATCATCTTGGTCATAGGCATACCGCCTGCAACCCATTCCTCTGCGGGATTGCTGAGGTTAGAAACCTTGGAAAGGTAGCCGGTATAGCCATACTGGATGAGCATAAATGCGTTGTAGCCGAGAGAGTAGCAGTAGTCTGCATCGAAGTTCGAGGGGAATGCGCAACGGCCCTCGTAGCCGAGGAAGTGGTGGAGTGCAGAGAACTTGCCGTTGTAGGTACCTGCAGCCTTGCGAGCCTTGAGGTTATCTGCAACGAGTGCAGAGAAGAGCTTTTCGGATTCGATAAGCGAAACCTGAACGTTACCGTGGGGGTCGCGTTCCAAGAAGAGCTGCTGCTGAATAGATTCGGGAAGGATAGCGAAAACAGCCATAGATTCCTTGGTAAGACCGTTTTCGATAAACGCATATTTATCTGCCCAAGTGGGAAGTGCGTTGAAAGCTTCGGTCTTTTCGCCTGCGAGAAGCTCGTTGATTTCTGCGATAAGCACAGAGAATTCGGGAACGAATTCAACTATACCTTCGGGAATGATAGCAACGCCGAAGTTCCAGCCCTTTGCCGCGCGAGTAGCAACGGAATCTGCGATATAGTCTGCGATTTCTGCCATGGACATCTTCTTTGCCGCAACCTCTTCGCCTACCAAGCAGATGTTGGGACGGGTCTGGAGTGCGCATTCAAGCGCAACGTGAGAAGCCGAACGGCCCATAACCTTAACAAAGTGCCAGTACTTCTTTGCGGAGTTTGCATCGCGTTCGATGTTACCGATAATTTCGCTGTAAGTCTTGGTAGCGGTATCAAAGCCGAAGGAGCATTCGATATCTTCGTTCTTAAGGTCGCCGTCGATGGTTTTGGGACAGCCGATAACCTGAACGCCTGCATTGTTTGCCGCAAAATATTCTGCCAAAACAGCCGCGTTGGTGTTGGAGTCGTCGCCGCCGATGATAACGATAGCGTTAATGCCGTGCTTCTTGCAAACCTCTGCTACAACAGCAAACTGTTCTTCGGTTTCGAGCTTGGTTCTGCCCGAGCCGATGATATCGAAGCCGCCGGTGTTGCGGTACTGATTAATGTATTCATCATCGAAAATAATATAGTCGTCTTCCAAAAGGCCGGAGGCGCCGCCCTTGAAGCCGTAAAGAACGTTGTTCTTGTCGGTTGCCTTCAATGCGTCGTACAAGCCGCAGATAACGTTGTGTCCGCCGGGAGCCTGACCGCCCGAAAGGATAACGCCAACCTTCTGGGTCTTAGCTTCTGCGGTGTTCTGTCCCTTCTGGAAGGTAATTTCGTTCTTGCCATAGGTGTTGGGGAACAACGCCTGAATCTTTTCCTGATCCGCAACGCTTTCGGTTGCGCCGCCGTTCTTAACGCAGATTTCGGAAATACCGTTTCTGAGCATACCGGGCAGCTTGGGGGTGTACTGATATCTTGCTGTCTGAAGAGGTGAAAGTTTCATTAAAATGACACTCCTTATATTACTAAAAATTCATAACTATTGGCATTATACCCTATTTTGCAACAAATGTAAATAGCATTTTCTATTTTTTCCAACGCTTATACGACACATACAGGCACATTTGTCGGAAACGACAAGGTTGAACAACCTAACCTATGCATTCCCGTGCGGGTGGCAATAGTCAGTTAGCCATAAACAAAAATACCGCCGAGTTTGTTCCCTCGGCGGTGTTAAATCTAAATTTGCATTCTTTTTATTCGAAAATCTTCATTTCGTTAGAAATTGTTTTGATTTCTCGTTTTGTTCTGCAATACAATACTAAAACGTATGCTCCCATTACTCCGCATATTACACCACATATAGCAAAAAGACTAAAGCAAACACAACCGAACAAGTATTCTCTAATTGTTTTATAGAGTTCTTCGGGTGCATGGTTGAATATTTTGATCATTGCAGGAATGGGATATAAAGCGGGCAGAACCGAAATAGCAAATGCGGTGAATAAAGCACCTAATTCGCGCTTTCGAGTATTATTTAACCTCTTTTTAGAATCGAGCTTGCTTTGATTATCGGTTAAAAACTCGATGCTTTCAGAACCAACGGGAACATTAATATAAAATAAAATATTTTTACCTTCGTTTGCTTGATGAGCTATCTCACATCCACATTCCGTAACAGTTCGGACAAACGTGGTTTGATATTGTCGTTCCGCAAAGTGGAGAACCGTCATATATTCATTCTGTTCGGTTTTCACAAACGTATATAATGCAAATCGAACCGACGAAAGCCTCCATCCCTGTTTATTCATTTCGTTAAGATACGCTTCTTCTTTTTCGCGACTTACAAATGCCTTAAACACAGTTTTTCTGTTTTTCATAGCTACATCTCCTCTCTTTTAAAGTAAAGATTTGCATTTCGTGTAAGTTCTTCCAAACGTTCAATTTCGTTTTCTGTAACCTTTGTTCCGAGTTCGGTGCGTATATAAAGTCGTTTTGAAGGGTCATCCGATTTTACTTCGGTTATATATTCTTTTTCCACCAATGCACTTAATGCACCATACAACGTACCGGCACCCATATTGATTCTTCCTTGAGTCAAGGTTTTTATATTTTGCATAATTGCATATCCGTGCAAAGGTTTTGAAAGCGAAAGCAGTATATAAAATACCGTTTCTGTCAGCGCGGGGAACTTGTTCATTATGAATACTCCTTTCCAAACACCATCGCGTCGCGATATATCGCCGCGCGATATATCGTTCGACTGTATAGTATCATACACTCTTTGTTTTGTCAAGAGGTTATGATTAATTATCACAAACATAAGAATGTATCGCGTTAAGAAAGATACAACAAGGTCGAATGTTTTGCCTATGCGTTCCCGTGCGGGTGGCAATAGTCAGTTAGCCATAAACAAAAATACCGCCGAGGAAAATTCTATCCTCGGCGGTGTTATATTCGGAAATATTATTTATTTGAATAAAAATACACCTACGGCTTCTTCGCCATACTCTTCTAAATAGGTTTTGCCGAAAGAAGAAGGTGCGGAATAACTCATATCTGCCCCGTGTGTAATCAGCAAATTGAAAATCCTCGATAAATCCGACTTCAGCTCGTCGGTCAAGATTCTGTCATCGCTGTTTGGCCTTGGCAATATCTGTCTTGCTTGCAGACACGCTCTGTCGATTCCGGCGTTTCCGTACGAATCCTTCGCGTTGACATCTGCGCCAAGCAAAACTATCCTTTCTAAAATCGCAAACGCTTCATCTGCGCTTTGTTTGTTATTGAAAACCTCGATAACCCCTTCACGATTTACATTCCAACGACTATACATTATCGCGCGATTGATAGCATCGTGAATAACAGGCGCACGCCAATCGTTTGCGCAAGATTCATCTTCGATATAATTCACATCGGCATTTTTATCCAAAAGATAATTTACAATATCGGTATCCGCTGTCTTCAACGCCACCTGTAACAAAGACTGTCCGTCGAACTTTTTAGGCGCACCGCCGAAAATACAATCTATCAAAGTACCGTCTTTTTCAAGTAGAGATTTGATTGTTTGCAAATCATTCTTCTGTATCGCAGTAAATAATTTTTTCATTTGCAATCACCTCGTATAAATGATTATAACAGATTAAACCCAAGAACTCGATTCGAGCAGCAAAAAAGCATCAAAGGACCGTGACTCGAGAAAATCACGGGAAGGCGTGTATATCATCAAGGCGTAAACCTCGATGATACATCGGTTCAAGCTTATCAATGAAGCTACGGTTGAAGAACGGGGCAAATCGCCGCTCAGCAAAGCAATAACGAATATACCGTTTCGCCGCCGTTGACAAATATTTCCAAGATATATTCGTCACGCAAGATTTGTAGGTCGCGCACCTCGCCTTGGTGAATCAGCGGCGGTCTTTCCGTCCGTTCCAATACAAATCCGTGGTCGGTCACGGTAACGGAGGAGTCGTCGTTTTTGAACAGGTGTGCTACCTCTTTTGCGGGTTGACCGCAGATGCGCCCTTCCTGCACAGTAATCCGTCGGGGAACCGACAGACATCCCACATCTGTTCCTTCTCTGAATCCGGCAAACTTCCATCCGGGAATCCACGTAATAAGAAGCGGCGTGCCGTCCGCGCCTTCAAACATCTGCCCTGCATATTGGTCGGGACCCTTGTCAAAGCAGTCGGAAAGCTCGCAAGTAAACACGCCGTCTTCCAAGGTGCCCTTCATGATCTGGAAAAAGTGCGTTTCGTCCAAATTACATACCGAGGTTGCCAACAAGCATTGTTTTCCGCCAAGGGGAACAATGGAGGGACATTCTGCGTATTTTGCTTGGCTCCACTCCCACAAAACCGATTGAAATTCCCACACAAGCAGGTTCTCGCTACGGTACAACAGCAATCGTGCTGTCTGAGTGCTCGGATGTCCCGAAGCCACTACGCAATAATAAACACCGTCCATACAGCAGACCGCAGGATCTCGAAAGTCGGGTCCCCCCTCCGGCGGGAAGGTAGCTATAACAGGATTGTCATTGTATTTTTCGAAATGAATACCGTCCTCGGAAACCGCCACCGCGATAACCGATTCTGCGGTGATTGCCGCATAGAACAGGTACAGCTTATCGTCCTTAACTATTGCTGTCCCCGACCAGCATCCGCCGCCGTCATAAGGCGCTCCCGGCGTTAAAGCTATGGGTAGCTCCTCCCATTCAAGAAAATCCTTTGTACGGGCATGCCCCCAGTGCATCGGTTCCTGCCACGGAATCTCGTGGTGGGGTGCGTGCTGATAGAACGCATGGTAATACCCTTTGAAATAAACGAGTCCGTTGGGGTCATTCATCCACCCTTTTGCGGGTTTATAATGATAGCGGAGCGGTTTTGTGTAGTCCATGTCGGTTATACTCCTTGTCGGGCGCTACTTTGGGGATATGATAGCACAAACGGGCAAATTTTGCAATGGGTTAAGGATAAACATAGGATTATCGTTAGTCTGCGTATCCTTCATAAAAACGCAAACGGCGGTTTAATTACGCGTTCATTTCGGGGGGATTTTTCCCAATACAGTTGACACGATTTTATATCATTGATATAATCAAAGAATAACTTACTACACTAAGGTGGAAGAATTTATGAAGGACATACAGATTATAAAAGTAGAGTCAGGAAGAGAATATTCGGTCGGCAAATTTTCGCCTAACGAACCGCAATATGTGGATAGAGATTATATCTTCAACTATATACCCGAAGAACTGCAAGGTTGTATTCATATCTTGACCTGCGGAAACGATAAACTAATTCCCGAGAACGAACCGTGTTTTACTATGAAAGCAGAACACGACGTTGATGTTTATATCCTATATCCCGATAAACAGCCCGTGATTCCGAAATGGCTTGAGAGCTTTGAGCGACTCAGAATGAATGTCACTCGTGTTGATTCACGCTCCGATAACCTTAAAGGATATTTTACGCTCTTCAAAAAACGTTTTCCTGCAGGACTCATCACGCTTTATGGTAATTCGCCTCTCGAAATGCTTGCGCAGGATTGGTACGTTTCAAGCGGCGGAATTAATTATTGTATGTATTCCGTTGCGGTCAAGGTAGCCGATAGGAGATAGTTGTTTGCAAATTATTACACCGCCGAGAAATCCTCGGCGGTGTTATGTTTGTGTTGATTTACTTACATACCATTAATCAACAACAGAAACAACCAGATAGTGATACTAATGAATTTTATATAAATAATAATTTAATGAATTCATCGTAACTACTTCTTCAACAGATGTCCATACAGTTTTTCGTAGTATTCTTTCTTGGACGACATATCAAATTTATGCCAATTACGAGTATCGAAGTCAGAGGAAAGCAACGTCAGCATTAAAAACGGAGAGCATCTTAGGTTTAATAACTTTAGACCTTTAAACTTCTCGGGAAAACCATTCCCGAAAGGATCGGAACGACATGTTTCCCACTCGTTTCGGTATATATGATTAAATTCAAAAAAAGCATAGTGGTCATCATCAGGATCTACATATTTCAATAAAATTTGGTATTCGGGAAACGGATACGTTATTTCCGACACTTCTTCATGACCAATCCAAATAAAAAGCTCATTTTTATAATACCAGTTAAGATCCGCCCAGATTATGAAAGCACATTCTCCGGAAATAATCTCATTCAGATTGTCCGGTATTGTTTCATAAAAACCCGGCATGACGCGTATATATTTCCCTTTTTTCGGAACGTCGTATGCCCAATGGAAAATACGATATCCACGGTCGGTTTGGAAAGCGAGGATATCGCCCAATTTCAGCCTTTTCATATAATCACCTCATTTTATAATGAATCCTTGAACGGACCAGCTAATGAATATAGAGAATTATTGGCGGAAATAATGCTAAAATATTATATCATATTTTCACACAAAAAACAATATCACAACAGTTGATTTGATGCTTTTTTGATGCTATGAACCAAATCATCATTATATACACGCCTTTTTTGATGATGCCCTCAACACTCCCCAAAGTCTTGCGACTTTCGGGAACTCCATAAATTAAAGGTTGATGCTGTAATCCCCAACACCAACCTTTTGATGATTTATACACGCGCTATGATGCTCTGCACATGAACCTTGATGCTCCGCATCCCACCTCGAAAGCAATAACTCCCCTCACGGCTTTGGCATCTTAACTCGAAATCACACCTTTGTCAAGTGTCAATAATTTGTGATCGACAATCAAACTGTTACCAATTCTTTTGCTTCAACTATAGAATTATTGTATTGCTCCATAAATTTACGTGTGAGCTCGTCTGTTCTTCCTTTATACAGATTATTCCACATATCGTTTTCACTAGTTCTTAAACGAACTGCCGTACGAACATTTTCGGGATTTTCTTGTCTAATTCCAGCAATGATCATATTTACATATTTCTTTTTATATATATCATCACAGCAGAAAGCGCCAACGGTTGGGAATAAAGTTAGCATAAACATTCGTGTTTGATGTGATACGTTCATATTAGTTGCGATATTATATAATTCTGACACACGATGTATAAGGTATTTGACAATAACATCATCTTGTTGTTCAATGCTGTGAATTGTTAACCATCCCAAAGAATTAGATACTTTACGTACCCCTTCCTCAAAACCGTTTTCAATACAGTCAGTGCCGATATTAAACAACGTTTTGCATAATAGTTTTTTTGTATCAGTCTTATACATAATAAAACGACAAGGGTTTTCATCATAAGATAAGTCAAATAACAAATCTATAATTCTTACTGAAATATCAGCCGATTTGAAAACATTCTCTCTACAGCATTCACATAAACTGTTCAATATATATTTGGCAAGAGGTTCAGTGATTGCTCTATTATTATCCATTTTAACAATTATGTCGTGCAAACTGTAAAAGGTGATTTCTGTGAATTGTTTGTTTACCAATTGAGACGTTCTGCTTATCATCCAAAAATATATATTTAGCAGATCTTCTTGAATGTCCTTATGACGAGATTGCGTTTTTGCTAAAAGTTCATCTAAATGTTGTACGAACGAATAATACATAGAAAGATTATCCGACAAAATGCAACGATCGAGTATTTTTCTATATTGCGCTGTAATTTCGCTCATTTCTTCGCTAACATAATGTTTATAATTAATCATTTTTTCAAAGTCAGGAAAAAAGATGTATCCAGTGTATTTTTCCTTTGCCTTGGTTATTTCACAAATGAGTTCTATATGATATCCGAAAAGCTTATTTTTATTGCTTTCGTCTATCTTGGTATCGTCCATTAAAGCGTTTAAACAAAATGCTTTAAATTCCAATATAGATGGGTTTTGTGTGTGTCCATAAGATAATAAATCTTTATTTTTTTCATAAAAAGAAAGTGCATCACTATAATTATATTCAAATAGTCTATAAAAAATCATCTTATAATATTCTGTAAATTCCGTGAACATTTCAGAATGTTTTGCTAACAAATACAAAATATCGCATATTTTATCAATAGAATACTCTAATAGTGATTTGTTTTCCGTTTCAATAGCAAAATCAACCGCACCGGTCAAAAACATAATGTAATGTTTTGCACTACCGCTCTTATTAATTCGTATATGCGAATAGTTCATTTTAGAAATCTCATCCAGAATATATGTCGCATATTCTATTTTGTCATTGTCATAACACAACTTTACTATAGGAGGCAGAGAATAGTATATTAGATTTATCGTTTCGCTATCTGTTTTACTTTGTAATGTAAAAAGGAAACGCAAGTAGCTATCAAGATAACGCTTGAAGTATTCGAATTGAGAGTGTTCTATGCAGAAACATAAATTCTTTCGTTGCTGTCGCACAATCTTTTTATTCAGTTCTAAAGATTTTATATTTTCACACAACTTCAATTCAAAAATATTTAAAGCAACAATATCTTCAAAACTATCTTTGAAAAGTTCGTGTGATTTATCAGCTCGGCAAGAAATGTTTATTCGATTACTCAAATACACCCTAAAAATCTCACCAATTCGCCCAACTAAAATTGATACCGAATGATATTCCTCTTTCATCACACATTCATCTAATACATTTTTTATGTTATTTATGGTGTCTATAGATAATTGTTTGTGTTTATCATTTACCTCACTTTCGATTTGTTTGCAAAATTTTTCTATATAAGAATTTAATCGCAATGACTCGTTTGCTTTGGATATATAATAAACTATTATAACAACACTTGCGAGCGCCGTTGCGCAAAAAATCGCAAAAGATATGTATCCTTTCCCAATACATAAAGTGACACCGCCACTAATAATATCGAAAAGAATGATCTGAAATAAAACTCTAGTGTTAGGGAAATGATCTTTCTCCATCCCCTTGAACGAATATCGTTCCTTGTATATTTCTATGAACACCACATAAATTGTAACCAAAAAACCGACAGTCGTTATAACTGTTGGATACATTATTGCGGAAAAAGCAGATAATGTGTCACTGTGGAATTCAAAGCACAAATCCAAAACAATGGATGTTGTTAATAGCAAATATGCAAACACATTAAATAGAACCGACCTCAAAACCTTACTTTTCGACATACTAAACTCCTTTTACTCTTTTTAATCGACAACATATCCAATTTATTTTGCCTCATATATATAATGTCGAAAAAGGTCAAACCGTCTATAAAAAAGTTAGAAATATTTTTCGTTTATTCATAGAGGTGTTTTTTATAATATCAACATAATTTCACTTAATCATGAATTGCACAACAAAAAGCAACACCGCCGAAAGTTATCTCGGCGGTGTTTGATCATTTTTATTAAATGACTTAGGCATTTAATAATTCAATTGTCAGCTTCATCAAAATATATACATTGTTGCAAGCATTCTCCGCAGTTTATGCAGCTTTCATCTACGATTGGAGAAAGAAATCCGTGCTTGTTTTTCTCAAACGTAATATGTTCGCAACAACAAGCTCGACAACCTGTGCATATACCCGATTCGACAACTTTCATTATGTTATTCATCTTCCGATTCCGCCATTGCGATTTGGATACCGTTCATAAGTTTTTCCTTTCTTATGGAATCTTAAATTGCTTAATTATAATACTGTGCTTGAGCGTGCCAAAGCTCGTGGTATTTGCCGTCGGTTACGGATACAAGCTTGTCGTGGCTGCCGTATTGGATCATTTCGCCTTCGTGGAAGACAGCGATGTTATCACAGAAACGGCAGGAAGACAGTCTATGCGAGATAAAGATTGCTGTCTTATCCCCTACTACATCGCCGAATCGTTTATATACATCTGCTTCTGCAATCGGGTCGAGAGCAGCAGTCGGCTCGTCGAGGATGAAGAACGGAGCGTCTTTATACAGCGCACGTGCAAGTGCGACCTTTTGCAATTCGCCGCGAGAGAGGTCGACGCCATCGTTCACAAACCAACGGTAGATGTAAGTATCAATACCTTTGGGAAGTTCTCTTATTTTGTCACCCAAGCCGACACGCTCTAAGCATTCAATAATCTTTTCGCGGTCGGGGTCTGTTTGCGCAGTCACGTTATCTGCGATCGTAAATGCAAACGTGGCAAAATCCTGAAACACTACCGAGAACAGCGAAAGGTATTCTTGATAATCATACCGCGTTATATCGATGCCATTGAGTAATATCTCTCCCTCGGTAGGGTCGTACAGACGGCAAAGCAATTTTATAAACGTAGTCTTGCCGCTGCCGTTCATACCGACAAACGCCAATCTTTCGCCAATACGGAACTTGAAATTAACGTTTTTAAGTGCATAGGTATCTCTGCCGGGGTATTTGAACGATACGTTCCTAAACTCAACTTCAAAACGGTTGTCGTCGCGTTTTTCCACCGAAAGAGTTCCCTGATACATCTCGTTGGGAAGATCGATATAATCAAATATCCTTTGTAAAAAATCATTGTTATTACGAAGCTCACCGAGCTTTGCGCCGAGAGTTGACACGGCATTGATAAAGCGCTCTACCGTTCCGCGATAAAGCACGAAGCTACCAATACCGAACACGCCTATGTATGCACGAGCACCAACGTAGATAAAGAGAGCGATGTTCATAAGGGCGTTCCATACCGTGCTTATGGTGTTATATTTCCACTGAATCTTGAATGAGTTTTCGTTTACCTTTGGTTTTATAAAGTGCTCACGGGTACGGCGAATCAGAAAATCCTTCATGCCCATCTGATATACGTCAGACCCGCGTCTGCCGAGCAAACGCCATCCGCGCTTGCGCTCTGCAGAGTATTTGGTCCAGTTTTTATCAAGCAGTACTTTTCTTCTTGCAGAAACGCGCACCTGAATGAAAATGTTGACAACGATAATCAATAGAATGACAAATGCCGACCACGGACTGTTTGCAAACGCAAGAAAGCCTTTGAAATCTCCGTTTGCCGACATCGTGATCATAGATGCTGTGAGCGAAACCGAAGCGATTATATTTACAATTGCTTCAGTAATAAACCAGATCGACCAATAAAGTGTCATCAGACCGTTGCCGCCGTAGTTTTTGGAATGTCTGATCTGATCGCGCACCAAGGAAGTTTCGGGAGTTTCGAGGTGGCAATATTGCATTCGGGCTTCGATATCGGTCAGAAATTTTTCATCTCTCACCCACTGTACCCTTTCGTATTTTGCCGCCTGTCTGCCAACAATGTTTTGGCTGACGATATTTACTATAAGAGAGCCTACAACCGTGATAACGGCAAGTGTTAAAAGCCTTTCGGCAGAGGCTCCTGCCGTCAACTCGTCGATAAGGAGAGCCGACATATACAGCGCAAAGTAAGGGGAAACCTGAAGCGAAGTAACGTATGCCATACGCCACATAAAATTCGGCGGCGACATACGCCACACGAGCTTATATCCGCGGATTATCATTTGGATATCTTCGCGCAGAGTGCGTTTATACTTCTTGTTTTTCTTCATTTACGTTCTCTCCTTCCTTATAGTACTGGCTTTGAATATCAAACAGTTCTTTGTATTTTCCGCCGAGCTTTATCAATTCGTCGTGCGTGCCTACCTCGGCAAGCTTGTTATTGTCGAGCAGGAATATTCTGTCGCAAAAACGGGTAGACGCAAGACGGTGAGAGATAAATATTGACGTTGTATCTTTTGCGATCTCGTTATATTTTTTATATATCTCGTCTTCTGCGATCGGATCGAGTGCGGCGGTCGGCTCATCGAGGATCAAGATAGGCGCACCTCGATATACTGCGCGTGCGAGTAACAAGCGTTGCATCTCGCCGCCCGAAAAATCAACGGCATTATCGTCGAATTCTTTTGAAAGCGGAGTGTTTACCCCCTCCGAAAGCGAAGTGATCTTTTGCGTTAGTCCGGCTATTTCGATTACTTTGTTAAGCTTATTGTAATCAATATATTCTTTTTCCTCCAACGCAATATTCTCTGCGATCGAAAGCGGTAGTATTGTATAATATTGCGGCACGACCGAAAATAGCGAAATCAAATCATCGTGGTTGTACTCCAGAAGACCATGACCATCAATCAGGATTTCGCCTTCATTCGGAAGTATGAGCCCGCCCATAAGCATTGTTAAGGTCGTCTTACCTGCTCCGTTAAGACCGACGAGCGCTATTTTTTCGCCTGCTTTGATTTTGAAGCTCACGTTGTCGATGACGTTCTTTTCGCCCTTTGGATATTTATATGAAACGTTTTTGAATTCAATCGAAAGCGGTCTGCCCACGGGCTTTTCGATGCCCTCTCCATGATTAAACTCGCCTTGAATTTCTAAATATTCGCGGAAATCCGATAATTGCAACGCACCCTCGCGTATTGAAGAAACACCGCCCAAGATACCGCCGATAAAGCTTGACATTTGCGAGATTGCCGAGAAATATAGCACAAATTCGGCAGGGCCGAACTCACCGTTAACTGCACGGAATATCAAAAATGCATAAGCCAATCCGTCACGAACGGCAGAAACAATGTAGCTGACGATTTCAACCGTCGACGATGAATTTTGAAACTTGCGGAAGACAGATAAATATTCCTTTATCAGCGAGTCGAATGTCTTGGAAATAAAGTCGGAAAATCCGTACAGGCGCAGATCCTTGGCATGCTGGCGGGCAGGCGCCTCAAACATCGTATAGTGGAACCTATTATCGACAAGATCCGCTTCCTCTTGATGACGGTAATCATAATTCTGTTTCCAACGCTGCGTGAAAAAGTTTATAAGGCATCCGACAAGAAGAAGCAACAAAACCCAAGGGCTCAACAACGAAATTACAGAACCGAACAGCACAAAGCAAATAATATTGATAACAAGGTTACCAAGCTCTGTCGGAAAGGTATTGCCCTTGTTCCAGCGCGCATTATCTGCCCGCTTTGCTTTTTCCTGATATTCTTCATCGAAATGCAAATAATAGTCTTTCGACAACCCCGATTCAGAGAGAATATGATATAACCGAAGACTGAGATAATCAGAAGAAAGCTGACGCTTTATATCGATATAGTTTTTTATCATACGGAAACCGAGCGTTGACAATAATAACGCCAATATCGTATAAACAACGATTGCAAAGGTATCGGACGTTTGCAATCGGTCAAGCACGATAGACGGTGTGTAGATATTGAGCCAATACAGCACGACCGTAATCGGAATAACAAGCACCGCAGAAACGGCGATAGTTTTTTCCCATTTCCAAAGAAGCTTGCCCATCCATTTCAAGCTGGAAAACATTCTGTATTTCGGCTTTCGTTTCGGCTCTTTTTTCTTTTTTTCTTTATCCTTAGCCATATAAAGACACCTCCTTAGGTGTTTGCAGAATAACATATCTTTTATCCAAAAAGTTATTTTTGGCAGAAAAAGTGTGTTTTCAGGCACGAAAACACACTTTTAGAATTTATAAAGGCAAAATTACCTCGGTGGTATATCCGCCGTCCTCGGAAGCACGAGTAACGTAACCGCCATATTGAGATACAAGACTGTCAACTCTCGAAAGTCCGATTCCGCCAAGCACGCCCTTTGTAGAACGGAACAGCATACCGACCTTTTCCTGCTTTTTGCCGGCAGAATTGGTAAATGACATATAAAGATGATTGCCCTTTACAGATATGTAAATTCTTATAAATCGGCTTCCTTCGGGAAGCTTTTCGCACGCTTCCATAGCGTTATCGAGCAGATTGCCAATAATTACGCACAAGTCTATATCCTTAACCGTCAATTCGGCGGGCACTTTAGCGGTAGCATCTACACGAATGTTTTTGCTATGCATCAACGAGATCTTACTGTTGAGTATTGCATCGACCATTGTGTTTCCTGTCTTCAACACGGTGTCTACTTTTGTAAGAGTGTCGTGAATCTCGGACAGAAACTCACGCGCTTTTTCGGTATCGCCCTGTTCCAGCATCATTGCAAGTGCTTGTATATGATTGTGATAATCGTGCCGCCATTCGCGCATTTTGCGGTACATATTCTCAACTTCCGCATAATGCTGTTCCACAATAGCATTTTGGAACGCGGCAAGCTTTTTTTCGCTTCGTTTGCTCATATTATAAATTCCTCAAGAATGTGATCAATGCTGTGTTCGCTTGGTCAAATAAGCCCTTTCCCAAAGGAACAGCCGTACCGTCCTCCAAAACAATATCGGTCTTTGTGATGCGTGTGACGTATCGCAGATTAACAACAAACGACCTGCTTGCACGGAAGAAACCTTCGCCAAGCTGCTTTTCAAGCTCGGGCATAATCATGCGGAGCTTCAGTTCGCCCTGCTTGGTGTATAAAACGATATAGTGCCCTTGCGCTTCGCCATAGAACAGTTCTTTTTCATAAAGACGGACGACCTCTTTTCCGACGGAAAAAAGGAAGAATCGAGGTTGCGTCTCCATAGCCTTCATAAATCTGTCCAAGACCTCGAAAAGCTTGTCTGTTGAAACGGGCTTGATAAGATAATGCAGTGCTTCAACATCGTAACCCTGGTTCATATAATCGGGATATCCGGTAATAAAGCAAATTTGTATCGTTTCGTTATCAGCACGAACCTTTTTCGCAAGTTCGATGCCATTCATCTCTGCCATTTCAATATCTAAAAGCAGTAGATCAATATTGCGGTTTTCTTCAAATGCAAATAGAAACGCCTCTGCAGACGGGTAGGTGTCGATATGGAAGCTCGCGTGATGCGCTTCGGCGTAAAGCGATAGCTTCTTTGTGAGGTTTTGAAGCTGTGACTGTTCGTCGTCACAAACAGCAATACGATATTCCATTTTGTACCTCCCGTGTAATATATGCTTGATTATAGCACAAATCTTGAAATATTTCAATATGTGCACTTCAGGAGTATAAGGATGTTTATACCTAATCTTTCGATGTTTTAAACAAACGCAACGCACACCTATTGCGTCGGTATAGACAAAGAAAAGGGGGTGCAGAAACGGTTTCGTTTTTGTTTTTCCGAAATTTTCTCACGGTCCGTTTTATGGTACGCATCGTGTGTTAGAATTTTATCCGAATCACTAAAAAACACATTATTTGCCCAAAACTTATTTTGAAGCGGGTTAAAGCACTGGGGACTCACGTCCTGCCTGTGCGGTTACATCAGTCCGCAACGGCGGACTGTTTGGGCGTTTTCGAGCGATTCATAAAAGGGGACTTTTTTCGCTACCTGTCCCCTTTTGGTGCCCAAAAAAATATTCAAAAAATATCCGATTCTCGCTGGATATATGCAAACCTTTGTGGTATTGTATGTAGCTAACGAAAGGAGTTGAAATTCAATGCAAAAGAAGTTGTTGACAAACGGTAATGCGTTCAAGAGGACGGACGGGAGATGGGGCGGTGTGGTTTGGTATATGGACGAAGCGGGCGAGAGGAAGCGCAAGAGCTTCTCAGGTACGACCAAGCAAGAGGTCAACAAGAAGATGACCGAGTATATCTCCGACTTCGACAAGATGATTGAAGCATCCGACGAAAGCAAGAAAACCTTGCGAGATAGTATGCAAAACTGGTTGCAGGTGTTCAAGTTTCCGTCTGTGGAGAGGACAACCTACGACCGACTTGAATGCACTGCAAAGAACCAAATATACACTATCCTCGGCGACAAGATCGTGGGAAATATCAAAGCATCGGATATCAAGCAGTTGCTAAATCATTGGATGAGTGAAGATTACGCATACACCACGGTGAAGAAAGTATATATCATCCTCGGTGAATACTTCCGCTATCTGACACAGCAAGAGCTGATACAAAAGAACCCGATGCAAAGCGCGCCGATGATTAAGAAAGCAAACTTTCTTGCAGCGCAAGGCAAGGAAAACCTGCCCACCAACGAAACGGTTACAATCTTCACGCCCGAGGAAATAGAGAAGCTGAAAGAAGAAGCATCGAAGCAATATGCAACGGGCAAGAAGTTATACAAGCAGGCGGGTGCGATATTCCTTATGCTGAACACGGGGTTGAGGACGGGCGAGGTGCTTGGGTTGCTGAACAGCGACATTGATTTAGAGAACCGTGTGTTGCACGTGCAGAGAGGTGTTAAGCAGAGGAACGTTCGCGACGGGTATGAGCAGGTCGGTCCAAAAACCGAGATGGTTGTGGGCAAACTCAAATCCGCATCGAGCAAGCGTGATGTTCCGTTAAACGACACGGCGATACAAGCGATAAAGGAGATGCGAGAGGAGATATACTTGGGCGAGGACTTCCCTCTTATACCAGACATCAACGGCAACTTCCTCAAGCCCGAGCGATTCAGACGGCGTTATTACCGCTTGTTAGACGGTGCAGGCGTCGAACACCGTGGGTTGCACTCGCTACGCCACACATTCGCAACCAACCTCGTAAACGGCGTAAAACAGCCCGACGGCACGATTATATCTCTAACACCGAAGCAGGTGGCAGACATACTCGGGCATAGTACCTTGCAGATAACCGAGATGTACTATGTAAAGAAAGACAACACAAGACTGAATGGTCTTACCGATGCGTTCTCTATATGAAAATGCATGATATAGTCAATTATAGATCTAAAATCACATATATTTAAAAAAGGTATTGACGAAAATAAAAATACATGTTAAAATGCAACTACAAGTTAGTTGCATTGTGAGGTGAAATGCGTTTCGATGAGTAAATCTCAAAAAGCAATCGAAAGATTGCGCTCAATACCTAAAGACTATACTTATAGCGAATTGAAAAACATTTTGCAAAATTTTGGTTTTGTTGAGCATAATAAAGGTAACACATCGGGTTCGCGTGTAAAGTTTCACAGAGTTGCGGATAATGCAATTATAATGTTGCACAAACCACATCCAGGCGATATACTGCCTGAATATGCTGTGCGAAATGTGGTTAAATCATTGAAAGGATTTGGTGATTTATAATGGACAACAATATTTTAGAATACAAAGGGTATTTCTCAAAAATACAATATTCTTCAAAAGACAATATCATATTTGGCGTTATTGAAGGCATAGCTGATTTAATTACATTTGAAAGTTCCAATTGTAGTGAAATTGAAAAAGAATTCCAAATGGCTGTAGATGATTATTTAGAATTTTGTAAAGAAGTTGGAAAATCTCCTGAAAAACCATACAAAGGCTCTTTCAATATAAGAATCTCCCCCGAACTCCACAAAAGAGCAGATATTACAGCGAAAAAACGTAACATTTCTTTAAATCAATTTGTATCAGATGCTATTGAAAACTATTTAGATTACACAGACAATAAAACAATTATTTATTATCCCGTGTTTAGTCAAAATTGGAACACTAGCAATTTTATGAAAAATTATTCTAGCGCATACAACCCCAAATACACTGGATCCGAGGTGAAATTAGAATGGAAAATGTAACTTTATCAAAAATCGTTTTCACAAATATATCTTATGATATGAATCTTGAAGAAGCAGAAGACTTCAAATTAGAAATTAGAACCGAATTGAATTTGAGAACACCTATAGACGAACAAGACAAAAGTTTTTTATTAGTAATTCAAACTTCTGTTATCGAACCCGAACATAATTATGTGAAGATTTCATTTAAGGCAAATGCTTATTTTGAAAGCAAAGAAAAGCTTTTATCATACGACGATGTTGTTAAAAATGAAGGTTTCCCCATAGCATTTGAAAAAATTTCTCAAAAAATTGACGAGATATTAGAAATTTTGGATTATCCTAAACTAAATATGTTCGAAAATATGCCTACAGACAATTAATATTCCTAAAACTAACACCGCCGAGATTACTCGGCGGTGTTTCGTTTATTCAAAATTCCAACGCTCCGTTGAGTTTGTAACAATGAATTGATAATTGTTTTTACATAAATATGTGTTATAATAAAATCACACCGGTGATAAACAACCATTGGAGGTGCTTTTATGCAGCTTAATTTAGGACAAAAAATACGTGAACTTCGCAAACGCGACGGACGAACACAAGAAGCCCTCGCAGAAGCGTTATGCGTAACATCGCAAGCAATATCCCGTTGGGAAGCAAACGGCGGTTATCCCGATATGGAAATGATACCTGCTATTGCAAATTATTTTCACATTTCCATTGACGAGTTATTTGGGTATAACTCCGACCGAGAAGAAAAAATAAAACGAATTTTAGAAGAAGCAGACAGGATTCTTAAAAACCAAGGTTTTACGTTCTATCAGGGCAGCGTATCCGAGGACATTGAAAAGAGCATCGATATGCTGCGCAATGCCGCCGAAGAATTCCCCAATGAACCGAAAATATTATTAAAGCTCGCCGAATCGCTTCATATGTGGGGATATAACCAACACGGTGCAAAGGGATATTGCGATAATGACGGCATCGTAAACAACGATGTAGAATACAATTCGAAAAACAGTTATTGGAAGGAATCTCTCATTGCATACGAAAAGGTATTAAGGGCTAATCCGTATCCCGAAGATCGTGAAATCGCAATTTGTCATATGATTCCGCTTTACTGCAAAATGGGAAAATTCGAAGAAGCGAAAGCTTTAGCCAAAGAGCAAAATTCCATTTTGATTTGCAAAGAGATGCTCTTGCCCGAGGCAACCACAGGTAAAGAAATGGCTCGTTATCAAGGTGAAAGAATCATGGCATTGCTGCAAAATCTCCGACTTTCGGTTCACTGTGCTATGGCTTCAAAGGTTGAACTCCATACGTCGGAATACCAACCTAAAATGAAGAAATCGCTGATCAACTTATATGAAACCATATTTGAAGATGGCAGATGCGGTCATTATCACCGAGATCTTGGGCATATGTATTTTAATTTGGCTAATTATGAATCGCAAATCACAAATGATTTTCAAAAGGCACTTGAATACTTTGACAAAGGTTTTGATCATTATGATGCATACGACCGCATTTTACGCGAAGATGATTATGCATATACCGCACCGTTGATATCTAATTTACCCCCTATTAAAAAAGGTGATTTGCGTATTCTCGGCGAAGATTTTTGGAAGAAAGAAATGAAATTCTTCCCCGAGGATTTCAAAAACGAATTACATAAGAACCCCAAATATGATATTTGTTTCAAATAGGACACAAAAACCGCCGAGAAATCTCGGCGGTATTTTATATTGCTACACTTTTGATGATGTAACAGACGGAACGGTTGAAGCAGTTTTGGAACGGATGAAATCACAACCAATGCTCCAAACAAACGTGCGTCGTAATCATATTGGTTATGCCAGAAAAAACGGTATAAAAATTGTTAAAAAACGAAAATTTATGCATAGAAAAGAAAAAATCCTGCAAATTCATGCAGGATTTTGGCAGGGGCACTAGGACTTGAACCCAGGACCAACGATTTTGGAGTGGCTCAAAAAGTCCGAAAACCCTTGAAAATACTGACTTTTTGCAAGGACTTTCAGAGCATCAAAACCCAAAATGCTATGCTCTGATGCTTTTTTGGTGCTCTGCCCCGAATTTTCTTCATTATATCCCCACGGCTTTTTTGATGCTGCGCAAAATTAAAGGTTGATACTGTAATCCCCAACACCAACCTTTTGATGATTTATACCCAACTTTTGATGATTTATACCCAACTTTTGATGTTCTGCACACAAACCTTGATGCTCAACTCCGAGCTTCAACGCTTCACGCCGCTTCGAGAACCATAACTTCCCTCTCGGCGTCGTCATCTTAACTCTAAATCATTCCTTTGTCAAGTATCAATATTTGATACGCTATAGACAAAGATGAGCCGTGAATTTTATACTTTGCAATCTTCGATTATATCATGCGATAGTTTTGCTAAAACACGTTTGTCCCAATCTGATTCCTCAATGTAATTCATGTAAACCAAATTCTTAGCTTCTGCAGGCGATGCAAAAAGCTCCGGATAACTTTCTGCTAAGCTTTGGAAATATTTCTCGTTGTATATATATGCCGTGCGTATTATGTCTCTAACATAATCGCCATGTTTATTGTATAACTCATATAAGTTCAAAGTTTTAGCTGCCGTTTTTTGTTTATTAATTAGTCCAGCAGGAACCTGAGGTTCCGGAGTAATTTCCAACTCATATTGTTCAGAAGCACCGAGCAACGCATCGATATCATTGCCATTAGAAAGACGAAAATGAAAATCCTTGCTATAAGAATCTCTGTATGGATACATAAAGTTTTCCTCAGACGCCTCGCTGTCATATGTGTCAAAATCGAGCTTCGCCTGGTTACAAACTGCACAGCAAGGGATTAGATTATACATAGAAATAGATAGATACGGATATTTTGACTTTGGAAAGAAATGGTCATACTGCGGTCGCGCTTTTTTCCTTTTTATTGTGAACACATAACTTCTGTTACAATACGGGCATATTTTTACTCCTAATTTCTCTGCCCATGTTCTTCCGTGATTTCTTTTTGTAAAATTTTTGTATAATTCGTTAAATTCTTTTCGAACATCCTTGTTGTCTATTTGTCCGATATTCTTAATCGCATCCAGCAAATAAGTTATATCGCCTAACAACATATTCTTTATTTTTCCATCATCCAGTATTCCGTCTGTAGATAAGTATGCAATGATTTTCGAATACGCAACGTTACAAATTTTAGATTCCAACAATCCTTTTAACTTAACAAAAGTATCTTTTTCGTATTCCTTTTTAAGAGATTCACTTATTTTATGAAGCTTTATCATACATCTGCCTCTCTTTCCAACAACGCAATTTGTATTTCTATCGCTTCTTTTTGATGCTTTAAAAAATCAATCATTTGCGTGCGTTCTGATGTTGAAATAGGGGTTGCAACTAAAGGCGCATCCGCAAATTGTTTGAGTTTCTTTCTTAAAATAGGTTCCCCAATTAAATCAATCTGTCTTTCTAAATCTTCTTTTTCCACCTCGCCTTTCTTAACTCTATCAATAAGATTATTTATATAACGTCGAGCAAACTCTCCCATAGCCAGTCCGTTTTTAATAAAGAAAGAATCTTTATATAAGGTATGGATATTAGCACCAAAGGTCTGTGTTTTTGTTCGACGTTGTACAACTTCCCCATTCTCGCGTTTTAAATATATAGTATTCTCCGACGGAATGTCCGATAAAACAATCGGAGAATGACTCGAAATAACAATTTGAAAAGTTTTATCAGGGAAAATGTTTTCGATAGAATCAAGCAAATCCCATATAATACGCCTTTGCCATTCGGGGTGAAGATATAGATCGATCTCATCAATTAATAATAACACATTGTCTTGTAGTTTGAACCTATTATCAGACATAAACCTACTTATGTTTGAAGCAAACAAGATTCTTGACATCAAATTCATCAAAGCCCTTTCGCCCGAAGACATTTCAAGGTTATGTATTTGTATGTATTTTAACAGAAACGAACTCCCTTTGTTAATGGCATTATCGATGATCTTGTATACATCATTAACATTCATTTTAAGAAAAGTGTGTCTGGCAAGATCATTTGGAGGCAAACCATTTTCGAACAAATTGTAAGAAGCACATAAATCAAAAAATCCATCCAATTCTTCCAAGGCTGCTTCATAATATTTTTTGTGAGCCACTTCTTCCGACAATCCTAAAATATATGTTCGACATTGTTCGTACGCGTCCTCGCAGGATAATTCGTTGCCGTCTAAGGTGAAATTGTCAAACGAAAACAGCAATTCGAAAATCAAATTAGAAACACATTTAGATATTTTCTCATTCGTAACTCTTATCTTAGCTTTTTCTTCCGACATTTTGAGATGAACGTAGCTAATGAATTCTTTCTCTGTATAAGCCGTAGTATATGATGCAGATTGAACTTCATTATTTATTATACCGCAAACATCTGCAACAGACAAATAAACTGTTGTCAACTTTTTCCCAAGAAAAACTTTGTTGTTTTGGGAAATATATTGCTGATACACAACATCCAATATCATTTGCGCTTTCTGAAGATCCGTCTTTTTTATTATCATTGATTGCAACGCATTAAATTTGGTGTTTAATATCAATCCTCCGCGCGGATAATATAATAATCTGGCATAAAAATCGTTAAATATGCCACGCAATGCGCTATTTGAAAGAGTGATATACTCAATTGCATCAGAACGCATGTTTATGTTTTGAACATACTCGCTATTGGATAAGTAAATATGAGAAATTTTGTTTGTGTAGTTATTTTCCCTGAAATCTTCCTGACTATATGGCTCGATCGTTTCTCCTTCGAAAGCTATATCAAAATCAGTAGCGTTTAAGATCTTATATGAACTATTGTTTTCAATATATACTGCTATGAATTTCTTCTTTTCGTTCTCATTTACAAGATAATCAAAATATTCATCGTGTTTCGGATCTTGTATAGGAAAATTAGTTAATGACGTTAGATATTGCAATAGTGTGGTTTTGCCCGTTCCATTTTCACCGATGATCGCCGTTAGATTCTGTGTGTTTTTGCCTTTAAAAACATTTATACATCCCGTTTTCGTCATCGTCAACACACGTTCACTAAAATTAAAATGTACTACATACTCTGGGGAAAAATTAAACTCCATAGGATGAAAGCAATTGTGTTCATCTTGGTTTATCCAAACATATATCAATTCTGTTTTCATTGTAGAGCTCCTAATATATCTATTTTTCATATAACAGTTAGGGAAATACGCCCTTTAAATCTCTGCCAAATATGCTTATGAAGACCGCTGTTTAATCAAGTATCTTTGCCAACTCTTCTTTTTGAGCATTACTTATCTCGCCTTTTTGTGTTAACATATTTAGCAGCGTTCTCGCATCGCGACCGAAGCCAAACTCATTGAACTTACTTAATATAGATCTTAAATCTTCTATCGAAGTGTTTGCATCTAATTCATATATCTTCAGTACCAATTCCTTCGCTTTCGCTGCATTCGTTTCGAAAAACTTGAGACAGTTTGTAATTGTAAGATGAAGATATGTTTGCGCTTTAAAGCAGCTTACTACATCCAAATACATATCCAAAAGACTTTCGTCCGGATCAACAACATATTCCAACGAGTGCATGAGCAATTCGCCCATTTTTTGTTGCTTCTTTTCATCGCAATTAGCTTTAATATACCGCCAGCAAGGGATAAGCCAGTCACCCAAAACAAAATCTTCTTTTTCAGCCCAATGCGAAATGCATCTTAAATGGTATTCGAGAAAGTTCTCGTCAGGATAGGCTTTTTCAAAATCAAACACACTAAGTTCCTTATGATATCGCGCAGAAATAATATAGCTGAATAAGTGCTCCGGCAAAACGCCATCCTTACACTCCGAGGGGATAAAACATTCATTATTCAAATAGTGCTTTTTCACACTTTCAATTAATTCAGTAAAAATATATCCTGAATTCAGAACACAGAAAAGCAAGGACGTCATATCAAAATCGCTATCACAAAGTAGTGCATCTATAATTCTCGTATTATTTTTGGGTGCTATGTATTTAAGATTTTGATAGTAATAGCAAAGGGTATATCTGCCTATCTTATTATCATTAAGTTTAGCAATCTTGATAAACATGTCCAGTTCATCTTCAGAAAGCACATGCCCACTAAGCTTCTTTAATGTAACGTACGAATTTATAAGAACTGTGATTTTATAAAAATCGCCATTGTTTATCAAATTGCTTAAAATATGATGCTCGCCCGAAAACGCTTGCCCATCATCAATTGTAGCTTCAAGCCACGGAACGATTGATTCAATCGTTCGTTGCACGACCAATTCGTCTTGAATATCAATAGAAGATAGTAATTCAAAGATAGCTTTAGAAAGAGCATTGCGAGTGTTTTCACATTTAAGCAAATCGTCAAGAATATCAACACAAACATTAACCAAACCGCGCTTAGAAGGGATTTTTTCGCGATTAGATCGCATTTCGTATAGAATGTTCACCAAGATAGAATCAGGAATCAGTCTTAGCGAAGATATTACTTTATTAAATTGTTCTTCCGATAATTCAACAATAATCCGAGCAAATTGCAAACCGCAATCTGAACGTGATAGTGAATCCGTCGTCCTTTCGCATTCCTCCACGAATCGCTCACACCATTTTTGATATGGAATATTCCGAAAAGTATCACGAGTGATTTTAATTTCATTTTTCCAAGTCATTTGATGTGTATAATCGCATTCATCGGCAATTCGAACGCTTTCGTAAGGAGTTACACCTTCTTCCAAAAGCTTTTCATAAGCTTTTATGCTCATTTCGTTTTTCAAAAGCTTAAGCAAAGCCATTCGCTTGGATAAAACTAATTTCTCGTAATAAGCCCGATCTTTTTTACTCGAGATGTTATATTTGTCGATCCCGAATTTTGAAATACAAATCACGTTTGTTATTTCATTCTCGATATTATCTGTCAAATATCCTTTTTCCTCATGATACTTTACTGTGAGGTAGTATTCATGATATAGTCCATAATCAGCAAAAAGCGATTCATTGGAAAGAAAATCTGCGATATTTTGATCAAATTTGCGCGCCAAATATAATCCCAGCTTGCGTTCGACAATGTCGGAGCCATTTATCAAATCAACAATATGCTTATGCTGAACTTTTTTGTTAAATTGCGCAAAAGAAAGTTTAATTTCATCAATGGCAAGTTTCCAATAGTCTTGATGATTTTTATATATATTGTCAAGATCATGAATGCGTAAAAATAAATTATAGTTTTTCTTACTCTCGGAAAAAATAACATCCCTAAAATATTCGAACAAAAATGTTGCTGTTTTTTTGTTACTTATTAAAGCGTTAAATCGGTTCATTAATTGATTTACTGCATACAATTGACTATCGCCAAAAGAATTAAAGTCTGTTTTAGCAAAAACATTATCAAACAGCTTCTTCAAAAGCCGTTTATCCCAGTGTATCACTCTTTCAAATGATTCTATGCGGCTAAATTCATAGTAAAACAGATTGTTATTTCCAAGTATATCTCGAAGCGAATCCAAGTGTTTAGCTTTCACATGGCCATTTTTTAGTGCGAAAACAATCTGTATAATATACTTATTGATTGAAGTATAACTATTGGCCAAATTATGTTTTTGATCCGTTTTTATACTGTTTAAAAAATTAACCGCAGCGACCTGTGCTTGCTCATCATCGGATTCTACCCAGGTAGCAAAACTTTCCAAAAGAGGCCAAGCGCGATATTGAGTCTTTTTATCAAGCTGCTCGGATGAAAATAAACCATCCTCATACAAACGAATGGCCCAATCAAATCTACCGCTTTTAATAATTTCTTTTGCTATTTGCACTTCGTTAGTATGTGCCAATTCTTCATTTTTCAAGAAACGTTTAATTGTAGCATAATTTTCATCATTGAACTCTTGTAAGCATTTTGATATTGTTTCCGTAACAGGCACTATCACTTTTTTGTTATATTCTCTATTCAAAGATTCAAGAGTATATATTAAAGAATCATATCCCTTTTTGCCCAAATCATATGGAATTATTTCAATATTCAATGCTTCGAAATATGATTTTTTTGCTTCATACAAAATATCTTCGTTATCGCAAAATCCGTACAACAAGTATACTTTGCTGCCAGCATTTTCATCATGATGTACTTTTGTTACTATATAGTCAATTAACTCAAATTCATTCAGACCGTAGCCAACAAAAATAATGGTATTGTTTTCCGCAAAAACGCATTTTAAAAAATCCACAAACTGATCGTCGTTATATCTCGCAACATATTGAGGTGCCGTGAAAACTAAATTATTATTGTTGATATCAATATCTTCTGTGTAATGTCCATGAAGATAAAATAGGTGATTTTGTCTCCTGCTATGCTCATTCTTCAAAATCGATGTATCGTAGTCATTGTGGCATAAAGCGCTGCCCAAAACCTCTTCAAACAAATTGTCTGCGTTTGTGGTCAAGAAGAACGCGTCGAAACGATTGAGTATATTATAAATGTTTTCTTTAGAATTAAAGACATTGTCATCAGGTTTCATAGCCTTGCCAAACTCTTTATAAAACTCATCAAGGCGCTTATCTTGTTCGAATTTTTTGTACGCAATGGTAATTCGTTCTTTACAGTCAGTTATCTCTTTTAAGATGGCATTCTGTTCTTTATAGTCCGGAAATGCTTTGCAGATTAACCTCGCGGAAAAATCACCCCAGCCGGGGATGCCCATAATACGTGAAACCCCCGCACCTATAAAAAATATTAGTTTTCCTTTCTCAAAGGCAGAGAGAATATTCTCATCAAAATGAATATCTTGTTCAAAAATCTCTTTTAAAGTCTTTTTCATATATACGCTCCATATTTAAAAGCTCAACTGTTTTCGATATTATTTCACCTAATTCTATCATACAACAGAAAATATTACAACACGCACCGCTCTTGAAATACAAATTCCCCTCTCGATGCGATTTTGGAGAAAAGCGCCGCTATATTTAGTTGACATCTGCCGTAATTCCACTTGTAACATTATGGTAAATGTCAACTTTTTTAGAAATATCTCTTTATTTATATAATGTCGAAAAAGGTCAAAACGTCTATAAAAAATTTGTTGCAAAATATTATTAATTCAATTTATTCTCCCTTTTTATTATCGTTTATCCCTTTTTGTGTGCATTATCCCAAATCGTAGAAAAATGCGCAAGAATAAATATAATGATATTTAGAGTAACGTCCTTATCAATAACAAAATCGGAGGTTTTGTATGAAAAGTTACGTAAAAATCTTGTGTCTAATCCTTGCGCTTATATTCGCACTCGCGGCATGCGATGAGTCCGAACCTCTTCCCGAGGGAGTGTCAAGCGTGCCCGACGTTCCTGAGGAGTCGCTCGTTGACAGCGAAACCGGTGAGATAAAATGGCCTGCCGAGTTACTTCCCGAAGGTTTTCCGGTTCCTGAATATACGGAAATCTATTCTGCAGAACGCAAAGATAACGAGGTTGTTATTGTTATGTTTGCAGAGGATAACAAATACAAACGACCTGCGCATTACACCTTTGAAAGTGATTTGTGTTTCAAATACGGCTACCGTGCGTTTACAGATATGGAGACCGGCGAAAACTATTTGTTCAACCTTGACGGTTACCGTGTTATAGTTACAAGTTCCGAACATCCCGACAATCATCTTGAAGCCATTAACAAAAAAAGTCCTACCGGATATACATATGAAATCCGTGTTGTTCGCACAGATTTGAAAATTGAATCGCTGTTTTGGCAATATCCCGATAAAAATACGGATTTGGGATTGGAAGAAAAGGTTTTTGAAGAATGGGACGAATCTGTTTTCCCTGAAAACTTCCCTAAGCCTACGAATGAGTTAACTATTGTATCTATTGAGCAAAAAAGCAACGGCGTATTTTTAACATTGAAAGGCACGCCCGGGGATGTTGATGTATATCAGAAAGAAATATACAAAAGCGGCTTTCATGCATCTGCAATTCAGCCTTTTCCAAACGATAACGGCGATTACTTTTTTGTTGAATACCATGATTCTATGATGAATCCCGATGCTCAGTATACATTTACTTTTCAAATTTGCAAATACAACGACAAGGTCGTGAAATAAAATGAGCATATTTGTTCGTTGCATAAAAAACAATATCAAAGCAACTCTGTCCAGCCCTGCTGTATGGGTCACGCTGTTTGCATCTTCATTGTTTCTGTTTGGTAGGCACACAAGCGAAATAGGGCAAACAGATATGCTTAATCTGTTGTTGAACTGTGCAATGTGCCCTTTGGACGATATAGTTCCTTTAACAATAGGTGTTATAGCAGGTATAGATATCTTGCGCGAACGAAAAAACAAATGCTGTGATATACAAACTGTTTCGGGAAAGCACGCTTTCGTCAGATATACCGCAAAACTTCTTACATACGTTCTTTTGGCGTTCGTGCTTTCCTTGATAATATCCTTCTCGGTATTTTTTGTTATCTGGTACGGATATGGAAGAGGCGTAAACTTTCCCGATTATACCGTGACTGAAACTTTGTTTCTTTTGCTTGTCCGTGTAATCGGTTATGCCATTCCCGTAATATTGCAGTATGTTGCGCTTACGACAACAGTTTGCCTTATATTCAAAAGCTCTGCCACGGGGATTTGTTGTTCTGTATTTTATTGTTTTTTTACATTGGTAATGCCGGGGCAGCTTTATCACACATTTTTTCGAGATTATTTCTATTGCGTGCCCGACAATCTATATTTTTTCTTTTCCTGCTGGCACATAAAACCGGATCCGATAAATATTCTGCCCGAATACGTTACCGGACCGCTGACAAAGCCGGTTATTCTATCGTACGCACTTATATTCGGAGTTTGCTGCACACTATTGGTTTTGGATTATTTTCTTTACAAAAACACAAAAGACGCATAAAAAAGGAGGACGTTGTAAATGAAAAAATACCGCGTTCTCCTTTTGCTTTTTTGCGTATTACTTTGCTCTTGCTCGCAAGAAGGTATAGAAACGTTTGATTCTGACTATTCATCATACCCAGACGGAATCGCAAGCAATTATTCGTTATCCGAATGGGTAATACTGCCTCAGTATAACCAACCCTTACGCGCCGAATGGAAGAACGGCGAGCTGTGCTTGATTTATAAAGGAACGGTGGACGAGCGCACGCAGTACGAAGCTATGCTTGCTAACGATTGGTATTTGCGAACGAAAGAACATTATTCGCAAAACGACAGGATTTCCACATTTTTGCATCCGACAGGCTGGAGAATTGCAATATACGACAACCGTCGTAACAGTAATTTGCGCCAAGAATTCGGCGAAGAACCTTACGTTTATGAATTGCGTATTGCAAAGCTTGTCTTCGACCGTTCGGTATTTCCGACATATCCCGAAGATCACCGTCCTCTCGGCTTATCCTATACAGAATTTGATTGTATCCCCGACAATCTTCTCGACGGCTTCTTTGATTTGCCCGAAAACATAATTTTAGAAAAAAGTGTGCAATCCGAAAGCGGATTGTGGCTCGTATTTCTTACAACAAACACACAATGGCGTGAAACGGTGTCATCGTTCAGCGAGCACGGATACAACGTCGTCGGCGGATGCTATTCCAACGAAAACGGCGATTATTTTTATTATACGAGAGAGAAAATAAGAATACAAAAAGAGGGGTTTGACTATTCCGATCTGCCCAAAGATCCTGCCTCCCGCGGTATTCTTGCCATTGACGAGCTTCCCGAAACCGATGAGGAGATAAACGATACTACGTTCTGCCGCATACGGTTACAAGTTGTGCGCAGCGAATGGGTGCCTGATTTTTGGAAAAATATGAACACATACGAGGAATAATTATGCTGTCTATATTAAAAAAAGAATTGCGTTATCATGTGTTATGGTTGCCTATTGGACTTGTTGTCTTTTGGCTTTGCTGGCGAGTTCAGGAGTCGTATGGCGTTTTGGAGTTCAGTTATTTTATGCTGCCACTTATTGCTTGCGGCTTTCTTTTCAACAGTCAGTCGGAAATCGAACTGATCCGTATTTCTAATACTCGCCTTTGCAACGTATTGGCAATCAGATATTTTGTTACTTATATCTACCTTTCACTACCTCAGGCTTTATGGCTGTTGTTTATCGCCGGAGATAATGCCCCAAAAGAAGCATTAACGCTTATAACCACGTTACTGTTCATTACTTCAATATCGTTGCTTTTCAGAGTTTTGGTCAAAACACCGTTCGCGACTATTATGTTGGCCTTACTTACACACACTATTATGGCAGCTTCATTCAAGCTGTTTTTGTCTGAAACTATAATGCTTTCAAATCCGAAAGCTATACAACGCTTTACACCGTATTTCGCAAACACAATTAAAAACGACGGGGTTTACGGCAACAACCGTCTTATAGTATTGGGAGTAACGGTGTTTATACTGTTGCTATCGTATTTTATAGCAAGACGATCGGACAGGTTTTTGGTGGAATAGTGGGTAATATTTTTGCGCTTTTCGGTGTTCGATTAAGAAAAAACAAATTTTTGTTGCCGTTTCTTTTTGTTGCACCAATATTATTACTGTTTGCAACAGGTATGTTGCATCACGCAGCATCGGACAAGGAACTGCTTTATCTTCGTCAGAATTTAGAGGTGTTCTACCCGTTCTTTGCTTTTATTCCGTTGTGTATAGTGTTCAATAACAAAGAAGAAGCTTCGTTTATTGTTCTGCGCGGAAATTCATTAATTAAGGTCGCGCTTATCGACGCTGCATTATGCTTTTTTGTAGCATATATAAGCGGAACGTTAACAGGACTTATGCTTATCCCTCGATGGATGATACCGTATTTTCTGTTTTCATATCCCGTAACATTGCTGTTTGTGGTATGTTTTGCCTTATTCGTGCGTTTTTTATGTAGCTTCAGATATGCGAATATAGCTGTATATTCGTTTGCATTTCTTGCGTTGTATTACAATAGCGGACTTTCCGAAAAAGCGGTGACTGAAACGCTTTGCAGATTCGACCCCTTCTTAGGAGGATACGCACACGGAATATTTACAGGTTCAAACGGTATGTGGTATCTGCTTGACGAAGTTTATATGCAAAACAGACTTTTTATACTTACCATTTCCTTGTTACTTTTAGCTTTAGCTTGGCTGCTCTCTAAACAAAAAAAGACTTTATGACTGAGAGGATTTATATATGAAGATTACTATTGAAAATCTCACGAAAAAATATCCGCGAGGAACACTCGCGTTAAACGACGTAAGCTTTGAAATCGGCGGCGGTGTGTTCGGCTTGCTCGGCAGAAACGGCGCGGGTAAAACTACACTTATGCGTATAATCGCAACGGCAATAAAACAATCAAGCGGCAGAGTGCTTTTCGACGGTAAAGAGATCGATAAGAATATAAAAGAATTCCGTTCTCGCCTTGGTTATCTTCCTCAGAGCTCGGCGTTGATGCCTAATATGAACATATATGAATTCTTGGACTATATGTGCGTTCTTAAAGGCATTAACCAGAAGAGCAAACGCCTTGACGAGATCGAGCGTTGTGTTGAAATAGTAGGATTGGAAGACGAAAAGAAAAAGCACCTCCGCAAATATTCGGGAGGTATGCTTCGCCGCGCAGGAATTGCACAGGCATTATTGGGTTCGCCCGATCTGTTGATAATCGACGAGCCTACCACGGGACTTGACCCCGAGGAACGACTTTATTTTCTTAACCTTTTGTCAAGAATAAGCTATAAACAAACGACCTTGCTTTCTACGCATATCATTCACGATATCGAAAGTATTTGTCAAAATGTTTGCGTGCTGGAGCACGGAAACCTGATGTACGCGGGCTCGACCTCCGATATGGTACTAAAGCAAGAGGGGCGTGTTTGGCAAATAGAATGCGATCCGGGTAAAGAGGAAGAAATCAAAGGGCAAGCTACCGTCGTTTCGGTGGCATATAATATGGGCAAGCCTACGGTGCGTTATCTTGCCGACGAAGCATTGTTTGAAAACTCTGTTGCCGTTACCGCAACCTTAGAAGATGCGTATATCGGCGCTCTCGGTGGTGTGAAAAGATAGGATATGAAACAGCTTATTAATTAAGGAATTTATGTTATGAAAAAAATTTGTTATGTGTTACTTCTTTTATCAATTCTAATGATGTTAATGACTACAGGTTGTAACCGTATTGGAGATGCAAGTGAATCGTCTGTTTCCTCTATAACCGATACATCCGAAGGTTCTCAATGGACATGCGATTCACTATATGCCAGCGATTATCAGTGGAAAGTAACAGGATTATACGGTGCTACTGATAACGAGTTGAGAGAGTATTTTTCCGATACTGTATATTGTAATGATATGATGTTGGAAATGTACGCGGCAACGCCGGCTTCGCTTTCACTTCGCACAAGAAGTAAGCTAACTCATTTAGTATATGATTTTGCATCGGGCACATTCACATCAGCTTGCAAAGATCCTGTCTGCAATCACGAGAATTGTATTTGGAAGGTCCCCGGAGGTTTTTTCTATAACCTAAATAATGCTATGTATGTCGTCAGGAGTGACGAAAAAGCGATCTACAAAGCTGATTTTAACGGAGAAAATATCACCGAAGTATATAAAGGCACTGAAACTCCATACGACTTAAAATACATTGATGGAATTTTGTATTATCAAGATTGCACCATAGACACGGAAAACAATGAAACCGTATATACGCTTTACGCTATATCTGATGGAGAAAACGCAATACCGTTATTCCATTCTCGCGGCGAAAGCAATGCTTTATCATATCTCCCTTTAGGAGATGGATCGATATTATACTCTACTGCACTTGAATCGGAAGTGAAGCTTTACAATGGGAATGACCAAAGCACAGCTCTTATTGGTTCAGGCATCCTACTTTGTGCTTACGAATCCGGAAAGATTTATTATGAAACGGATGACGGATTCTTTGTTTCTTCTAACAAGGATCTTTCCGACGGCAAAAAACTATCTCAAAGATGGGCAGACATAAAGTTCATTTATGACGGACAGATTTACTATGCAGATACAATAGATGGCGTTGCAGGTTTATATGCGATCGCCGCAGGTGAAGAAAATCCACAACTGGTTTATGCCTGGGAAAAAGAGGGCGAAACGTGTTGTCGAATCGGCAATTTGCTTTTAATACAACGCTCATCAGAAGGGCTGGAAAGATATGATTGCTTTGAAATGGTGGATTTAGCCACAGGAGCAACCTTTAATTTTACGGATAAAAGATAAAATCTTATTTCGAAGAAAGTAAATCTTATGGAACAGCTTTTAGTACAGCAGTTAACAAAGCAATATGGCAAGGTGAAGGGCTTAGACGGGGTGAGTTTTAAGCTTACTGTAGGCGTCAATGCTCTCCTTGGACCTAACGGGAGTGGCAAGAGCTCATTTTTGCGCATTTTGACAGGAGAGCTAATTCAAAGTGGCGGAAATATTCTATTTGGCGAGAATGATATTAGAAACATGGGTAAAAACTTTCGAAGACGTTTCGGATATGTTCCGCAAGAGCTTTCTATTCTACCGTCCTTCACATTAAAAGAGTATCTTCTCTATGTAGCTTACTTAAAAGGTTTTCAAACAAACGAAGCAATGTCAGAAATGTTAGATGTTGCGGAACGAGTTAATCTTTCGGATTCTTTGAATCGTAAATTGGGTGGTTTTTCCGGCGGAATGAAAAGAAGAGCTATGATAGCGCAATCGCTTTTAGGCAATCCAGATATTCTTATTTTAGACGAGCCGACAGCCGGATTGGATCCTACACAGAGATTGGATTTAAAAAATATACTTGCCTGTTATGGCAAAGAAAAAATAATTATTTACTCCACTCACATCGTACCAGATGTTGAAGAAATAGCAACCAATCTGATTTTTTTGAAAAACGGTAAGGTGGCTGCTCAAGGAACTCCTTCCTCTATAAAAAACATCTGGCAAGGGCAAGTTTGGGAAACAAAAGAGGCGGGAAGCAACCGTATTATACGTACTTATACAAAAGATCAAGAAACCATTTATCGAGTTCATTCTGTCAAAAAACCTTCCGACATTGCTTTAGAGGTCTCCCCTAACTTGGAAGATTGTTTTAGTCTTTTTTATTAATTCGAGGAGCAACTACTATGAAAAAACAAACCATATCCTTATTACTATGTATTCTCTTTCTGTTTGTTTGCACATCCTGCAGCCATCGGGAAATAAATCTTATCAGCGATAAACAAAATGATGATTACTCCTATAACGAAGACATTTCTGCTGATTATTCTTATTCGGTGGAATTGTTTGTTGATGGAGAGAGCGTTTCAAACGGCAAAACGATTTCAGCACAAAACAATTTGGAACATACATTGAAAATCAAAGATTATGTCGGAGCAGAGTATCCGATCGGTTTAATTATTACAGCAAATGGTGTACCCATTTCTTTTGAGGTTGATGACCATTTCGAAACAATGTACGTATTCGAACCCGCAAAAAGAACAATTAACTTTTCATTTGATGCTATGAACTATTCGGGCTCTAAAATCGATATAGTTTTGATTTCCGAACTTGAAAGAACACCAAAGTTTTATTTGGACAGCATACATAATTACTCAAATTCTATATATTATGTTTTATCCGGAGAAGTCCGACATAATCAAATTGAAAATCCCGATAATTGCGTAGTTTCGCCATTGTCAGACGAGAAGAAAGATGAAACAAACGGAATCGTAGCAACCATAACCAAAAATATCGGTTATAGTACAGACAAATACTTGGACTACACTTCTGCAAAAGAAGGACTTTATGTTAATTTATATGGACAACCCGGAGATTATTCCGTAATCACCTTTGCTGGACGTGAAATCTACAATGGCTTTGGAAACACTTCTAATATACAGTTGCATATTGAGGAAGGTCAATTCATCAGCTTGCCCATTGTGTGTTCCCAAATTAACCAAAACGACATTGAACAGATCTTTTGCATTATTGTCCCTTGCGACACTAAAATAACCGGTATCTTTGATACTCCCATGGTTCAGATTATCGGTAATAACAAAATGAGTATTAATGAAGCATCGCATTTGTCAATGCGGATTGATGTAAGTGAGAGAAAGATCGATTGGACGGAAGAACGCATCGATATTGATTTGACACCAATCGGTTCTCCTGCTGAGCATCGCTTCCGTTTGTTGTGTATTGCTGATGGTATATTGCAGAATTTCAATGTTAACGGTGAACAATACAATTCATATAATGTAGAGTTGAATAAAACGATATCGTTGTCTATTAAACCCAATGTATCATGTAAAACCGACGACTCTTTTGTGTTAACATTTTTTCTCGTTGTAGAAAGCACTGCTGAAACATACAGCGAAGAATACATGCTCGATCCGGCAACCAAAACCATGCGGGCTGATGTTCTGGTAATAAATAAATATGCGAATGTCGAAAAAGATCACAGCAATCGCAAAAACGAAGAAGGAATCAGCAGTAATTCAGGTATCTCTCGTTGGTCATTATCTTCTGATTCGGTCAAAGACGATAGATTTTGTAGTTTCGTAGAGCTGAACAAAGATAGCTGCAGTATGACGTATACATATGTGCCCCAAGCGAGAAACGAAAATAGGTATTTGACTATATTTCTTTTAAATGGCGAGGTCATATCTTTGGAAGATGACTACACATCGTTAATGTGGAGCGGAAATGATAACAAAGGACTAACATATGCGCTTGAGGTTGATTTAAATAGAGGGTTAAATCGTCTTTGCGCAATAACAGTTTCGTTGGATAACAATGATATTGAGGTTACAAGAATTAAGGTTCTTGTTTCAAACGATATGATAACATCAGATGTCGTAGCTGTTTCCTCGGCAATAGGAAAGGGAGAAAGTTTGATGTATTTAGGAGCCATCGATGATGTGTCAATCAAATATAGAATATCTGTATACGGATTTATGACAGTGAATAGTGGGCAATCCGGAACCAAGCGTATCAATCAGATCGGCACAATTGAACCGGGAAAAACAACGCAAATTGATATTATAGACGCTGAATGTAATACTTTCTCTATTTCTTTTGTGGCTCAAACAGACAACGTTTATACGTTCGTGAAATACTACACATATGGTAGAACAAATTAAAATATGAAATGGGAACTAAAAAAACTATTCAAGAGCAGACTGTTTTTGTTGGCTTTCATTTGTTTGTTGATTGCAAACGGTATTGTGAGCTTCTTTTTCGCAAATATCGACGGAAAAGATCGAACTGTCAATCAAGATTTATCTTCATTCGTAGAAGCATATCGCAATAATCCCGATTCTTTTGAAGCATGGTATAAAGACTTTGAAGTGCGTTGGGAAGAACAGATTAATGCCGAGCAAAATGCGGCAATCAACAATGAAGAACCTGATATAAGCATATACAACGAAAAGACACAATTGCCCGAGTCAAACATTACTGATGTGGAATGTTTCTTGGAACTCAATAAAATTTTGAGCTACGGCGATAAATATAAAGAAAATATTAATGCCGTATTATTACAAACAAAAAAAGACCTTGCAACTGCCCAAGATACGTATCAGATTGCATATTTAAAAAAAGTCGAGTCCGTATACACTCGACTATTGGGAATGTCCTTCGAACCAATCTACGTTAGCGGGTGGGAAGCATTTTTTGGTCTTGATGAATGCCTACCGTTATTATTTGCAATAGGTTTGTTAGCTGCAACATTGCTAAATAGAATTGACAATTCGCACGGAATGTTTGCAATTATCAAAACCTCAAAGATAGGTCGCAACGGAACGCTATTTAGCAAAATAGTATCGTTGGCTTTCGTCTCTTTTGTAACAGTATTTGCTTTTTCTGCCGTTTCTTTAGTTGCAGTAGAAATACAGCAAGGTATTTCGGGTGGAGGTGCTTTTCTCTCTTCAATTCCGTCCTATGCACTTTGTCCCTATCCGATATATATTTGTGAATATGCTTTAATACGTTGCTTGCTGCTTGGGGTTGCTGTGTTTGTATTTGCGTTGTTTTCCATGCTTACATTGCGATTCTTCAAAAACACTTATATATCTGCAATTATATCTTCCGGTATCTTTTGCCTAATGTTTTTCACAATGGAAACAGCAACACAAGGTACGCTATCCATTGGTAACATTTGTAATTTTGTCGGCTTATCTGTCGGTTCGTTCGGTTTCAGCCGCTATAACGCGGTAAATATCTTTGGGCATTCCATCAACGCCTTAACTTTCGGTATTATTATCCTCTGTCTGTACCTATTAGTTTGCGTAGCAATGATATTTTTCGAGAGCAACCATATTTCGCTCAACCAACAATATTCAAGAGCAGTGAAAGTCAAACGTACAGCGTCGCTTGTTCATTTGGAGTGGAAGAAAACAATTAGCCAAAGTAGAATCGGGTTGATTTGTGTGTGTTTGATTGTGGTATATGGCGTTTGGTACAGCTTTATGTTCGGCGATGTAAACTTGTATGAAGAAACAGTATATCGACAGTACGTTTTGGAACTTGAGGGACCCATTAATGCTAAAACCCACGAGCGAATTGAGCAAATCAGAGATGAGTTCGACTCAATCGCTATGCAGTTTTCAGAAGCCACTCAAAAGTTCGAGTCTGGTGAGATTGGCATTAAGGAATATCAAGCAGCTCGCGGTGCTGCCATGAGCGCAGAAAAACGTCGAGAAATTTTTACGTTGGTAGAGGAAAAAGTCAATTATTGCGAGCAAAACGGTATTGAAATAGTATATGAAAAAGGGTGGCAGCTGTTGTTTGACAGCGACGACAGTTGGTTTTTGATTATTTTGATTATTGCTCCAACCTTGGGTTACATCATTGATCGAAACCATAATTTTGCATATATTCAACAAAGCACACGACACGGCAGGTTTGAAGTGTTTTGTAGGAAAGCATATATATCACTTGCATTAATACTCTTCTGCGTGTTTATTATAGATGGATACCGTGTTGTTATGATTTCGGCTAATTATCCATTGAATCTTCCTACGGCAGACCTGCGCTCTGTGCTTGCATTTTGTGATTTTGAAAATACATCAATTGAAATGGGAGTACTTATTTCCCTCACTTGCCGATGGCTTGCGATAATGCTACTTTCATTAATTGGATTGGGATTAGGCGCACTGATCAAACATACGTATGCTCCACTTGGCATATGGGGCGGATTTCTTGCCGTTTCACATTTACTTGGGCAATTGTTTCCTCCTATGCACCCTTGGTTGCCTACTAACTTATTGAATATCTTGTGATATAAGAATAAAAGTTTAAGTCATATATAATTTACTGTATCTTTGAAAGTTTGACTATTACACCTAATTATGATATAGTTTAATTGAACGACGATTGCCGTACCTACAATTTTGGAGTTCTTGAAAAATGATTCACGTATACGTATGCGATGACAGTATAGAATTCAGAGATATGTTCAAGCAAACACTTTCAAAGCTAATTCCTGCCAATTCCTCAAGTGCGCTAAATTATACGATTGACGGTTGTGTAGGAAGCGGCAAAGAATTGCTTGAATTAATCAAAAACAAGCCATTGGATGTTTTGTTTTTGGATATTGATATGCCTGAAATGAATGGCTTTGAGCTTGCCAAGCAGATCACCGCAAAAAACAAAGATGCTTTAATAATATTTGTGTCCGGACACGACGACTACGTCTATCGTGTTTTTGAGTTTTGCCCATTTGCATATTTAAGAAAGAGTCATATTCTCGACGAACTACCTGCGGTATTAAAGCGAATCTCGGACAAGTTTGACTATGACAACAGAACGGTAGTCTTGCCCTCTGTCAACGGAAATGTCAAGCTCGATACAAGAAATATTGTTTATATTAGCTCCGAGGGCAATTATTATATAGTTCAGACAACAACGGGTGCCTGCAAATGTCGCGGTACGTTAAATGAAATCGAAGAATTATTCTTGGGCTTTGATTTTTATAGAATTCACTCGGCGTATATAGTGAATCTCAACCATATACAGCAGGTCGGTCAAAACGAAGTTTTCGTAACCAATCTTAAAAAGCCTCTCCCTATAGCTCAAAGACGCCTATCCGGCTTCAGAGCTGCGTATTCGGAATTTACGATAAGGAGCTTCAATTTATGATTTATTCGATTGTTGAGATAGTCGCAACCATCATGGATATTGTTTTTTTGATTTGGTTTGTTCCGAATTTTTTGAACACTAAATTCTATTATAAAGCAAGCCTGAAGTTTATATTTCTTCCAATACTGTTTTTGACCCTTCAGTTTGCGGCGGATTACTTCCGCTTTCAATTCGATATACTTATTACAGTAGCTGTAATGGCGATTGTTACAATTTATTCTTTTGCCGTTTGTAAAAAACAATGGACACGGGCGATTGTAGCCGCCGGATTATACGTAATAGTAATTATGCTTTCAAGCAGTTTGATTTACGTGATTATATCTTCATTAATAAACAATTCCGAAGGTGCGTTACAAGGCTCTCCCTCTCCTGCAAGAATCATCTTTCTTGTGATTGCACGTGCCATCCAATTTGTGATTTACAAGCTTATTCTATTGTTCTTCAACAAAAAAGATGCTTTGGACAAAAAGAACGGAATCGCGCTTTTGTTGTTCACCTCCTTTACAATTTTCGGGATGTGCGCATTAATGGCAATTTCAACACGAGATTCTATGCAAACTGCTGATCTTCCGATTTTTGTAATGCTGTTCGTATTCATTCTATCAAACGTCGGCGTATATTTCTTTATACACCAAATTATGAAAATGCAAAGAAAAGAATACGATTACAGGCTGTTAGAAGAAAGAATGCGTTTCGAGCAAGCCCGCACAGAAGATGCAACAGCTGTATGGGATAATATCCGCAAGGTGCGTCATGACCTTAAGAATCATTTCACTATATTGAAAGCAAAGCTTTCTGAATGCAGGGTTGATGACTGTATAGCTTATATTGACAGGATATATCCAAAAATCGAAAGCATGGGCAATTTGGTGCACACAGATAACCCAACGTTAGACTATCTTATAAATACAAAAATCCCAAATGACGGAAGTGTCAAGGTTATCGTATCGGGGTATGCCGACGTATTTAACGATATAGACGACGGCGATTTTGCAAGTCTTATCGGAAATATGTTAGACAATGCGTTTGAAGCGGTATCACAAATCAAGTCCCCGATTGAAAAGCAAGTGGAATTGCACTTCTTGCACAAGAATCAAAACAGAATAATAATATGCAGAAATACCATCGAAAAATCCGTGCTTGCAGATAACGAGAATTTGAATTCGACCAAAAACGGTCCGAATCACGGTCTTGGACACATTATCATAGATACGATTGCGACAAAATATAACGGATTCGTAGCGTATACAGAAAAAGATAATCTGTTTTGTGTTCAGGTTACACTTCCTATGACTGAGTACCAACAGTCGCACGGTTGAAATAATAACACAGTTTAAAAGAGGCTTACAAAAGCCTCTTTTTGCGTGGCTTTGAATCACCCCTCACCTATTGCGTCGGTATAGACAAAGAAAAGGGGGGTGCGGAAAGCGATTGCATAGAAGTTGTATTTTTCGTTTTGTTTTTACAGTTTTGGTGTCAAACAGCTTTGGGGTGATTTATGAAAAACCATTTATAAAACTGTATTTTTGCGGGATTTGTAGTTGAAAATATGCTTTTAATATAACTCTTTCAAATGGTAAGAAAATCACACGAAAGGGTTGTGGACATATTGAAAATGAGCACGGAATATGGTAAGATTAAATGAAAGGAGGTGTGCTTATGAAAAAAGAAAAAGAATACGGGCAGATGAAGATCATTAATCTTGACGGAAGTACTGTGTACAAGCACAGCCTCCATTTGTTCGGGTTATCGGGACTTACTGTTCTGAAGAACGGAAATTTGGATGTTGACCGTTTCAGAGGTGTGTTAGACGAAAGCTTGGACACTATTCGGTTGGAACAGCTTTGCAAGGAAAAGAAGAATTTTCTTCCCTTTCCGTTTATGGAACAAGGGTGCACGCGAACTTTGGTGAACCTACGCTTTGATCATGCGGTAAAGATATTTGAGCAATACGGCAGAAGATATATCATGTACGGGTATTCCGTTACAGACGAAGAAATAAATGACCACGTTTGTATCCGTTATGAGAACGGTTGTCCTATTCTTGTTGCTATCGAAGTTCCCTACGACAAGGACAAGAAGTACGAACCCGTAGAAAGCCCAATAGATAAAAGCTTGCTTGGGAAGTACTTTGAATACGATGAAAAGACACGTTCCTATCGCCGTACGGTAAAAGAGATACCGTCGCAGGTGAAGAAGAACGAGATAAGAGAATATCTCTACAAGCACGGCTTTGACATAGACGGTGTGCATTACGTTCGTTACAAGCGCAGTGCCGGAAGCAGCAGACAAGGACATTGTCTGTTTATCGCAGAATGTCTTTACGAAGATATGATGCAGTGGAGCAGATGCGCGCTCAATACGGATGACGTACTCGATCAAGCGTCCTGGCAGTCATATATTGCGCTTACCTTGAGCAGTATTGAAAAGACTATTAGGCTACCCAAGAAAGCAATACTTGTATTGCCCGACGAGGTGAGCAGGTTTGTTACAAAGGCTGTTTGTGTTGAGGAAACGAAGTCCGGCAACCTTGCAGCAAGCGAAAAAGAAACAGAGGTTGAAAACATCCTTTGGGACGGAGAAGCATTACTTGACGTAAGCGTATTTGAAGAAAACGGATATGCGGAAAGTGGTATAATGCTTCTGCGTAACCGCTTCTTTAAGACCTGCGCATTCAACACCAATCTGCAAGCTTTCTTTAAGGTGAATAAGATCGAAAAGATATCTCAGCTTCAGGGCTACACCGTTGCACGAAAGGTCGAAGATATTAAGCTTGTCGTTACCGAAAGCAGTTTGAAGTTTATGAAGTTCCTTCCCGAAGGGATGAGCAGAAAAGACGGATACGTTGCTTGGCTTAATTCCCTATACGAAGGTAAGGACACTTCCCTGTTCGGTGTAGTCAAGACTGACAAAGAGCCTTCCGTTATGAACGGATATATGGCGTATGCAAACTATCAGTTACTGAATACGGTTGGGCTATCAAGGTTAGGTATAGAGCAGTTGCTTTCACCAAGCTTTGAGTATCTTAACAAGATACGAAATGATCCCATGTATATGCGCTACCACGCAAAAACACAGCTGACCTCCAAAGGTGAGATGATACCCCTATCCGTAGATAATTACAAGCAGCACGTTATTACGGATATGCTTCGCCGTACCGATGACTTTGCTATGACCGAGTTTTACAAGAGCTACCGTAGTGAAGTCTGCAAACGATTCAAGGACAGAATGAAGGACGGAAAGATCGTTATCGAGGGTGGATATCAAACGCTGTTCGGTAACCCGATGGAGTTTCTCTATGCGATAGTCGGAGCAACGCATTTCGAGCCCGAGCTTTACGACGGCGAGATATACACCACACGGTTTGAACCCGGTGAAAAATTGCTGTGTGCACGAAGTCCTCATATAACGATGGGAAACCTCTTTCTTGCGGAGAACGTGCATTCCGAGAACATTGACGCTTGCTTTAATCTTACGCCGAATATTGTTTGCGTTAATGCAATCAACAGTAACCTGCAACACCGACTTAATGGTTGTGATTACGATTCGGACACAATGCTGATCACCAACAACGAGTGGCTGACTGCGGCAACGGCGCTTGAATACGACAAGTTCGGTGTTCCCGTATGTAACGTAAAGCCTTCACAGAAAACGGCATATACCTTTGCGCCCGAGGATCTTGCACGGTTGGATTGCATTATCTCCGAAAACAAGATAGGAGATATTGTAAATCTATCTCAGTTTCTCAATAGCATCTTCTGGCACGAGCTGTCGGAAGGCAAATACGTCGAAGAGCAGATGCCAATCTACCTTGACATCTGCAAGCTTGCAGTGTTATCCGGTATGGAGATAGACAAGGCGAAGCGAATGTACAGTGTAGATACAAGCAAGGTATTAACGGAGCTTGGTAAATACAAAACAGACTACAAAGAATCACACAGCGGAAAGCTACCGCGCTTCTTCAAACACATTATCGAGGGTAACGTTTCCGCAAGAGATGACGATGTATCTATGAACACACCGATGTCTTTTATCTTCGATGCAGTAGAAAGCTGTAACAACAGAAGTGCAAAAACACAAACGGTAAAGCTAATCGATTTGTTTGATCTCGACGTTTCCGACTGTGATGCCAACGACACGCACCGTAAGCAAAAGATCATTCAAACCGTAAAGGATGCGTATTCTCAAATACAGCATCTGCAGATCGGGATGAAGAAAGACGATGAGAAGCTGTACCGCAAGGAAAAAGCGGATGAGCTGTTTGCTCATTGTCTTGAAGTTGCTTCCAAGCATATTGTAAACGACCACGTCTTGCATATGATCCTAAAAGAGATCGACAACGACAAGAAAGAGAAATACAACATCGGAAGTGCAAAGAGTTTTATGTTTGCAGTGTTGCTCTACGAGAAAAACAAACGTCTGCTGAACAAAGTAAAAGGTATGGACAGTCATATCTTCTCCGAGCTGATGCAGTACGAAAACGAAGATGACGGAGAAATGTTCGTTACCGAAACCATATACGGACACCGTCATATCATCTATGACTTTGAAACAAAGAAATAACGAAACCGAATTAGGTACCGAGAAAAAATCTCGGTGCCTTTTTTGTTTGTCAAGAAAGGAGTAAATAAATGAAAGAAGCTATCTACAAATCCTTCGATGAGCTTCCCTGCTTTCTGAATGCAAAGCAGGTTGCAAATCTACTGGGCATCTCGCAGTCGTCTTGCTACGAGCTGATGAGTAAACCCGACTTCCCCGTTACGCATATCGGAAAGCGCATGGTTGTACAAAAAGATAAGCTCATTGAATGGCTGAACAAAAATACGAAAGGAGGTAAGCTATGTTAAACGCTGAAATGCAAAAGTTAAAACAGCAAAACTATTTTCCTATTCCCAACGCGGTGTTTGATCTCGATCTAACTGACGGCGAGATATTGGTATATGCGTTTCTGCTTCGATGCGAAGACAGAAGAACCTATCAGTGTCATCCAAGCTACACGACTATCGGCCGTGCAATCGGTAAGAGTGTAAACAGTGTGCGCAAATACGTGCAAGGCTTGATTCAAAAAGGGCTTATCACTACCGAGCATACGCAGATTATTACGAAAAGCGGTGAAACAAGAAACGGCACACTTCTATACACCATTCTTCCCATACAGCAGGTTATGGACAGACAGTTAGAAAGACAAATGACTCTTGCAATGATCGAAAACAGAAAGCAAGAAGTCGAAAGAATGCTCCAAAACACAAAAGATTCGTGAAGAATATTTTCAAGCAGGAATAAGAGTCGGGGTTGCACAAGCTCCCGACTCGGCTCACTTCGGACGGCAACGCCGACCGTTGAAGAGGTTTCGGGCTTTTCATAAGAGGGGTTGCAAAATCGCCTTTTTTAAGGTTAGGAGTCAAGGCACGGAATAATCGAGAAAAATCAAGGTTTTAAGAGGGGTTGCAAGAAAAAAGCCCCACTTACGTGGGGCAAAAGGAGTGTTATCTGTATTTGTCCAAAATAGCTTTATAGTACGGATTGTTTAATAGTTCTGCTCGTCTGCCAACCGTGGCATTGGCACATAGTTCAAGCTTGTGTTCAAAAATGTTTCTGCCGGAGAAACGATCAAAGGCACGGTCTAAAGATTCGTTTTGCGCTCTTAATTCCTCAAGTTTTTTTGCAGCATACAGACTTTTATCTATAATAGCTATCACCTGTTCATCGGTACCTCCACGATAGCAGAAGTCGTTTTCCATTCTTCCAAGGAAAGCCCACGCAAGCATAAGGAAGAACGCCTCGTTAGTTTCTCCAAATGCATTAAGCATCAAATCGCCACAGTTAATTGCACGTTCCAACTTCTCTTCCATAGAAAGCAAAGGGTTGAAGAATATAGTTCTACCAAGTTTATCTGCGGCAAAATTTATAAGCTCATACATATTCTTTTGCACATGGTAGTAATATTCGTTTGTGCCTTTGGCAAAAAGTTGTTCTGTCTTTTGGCCGCTTGCAGAGAACCAATCGGCAAATTTGGTTTTGTAGATTTCAAGTGCGTCTTCTGTCTTTCCCTCGGCATGGAGAATTTTCGCTCTCATATTCCACGCCCCAAGTCTTAGACCTTCTTCTGTACATCCGTCCAATATTTTATCACAGATAGTAAGGAATTCATCCTTGTGGGCAATCAGAACTTCAGGATCATTATCTGCCATATCACCTCCGATGTTCCACATATAACGGTACATTATACCATAATCGTTTGGATAATCGTGATATGCCTTAACAATGATTTTGCGACCTTCGTCATCGTTCCAATGCTTTCTATAAAGCTCGATTACTTCGTCGATCTCAGCTTGAATCTTTTCCTGGTTGTAACCCATAAGCTCGTCAAGCGTTACTCCAAAATAATATGCCAACGGTTGCAGAATTGTAATATCGGGATAGGTTTCGCCTCTTTCCCATTTACTTACTGCGGCGCAGGTAACGTTCATCGCAACAGAAAGCTGTTCCTGCGTGATATTTTTTGCGGTACGCAAACGCTTAATGTTTGCACCGATGGTCATTTTCATAATGATACCTCCATTGAGTAAAAGTAAGCTGACGTCTGCTTCTGGTTATAGTATAACATTAAAATTTGCAATGTACAGATATTGTTAGGAAGATTGTTGTTAACTCAAAGTTAAATAAATATAGCATTGGTGCAACGTGCCAATTAAACATTATTCTTTATCAAAAAACCACTGGATATTATAAAATCTTTGTGGTATTGTATGTAGCTAACGAAAGGAGTTGAAATTTAATGCAAAAGAAGTTGTTAACAAACGGCAGTGCGTTCAAGAGAACCGACGGACGATGGTGCGGTGTGGTTTGGTATATGGACGAGAGTGGCGAGAGGAAGCGCAAGAGCTTCTCGGGAACGACCAAGCAAGAGGTCAACAAAAAGATGACCGAGTACATCTCCGAGTTTGACAAGATGATTGAAGCCAGCGACGAGAGCAAGAAGGCCTTGCAGGACAGTATGCAGAACTGGTTGCAGGTGTTCAAGTTCCCGTCGGTTGAGAGAACCACCTACGACCGCCTTGAATGTACCGCAAAGAACCAAATATATACGATACTTGGGGACAAGGTGGTGGGAAATATTCAGGCATCGGACATCAAAAAACTGTTAAACCATTGGATGAGCAAGGGCTATGCCTACACCACCGTGAAAAAGGTTTACGTTATACTCAACGAATACTTCCGCTATCTGACACAACAAGAATTGATTGCCAAGAACCCGATGCAGAGTGTGAAGATGATAAAGAAAGCGAACTTTATGGCGGCACAGGGCAAGGAAAATTTGCCCACCAACGAAACTGTTACCATATTCACGCCCGAAGAAATAGCGAAGCTAAAAGAAGAAGCGTCAAAGCAATACGCAACGGGCAAGAAGTTATACAAGCAAGCGGGTGCGATATTCCTTATGCTGAACACGGGGTTGAGGACGGGCGAGGTGCTTGGATTGCTGAACAGCGACATTGATTTGGAGAACCGTGTGTTGCACGTGCAGAGAGGTGTGAAGCAGAGAAACGTGCGCGACGGTTACGAGCAGGTGGGTCCGAAAACCGAAATGGTGGTTGGGAAATTGAAGTCGGCATCGAGCAAGCGTGACGTTCCGTTGAACGATACGGCTATACAAGCCATAA